>CP185407.1:0-616204 GCA_049177155.1 Mycoplasmoidaceae bacterium | reverse complement strand
GAAAATGGTGACACATACTTCCAAAACAGAGAAGCAAACAACAAGAACTATGATGTTGCTTTTACAGAAGTTGAAAAAGCTATGAAGCAACTTGGTGAATTAACTGGAAGACAATATGCTCCATTTAATTACTATGGTGCTCAAGATGCGACAGATGTAGTTGTTGTTATGGGTTCTGGTGCTGATGCCATCCATGAATCATTAGATACACTAAACAAAAAAGAAGCTAAGAAATACGGTTTAGTAAAAGTTCACTTATACCGTCCATTTAACTCTAAAGCTTTTGTTGCTGCTTTACCAAAAACAGTTAAGAAAATTACTGTTCTTGATAGAACAAAAGAACCAGGATCTAATGGTGAACCATTATACCAAGATGTAGTAATGGCTCTTAACCAAATGAACAGAAACGACATTAAAGTCTTAGCTGGTAGATTTGGTTTAGGTGGAAAAGAATTTACACCAACATGTGTTTATCAAATTTATGCTAACATGGCAAGTGATAAACCAATTCCAAGATTTACTGTAGGTATTAATGATGATGTAACTCATTTATCATTACCACCTCTATCTAAAGAAGTTCATTTAGACAATGACTACTATGAATGTAAGTTCTGAGGTTTAGGATCAGATGGTACTATTTCAGCCAACAAATCAAGTATCAAGATTATTGGTCAAAACACAAATAAATATATTCAAGGTTTCTTTGAATATGACTCTAAGAAATCTGGTGGTTTAACAATTTCTCACTTAAGAATGTCTGACAATGTTATTAGAAGTCCATACTTCTTACAACATTCAGATTTCATTGCTGTTCACAACTTTACATATGTAAACAAGTATGATGTACTTGAAGGTTTAAAACCAAATGGTTGTGTATTATTAAACTCAATCTGACCAGCAAACGAAATTGGTAAACACATACCAAAAGCATTTAAAGAAAAGATTCAAAAACTTAATGCTAAACTTTACACAATTGATGCTTACAAAGTAGCACAAGCTGCAGGTTTAGGAAACAGAATCAATGTTATTATGCAATCTTGTTTCTTCAAGATTACAAACATTGTTCCTTATGAAACTTGTGAAAAACAAATGAAGGATTCTGTTATTAAACTATATAGCCGTAAAGGTGATGCAGTTGTTGCTGCTAACATGAAAGCTATTGATGCAGCTACAAGTGACTTACACGAAGTAGATGTTAAAGCTCTTGATATGAATGCTAACCCAGAACCATTCAGTTTATCTCATGCTTCTGACTTCTATAAAAACTTCTGTGCTATTATTGATCAACACAGAGGTGACAGCTTACCAGTAAGTGCCTTCAAACCTGATGGTGCTGTTCCAACTGCAACAACACAATATGAAAAACGTGCTATTGCTAACACAGTTCCAGAATGAATTCCTGAAAACTGTTTACAATGTGGTCAATGTACACTAGTTTGTCCACATGCTGCAATTAGATCAAAAGCAATTGATGCTTCTCAATTAGCTAAAGCTCCTAAGTCATTCAAGGTTGTACCAATGACTGGAAACAAAGATGCTAAATTTAGAATTCAAGTATCTGCTGCTGACTGTACAGGTTGTGGATCATGTACTAAAGTATGTCCTGCTAACAAAAATAAAGAAAAACAAGCATTGGTTATGAAACCAATCAATACTAGATTAACTGAAGAATCTTTAAACTGAGACTTCTTCACTACTCTAACTTCTTTGCCAACACCATTTGCTAAAACAACAGTTAAGGGTATTCAATTTGAAGCTCCTTACTTTGAATTTAGTGGTGCTTGTGCTGGTTGTGGTGAAACACCATATATTAAGACTATTAGCCAATTATTTGGTAAGAGAATGGTAGTTGCTAACGCAACAGGATGTTCATCAATCTATGGTGGTGCATTCCCAACTGTTCCATATTGTAAAGACAAAGAAGGTCGTGGACCAAGCTGAGCTAACTCATTATTTGAAGATAATGCTGAATTTGGTTTAGGTATGGCTCTAGGTTTAAGATACCGTAGAGAAGATCTATTTAAACACTTAGAAACAGTTGCTAAGAGTGAAAAAGCATCTGCTGAATTAAAGAAAGCAATTGCTGACGTAATGGCTCACAAAGATGATGAAGATGTTGAAAAATACATTCCTGCTCTAGAAGCTGCTGCAAAAGCACAAGGTCCAATCTGTGACAATGATTGCCACTGTATGGAAAAGATTTTAACAAACCTTGACCAAATTTCTAAGAAGTCAGTATGAATCATCGGTGGTGATGGTTGAGCATACGATATTGGCTTTGGTGGTTTAGACCATGTTCTAGCTTCTGGTGAAAATGTAAACATTTTAGTAGTAGATACTGAAGTTTACTCTAACACTGGTGGTCAAGCATCTAAATCATCTCCAATGGGTTCAGTTGCTAAGTTTACAGCTGCTGGTAAACCAACAAGAAAGAAAGACCTTGGTGGTATTGCTATGACATATAAAGATGTATATGTTGCTCAAGTTGCTCTTGGTGCTGACCAACAACAATTTATTAAAGCAATCACTGAAGCTGAAGCTTACAATGGTGTATCTTTAATCATTGCTTACTCTCCATGTATTAACCATGGTTTCAATATGTCTAACTCACAAATTGAAATGAAGAAAGCTGTTGAAGCTGGTTACTGACAACTATATCGTTACAATCCAACAGCTGCTAAGAAGTTTACTCTTGACTCAACTCCAACACCTCAAGGTAACTATGAAGAATTCTTAAAAGGTGAAGCAAGATATGCATCACTTGTTAAGAAAGCTCCTGAACAAGCTGCTAAACTATTCAAAGGTTCTGAAGCTAACGCTAAGGAAAAACTTGCTGGTTTAGTTGAACTAAATAAATAAGACAAAAATATAAGATTATGGATTTAGAACAAATTCTAGCCCTAGGGGCTACTATTCTTGGTTGAACAATTTTTGGTTGTGTTTGCTCGTATGCAATCCCACAATTTATAAAAATTATTAAAACTAAGAACACAGCATCAATGACGGTTATTGCTTATATAGCCTTTATCACTTCTGCAGCCTTAATGGGTTCATGAGGTATTGGTAATGCTATCAGATCAATGCAAGAAAGACCAGATTCTACTATGTGAGCATGACTATCATTAGTTCCAAACATTTTAACTAATGTATTAAACGTAACAGTTAATGCTATCTCTTTCACAATTAAGTTGCGTCATTTAAAACTATGTAAACAATATCACATTAATGAAATGCAACTTGCTGAAAGATTGTTAAAAGCAAAACGTGAAAGGAGAAGATAGTATGCATCATCTTACTCCTTGAGAACAATTTATAAATGAAATCACTGGTCCATGAGGTTGATTGATTATTGTTTCAGTTATTTCATGTGTTGCATTCTTGGTAATGACTGTAAGTCAATTTATTAAATGTTTGTTAACAAAAAATACAACATCATATAGTACTTTCTTTGCAATTATATTGCCAATTACTAATACACTAATTACTATTTATGATTTAATTTTCTTTGTTATTTGTTTAAATCATGATGGAAGCTTTATGTGAAGCATGTTGTTACCTGCAGTTATTAATGGTTTAATTTCAGCCTATGGTGTAATGATATTAAAAGTAAAACATATTATTACTGCTAAAAAACTAGGTATGACTGAAATTGAATATTATGAAAAATATTTAAAACCATTAGCACGCATTCAAAAAGACAAAAAATAGTAAAAATCACACTTGAAATCAAGTGTGTTTTTTATTTGTTTTTTACTTTATATTTCATAAATATAATTCACCCCATAAGGAGAAGATTATGAAATACAAATATGAAGATTTAGATGAGAGAATTATTAAAACAAGATTTGCACTATCTGGTGCAATTTTTGAAATAATGAAAACACCACAAAAAGTTAAAGTACTAGATATATGTAAACAAGCAGATGTTACACCAATGACTTATTATCACCACTTTGGCAATAAAGATCAATTACTAGAATGAGCTGTTAGAGAACAATTAAAAAATAAGTTACCAATCCCCATTAAATTAAAACCAATTAATTTAAAACAATTAATAGGATATTTAATTAAAACAATGAGTGAGTTTGTTGCAGATAACCAACAAATTATTAATAATTCATTAAACAAGATGAATACAGATGGTATAAAACACTCATATATAAATGTTTTATTAACTGTTACAAGATTTTATATTCATCAAGAAATCAAATTATTAATTAACAATGATTCTATGACATTAAATGTTTTATCTGATGTAATTACATATAGCATCATTCTTTTAATAATTAAAAGAATGAACAGTCAGCAAGATTATCGTTTTTTGTCAATTTGAAATTCATTAAAATCAATTAGAAAAGATTTATAATTTGTAAATGAATCCAATTACAGCCGATATATTATCTTTAATTTTTGGCAATATTTCAATCTTTATGTCGATTGCAATTGAAGCACCACAATTGTATTCAATTCTAAAGACTAAAAACACAAGTGGTACATCATTAACAACATACATATTGTTTATGGTTGCTTCTTTTTTATGAATCACATGATCTACTGTAAATTACGTAGCTAATGTTTTATATATACCAAGCGATGTAACAAACATTGTTCTACATGTTTCAGCACTAACACCAGCAATATTAAGCAATTTTATTAACGTTGTTCTTGTTGGTTTTATTTTATTCTATAAAATAAAACACTTACGAATTTGCAAAAAATTAAACATCACTGAATTGGAATATTCAAAAATATTATTTGATAAACAAAAAGGAGATAGCTGACTTAAAAAGTTTTATCCTTTGATTATTATTTCATTTATAGCATTGATGGTTTGTGTTGCCATAGTGCTAATATTGTATTTCATTGGTATACCAAAACAAATTACTATTGAAGAATATGAAAGATTTGCTACGTCAGTTCTTGTTCTTAATGTGGTAGCTGCAGTTTTCTTTGAATCAATGAGTTGGCCACAATTTATAAAATGCATGAAAACTAAAGACACAAGTGGTATTTCTCTTGCGTGAGCTATTTTTTTACCATTATCATGTGTTGTATGCTTCTCATATGATTTGTTTTTGGCTATTTCTACAGGATGGTGAAATGTAATAGCTTCACTAATATGCAGCGGAATGATTATTAATACTGCAGTTTTAATCTTAAAAATCAAGAATGTATTAAAAGCAAAAAGTTTTGGTCTTTCTGATTGAGAATATACAAAAAAATATATAAAACCACATAAATAATTAAAAATTATATACTTTGTATATAATTTTACTAATAATGAATTTTTCTATTTTTGCAAGCATTAATGAAAGCGCTACTAGTATAGCGGGTGAAGCAATTTGCGTTGCTGTCGGTTGCATTTCGCTTGCAATGTCATTAGTTATAGCAATTTCACAACTATATGTTATTGCAAAAACTAAAAATACTAGTGGAACATCAATTTGAACATATTTAATTTTTGTTATCATGGGTCTTGTGTCAGCAGCATGAGGTTTTACTTATTACTTTCAAAATGCTATGGGCAATGCTAAATGGTCTGCATCTCCAACATTGCACCAATGAATGATTGTCCCTATTTTAACATACTATGTAGGTGATATTGTTTTTGCTTCTACAATTTTAACTATAAAAGCCTATCATATGAGATTAGCTAAGAAATTGCACAAAACTGAACTTGAATTAGCTACTTATTTAACAAACAAACAACATAGAGAATATATTGACTCTGGATATCGCAGATCTAAATCAAAATATTTCCCTCTTATCTTATATTTAACAATTGCTATTGCAATTCTTGCTTTATTTGCAATATTATTTACTATTTACACTAGACCATTAGTTAAACAAGATCCTGTTGGTTACCCAATGGATGACACAATGATAACTGTTCTTGGTTTTATAGGTGCAGCAGCATGAGAAGCACTTAGCTGACCACAATTTGTACAATGTTTGAAGAAACGTGATACATCTGGTATATCTCAAAATTGAGCTGTCTTCTTACCAATTGCTTGTACTATTTCATTCCTTTATGCATTGTTATTATCTGTTACAATGATTCCAGGCTCATTTGATTGAAAATCATGCGGTGGAGTATTCTTTAATGGTTTAATTGTTAACTATGGAATCATGATTATTAAGATGAAAAATAGAAAAGCCGCAAGAAGACATCATCTTTCTGAACTTGACTATACAAAACAAATTCTTGCACCTAAGATAGAAGCAAGATTAGCTAAAAAAGCAGCTAAGAAACAACAAAAAAAGAGCAAATAGCTCTTTTTTACATTTTGTCAACTACATTAACACCAATTAGTTTTAAACCATTCTTGATTACTGTAGCTACACAATCTATTAGATATAGTCTTTGACCTATTAAATCTTTATCTTGACCATCACCTATTCTTACTTGTTCATAGTATGTGTGGAACAATTTAGCTAAGTTAGTTAAATATAAACACATTTTATGTACTTCATATGTTTTACCAATATTTTCAATTGTTGGCATAAAGAAGAACATTTGGTTAATAAGTTCTTTTTCTATGTTGTGAGTTAATAAATTCATAGCTTTAAATTTCTTAACTTGAACTTTAGCAAGGATTTGTTTAATTCTTACATAAGCATATTGAACATAGAATAAACCGTTTTCATTATTCTTCTTACCAGCTTTTTCAATATCAATAGTGATATGTGAATCTAGAGATTGGTTAACTAAATATCATCTAGCAGCATCTTTACCAATTAAGTTGATTAGGTCAATTGTTGTAAAGCTGTTACCAGTACGTTTAGACATTTTAAATTCTTGTCCATTTTTAGTTAGTTGAACCATTTGCATAATACAAACATGCATTTGTTCTTTTTTAAATCCTAACATTTGGATGGCTGTAGACATACGGTCAACATATGATTTGTGATCAGCACCCCATATATTAAAGATCTTGTCATAACCTCTAGATAACTTTAAGTTATGGTAAGCAATATCTGGAGTGAAGTATGTATAGTTACCATCAGATTTAACTAATACACGGTCTTTGTCATCACCATATTCAGTTGTTTTTAATCATTTAGCACCATCAGCATCATATAAGAACTTAGATAGTTTAGCAAACGCCTTATTGATCAAGTCGTTTTCATAGATATATGATTCTGGAGATCATAAATCCATTTTCACATCTAGCTTAGCTAAGTGGTCTTTAATAATACCTAATAAGTAGTTTTTAGATAAAGTACCAATAATCTTATTTGCTTCTTCATCTAAAATTTTGTTTTCATCGAATTTAGTATTAACAAACTTGTCGTTATATTGATATTTTAGTAATCTAGCTGTTTCAATGATTTCTTGAGCATGATAACTATCTTCTGGTAGTTCTACTGGTTTACCAAAGTCTTGTAAATATCTTATTAAAACAGATAAAGCTAATTTATTAATTTGGTTTCCACCATCATTAATATAGTATTCACGATCTACTTTAATACCATTAGCTTCAAAGATTCTAGCTAATGAATCTCCATAAGCACCATTACGTGCATGGCCAATATGTAATAACCCTGTAGGGTTAGCTGATACAAATTCAATGTTGTATCATAGTTTCTTTTTCTTAAGTTGACCGTAACTGTCGCCTTCAGAATCAATTGCTTCTAATAATAATTGTTTAGTTAAATCATTTAAATAAAAGTTAATAAAGCCAGGACCTGCAACTTCGATTTTAGCAAAAGAGTTAGGATTAATTAATTCAGCTATTTCTTTAGCTGCTTCAATTTTGTTAACATTACCTAATTGTAAAGACAATACAACATTAGTTGTAAAGTCTCCATATTTAGAGTTTCTTGTTTTGTCTACATTTATATTGGCAAAATCAACAATTGGTTGAGTTGCATGATATTTAGCTTCAAACTTTCTAATTGCAGCTAAGATCTCTTCTTTAATAAATGTAACAACAGATTCGTTTTTTAAATTCATTAATTTCCTGACCTTTCGTTATTTAATCTTCACATACAAAGACTAAATAAGGTTAATTGTCCTCTATATTCTATTTTAATATGATTTATATCTTGTTCATCTATCTTTTGTTTATTTAAAAAGATTTTCAATCCTTTTATAAAGTCTAGATCATGTTCACATAATACATCTTGTTTAAAACAACTAAACAAAGCAAATGTTTGAATAGTGTTAATGTTTAAACCTTGATATGATCTTAAAGTATCATAGATTAGTGCTTCAGGTTGTTTAGATAATGTTTTTAAATCTAAATTCCCATTTATTACATCATTTGTTATTCTTTTAATTAGTTCTGCTTTCTTACCTAAGATTTTTAATAATTGTTCATCTGTTAGTTTACTAACTCTTTTAGCACTGACCTTTTTAACAGCATCCACTAATTGGTTTCAAATCACTAAAACATTTGCGTTTGTTTCATCTTGAGAAATAATTGTATGAATTAATCCAGCATAAATCTTTTTAGTTACACGAACATAAAAAGGTTTAGTCTTATCGATAAAAGTTTCTAAACTTGGATGTTTATTAATAAATGATTCCACTATCTTTGGATCAATTTGAATAAACTTGAAATATGGATTTTTCATATATGAAATTATAAGAGTTTTAATTTGAAACAAAAGAAAAAACCAGGGCTTGCCTGGTTTAAGTTGTCCTTATTGGAGCGGGTAATGGGAATCGAACCCACATTAATAGCTTGGAAGGCTATAGTTCTACCATTGAACTATACCCGCAACAATGGTGCTGAAAGAGGGACTTGAACCCTCACGGTATTGCTACCACAGGATTTTAAGTCCTGTGCGTCTACCATTCCGCCACTTCAGCATAAATGGTGCCCCACCGGAGACTCGAACTCCGGACCCCTTCATTAAAAGTGAAATGCTCTACCACTGAGCTAGTGGGACATAATTGGCTGGGTAGGTTGGATTCGAACCAACGCATGTCAGAATCAAAATCTGATGCCTTACCGCTTGGCTACAACCCAATTAATGGTGGACAGAAGTGGATTTGAACCACTGAATCCGAGGGAGGCTGATTTACAGTCAGCTGCGTTTGGCCGCTTCGCTATCTGTCCATGAATAGCACAATTAAACGTGCTTTACATTATATCTTATAAACGGGAAATTTTTAGGATTTTAACTTTATAAGGTTTCTCTACACCTTTGATTTCAACTATGTCGTTTTCTTCATGATCTAAAACCGCCATAGCTAGAGGAGAAACGTTAGAAATTTTGTCTTGATCTGGATCTGCTTCTACTTCACCAACGATAGCATATTCATATGTTTCATCGTCAGACATATCCAAGATTTTAACTTTAGTACCAACTTTAACTTTGTTAGCTGCTTTTTTTGATGCTTTGTCATCAATAATTTCAGCAAAGTTTAAGATGTTTTCATATTCTTTAATTCTTGCTTCAATTTCTGCTTGTCTGTTTTTGGCAGCATCATAGTCAGCATTTTCAGAAAGGTCACCCTGTTCTCTGGCTTCTTGGATTGCTTTAATAACTTTAGGACGTTCTTCTTGAATTAAACGTTCTAATTCTTTTTTAATTTCTTGTTCTTTTTCTTTTGTTAAAAGTATTTTATCAGCCATGGTTAATCCTTTCTTCTATATTTCACTAGCTACACAATCTTGATATGTGTATGATGGAAACATAATATCAGCTCCACCAGAGTTAGGAACAACAATTGATATGTGATCACCAATTGCAGGAGCATAATAATAAATAGAGTCGTTTGTTACTTCAATATTTTTTAGTTCGACATCATTTCATCAAAGTTTAAATGAAAATGTATGAGATCCTAAATTATCACTTCAATCAGTAATTTTTATAGGAGTTGGATTAGATGAATCATATGTACCTAAAATTGTGATAGATGCAATCAAATCAAAATAACAATTTTTGAAGTTTTTATCGCTTGTTTCTAAATTATTATTAATTGTTGTAACAGAGATTGGTGAAATTGTGCATCTGTCAGCATGTTTTCTAGCAGCATTAGCAACAGATTTGATTGAATGGTAAGGTATTGCGCCTTCACCTTTTTCTTTTTTTAAACAATTTATGTTTTCACCATATTCAAAACTGAATGAATTGCCACCACAAGAAGTAATGATTGGAGTCATTACTCCAACCATTGCTATAGGTGTAGAAATTTTTAGGATTGTTTTAAGTTTCATTATTTCTTAGTAGATTTGTTTAAAGCTTTAGCGTTTCTAGATTTAATTCTATTAGCTTTGTTTTTGTGGATGATATGCTTTCTAGATAAGCTATCAGCACGACCGTAAAGTTTATTTAAATCAGCTTTATTGTTTGTTGATCTAACTTTCTTTGTGTCATTTTTTAAATTAGACAAAGCAACTCTGTTTTGAGCGTGTCTTTTGTCTGATTGTTTCTTGGTTTTAACGTTTGATTTAATATTTGCCATGTGTACAAATCCTTAATTTTTAGTTTTATAATTATATACATATTTTTAATTTAAATAAAATATAATTGGAAAAATAGTTTTAGGAGGGTAGCTATGGCTGGTAATTTAATGCCTTTACTTCTATTGGTTATCGTTGGTATAGCCATTTATGCATGATATAAAAAGCGTAAAGCTAATAGAGAAGCTAACCCTTTTCTATCATCAAGAAAAAATAAAGATGAAGTTTGAAAGACAATCAAACAATTTTTAAAAGACAACAATGAACAAGGAAAAGAAATTGTTGATAGTTACGTATGTAAAAGAAACCATGTAGATATGGTTAATCCACAAGGTTCTGATCCATATAAGAAAAATAAAAACTTTGAATTAAAGATTAGAAAATGACAAAGAAAAGAAGCTAACAAGAAATTAAAAGCTCAAGGTAAGAAATTATTAGAAGCACCAAAAGCTAGAGATTTATTTGTTGTTGTTTTTGAAACAAGAGATACAAAGACAGGCAAGAAAGATTTACCACGTTGTTTTGAATGTGAAGTAATTAACACAAAGATTTCTAAAAAACAATATGATCGTAAGATTGTTATTAACAGACAATTAGATTACGATACAGAAATGGAATGAATTGCTCCAGTAAGATATGCTGAAGCAGCTAAAGCTGCTGCTATGGAAGAAAAGATGGCTAAAAAGAAAGCAGCTGAAACCAAGAAAGAACAAAAACGTTTACTTAAGATTCAAAAGAAAGCTAAGAAACATGCAAAGTAGTAAGAAAGTAATCTTTATGGGAACACCAAAAATAGCAGCTGTATGTTTGGCTGCTATTTTAGAACATAAAGATATTACTGTTGTTGCTGTTGTATGTCAACCTGATAAACCATCTGGTAGACATAAAGAAGTAGTTTATTCACCAGTTAAACAATTAGCACTTGATCATAACATTCCTGTCTTACAAGATAGTAAAGTTTCTAATTTGTATGAACAAATTAAATCATATGCACCAGATTTAATTTTCACTTGCGCTTTTGGACAATTTATTCCGACAAACATTTTGGAATTACCTAAATATAAATGCGTTAACTTACATGCCTCTTTATTACCTAAATTAAGAGGCGGAGCACCTATTCAATGAGCAATCATTAATCAAGAAAAAACAACAGGTTTTACTTTGATGTACATGGATAAGAAAATGGATGCTGGTAATATGATTAAACAATATCCTATAGATATTGCCTCAGATGAAACATATACATCTTTATATGACAAACTATGTGTATTAGCAGGTGAAGTTATATCTAAAGATTTTATGATGTTGTTTGATCCGAATTTAAAATCAACAGCACAAGATGAAAGTCAAGCAACTTTTGGTTACAACATCACTAGAGAAGATGAAAAGATAGATTGAAAAAAGAGCAACATTGAAGTTGATGCTCTTATAAGAGGTTTATACAATTCACCAATTGCATACACAACATTTGATGGACAAATTGTTAAGATTCATAAAGCTATACCAGTAACATCATATGCTAATGCTATTCCTGGTAACATTGTTCAATTAACTAATGAAGCAATTGTTGTTCAATGTGGACAAAATGCAATGAAGTTACAAATAATTCAAATGGAAGGTAAACGTCCATTATTAATTAAACAAATAGTGAATGGTAATCACCCATTTAGGGTTGGTAAGTTATTTAAATAATTACCTTGTGTAATTTAATTGATTAGATAGGCCTAATAGTAAAACTATTAGGTCGTTTATTTTATTATTACAGTTTTCAATAATAGATTGTTTAGCTGCAGCATACAATTTAGTGTTGTTCAAGATATATTGATATTTAGTTTCGTAATCTGGATCTAACAAAATATCTTTGAAATCATATGGAATCTTTAGATTGATGGAATTATAAAGAATGTAACCAAACACATTCTTAATCATTGTCTTTAGTTTGTTTTCATCAATATTAATATTTAAATTGTGTTTCTTAATAAAATCAATAAAGTCATTTGTAAATTTGTTAAAACATTCAAACGATTCTATTGTTTGTTGTAATTGAGTAATAGGGTTGATTTCTAACTTACTAACTAATTCTTTTGATTTTGGTTCACTATATAAAGAAATAAATAATTCAATTCATTCGTCTTTATTAATAAAGACATTGTTCATTATTTTCTTTTGACCTAATCTGTTTTCTAATAAGGCTAACAAGAAAATAATAAAACTACCATTCTTGTTATAGTGATTGTTCATCACTTCAGATAAATCCTTATTTTCTAAAATAAAGGTATATTTCTTTTTAAATTTATCAAAGACAACTTTATTTTTATTCATTGTATTTCTTTTCAAGTTCTTCTTTTAAGAAGTCTAGAATACCTTGAATTTTTGAATAATCCATTCTGTTCGGACCAACTACAGAGATTTGGTGTGAGTTATCATTGCCTTTAACATTAACTGTAGCAATAGCTAATTCTTTAGCTCCAACTTTTTCACCTGATGTAATTAGAGTAGTTTTACCAGTTTTAGATTGTTGGTAAGCAATTTGTTGTCAAATACTTGACTTATCTAATAAATCTAAAACTTTATTTAACTTATTTACATCATTTTGGAATTCAGGTTGTGTTGTTAAATACTTAGTTCCATGAACTGATGTGTGATATTGATATTTAAGATCAAAGATTTTTTGAATTAATCCTTGCATAATAAATTCATAGTTTTCTACACTATTTTTAATAATATCTTTTAGACTTTCAATTTTTTCAGGGATCTTTTCTAGTGGAGAACCAATTAATCTATCATTAAAAATTCTGATACATGTGGCAATATCATTTAATACTTTGCCTTCATTAAATGTGATTGTGTTCTTTGTTAAGTTACCACTTGATGTAACAACAATGATAACTGCCATGTTTGCATTAACAGGAATTAAATCAATTCTTACTAGTGTTTCGTTAATTTCACCAGTAGTAACAATTGATGGTAAATGTAAAGTTTCATTTATTACTGCCATTGATTCATCAATGATTGTTTCAATAGATGTTAATCTCTTAGCAAAAATCTTTGTTAATTTCTTTTTTAAATCAACAGACAAAGTTGGTTGAAGAATTTCTTGACGATAATATTCATATCCTAAAGAAGTTGGAACTCTTCCTGATGAAGTGTGAGTTTTTTCAATTAATCCAACTTTTTCTAGATATGCCATTTCATTACGAATTGTCGCACTAGAAAGATCTTTAAAGAAATCATGAATTACTTCTTTACTAGAGATTGGTGTTGCTTCATTGATGTATTGTTCAACAATGATTTTTAATAGTTGTTTTTGTCTTGAACTTATCTTAATTTTTTGCATATTTTTACCTGTTAGCACAATGCTTTTTACATTGCTAATTATAAAATATATTAAATATATTTAAATAATTTTATTTTTTTGTTATTATTTAATTGAAAATAATATTTTCAATTATTTTATTTTAGGAAAATGAATAACAAAAAAACATCGTACAAATTGTTATCACTTGACTTGGATGGAACATTGCTTTCTCCCATTTTAAGACGAGCAAAAAAAGCTGACTGTTTAGCTATTCAAGACTATATTTCTGCTGGCGGAATTCCATTTATTAACACAGGAAGACCACCTTGGGCTGTTGAAAAAATTATTAATCGAATTCAATCTGCTGGAAAACATAAATTAAAATTGCTTTCTAGTTTAAATGGTTCATACATAAAAGATTTTAGTGATGGTGAAGTTATAACTTCAACCATTAGTCATGAATACTGCAAAAGAATTTATGAAATTGTTAGTCACCACAGAGGAGCTAACATTTGATTCTTTTCTCCTAAAGGTGTAAAGAGTAAATCAGTATACATTTATCCAATGCACCACTATATGGCATTAGGATATCATTTAGCTCATTTAAGAAAAATTCCTGATATGAATGATCTTAAATCATTTAAGATTGATATTCTTTCTCCAAGGAAATCAGTTATTGCAAAAGTGTATAGCGAATTAATTGCTAACAACTTACATAATGTTGTAACTATTTCACATTCATCACCAAGATTAATTGAAGTTACTCCTAAAGGAATTAACAAAGGGTATGCCATTAATTACTTTGCTAAGAAATATGGTATTTCTAAAAATGAAATAGTATCTATGGGCGATTCGTTCAATGATTTATCTGGTTTTATGAATTCATCATTATCAATTGGTATCTCTCCAAAGAATTTAAACTTTAGAGATCATTGTGATACTGTTACTAGCCATAAATCTAAAGGTGTCAAAGAAGCAATCTATGATTATGTTATCAAAGATGTTGATGATGAAACATTCAAATTAATCTTTACAGATTTAGATGGAACATTAATTGATAACAAAACAAAATTATTTTCTCATCAAACAAAACTTGCATTACAACAATGTAGTAATCATTTTATTCCTTTAGCTATTGCTAGTGGTAGAAGTATTCATGATTGTTTGAGAATTGTTGAATCAATGGAATTAAATCCAAAAACAAACGTTTATGTTATTGGAAATAATGGTGCAACTATTTTTGATATTTTCACAAAGAAATATATTTCTCAATCACCAATTGATGAATCAGACGCTAAGAAGATTTTCAAAATCTTAGTTGATTATGCCGATAAAGCAAAAGGCAATTTGGGATTTATTATTTACCAACACTCAATTGATTTATTGTTCTACAACCCATCATTCTGAAAACCATTTAACTTTAATAAGACTGGTTCAGAAGATCAATACGATCCATGAAATGCAACTAAACCTATTTACATAACAAAATATCCAAAGGATATTATTTGCTATAAGTTTGTTGTTAAATTCCCAGATCCTAAACGAGCATTGAAGGGAAGAGATGAACTTAAAAAGAAATTCCCTAACCTTGAAATTTGTTTATCATCAACTGTTAACCTAGAAATTAACAAAAAAGGAATTCACAAAGGTTTTGCTGCTAAAAAATTATTTGAACTAATTCATGTAGATCCAGAAAAGGTTCTAATTTTAGGTGATGGCCAAAATGATATTCCAGCACTTAAACTATCTAAACATTCATTTGTTCCTGCTTATTCTCCTGATTATGTTAAGAAAGAAGCTAATCATGTTATCAAAGGCGTAAATGTCACTAACTTTGCAAGCACAGTTATTGACAAATATGTCTTGAAAAAAGGATCAGGTAAATAATAATGGCAAACACACCTTTTATACAACTTAAAAATATCGCTAAAAGATATGATGATGGTTACTTAGCTTGTAGTAACATCAATATTTCTATTGATAAAGGTAAGTTTGTTACTATCCTTGGTCCATCTGGATGTGGTAAGACAACATTGTTAAAGATGCTTGCTGGTTTTGAAATGCCAACTACTGGAAAAATTATTGTTAATGGTATTGACATCAAAGACCTTCCAATTCACATGCGTCCAACTGCAACTGTTTTCCAAGATTATGCCCTATTCCCAAATATGACAATCTTTGAAAACATTTGTTATGGTTTAAAGATTATGAGAACAGAATTGGAAAATGTTCCAAGCAAACTGTATAACCAATTAGCTAAAGTTAAAAAGAATGCTATTGCTAAAGCCACTAAAGAAATAGAAGAAATTAAAAAAGATCAAGTAAAACTTGATAAAGAAATTATTAAAGCTAAGCTTGCATATTCTAAAAATGAAGATTTATTTAAAATTCAAGATATGCGTTTTGACCAATTCCAAGCACAAATCTATTATTTAGAAAAGCAAATGGCAAAACACAATCCTGATTTTGAAGGATTTAAATTAACTAGAACAAATGCTAGAAAAATTAGATATGAAAAATTAAGATCTATCTTTGGTGTTAGAAGATATATTAAGTTTGATACCAAAGGTATGTCAACTACTGAAAAGAAAGTTTACAACCTAATTAAACTTTACACATACAAACAACCTATTGATAAAAAGGTTGATAAATTAATTGCTAAGTACAATGATGATGACCAATGAATTTCATATTGAGAAAACTACCCACAAAAAGTAGTTGAACAATTTGAAAAACTTCACACAACTAGACCATTAACTAAAAAAGAAATTGAACAAAAAGCTAAAGAAGCGATTGAATTAGTTGGTCTAGAAGGATCAGAAAATAAATATCCTAAAGATTTATCTGGTGGTATGCAACAACGTGTTGCTTTAGCAAGAGCTATCGTTGTTAAACCACAAATCTTATTATTGGACGAACCTTTATCTGCTCTTGATGCTAAAGTTCGTACAAAGATGCAAGAAGAGTTAAAACGTATTCACAATGAACTTAAGATTAACTTTATTCTTGTAACTCACGATCAAGAAGAAGCTTTAAGACTATCTGATAACATTATTGTTATGTCTAAAGGTAAGATTGAACAATTTGGTTCACCAAGAAATATTTATGAACACCCAAGCAACACATGAGTTGCTAACTTTATTGGTCAAGCAAACTTTATTGATGCAACATACTTAGGAAATAACAAAATTAAGATTGGTGATAAAACTCTTAAGTATGTTATTACTAACAAAGAACTTGAATTAACAATGAAAAGAAATTCTGAATTCAAGTTATTAGTTAGACCTGAAGATGTGGAAATATGTTGACCTAACCATGCTTATATGATGGCTAGAGTTAAAACTATTTTATATAAAGGTACATTGTATGAAGTGAAGTGTATGACAAAAGATAAAACAGAAATTACACTTCATACAAACCAACACCTTAAGGTGAATGATAAGATTGGTGTTAGATGAAATTTCAAGTATGCTACACCAATCATACCTAAAAAGAGGGACAAATAATGGCAGATATTATTTCCCACAACCGTAGGGTAAACATTAGACTATTAAAACCAAGAACAAGATTTAATAAGAAACTATTACTTGTTCTACCTTTTGTTTTAATGTCATTGCTATTATTCATTGTTCCTTTAATAATGGTTGTTGTTAAGTCATTCTTACCAACTAGTTCTGGTGGAGTTGGTCTTAACTGATCAATTATGAATGGATTCATCTTTGGTAAGATCTTCTTATCAATTGGTCTTGCTTTAGCAGCAACGGCCATTTGTACAGTGATAGCTTATCCATTTGCTTACATTATGGCTTTTAACCGTTCTAAGAGTTTTAAAGCGGTTGTAGCTATTCTAATTACTGCACCAATATGATCAAGTCTTTTAGTTAAATTGATTGGTTTAAAGACATTCTTTGATATTTGCGCTGGTTATTCAAACTCAACAGCAGGACATATCTTTACTGTTATTGGTTTGGTATATATCTATATTCCATTTATGATCTTACCTTTATATAACGTGTTAGATGACATGCCAAGAAACTTAGTCTTTGCCAGTCAAGACTTAGGACAAAACATGGTTAAGACATTCTTTAAGATTGTTTTACCTTATTCTAAAACTGCATTCTTTGCAGGTTTAACATTAGTATTCTTACCAGCTGTTACAACTGTTGCAGTTCCTCAATTCTTAAATAATGCTTCAAACAATGCTACTATTGGTGACATTATTGTTCAAGAAGGTGAAGAAGGACTAATTAGTGACATTGCTTTAGCAAGAAGTAGTTCACTATCATTAGTTGTTAGTATCTTTGTCTTAGTTTTATATTTGATTATTGCTTTTATTCCTAAGCTATTCAATTTAAGACATAGGAGGGTTAAATAATGCGATTAGTAGCCAAACCTCCTAAACATATTGGAGCAAGACAAAGAACTGGTTGATTCTTTAGAAGATTCTACATCTTCTTAATTTTGGCTGCGATCTACATTCCTTTGATTGTTATTATCTTATTAAGTTTTAATGGTCAAACAGATCGTGGAAACATTATTCTAAACTTCGGAGTTCCTGATTTTATTAACTATATTAAGTTATTCCAGGATAACGAATTCTTAAATGCTTTATTTAATTCATTAATTATTTCAGTAATAGTTGTCCCTATTTCTGTATTAATTGCCACAATAACCTGCTTTGGTATATGAAATGCAAAGAATAAATATGTTAACACTATTATTGGAGCAAGTAAGGTTTCAGTAGCAATACCAGAACCTATTACTGCTATTTCATTAGCATTATTGTTTACTTCAACAGTTTTACCAATGGGAATTGACTTTGGTATTTTTACTGTTTGTTTAGCACATATTAGTTTCTGTACACCATATGCTATTATTGCTATTTTCCCAAAAATGCAAAAGATGAATAGAAATATGGTTTGAGCAAGTTATGACCTTGGTTATTCTAAATTCAAAACATTCTTTAAAATTGTTTTACCTTATTTAGCTCCTGCATTATTATCCGCAAGTGCTATTGTATTAGCAATGAGTCTTGATGATTTCATTATTACAAGTTTAATTAATGGTTCATCTCAAACTATTTCTACTGCTATCTATACAACAAGAAAAGGTATTAAGGCTTGAGTTGTAACATTTGGTGCATTATTAGTCATTATTACTTTCATTGTAGTAATTATTGTTTCTATAAGAAAAGTTAAAAAGAGTAGGAGCGCTAATGTTAAATGGAAGAAGGGAATTTATGACAAACTTCTTAAATAAAAAATTCTCTTTAGCCATTGGTAGTGTTATTGTATGCACTACTCCTTTTGCTTTTACAAGCTTAACAAGTTGTAGTTCAGATTTACATAAGATTCAGTTTGCTAACTTTGAAAGTTATATGGATGGAACATTGATGAACCATTTAGCTGACACTTATGATGTTCAATTTCAATGATATACAGTTACAGAAATGATTGAAACTAAATTTAAGCGTTTCTATGATGTAGCTGCTCCATCGGGATATGAATTAGCTGCTTTATATAAAAAAGGATTGCTAGAACCTATAGATTGAGAACAATTTAATATTGAAGGTATCAAAACATCCGATGATGCATTGAGTTTATTTGCTGACGATGTTAAACAAGAAATTGTAAAAATGAATGGAATGTTTGGTATTAATGTTTTGGATTATGGTGTCCCATATTTTGCTCAAACTCTAAATTTTGTTTACAAAGGTGATGTTGCAACATTCTATACAAACGGAACCACAACTCCAACAACTTCTCCAACTTGAGAAGACATTTTCTATTCTATAGGACCTAAAAATCCGAATGTAGATCAAAGATTTGCAAAAAGAAGAATTGGATTATTGGATGACGCCAAAACAATGTATGACATAAGTCGTATTATGGAAACAGGTGAAAACATTATGCCTGATGATGCTGATCAATATGACTTAATGGATACATTAACATATTTAACTAAAAAAGCTAGACAAGGTTGATATAGTCTAAATACTGACTCTGGTATTATTTCAAGAAACTTAGCTGATCATAGTTCAAACAGTTATATTGGTGCCATAACGTGATCAGGAGACGCTTTATATAGTGCTTTAGGTGCAGGAGAGTTTGAACCATATTCTGGAAGTCAAATGCATATTCAACCTGCATCTGATGCAGCATTAAATGAAATTGAATTTTTAGTTATTAATAAAAAGAATCATGATGACGTAGAAAAACTAGAACGTATTCATAATCTTATCTTTGATGTTTGTCTAGATGGATGCAAAGCAACAGATATTGATGCTAAGGAAGGAGATAGATATAAATACTGATCAATGCAAAATTGAGACACAGTAAACTATACTCCACCTTTAAAAACAATCTATGATTATGCAACAAATCCTAACTCTGAATATTGAGATGGATTTGATTCAGAATCAAAACAATTATTTATTTCTATTTTGAAGGTTCCTACAGCCAAACCATTATTTGGACGTACTTTAAGTCAATTGCAAAATTCTAACTTACACTGAGCTTGAAATAATATGAAAGGTAATTTATAATGGCTAAGCAAGAAGTTATTTTAGCTATTGAAAGTAGTTGTGATGACACATCTATTGCCATTATGAAAGGAAACAAACTGCTTTCTAATGTTACCTCTACATCAATGAAACAACACAGAAAATATGGTGGTATTGTTCCCGAATTAGCAAGTAGGAGTCACTGTAGTGAAATTGATAAAGTTTGTACTCTAGCTTTAAAAGAAGCAAAGCTTACTTTACAAGATTTAGATTACGTTGCTTATACAGCTGAACCTGGATTAGTCGGTTCATTACATGTAGGTAAAGTGTTTGCCAACATGCTTGCAACATTATTAAATATTCCTGTTATTAAAATTAACCACATGATGGGACATGCATTTAGTTATTTTGTTGATCATGATATTAAACAACTAAAATTTCCTGTTTTATCATTAGTTGTTTCTGGTGGACATACATTTATTGCTAGGGCAACAAGTCCTAACAATTTTAAATATCTAAATGAAAGCATTGATGATGCTGCTGGTGAAGCATTAGATAAAATAGGAAGATTTTTAGGATTACCATATCCTGGTGGTATATCAATAGATAATATCTATAGTAATAAGAAATTAATTGAATTAGCGCCAAACAAACCAGTTGATGCACCATTTACTTTTTCTGGTATTAAAACTGCTGCTTTAAATATGATTAACACTTATAAAATGAAAAAGCAAATTGTACCTGTAAAAGTAATTGCTAGTTCATCATTAGAATGAATTACAAATGATTTAGTTAGAAAACTAGAACATTATCTATCTAAATATAAAGATACAAAAATGGTATTAGTTGGTGGTGGAGTTTCTGCAAACAAACTTTTGAGAAAGAAACTATCACAAATCAAAAAAGTTAAAGTATTGTATCCAACATTACAATACACAAATGATAATGCAGCTATGATTGCTGCTTATGCAAGAATAAAAAATAAGTAGTTTTTATATATTGTATATATAATAGTAAGTACCATAAAGAGTGTGGGGAGAGACAAGCTCGTTGATCCACCAGCAAAATCCGTAAGGACAGTGCTAAAGCTTGAACGATGGGAATGATAATGAACATTAACTCCCATCGTAACGATAGGAGTTTTTCTTTTTGGTAAAAGGAGAAAATATGCAAAATAAAATGATTATTACATCTGAATCAGTAGGATTAGGTCACCCAGATAAGATTTGTGACCAAATTGCTGATGCAATATTAGATGAATGTTTAAAACAAGACCCACAAGCTAGAGTTGCTTGTGAAGTGTTTGCTCACAATAGATTAATAGTTATTGGTGGACAAATCACAACTAAAGGATATGTAGATGTTGTTAAGGTTGCTTGACAAGTTTTAAAACCATTAGGTTATGAAGAAAATGATTTTTCAATTATTTCTAACATTAATAAACAATCTGAAGATATTGCTAACTTAGTTAATAAGAAAGAAAACAACAAATTAGGTGCGGGAGATCAAGGTATGGTATTTGGTTATGCAACAAACATAACTAAAGAATATATGCCTTTGTCAATTGTTGTTGCTCATGAATTATTAAAAGAAATTGAAAAGTTAATTAAAAATAAGAAATTATCATATTGTAAATATGATATGAAATCACAAGTATCAATTTCATATGACAACAGAAAACCAACTGTTGAATCAGTTATTATTTCTGTTCAACACAAAGAAAATGTTAACTTAGATAAATTAAGAAAAGATGTAAAACAATTAGTTATTATTCCTATTTTAAAGAAACACAAACTTAATACTAATTGCAAATTATTCATTAATAAATATGGTAAGTTTGTAATTGGTGGACCAATTGGTGATACAGGTTTAACTGGAAGAAAAGTGATGGTAGATTCATATGGATCAGTAGCACACCATGGTGGTGGAGCATTTAGTGGTAAAGATCCAACTAAGATTGATAGAACTGGTGCGTATTTCTGTCGTTACATAGCTAAAAACATTGTAGCAGCAGATCTTGCTGACCGTTGTGAAGTTAGATTAGATTACTGTATTGGTGAACCAAAACCAATTGGAATTTACATTGATTGTTTTGGCACAAATAAAGTTTCTATAAATAAGATTTATAAAGCTGTTGAAAAAACATTTGATTTTGATCTATATAATATTATTAAGAGTTTGAAACTACAAAGTCCAATTTACAAACAAACTAGTGTTTACGGACACTTTGGTAAATCAGGACTAAGTTGAGAAAAACTTGATAAGGTTAGTGCGTTAAGGAGAGCAATTAATGACTAATGAAGAAAAAGTAGAAGAAATTATCAACAAGAAATTCAAAAAAGCAGTTTTTTCTGGATATGATTCAGTTGATGTTGATGCTTTCTTTGATCAAGTTATTGAATATCTTCAAAACAATGATAAGATAGTTAAGTCTTATAAAGATGATATGGAAAAGATGAAAAATGAAATGAAGAAAATGAATTCAACCATCGAATCTTTAGAAAAAGATAAAGCTAAACTTAAAGAAAAAGTTAAAGAATATCAAGATGAAGGATATGATAATATCTTCCTTAAACGTCGTAAATAAAGGAGAACACTATGGCAGAAGAAATTAAAAAAGATAACAATACAACAGTTACTAGCACAACAACTATTAAGAAAATTAAAGAACCAGATTTTTCTAAAGAAGTAGTTATTGATCGTTTAGTTGCTGATAAACAAGCAGTTGATTTTCACTTCAATAGAATGAAAAAAGAATTTGGTGATAAATTATCTGATCAAGAAATTCACAAAAGAATTCACAACATGGTTGTTAGAGACAATATTTTTAATGCAGCAATGCACATTATTGTTCCATGTTATGAAATAAAGATTGATGAAAAAGACATCAAGAACATAGCTGAAGCATTTGCTAAAAATGATCCAAGATTAGCTAAAGCTCCATTTGAATATGTTAAGATGATGGCAACTAGAATGGTTGAAAAAGAAATGCTATTTGCTGTTTTATCAAAAGAATGAAACATTACTGTAGATGACACTGAATTAAGAAATGCTCTTGATGCTTACTATAAAGAAACTAACCATCCAATCCGTGACATTCTAAATGATCCTAAACGAATGGAAAGTATTAGAAAAACTATCTTAGATCAAAAAATTGCTAATGCTATTTGTGCTAAACTTAAATTTAAAATGGATAATGAAGCAATTTTAAGAAATGCTGAAGCTAGTAGAAAAGCAATGGAAGAAGCAATTGCTAAAGCTAAAGCAAATGCTAAGATAACAGATGAAACAAAAAAATAGGCAAATGCCTATTTTTTAATTACTTGTTGCATTTACAAGTGCAGCCTTCAAGCGAGTATGAACAACTACATTTTGCTTGTTGGTAAGATTGTGGGTGTTTGCAAACTGGGCAAACTTTAGGAGCGCTTTTAGCGTAAACAATCTTTCCGCAGTTATTGCATTTTCAAGCAATAACTTTAGATTTTTTGAACATTTTTCCAGAGGTAATTAGCTTTAATAAAGCTAAATATCTCTTTTCATGTTCAGCTTCAACAGATGCTACACCTTCAAACAAAGCAGCAATTTCATAGAAGCCCTCTTGTTTAGCTTCTTTTGCCATTCTTTTATACATTTTAGTATGTTCAAAGTTTTCACCAGCTGCTGCATCTTTTAAGTTAACAGTTGTAGATGAAACAGAACCACCATTAATTAGTTTGTATCAAAGTTTAGCATGTTCTTTTTCGTTTAAAGCTGTTTCAGTAAAGAAATCACCAATTTGGTTATATCCATCTTTCTTAGCTTGACTAGCAAAATAATCATATTTATTTCTTGCTTGACTTTCACCAGCAAAAGCTTCCATTAAATTTTTTAAGGTTTTTGTTCCTTTTAAACTTTTTTGTTTCATTTTAATAACCTCTTAAAAGTATTATAATACTTTTAAACATATGAAATTACATATTGTACTTTTTGAACCTGAAATACCACAAAACACAGGGAATATTGCTAGAACTTGTGTTGGTTTTAATGCCATTTTACATTTAATTAGACCATACGGTTTTGTGCTATCTGATAAACTAGTAAAACGATCTGGTTGTGATTATTGAAAACACCTAAAAATGTTTGAACATGATTGCTATGAAGAGTTTGCAAAAACATTAAAAAAAGATGATCAAATTTACTTCATCACTCGTTATGGAAAACACCTTCCAAATGAGATAAAATTACCTAAGAAAAATGGTGATATTTATCTAATGTTTGGTAAGGAATCAACAGGTATTCCAAAACCAATTTTAGTAGCTAACAAATCACACACAATTCGTATCCCCAGTAGTAAGAATGTTAGAAGCTTAAATTTAAGCAACTGTGTAGCCATTTGTGCATACCAAGTTGCTAATATATCTAATTTTTCATCTTTAGAAAAATTAGAACCTCATAAGTTAGATTATTTAGATAAATAATATAATAGTATAATAGTCGTAGGTATTTTTTAACTATGAACGCAATAGATACCAACACCGGTAAAAGTATAAAGAACCGAAGCTTTTTAAGAAGACTCGGATCTGCTTTTGTCAAGGGTGGAAAAAAAGTTGTTCGTGTAGTCGTTGGTAAGACACTACCACAAAGATTGTTCCGTTTATATTTAATCATCATTTTAACCGGAGCACTTTTATTATGTGCACCGTTCTGTCTTAACAAAATTTTAATTAACGGTCAATGAGTACAACTTAACGGTTTTGAAAACGTTAATGGTTATAACTTCGTTAAAGCTTTATTTATTGCCTGTTCAGGATTTAGTGATACTGGATTAACGCCAGTAAACATTTACGAATACTTGAATGCTGGTGGTCAAGTTGTATTGTTATTCTTAATTGAAATTGGTGGTATTGGTGTTGTTGCTCTATTCTACTATGTGTGAAACTTCTTTAAGAAAAAAGACGATAAGATTGACGTTGGTCAACTTTACATCATGCAAGCTGAAAGAGGTGGAAGTAAACTATCTCAATCATTCCATGTTATTAAAGTTGCTTTAATTTTCATCTTATCAACACAAGTTGTGTTTATGGTAATGTTTGCATTTTGTTTCTGTTTCATTCCAGCCTATGAGCAACAATTCTTACCACAACTAGACCCAACATTAACACAAAACGCTGTTTTCCAAGGTATTTCATTCAATACCGATAAGTTATTACCAATGTATCATAACTTTGGTTATTCATTATGAATTGGTTTATTTACAACTGTTTCTGCTATGAACAACGCTGGATTTGATAACATTTCAGCAACATCAATGGCACCATTTAGAAATGACTTAGGTATTATTTTCCAAATTTTAATCATCATGGAATTAATCATTGGTGGTCTTGGTCACTTTGTTTGATTTGATGTTATTGAAAAGATTAAATGCAAAGCAACAAAACAAAGATACAAAATGACACTTTATACAAAAGTTGCAATTACTGTTTATATTATTGTTGCTGTGATAGGATTAGGTGGAACATTCTTAACAGAATTCCTTGATCCTAAAGCTTATTCAAGTTTAGCAATTACTTCTGAACAAGGTAAATTGATTTTGATGAAAGACTTAACAATTGTTGGTAACCAAAACCAATTTGGTGAATTTGGTAAGAACCCAATGTTAAACAAATGTTTCTCAATTATTTTCCAAACATTTAACTGCCGTTCATTAGGTATGGAAACAGTTAAGACAAATGTTTTTGCAGATGGAACAAAATGAGTGCTTGTTATTTTAATGTTCATTGGTGCTTCACCATGTTCAACTGCCGGTGGTATTAGAACAACAACTCTTGCCGTTATCTGTGTAACTATTTGATGTAAGCTTTGTGGTAGAAAGAACGTCTTCTTCTTCAAGAGAAGAATTAGTCAAGATACTGTTGCTCAATCATTCATGATTTTCATCATCTCACTTGTGTTATTATTAATTGGTGCAGTTGTAGTTAAATCTGCAACACCAATTCCACCTGAATATGCAGAGACTCCAAGTGTTTGATTCTCATTCTCTGAATATATGGTTGAATGCGCTTCTGCCTTCGGTACTGTGGGATTGTCAGCTGGAATTACATCTGTAACTCAATGATGAGGATTACTATATTTGGTAATACTCATGTTCGTTGGTCAGTTGGGTGTAATTAACACATTACTATCTTGAACAAGGTTCCATCCTCACTTCAATGATATTGAATATCCATACGAAGATATAAAAATAGGATAAATCCTATTTTTATTTTTAATATAATATTAGTGTATGAAAAAGAGATTTATTTTAACAATTGATGAAGGCACTACAAGCGTTCGTGTAATGCTTTATGACACAAAAAGACAAAAAATCAAAAGAGTAGAACGTGAAGCTGTTGCACTTAAGAAACCAAGACCAACTTGGATTGAACAAGATGCAAAAGATATTTGAGAAAAAACCATTGCTTGCTTAAAGAAAGTAATGAAAGGTATCAATCCAGAAAAAGTTCATGGATTAGGTATTGCTAACCAAAGAGAAACAATTGTTGCATGAAAGAAAGATAGTGGAGAACCACTATGCAATGCAATTAACTGAAACTGTAGAAGAACAGCTAAATTCTGTCAAGAAAATTTAGTTGGAGATGTTGCAGAAGAAATTAGAGAAAAAACAGGATTAATTCCAACATCTTATTTCTCAGCAACTAAGATTAAATGATTATTACAAAACAACAATGCTGTTAAGGCAGCATACCGTGCTAACAACTTATGTATCGGTACAATGGAAACATATTTAGTTTACCGTTTAACTAATTGTCGTGCTTTTGTTACTGATGTAACAAATGCAAGTAGAACAATGTTGTTTAACATTCACAAAGGTAAATGAGATAAACAATTACTAGAATTATTTGGCATTCCTGAAAAGATCTTAGCTAAACCTGTAGCTAATGATGCTGAAGTTGGAACAACCACATTATTAGGCGGACATATCAAGGTTGCCGGACTAATTGCTGATCAACAATCATCATTATTAGGACAAGGATGTTACAAGAGAGCAAACATTAAAGCAACATTTGGAACTGGATGCTTTATGATGGCTCACACAGGAACTAAAGCATATAAAGGTAAAAATAACACTTTAGTTACTATTGCTAGTGAATTAAAGCATGAAACTTCATATGCATTAGAAGGAACTGTCTTCAGTGGTGGTATTTTATTAGGCGAAGCACTTAAGAATAATATTGCACATGACTTTGATGAATTAACTAAGATGGCAGAAAAATGTGAAAAGACAGA
Source organism: Mycoplasmoidaceae bacterium (assembly GCA_049177155.1). GTDB lineage: Bacteria > Bacillota_I > Bacilli_A > Mycoplasmatales > Mycoplasmoidaceae > Hennigella. Next base: position 588,720 of record CP185407.1, on the reverse strand, counting down.
CATCATCATTATTCCTGGTATGTTTGGTATTGGTACTCCATACTGAAAAATGAATACAAGTATGAAAGTATTAAACTTTAAGATTGATACTCCATCTGATCAAATTGCTAAAGCAGTATTTGAAACTATAGCTTTCAGAAACTTAGAAGTTTATGAAGCTTTATCTAAAGATATTAAGTTATCAGATACAGAACCAATCCATGTTGATGGTGGTTTAAGTGGCAACAGACACTTAATGCAAATGTTTGCTGACTTAACACAAAAACAAATTGCAGTTATGAATATGGAATCAACATGTATGGGTGCTATTATCTGTACAAGTTTAGCAACTGGAGTTTACAACTCAATTGCTGAAGTTAGATTCCCTGTTATTAAAACATATAAACCAAGAACAAGTCCAAGTGCTTACCAACCTAACTTAACAAACTTTAAGAAAGCACTTGCTGATTATTTAGCAGAAAAATAATGAAAGCAGATTTTGTCAAAAGCTTTGACGGTCAAGAAATTTTTTGCTATGAATGAAATGATGTAAAAAATCCCAAAGGGATTGTTCAAATCTTTCACGGTATGGCAGAACACGCTTACCGTTACAATGATTTAGCTAAAACATTAAACCAAGCCGGTTTTATTGTTTTTGCTGATGATCATCGAGCTCATGGCAAAACAGCAAAAGGCAGTAAATTAGGAACATATAAAGGTAAAGATGTCTTTTATGATACGCTAAAAGATGAAATCTTCTTTAGTAAGATGTTAAAAGATAAATATAAATTACCTTTATATATTCTCGGACACAGCTACGGATCATTTATTGCTCAAGAGTATATTACTCAATGTCAAGAATATGACAAAGCAATTATTTGTGGTTCTGCTTTAATGAAGAATAGAGCAGATGTTAAATTTGGTTTAATATTAGCTTGACAACTAAAATTGTTAGGAAAAGATAAACCAGCCAAAATAATTGAAAAGATTAACTACGGAAATTACAACAAACAAGTTAAAAGTGGTAGTTGATTAAATACAGATGCAAAAGAAGTAGAAAAATATTATGCAGATGAATTTAATGGCAAACCATTAAGTAGACAATTCTACTTTAATATGTTTAATGCTTTTAGACACATTTATAAAAAATCATCAGCTAAAAAAATCTCTAAAACAAAACCTTTATTAATAATTTCTGGTGAAAAAGATCCGGTTGGCTCAATGTCCAAATCAACAAAGAATTTATTTGCATATTACAAAAAAATAGGTTTGCAAAATGTTGATTTAAAAATTTATGAAGGTGCAAGACATGAAATTTTAAACGAGCCTTCAACTAAATTAAAAGTCTATGCTGACATTATTGAATTCATAAATAAAAAATAGGGAAATCCCTATTTTTTAAATGGCGTTCACGGGCCGAGTTGAACGGTCAACCTGTAACTTAGGAGGTTACTGCTCTATCCAAAATTGAGCTACGTGAACATTAAATGTATTATAGTTTATTATATTTTTTAATATAATAAGTATCAAAAATATTGGGTAACATATGTTTAGATTATTTAAAATGTCTAACAGAAAAACTAAAGTATTAGCGGTTTTAGCGCTAATTTTTGTTGCTTTACAAGGTGTGTTTGAAGGTCTTCAAACAACTATGTTGTCTGACATAATTATTATTGTTACACCAATTGAAACTACGCCAACTCCTGAAGAGTTACGTTTATTCTGACTTGCTACTAGCATGTTAATGATGAATGCAATTTTAGCATTAGTGTTTGGTATTTTAGGTTCTTGAATTGGTACTAAAGCATCATTGTTGTCTGCTGAAACAGTTAGACACAATATGTTTTATAAAGCATCAACATTATCATTTGGTGATATTGATAAAGTTACAACATCAAGTATTATTACAAGAATAACCAACGATGTTCAAAAGTATCAAATTGCTGTTCAGCTAGCTTTAGCTTTGTTTATTAGAGCACCAATTATGTTCTTCTATGGAATCATAACAAGTTTCGTTAGATTCTGAATGTTTGGTATGTTATTCTTAGGCATCATGCTACTAATCATTTTAGGATTTGTTGTTGTAGCTAAAGTTGTAGTTCCTGCCTTTGAACGTGTTCAATATGAAATTGATAATGCCAACGTAGTTGTACGTGAAAACGTTCTAGGTATGAGAGTTATTAAATCATTCTGTCTTGAAGAAAAACAAGCAGAAAGATTTGACACTTACAATAAGAGACTTAAAAAACAAAATACAAAAGCATGAATTGGTTTTGCATGCATTCTTCCATTAATTAACTCAATAATGAATGCTGCAGGTGCATCTATCTTTATGATCGCTGGTGCTACTGTTATTAACGACAACTTACAATTCATTAGCTCAGTTGGTAAAATTTATGAAATCTTTAACTTACTAATGGTTACATTAGCATCAGTATTAATTTCATGTATGGTTATTATTAACTGTGTTCGTGCCCAACCATCATGCTACCGTGTTCTTAAACTATTAAAAATGAAACCAAGCATTAGAAATAGTAAAGATGCTAGAAAATTAAATCCTAAACATTTAGACATTCAATTTAAAAATGTTAACTTTAAATATTTTGAAAATGCAAGAAAACCTGTTTTAAGAAATATTAATTTAAAGATTAAACAAGGGGAAATGGTTGGTATTGTTGGACCAACTGGTTCTGGTAAGACATCTTTAATTAACTTAATTTCTCGTTTATATGATTTACAAAAAGAAAATAATGCTGGTAGTGTAACTATTGGTGGTATTCCTGTAAATGAAATTGAATTAGACAGTTTACAAGACAATGTTGGTGTTGTTCTACAAGAACGTATTTTATTCTCTGGAACAATCAAATACAACCTTCTATATGGTAAACAAGATGCTACTGATAAAGAGTTAATGAATGCAGCAAAGATTGCTTGTGCTGATGAAATCATTAACGAAAAAGAAGGCAAACTAAATGCTGTTGTTGAACAACGTGGAAGAAACTTCTCTGGTGGTCAACAACAAAGATTGTGTATTACTAGAACACTATTAAAGAAACCTAATATTCTAATATTAGATGACTCAACATCAGCTCTAGATATGTTAACTGAAGCTAAACTTCAAGCTAACATTAGACAACAAATGAAAGGTATGACAACTATCATTGTTGCTCAACGTATTTCATCTGTTAAAGACTGTGACCACATTGTTGTAATGGAAAAAGGTCAAATTGTTGGATATGGTAACCATGATACTCTAAGAAAGAGCAATAGACTATATCGATCAATCGTTGTAAGTCAAATGGGAAGGGAGGGTCTAACTAAGTAATTATGCCTAGAATTCAAAAAACTAAAAGACCTCAATTCTCACGTGGACAATTTGGAACCAATTTAAGAAGAATGTTCCATTTATTCTCTAATCAAAAACCAGTAATGATCTTTACTATAGTAATGTCAATCATAGAAGCAGCGATGATTACGTTCACAACTTTCTGTATTTGTGTTATCTATAGTAACTTCTTTACTGAACAAGATCCAGCAGTAGCTAAAGAATTCCTAATTGCTAACTGACAACAATTCTTAGGTATATGCTTATGCATGCTTGGTGTGTATGTCTTTTCACAAATAACCTACCTATTCCATGGTATATGGATGGCCAAGGTATCCGAAAAGGTAATGTATGGATTAAGACGTAGTACATTACAAAAGCTACATTTATTACCAGTTAAATTCTTTGATGTAGTACCTTCTGGTGAAATCATGACTAGAATGTCATCAGATATTGATAACATTTCACAATTAACATCAGAAAACTTATCAAGTATCTTCTTCTATAGTTCATTGATTTTAATGAACTCTTTGGTAATGTTCTTGATTAACTGATATCTAGCATGTGTTACTATGATTGCAGTGCCAATCATGGTAGTAACTAACATTATTATTGTTAAGAAAGTTCAACCAGCATTCTTAAAACAACAAAACTCTATTTCTAAATTAAATGGTTATGCTGAAGAAAAGATCTCAGGAACAAAAATTATTTCTTTATTTAGAATGCAAGACAAATGTCTAGAAGAATTTGACGTTGTTAATAGAGAATTAACTAAGAATTCATTATTTGCTCAAACAGCAAGTAATATGATGATGCCTATCAACCATTTCTTAACAAGAATAGCCATCTTTGTTATTTGTGCATTAGGATTTGGTTTATTGTTAGCATTAGGAATGCCTACATGATTAATTGACCAATCTGTATTTGATTTCTATATTGGTAATATCCATGTTGGTGGATTTGATAAAGCTGCCTTATTAATTGTCTTTACAAGCTTTGCTAGAAACTTTGCCGAATCATTTAATAACTTAGTTTCAAGCTTTAGCTTTGTCTTCTATGCTGTTGCTGGTGCACAACGTGTATTCCAAATATTAGACGCTAAAGAAGAACAAGATTTACCTGAAGCTAAACCATTAGCTGAATTAAAAGGTAAGGTAGAAGCTAAACATCTTTGATTTGGTTATGAAAAAGGTAAGATGATTTTAAAAGATCTAAACTTTGTGGTTAAACCTGGTCAAACAATAGCAATTGTTGGTCCAACCGGTGCTGGTAAGACAACAATCACTAACCTTGTAACTAAATTCTATGATCCAGATAAAGGTAAGTTATTGTTTGATGATGTTCCTGTAGAAAAGATCTCAAGAAAATATCTAAGACAAAACATTGCTGTTATTTTACAAGATACATTCTTATTTGCTGAATCTGTTAAGAATAACATTAGATATGGTAGACTAGATGCTACAGATAAAGAAATAGTAGCAGCCGCTAAAGAAGCCCACTTACATGACTTTATCATGCAATTACCAATGGGTTATAACACTATATTAAAAGATAATGGTTCTAACCTATCTGCTGGTCAAAGACAATTATTAACAATTGCTCGTGCATTCTTAGCTAAACCAAAGATTGTTATTTTAGATGAAGCTACAAGTTCAATCGATACGAAGACTGAATTATTAATTGGTAAAGCAATGGATAAATTAATGACTGGTAAAACTTGTTTCGTTGTTGCTCACAGATTATCGACAATTGTTAATGCTGATAATATCTTAGTCTTAAAACAAGGAAGAATTGTGGAATCAGGAACACACCAACAATTATTGAAGAAGCGTGGTTTTTACTACAAACTATATGATGCCCAATTCAAAAAGGGACAACAACTATAAAAAAAGAAGGGACTTCCTTCTTTTTTATTTCTATATAATGAAAGCAAGGAGGGTTACTCCTTATGAAAATTAACCACAAACTTGCGGTTCATGCCTACAAATTTGACGGTTCTCTATATCGAACTTTTGAATTTCCTAGGGTAATTTTTGAAAATGATAAATACCTAATTTTAGACCTACAAAATTGTCGAATAATTAGTCAAGCTAAAAATAAAAAGTTTTATCATTCTTATTCTAAAAAAGATTCCTTATGAGTAATTTTTAAGGATGAGTGATACAATTTATTTATTAACATAAATGAAAAGAACAAAATAATTTATTATTTTAATGTTGCTACACCTTATATTTTTGAGGAAGATGCAATTAAATATATAGATTTAGATTTAGATGTCAGAGTAGTAGATGTTAATAGTCAAATTGAAGTTATTAGAGTATTAGACGAAAAAGAATTTGAAGCGCATGCAAACCAAATGCTTTATCCTAAAAAGCTAATTAATAAAGCACTAGATGTTAAGGATGATATTATTCAAAAATTGCAAACAAAGTCATTCCAACACGTCTTTAATTCAGACCTATTTAAACAATTAGAAAAGATTATCAATAAACCAAAAAGAAAGAATTATTATGGCAAGTAATTTACAAGAACTTTTAAAAGAAACAGAAAGATTAATTAAAGCTGAAAAAGAAAGCGAAGCTTTAGCTTTATTAAAGTCTGAACTAAAAAATCCTTTATATAGTCTTGCTGAACAAAATGATATTAATGAAAAGATTCATTTATTAGAGAAGTTTTTAAATCAAAATGAATGATCTTTAAAATTGAATAAATCAGATAAAAACACTCTAATTAAAATGTTTAATTCCGAAGGTTATGAAATAGCTGTTTTAGATAAAATTTTTGAACGTTTTGGTAAAGATTTAACTAACACTGATTTTATCAAATTAAATCAAGTTTTATTAGATGATTCAATTAGCAATGAAATGAAAATTACTTATCTAAATATGTTTAAAGATTACGAAGTAAAACATAGTTTTGATTATCACAATACAATAACAAATCAAAGCTTTAAAATTGATACATCAAAAGATTTCTCTCTTCAAGCTTTTGAACAATTATTTAAAGTTCAAGATAAGTTAGCAGCATTATTTTTTAAGGAAACAAGTAAAGAACAATTAGCTAATCAAATAATGAATGCTATCTATGCCCACTATTTCAACGATTATTCTCATCTAGAATACTCTGGTGAAGATCTATTTGATAAGATAGCAAATTATGTTGAAAGAGCATTTAATAATATCTATCCTGAAGATAAGAAATTTAGCGCTTGACTAAACAAAATTCTAGGCTAATATAAAAATAACTACTATGTAGTTATTTTTTTTATATTTAATTTATAATTGTTCTATAGGATGGGGAATATGACAGATAGAAGTAAAAGAAATGTTTTGTTTGCTTTATCAGCTAGCAAAGAACTAGGTAAAAAAGTTTCAAAACATTTAGGATTACCAGTTGCACCAGTAGAAATTAAACATTTTGCTGATGGTGAAACGATGGTTAAATCAGTTAACTCAATTAGAAACAAACACGTGTTTGTTATTCAATCAACAAGTAAACCAGTTAATGAAAACTTAATGGAATTACTTATTGCTATTGATTCATTCAAACGTGCTAGTGCTAAGAGTATTTCAGTAATTATGCCTTACTATGGTTATGCAAGACAAGACCGTAAGACAATTGGTCGTGAACCAATTACTTGTAAGTTAGTTGCTGACTTAGTTGAAAAAGCTGGAGCTACTAGAGTAACAATCATTGATTTACACTCTACACAAGCACAAGGTTTCTTTGACGTGCCAGTAGATACTTGCTCTGCAAGTTATTTAGTACTTGCAGCCATGATCAAGGAATCAGGAGTTAAAAATACAGTAATTGTTAGTCCTGATTATGGATCAGTTAAAAGAGCTAGAGACTTATCACTAATTTACAACTTACCAGTTGCTATCTTAGATAAGAGAAGACCTGAACCAAATAAAGCTGAAATAACAAACGTATTAGGTAATGTTAGAGGTAAGAACGCTATCATTATTGACGATATGATTGATACAGGTGGTACTTTAGTAGCTGCTTGTAAAGCGTTAAAAGAAAAAGGCGTAAAGAAGATTTTTGCTGGAGCAACTCATGGTTTATTCTCAAGAGATGCTGTAGAAAGATTCAACAATGCATTGAAACACAAATATATTGATGGTTTATACATTACTAACAGTTTAGACCAAGTATATTCATTAGGAATTAATGGATTAAAGATTGTTGACATCTCATCTTTACTATCTGACATCATCAATGTTTATATTGCTGATTCTGATAAATCTATTACTCAAATCTATCAAAAATTAACTCATGCTAAATCAAAAAGGAGAAAATCATGAAAGTAGTTAGTTCATCTAATGCTCCTGCAGCATTAGGACCATATAGTCAAGCAATTGATACAGGTAATACATTATATGTATCAGGTGTATTAGGAATTGTTCCATCAACAGGAAATTTAGCTGGAGAAACAATTGAAGAACAAACAAAACAATTGTTCCAAAACATTGATGCTATTTTAAAAGAAGCAGGATATGCTAAAGAAAATGTTGTTAAGTGTAATGTTTTCTTAGCAGATTTAAAAGACTTTGCTGCTTGTAATTTAATTTATGCTCAATATTTTGGTGACCACAAACCAGCTCGTGCTTGTGTCCAAGTTGCTGGTATGGTTAAGCAAGCAAAAGTAGAAATTGACGTTACAGCCGTAAAATAATTTCGTCGTAACTCCACATTTCATCATAATTTAGGAAGTATTTGAAAATATTTCCTAAATTTTTATTTTTTTTGGTCGATATGTATATATGAAGAATATTACATTACCAAAACTATTAGTTTTTGCGGGAGCTATCATAACAACAGCCGCAATACCAGTCGCTGCAGTTTCATGCACTGACTATAGTCAATTAGCAGAAATTAAGATTGATTTACCTGAAGAAAAAATAAAAATAGGAATCAATCAATCATATGTCTCAAGTCAACCTATTGATATTGTTTGCTTTAATAAGAAAGGAGAAAAAGTTTCTAAAGCAGTAGATATCATTTTGACAACAGATAAGAATTTAGATCCACCTGATTGAATACAAATTAATAAAGATAAATGTATTGAGATAAGTGCTCAAACAAAATCATTAACTAATACATTTCATGTTTATGCTCAATGTGGAAATATTAAATCAAGAGTAAAAACATTTAGTGTGGAAATCACTGATCAAGGTTATTTAAGCCCAGATAGAATTACTATCAAAACAAAATCATCACATCCAATATTGTTTAGAACATCATCTGGGAACTATTCATTAGATATTGTTCCATATAAAGAAGGCTATGATGAATCTTTAGTATCTAAAGATTGCTCTTGAAAAATAACAAAACAAACAGGAAGAACAAAAGATGAATTAAATCATGACTTATTTTGAATTGATTGAAATGAACATTCAGCTCAGTTAATGATGTCAAAAGATATAACAGAAGCATATGAAACAACTTATCAATTAACAATTCAAGCAACAAGCAACCTAAATCCTGAAGCAATTGATGATATTGAATTAAATGTTCAAATTGCAAACGGTTTTGTTTGCAAGGGAACACATGATTGAATTTACACAAGAAAATCATTAGATGAAGGTTGAGCATTATCTCAAGCTAAATCAGATGTTATAAATATCAATGCAGAGGACATTGACAAAACTTTGTTAGATGTTCCTGTAACAAAAATTGATGATTATTTTGCGATAAACAGTGGTATTACTCAACTATCATCATGTTATTTACCAAACAACATTATCGAAATTGGACAAAATGCTTTTTATAGTTTATCAACACTCTATGACTTTAAAATGCCTAGTGTTAAAAAAGTCGGTAGTGATGCATTTTACTATTGTAGTGGGATGAACATCTATAACGAAGAAGATGAACCAGTATTAGAAGAAATAGGTAATCGAGCTTTTTGCTCTTGTAAAAATATACTTTTACATAAACAACAAAAAATTCGTTTGTTAGGTGATGAAGCTTTTGCCTTCTGCGACATGAAAACAATTGATTTGGGAAGTAATGTAGAATGAATTGGTTATCGTGCTTTCTATTGTGATTCAGATCTTGACTCTATCACACTTGAAGCTTTAACCCCACCTGAAGTTGATGGTGAAATAGTTTCTGGATGCAAGTCAAGTACAACCATTTATGTACCATTAGAAGTATTAAATGTATACAGAAAAGACAAGCTATGATCATACTATGCGGGAAAAATAGCCCCAATAGAAGTTAAAAACAACCTTTAGGTTGTTTTTAATTTTACTAATTTTATGTGGGATTCTTGTGGGTAAGTGCCTGTGTATTTACCCTATTTATTTCATTAAAAATAAATAATTTTAAAAATTTATATATTTTTTTCAATTGTATATATAATATATAAACTATTTTAGGAAATGTGATACACCAAAAAGTGTTGTCATTAGACTAATCAATAGTGAACAAAGAAAGAAACCGAAAGGAAATGTTATGAAACAAGAATTGAGAATCAAATTGTTTTCTTACGACCAAGCTACGCTTGATCAATCAACTAAGAAAATAATTGAAATCGCAAGAAATAACAATTGTGACATTAAGGGTCCTATTCCTTTACCTACACGTAAAGAAATCTTTACTATTTGTCGTGCACCACACGTAAATAAACCTTCAATGGAACAATTTGAAAAGCGAACTCACAAACGTTTAATCGTTTTGAGTAACATTAACCCTAAAGTTATGGATAGCTTAAAGAGATTAAGCATTCCTTCTTCAGTTGAAATCCAAATCGTTTTATAGGAGGCAACGAATATGAGATGTATTTTAGGAAAGAAACTGGGAATGGTTCAACTATTTGATACAACTGGTAAGGTTTGACCTGCTACTGTTGTATATTGTGAACCTAACAGGGTTATTCAAGTCAAAGACAAAGCAGTTAAAGTTGGCTTTGACAGTGTTGAAGCAAAGAAATTAAATAAAGCTCAACTTGGTGTGTTTAAAGCAGTTAAGTCTGATAAGAACTACAAGGAAATTCATGAATTTGCAAATGTAACAGGTTACAAAGTTGGCGACGAACTAAAAGTTGGTCAATTTAAACCTGGAGAATTTGTTGATGTTCAAGGAACAACAAAAGGTCATGGATTTACTGGTGCTATTAAAAGATGAAACTTTAAAATTGGACCACTAAGCCATGGTGCAGGATGACCACACAGATACCAAGGATCTATTGCTATGGGTCGTGGTGGTAGCCAAGCACAAAGAGTTAGAAAAGGTCAAAGAATGTCAGGCCACTATGGTTGTGAATTAGTAACAATCCAAAACTTACAAGTTTTGTATGTTAATGAAAGAGACAATACTATTACAATCTTTGGAGCTATTCCAGGAAATGTTGATGGTACAGTTTTCATTAAGAATTCAGTAAAGAGAACTAAAGCAGTTGCTCCTGTTGAAATTATTACTAAAGCAAACATGGATGACATCCAAGCACAAAACGAAGTATTACAAGACAAAGAAGCAGTTAAAGAAGCTAATGCTGCCATTGATAAACAAGAAGCAGCACAAGCTGAAGCTGAAAAGAAAGCTAAAGAAGCTGCTGCCGTTGCAAGAGCAGAAGAAGAAAAAGCTGCTGCTAAAGCAGAAGCTGAAGCTGCTAAGAATCCAGCACCAGCAAAGGAAGGTAAATAATTATGGCAAAGCTAAATATTATTGATCTTACAAACAAACAAGTTGGTGAATTTGAAATTGCTAAAGCTATTACTGATGCAAAAGTTGCTAAGCAAGCACTATTTGATCAAGTAATTGCTGAACAAGCTGGAAAAAGACAAGGCACTCATTCAACTTTAACTAAAGCTGAAGTTCGTGGTGGTGGTAAGAAACCAGTTCCACAAAAACATACAGGTAATGCTCGTCAAGGTTCTATTAGAAACCCTCACTATGTAGGTGGTGGCGTTGTCTTTGGACCAAAACCAAATAGAAACTATTGTCACAAAGTTAACAAGAAAGTTTCACAATTAGCTTTCATCTCTGCATTAAACCAAAGAGTTAAAGACATTATCATTCTTGATAATGCAGCTGTAGAAAAAGCAAAAACAAAAGATTATGCTAAGCTATTAAAAACTTTAAAGATAGCTGATAAACGTATTCTATTTGTTTTCTGTCCAAAACACAAGAAAGCAATTATGTCTACAAGAAATATCAACAAAGCTGATGCGAAGTTAGTTGAACAAGTATCAGTAGTAGATATTTTAAAAGCAAAGAAATTAATTTTCTGTGCTAATGCTGCAAAAGCAATGTTAGGAGGTAAATAATTATGGAATTAACTAATGTAATTATTCGTCCTTATTTAACTGAAAAAAGTTATACAAAGAGAGCTGAAGATAAAAAGAAATATGCTTTTATCGTAAATAGACAAGCAAACAAGCAAGAAATTGCTATGGCTTTTGAAGCTATCTTTGATATTACTCCAGAAGCTGTTACTACAATGGTTAGAAAGTCAGTAGCAACAAGAACTGGAACATTACACCCAGGATACACAAAAGCATTTAAGATTGCTTATGTTACTTTACCAAAGGGTAAAGATATCTCTGTATCTAAAGAAGAATTTGAAGCTAAAGCTAAAGCGCAAGGTGAAAAAGCAACAGTTAGAGCAACTGAAGTTGAAAAACCTGTAGCTAAAGAAGTTTCAAAACAAGCAGTAGAAATTAAGAAGGACGAAAAAATCGAAACTTCTGACAAGAAAACTGCTTGAAGAAAACAAACAAACAAAAATCACTAAGGAGGTAGACTATGGCAATTAAATATAAAAAGACAAGATCTAGTGGTAAACGTACATATGTTACTATTGATTACAAAAAAGAATTATCTACGTCTATCCCACACAAGGCTTTAACATCTTCTGTTCACAATGAATCTGGACGTAATGCACGTGGTGTTATTACAACAAGACATCATGGTGGACAACACAAGAGAAAATTCCGTGAAATTGATTTCAAGAGAAATAAAGACGGAATTAAAGCAATTGTTAAATCAATTGAATATGATCCAAACAGAACTGCTTTCATCTCATTAGTATGTTATGCTGATGGAACTAAGAAATATATCTTAGCACCAAACGGTATTAAAGTTGGTGATGAAATCATCTCTAACCCTAAATGTGATATTAAAGTAGGAAACTGTTTAGAAATTCAAAATGTTCCTGAAGGTACATTTGTTCACAATATTGAACTAAACCCTGGTCATGGTGCACAACTTGTTAGATCAGCAGGAAGTTCAGCTCAAGTTTTAGGTAAAGATGAAACTGGGTTATTCATGCTAGTTAAATTAGCTAGTGGTGAAGTTAGAAAAATTAATAATAAGTGTCGTGTAACAATCGGTTTCGTAAGTAACTTAGATCATAACTTAGTTAACTTAGGTAAAGCTGGTGTGTCTAGACACATGGGTATCAGACCAACAGTTCGTGGTAGTGCGATGAACCCTAACGATCACCCACACGGTGGTGGTGAAGGTCGTCAACCAGTTGGTAAGGATGCACCAAGAACACCTTGAGGTAAGAGACACATGGGTGTTAAGACTAGAAACAAAAAGAAAGCATCTAACATGATGATTGTTAGAAGAAGAAACGGAAAATAGAAAGGAACTAATATGTCAAGAAGTAGTAAAAAAGGCGCTTTTGTTGATGCTAACTTAATGAAAAAAGTTCAAGCAGCAAAAAAAGACGCAAAGAAAAAACCAATCAAGACTTGATCTAGAAGATCAACAATCTTCCCTGACTTTGTTGGTTTAACTTTCCAAGTTCACAATGGTAGAGACTTTGTCAATGTCTTTGTCACTGATGAAATGGTAGGTTATAAACTTGGTGAATTTGTTCCAACTAGAACATTCAAACAACACTCATCAAACAACAAAGCTGAAGATGCTAAGGCAGCTGCTGCCACAGGAGGAGCTAAATAATGACAACTAGTGCTAAAATTGAAAACGTTCATGTTTCAAGTAGAAAAGCTGGATTAGTTTGCGCTCTTATCCGTGGTAAGAAAGTGTCTCAAGCCTTAACAATCTTACAACACTGTTCAGATAAAACAGCTAAGGTTCTATTAAAGCTATTATCATCTGCTATTGCTAATGCTACAAATAACCACAATATGAATGGTGACAAACTATATGTATATAGTTGTGTAGCTAATAATGGTAGAACAATTAAACGTGCTATGCCACGTGCTAAAGGTAGTAGCAACATGATCAGAAAAAGACACTCTCATCTAGTCATTGTCTTATCTGATAATCCAAATGAAAGACAAATGGAACTAAAAGCTATCAAGGCTAAAATAGCTAACAAGGCTAAGAAAGAACAAAAACCAGCATCTAAGCCTGTTAACAAACCACTTGCTAAACCAACAAGCAAGCCAACTATTACAAAGGAAAGTAAATAATTATGGGACAAAAAGTAAATCCTAACGCATTAAGATATCAAATCAACAGAAATTGAATTTCTCGTTGAGAAACAAATGATAACAAACAAGCGGCTAGATGAATTATTGAAGATGAACAAGTAAGAAAGTTCTTCCTTAATAAATATAAAACAGCTCAAATTGTTGAAATCGAAATTGATCGTACACAAAAATCAATTACTGTAGTTGTTAAGGCTGGTCAACCAGGATTAATCTCTGGTGCTAACAACGCAAATGAAAAAGATAACATTCTAGCAGTTAATAAAATTGTTGGTAGAAAAATAAAAGTTAACTTAAGTATTGCTCAATATGAAAATGTTGCAGTAAGTGCAAGAGTTATTGCTAGAGAAATTGCTGATGCAATTGAAAACCGTGTATCTTTTAGAGTGGCTCAAAAAATGGGTATTGCTAAAGCAATGCGTGCTCATGCTAAGGGAATCAAGACAAATGTGTCTGGAAGACTTGGTGGAGTAGAAATGGCTCGTGAAGAAGGTTACAGCCAAGGTGTTATTCCTTTAAGTACTTTCAGAGCTAACATTGACTATGCTTTAGAAGAAGCACACACTACATATGGTCAAATTGGTGTTAAAGTTTGAATTAACCGTGGTGATGTATTTAAAAATGCTCACTACCGTAGTCCAAACTTTAAGAAACAAGATGGTAAGAAACCATTTGATCCTAAACGTAGAAGAAGACCAAGAAATGTTGAAGTAAGTGCTAATGTATTAAAACTTAATAATGAAGCACCTGCTAAAGCACAACCTAAAAAGGATGGTGAATAATTATGATGCAACCAAAACGTGTTAAATATCGTAAACCTCACCGTACTAGATACGAAGGTCATGCTAAAGGTCATCAACAAGTTTGATTTGGTGAATGAGGATTAATGGCCCTTCACGGTAAAAACAAACCTGACTATAAAGGTAACTGAATTACTGATCACCAAATTGAAGCAGCACGTATCGTGCTTGCTAAAGCTGCAGATAAAACTAAATGTGGTCAAATTTGAGTAAATATCTTCCCACACTTATCTAGAACTAAAAAACCTCTAGAAGTACGTATGGGTTCAGGTAAAGGTGCTCCAGAAATTTGATGTGCAGTAGTTAAACCTGGAACAGTAATGTTTGAAATTGCTGGTGTGCCAGAAGCTGAAGCTAAACTTGCTTTGAAACAAGCTGGTGATAAACTTAATGTTAAAACAAAAGTTGTAGCAAGAGATCCATCTCTTCCGCCTGTAGTTCTAAAAGAACGTAAGAAAAAGATTATGGATGAAATTGCAGAAGAACAAGCAAAACTTGCTGCTGCTGCACCAGCTGCTGAACAAGCTCCTGCTGAAGGACAAGCTGCTGCTCCTGCTGCTGAAGCTGCTAAGGCAGAACCAGCTAAAGAAGAAAAGAAGGAGGCATAGGCAATGAACAAGAAATTCCAACAAAAAGAATTTGCTAAGATGAGCAACGAAGAGTTATGTGCCATTGCAGCTAGACTAAAATTCCAATTAGTTGAAGCTAGATTCAAAATGTCTTCTGGTGAAATTGAAAAGATTAGTGTTGTTAACCAAATTAGAAAAACAATTGCTAAGATTTTCACAGAACTAACAAACCGTGGTTATAAAGTATCAATTGGTTCTCACGGTGTAACAATGTATGACATTGAACATGGAAACAAACCAGTCTCTCTTGATCCAAAGAAACTTCAAGAATTAATGAATAAAGATGAGAAAGATACAAAGAAACAAACTAAGAAACCTGCAGCTAAGGCTGAAGAAAAGAAACCAGCTGCAGTCGAAGTAAAGAAAGGGGATAAATAAACATGGAAACTAAAAAGTTTAAGAAAACTTTAACTGGTGTTGTTGTTTCAACTAAGAACAACAAAACAGTAACAGTTGAAGTGGAAAGAAAATTTAACCACCCTTTATACAAGAAATTAGTTATTAAGCATAAAAAATATGCTGCTCATGATGAACACTCAGTTGCTAAATTAGGCGACAGAGTAAGAATTAGAGAATGTCGTCCTATGAGTAAAACAAAACACTTTTACGTTGTAAAAGTAGTAAAGAAGGCTGAATAGTATGGCAATTCAATTCATGACAAGATTAAATGTTGCAGATAATACTGGAGCAAGAGAAGTAGGAGTAATTAAAATCCTAGGTAACTCTTGACAAAAAACTTGCAACATCGGAGATGTGGTTAAAGTCTCTGTTAAAAAATGTTCTCCAATTGGTGCAGTAAAAGAACACCAAATGTTCTTCGCAGTAATTGTTAGAACTAAAAAAGGTATTAAAAGACCAAATGGAACAAAGTTAGCTTTTGATGACAACGCTTGCGTTTTAATCAAGGCTAAAGACGACCCAACACCAAGAGGAACTCGTATCTTTGGTCCAGTGGCAAGAGAATTAAGAGACAAGGGCTATACAAAAATTGTCTCTTTAGCTCCGGAAGTTCTATAGAAAGGATCTAAATTTATGCAAAGAATTAAAACTGGTGATAAAGTTAGAATCATTTCTGGGAAACTATTAGGAAAAGAAGGAACAGTGTTGAAAGTTTGCCCAACTTGCAACAAAGCTATTGTAGAAGGACTTAACGTAGTTAAAGTTCATAAAAAAGCTGGTGCTAACCAAGAAAAAGGTGGCATCAAGGAACAAGAAGCTTGAATTCCTTTATGTAAACTTGCTCTTGTTACACCTAAAGCTGCTCGTGGCGTAAGCAAGATTAGCTATAAGGTTAACAAAGATGGTAAGAAAGTAAGAGTTGCTAAAGCTACTGGTGCTGAAATTGGTAGCAGCAAGAAAGCTAAATAAGGAGGTTAGTTATGGCAAATGAATTAACAAACAAATATAAGAAACTAATTGCAGAAAAACTAACTGCTGAATTTGGCTACAAATCACCAATGCAAGTTCCAACTCTTGATAAGGTTATTATCAACAGTTGTGCTGGTGATGCAACTCAAGATGCTAAGTTATTAGATGCACTATACAACGAAATTCAACTAATAACTGGCCAAAAACCAATCAAAACAAAATCTAAAAAAGCAATTGCTACTTTCAAGTTACGTGAAAACCAAGAAATTGGTGTTAAGGTAACTTTAAGAAAAGAAGCAATGTGAAACTTTGTTGAAAAACTAGTTAAGATCGCTATGCCACGTATTCGTGACTTTAGAGGTCTTAAAGACAACAGTTTTGATGGACATGGTAACTTTACCTTAGGTATTAAGGAACAAAACATCTTCACAGAAATTAACTTTGATGATATTAAACGTGTAAGAGGTTTTGATGTTACCTTTGTAACTAGCACAGAAGATGATAAGGAAGCTAAAGCTTTATTACAAGCTATTGGCTTACCATTCATTCAAAAGAAGAAGTAAGGAGAAGATATGGCAAAAAAATCATTAAGAGTAAAAGCTAACAGAAAACCTAAATTTTCTACTCGTGGATATACACGTTGTGTAAGATGTGGTCGTGTTCACGGTGTAAACAGAAAATATGGTTTATGTCGTATTTGCTTCAGAGAATTAGCATATAAGGGTGCTATTCCTGGTGTAAAGAAAGCTTCATGATAAGGAGAACTAAACTATGTTTATGGATCCAATTTCTGATTTAATCAGTAAACTTAACAATGCTAACAAAGCTAAGTTAGCTACTGTTAAAATTCAAACTTCAAACCTTACTACTTCTATTCTTGAAATTCTAAAGAATGAAGGATATATTGCTAGTTATTCAATAAGAAATTCTGGTAAGACTAAAAGACAAATTACCATCATTCACCTAAAATACAAAAACCAAATTCCTGCTATTAATGGTTTAAGACAAATCTCTAAACCAGGCTTAAGAATTTATACTTCAGCAGAAGATATGCCAAGAGTATTAAATGGTTTAGGTATTGCTGTGGTTTCTACCTCACATGGTGTAATGACAAACAAAAATGCGAAAAAAGCCAATCTTGGTGGCGAAGTAATCGCTTACATTTGATAGGAGTATGTTATGAGTCATAAAGGTAATAGATTAATTCCTATTATTGCTGGTACGCAAGTTGATATTGCTACTAACAAAGTAATGGTGAAAGGCCCATTGGGTCAATTAGAAGTTAGCTATCCAGCTAACCTAATTAAGGTAGAAAAAGTTGGTAACGATATCAAAGTTAGTCGTGCTAACAATGAAAAACAAACCAAGATGTATCATGGAACAGTAAACTCTAACCTTAGCAATGCTATTCATGGAGTAAATACTGGTTTCAAAAAAGAATTAAAAATTGTTGGTGTTGGTTACAAAGCAGCTGTTACTAATGGTAAATTAGTATTAGCTATTGGCTTTAGCCACCCAGTAGAATTTATCATTCCTGAAGGTCTAAAGGTGGTATGTCCATCTGCAGTTCAAATTGAAATTTCAGGTTATGACAAAATTGTAGTTGGTGAATTTGCAGCAAAAGTTCGTGCTGTAAGACCACCAGAACCTTATAAAGGTAAAGGAATAATGTACACTACTGAACACATTATTCGTAAAGTTGGTAAAACTGCTGAAGCATCTGCTACAGCTAAGAAGTAGAGGTAATTTATGAAGAAATATTCTAAAACAAGAAAAGAAGCTAGAACATTACGTCACAATCGTATTACTAGAAAACTTAAATTACAAGGTAATGAATTACCTAGATTAGTTGTTACAAAAACTAATGCAAACATTACTGCTCAAATCTTTGATGATGCTAAAGGTGTAACTTTAGTTAGTTCATCATCTGTCCAACTTAAATTAAAATCAGGTAACGTTGAAGCTTGCAAAAAAGTAGGCCAAGATGTTGCTAAAAAAGCTTTAGCTAAAAACATTAAGAAAGTTGCTTTTGACCGTGGTGGTAGCAAATACCACGGAAGAATTGAAGCACTAGCTGATGCAGCCAGAGAAGCTGGATTGCAATTCTAGGAAAGGAATTAAAACATGGAAAATAACGAAGTAAAAACTCAAGCTCCAGTAGAACAACCAAAAGTTGAAGCTACTGAAAAGAAAGCTGAAACAAAAGATTCTAAAGAAACAAAAAAGACTTTTGTTAAGAAACCTAGACAACCAATTGATGGTTTCAATGAAAAGATTGTAGCCATTAAACGTATTTCTAAAACAACTAAAGGTGGACGTAATATGCGTTTTAGCGTATTAGTTGTTATCGGAGATAAAAAAGGTACAGTTGGTTTTGGTATGGGTAAATCAGCAGAAATTCCTAACGCAATGAAGAAAGCTAGTAAGAATGCAAGAAACAATCTTGCTAAAGTAACTATGAATAAAAAAGGCACACTTTACCACGAAGTAGTTGGTAAATCATGTGCTGCTAAAGTATTATTAAAACCAGCACCTGAAGGTACAGGTATTGTTGCTGGTGGTGCAATCCGTGCTGTTATTGAAGCAGCAGGATTCAAAGATGTTTATACTAAGAACTTAGGTAAAAACACAGCTGTTAATATGATTAGAGCAACTATTAACGGTCTAAAAGCACAAAAGACACCTGCTTATATCGCTAATATGCGTGATAAGAAAGTGTCAGAACTATAAGGAGATAGCCTATGGAATTACATAATTTAAAATATACAAAAGGCTCTAGAGACCATAAAGTTAAAACGCTAGGACGTGGTTATGGTTCAGGTATGGGTAAAAGATCAACTAGAGGTCAAAAAGGTCAACATGCTAGAAAATCTGGTAATGTAAGACAAGGCTTTGAAGGTGGTCAAACTCCTTTATATAGAAAAATCCCTAAGGTTGGTTTTAACAACTATGACTTTGCTAACAGACCAATTGTTTTCACAACTGATCAAATTAGCAACATGAAAGTTGTTGATAGAAAAACACTTATCGATGCTAAGTTAATTAGCAAAACTAGCAAGAATCCAATTAAGATTATTGCTGGTAAAAAAGCTTTAAAAGCTCCAATTGAAGTAATTGTTGATGCAATTACTAAAGGAGCTGAAAAAGCAATTACTACCGCTGGTGGTAAAGTAACAATCAAGAAATAATAAATATGGACATACAAACAAACAACACATCTTTTGGAAGTAAGGTTAAAGGTATCTTTAAACCTATTTTCACTAACAAGACTGTATTATCTGCTGTGTTAATCACACTAGCATTTATTGTGTTGTACCACTTAGGATCAATGTTGACCCTACCTGGTGTTGTCTTACCAGCAAGTTATCGTACACAAGGTTCATTTGTGGAAATGCTTAACTTGCTTTCAGCAGGTGGACTTGAACACATGTCTATCTTTGCTATTGGTTTAGGTCCATATATTACGGCCCAAATTATTGTTCAACTATTATCTAGTGATTTAATTAAACCATTAGCTAAGATGGCTAAAGCCGGTGAACGTGGTAAGAAGAAACTAGAAATCGTAACTAGATTACTAACATTACCATTCTGTTTTGTTCAAGCTTATGCAACATTAGCCTTAATCCTTTCTAGAAACTCTTCTGGAGAAGGAACAGGTATTACTATCTTTGGTGAACAATCTATCAATGGATTGTTTGCTAACCAAGCTGGAGGGGCAATTGGATTATTGTTCTTATTAACAGCTGGTACATATGTTGCCATCTTCATTGGTGATATGATCACTAAACGTGGTGTAGGTAATGGTGTAACAACATTAATCTTAGTTGGTGTTGTTGGTCAATTATTCTCAAGCTTTAATAACGTATTTAATGTTATTGGTATGAAATTAGCATCAACAAACCAAGTAACAATTGTGTTAAGTTGCATCTTATATACATTATTCTTTGTGGCCATCATCTTACTTGTTGTCTTTATTAATGGTTCAACAAGAAAGATTCCAATCCAACAAACTGGACAAGGTTTGATTCAAGATAATAAGGAATTACCTTATTTACCAATTAAATTAAATGCTGCTGGTGTTATTCCTGTCATCTTTGCTTCATCAGTAATTACTATTCCAGGAACAATTGCTCAATTTATTCCTGACAGTAACTTTGAAGCCAAAGAATTCATCACCCACTGATTAACATTAGACTCTGGTGTTGGTGTAGCAATATACTTTGTTTTGATTATTTTGTTTAGTTTCTTCTATTCATATATTCAAATCAACCCTCAACAAATAGCTGAAAATTTTGAAAAGAGTGGTAAGTTTATTCCAGGAATAAGAATGGGTGAAGATACTGAAAGACACATTACAAGAGTCTTGTTTAGAATTAACTGGATTGGTGCTCCATTCTTAGCAATCGTTGCATCTATTCCATATATTCTTTCTCTTGCCACAGGAATTCCAAGTGGAATGAGCTTGTCTGGTACAGGTATTATCATTATGGTAACTGCTAGTCTAGAATTATGAGCAGCTGTTAAATCAGCAACAACAACCTCTGGTTATGTTGTGACAAGAAGAAATATTGAGCAATCACACTATTCTGCTCAAGAACAAGAAAGTGAGAAGGTAACACAATTATGATAATGATTTTATTAGGAGCACCAGGTTCTGGTAAAGGTAGTATTTCTAACTACTTAAAAGAACAATATGGATTTATCCATATTTCTACTGGTGACTTATTTAGAAGAACAATGGCACAAGATACACCACTTGCTAGTCAATTAAAACAAATTATGTTAAGTGGTAAGCTTGTTGATGATGACACAACTAACGAAGTAGTTAGACAAGAAATCTTAAAAATCAACAATCCTAATGCCAACATTATCTTTGATGGTTATCCAAGAAATGTAAAACAATTAGATTATTTAAATAAGCTAGTAAAAATTGATTATGCTATCGATGTTCAAGTAGATAAAGATGAAATAATCAAAAGAATTACTGGGCGAAGAGTATGCCCAGTATGTAAAGAAATTTACAACGTTTATTACAAGCAACCAAAAGTAGAAAATACTTGTGATAAAGATGGTTCTTTACTAGTACAAAGAAACGACGATCAGGAATCAGTTGTCGTTGAACGTTACAAGACATATATGTCTTTAAACCAACCATTAATTGATGCATGTAGAGATATGAACATCTTACATGCTATAAGAAATGATAAGTTTGAAGATGCAATTAACCAAATAAAGGAAATTTGTAAGTTAAAATAATGATTTACCTTAAAAGTGAAAAAGAAGTATTAGGAATTTCTAAAGCTTGTGCGATTTGAAAAAAAGTCAAAGCCGAGCTTAGAAAATATACTAAACCTGGAATCAGCACGAAGGAACTAGATCAAATAGCTGCTGATGTTATCCAAAAAAATGGAGCAAGTTGTAGTTTCTATCAATATCAAAACTTTCCAGGACATATATGTATTTCAGTGAATGAACAATTAATTCACGGAATTCCTAGTGACTATATCTTAAAGAAATCTGATATTGTTAAATTCGATATTGGAGTAACTTTTGAAGGATATGTGTGTGATGCAGCTTTTAGTGTTGTTCTAGATAACAACAATCAAGAAGCTTTAGAAATTCAAGAAGCAGCTAAAGATTGTTTAAGAACAGCAATAGATAGAATCAAAGCTGGTGTAAGAATTGGTGACATTTCTTATGCCATTCAAGAAACTGCATTCTATCATGGCTACGAAGTTATTAAAGACTATGGTGGCCATGGTTGTGGACTAAAAGTCCATGAAGACCCAATTATTCTAAATTACGGTCAACCTGGAACAGGGATTAAATTAAAAGCAGGGATGGTATTATGTATAGAACCCATGCTAATGACCGAAAGTGATAAATATGTGGTCGATCCGCAAAATGGTTGAACTGTTTCTGCGGCTAATGGCAAATTAACATGTCATGAAGAACATATGGTTCTTGTTACAGAGTTAGGTTGTCATGTACTAACAGCTGATTAAGAAAGGATAATAATGGCTGATCAAGACAAAATAAAAATGAAAGGTAAGGTAACTGATATTTCTGCCGGTGGAGCATACAAAGTTATGCTAGACAACGGTATGGAAATATCTGCCCACGTATCAGGTAAAATTCGTATGTGTAAAATACGTATTCTACCCGGTGATATTGTAGAAGTTGAGTTAAGTCCTTATGATTTAACACGTGGTAGAATCACTTACCGTGCAAATTAAGAAAGAAGGTAATATATGAAAGTAAGAGCTTCTGTAAAACCAATCTGTAAAGATTGTAAAGTAATAAAAAGACATGGTCGTGTTATGGTTATTTGTAAAAACCCTAAACACAAACAAAGACAAGGATAAGGAGAAAAAATATGGCACGTTTATTAGGTGTAGATATTCCTAACAACAAAAAAATTGCTTACGCCCTAACGGCTATTTATGGTATTGGCATTTCTTCTGGTAAAAAGATCTGTAAAGATGCAGGAGTAGATCCTGACAAGAAAACAGCAGATCTTGATGAAAAAGAATTTGCTGCTATCCGTGAAGCTGCAAGTAAATACACTATCGAAGGTGATTTACGTAGAGATGTAGCAATGAACATTAAACAATTAATGGAAATTAATTGCTATCGTGGTATTAGACACAAAAAAGGTTTACCTGTTAGAGGTCAAAGAACTAAGACCAACGCAAGAACGCGTAAAGGTCCTAGAAAGACAATTGCTAACAAGAAACAAGAAACTAAGTAAGGAAGGAGTTAGAAAATGGCTGAACAAACTAAAACAACTGCAGCTAAACCTGCTGCAAAAAAATCAGGTAAGAAGAAAAAACGTCTTGCCTCAGTTAATGGTATGGCACACATTCACTCTACCCTTAACAATACAATTGTTACAATAACTGATATGAGTGGAAATGCAATCTCTTGAAGCTCATCTGGAGTTATCGGCTACAAAGGTAGTAAGAAATCAACTCCATATGCTGCTGGTATTGCTGCCGAAAGCTGTGCAAAAGCTGCAATGGCTTTAGGTTTAAAAACCGTAGCAGTTAGATGTAATGGAATTGGTCGTGGTAAAGATACTGCCATCAGATCATTAGCAGCTGCTGGATTACAAATCACAGAAATTGCTGATGTTACACCAATTCCACACAATGGATGTAGACCACCAAAGAAACCACGTTAGATAGGAGCAAAATTATGGAAAAATTTATTAAATATTCAATTAAACCAATTGCAAACGAAATTAATGATAATCATGGACAATTTGAAATTGGTCCATTAGAATCAGGCTTTGGTATTACTATTGGTAATGCCCTAAGAAGAGTTATCCTTTCAAACATTCCAGGAGCTAGCGTTTTTGCTATTAAAATTCCTGGTGTTAACCATGAATTCCAAGCAATTGATGGAATTAAGGAAGATGTTACACAAATCATCCTTAACTTAAAACAATTAGTTTTAAAAATATCTGAAGAAGCAATTCCTGAAGGAACTGAATTACACAACTGACCAACTATGAAAATTAGTTTTAAAGATTCAGGTGTAATTAAAGCTGAAGATATTGAACTTCCTGTAGGTTTTGAAGTTGTAAACCCAGATCTATACATTGCAACTAAAACTAAAGCAAGTTCTAAATTTGAAATGGAAATCTTTGCCACAAATGGTCGTGGTTTTAGATCTTTCAAAGAAAACCAAGAATCAATCAACACTCTATCAATCATTGCTACTGACTCTAACTTCTGTCCAGTTTTACAAGTTGGATATCATGTTGATGAAAGAAAAATTAGTAAGAACCACATGGGTGACTATTTAACTCTTGATGTTGTTACTAATGGAGCAGTAAGTCCAACTGATGCTGTTGCTTATGCAAGCAAGATCTTAGTTGAACACTTTGAACAATTAGCTCAAATCAATGAAAGAATTGCTCAACTTCAAATGATGAAAGAAAACGAAGAAGCACAAGAACAAGCAGTTACATCTGTTTCAATTGATGATCTTGAATTATCTGTTAGATCATACAACTGTTTAAAACGTTCTGGTATTAGAACAATTCAAGAATTGTCTAATATGACTCGTGCTGAAGTTGAAAAAATTAAAAACCTTGGTAAGACTTCATTACGTGAAATCCGTAAGAAACTTACTGACTACGGTTTAAGCTTTAAAAAGAGTTAGGAGTTATTATGTCATTTGTAATTACTCATAGAAAAAACTCTGCTTGAAGAAATATGGTTATTAGACAACAAGCAACAGATGTTATTGTTTATGGCTATATTGAAACAACTCAAGCTAAAGCTAAAGAATTAAGAAAACATGTTGATCATTTAATTACTTTAGGAAAGAAAAACACATTAGCAGCTAAACAAGAAATTATGTCTTTTGTTTTAGATAACAAAGAAATGAAAAAGGAAGCTGTCCTAAAGAAATTAACAACTACATTAGCAAAGAAATATGCTGATCGTAAGGGTGGCTATACTCGTGTTTTGAAACTAGACAACCGTTCTGGTGACAACACAAAAATGGCAATCATTCAACTAGTTTAATCTTAACTAATATAAAAAGAATCATACCTAAAGGTATGATTTTTTAATTATTAAAGAAAATATTTTATAATTATTTCATCATGGGAAAGAGATTAAGAATAGTTAATATTGCAATTCCCGTAATTGCAACCGCATCATTGGCTATTGTACCACTAGCTATGTGAGGGTCTGACATGGCTTATTATGTTAACCACTTTCGTGCCATTTATAATAGTGATGCTATAACTCTTTCTAACCCTAATTTGGTATTACACCAAACTTATCATACTTTCATTCAAGCAGCAAACCCAGAAGAAGAAATTTCCGATTTGTTTATTTATGTAGGTTCAAAACAACTTGATCCTGAATATGATTATTTATATGATTCTGAAAAAAGTGAACTAACAATCTATGGTGAACAAATTACTGATCGTTCACTAATCATTGTTTCTAATAATGTTGCTAAAGGTCATTTTGAATTTAGAAAAGATTTGTCAACAACACAAATCCATAGTGACCAAGACCTAATTCAATTTGTATTTGAATTTAAAGATGGTGATATTCCACCTCTAGATATGGTTACAGCAAGTCTTACATCACAAGTTACTAAATCTGATGGACAAATTGGAATTGTTAAGTTAACATTAGAAGACGACTTA
Organism: Mycoplasmoidaceae bacterium; assembly: GCA_049177155.1. Classification (GTDB taxonomy): domain Bacteria; phylum Bacillota_I; class Bacilli_A; order Mycoplasmatales; family Mycoplasmoidaceae; genus Hennigella. Next base: position 563,032 of record CP185407.1, on the reverse strand, counting down.
GGATATTTTGATGGCCAATATGTAAACTATTTTTTCACATTTGAATGAGAAAATCCAAAACCCGAACCAATTACTCAAGCTGAAACAGAGCAAATGGAATTAGTTCTTTCTTATACTAGTGGAGTTACTGGTATTGAAGAAGATGCACATTTTACTGATGGCTTAACTGCTGAACTAATAACAGAATAGAAAAAATCATACATAGTATGATTTTTTTAATAATATCTTTTTTGTAATAAAATAATTATAGATATATGAAAAAGATGTTTATTACAACGCCAATCTATTATGCGTCAGGTAAACCACACATTGGACATGCCTACACAACAATTTTGGCTGATGTTATTTCTAGATATAAAAAAACCATTGGATACAATGTCTTTTTCTTAACTGGTATGGATGAACATGGACAAAAGATTGTTGAAACAGCAACAAAACAAAATGTTGATGTTCAAACTATGCTTGATTCAGTAGCTAAAGATTTTAAAAAACTTTGAAAAGATTTAGATATTGATTATTCTAATTTCATTAGAACAACCAATGAACAACACGAAAAAGCAGTTCAAGAAATCTTTTCTAAATTAATTCAAAACAATTATGTTTATGAAGGTAAATGAACTGGTTTATATTGTGTAAGTTGTGAAGAAAATTACACTAAAGAACAAGCAATTAAAAAAGGCAACAGATTGTATTGCAAAGTTGGTCATGAATTAATTGAAAAGAATGAACCATCTTACTTTTTAAAAGTAAGTGAATTCTCTGATTGAATTAAAGAAAAAATTTCTACACCAAACTTTATCATGCCTCAATCTCGTGTTAATGAATTAAAAGGATCATTCATTGACAAAGGACTTGAAGATTTATCTGTTACAAGAACAAGTTTACAATGAGGTATTCCTGTAAAAGAAAATAAACAACACATCATTTATGTTTGAATTGATGCTTTGTTAAGTTACTTAACAGGGCTTGGTTATCTTACAGATAAAACAGATAATTATTCTGAATTCTGAAAAGATGAACAATGTCAAGTTGTTCACTTAATGTCAAAGGAAATTACTAGATTCCATTGCATCTATTGACCAATCTTATTAAAGATGTTAAAACTTCGTTTACCTACTCATATTATTAGCCATGGTTGAGTTGTAACTAAAGAGGGAAAAATGTCAAAATCTTTAGGTAATGTAATTAATCCTTATGACTACATCAATGCTTATGGATCAGATGCATTTAGATACTTTATTGTTAGACAAGTTTCTTTAGAAAAAGATGGTATTTTTTCTAAAGATTTATTCATTGAAACTATCAATTCAGAACTAGCAAACAACTATGGAAATATGGCAACAAGAATTGCTGGTATGATTAAAAAATATTTTGAAAATGTTGTTCCAAATTACAATGAAAAGGCATTATCACAACTAGACAAAGATGTTATTACAAAAGAACGTCAATTACTAGGTAGATATGAAGATAGAATTGAACATTTTGCTATCAACGAACTATTAGATGATATTCAAAAACAATACGATGTATTGAATAAATATATTGATGAAACAAAGCCTTGAGTTTTAGCTAAAGATCCAGCTAAAAAAGATCAATTAGCTAATTGTTTAAATATTGTTTTCTCTGGAACAGTTAACTTAGCAATTTTATTAAAACCAATCTTAGTTAGAACATCACAAATTATTGAAACTGGTTTTAATTTACCTCTAAACATGAAGAACTTATGTCAAAACTGGCAAGGTCACAAAATTAAAGAATTACCACCACCATTTATTAGGATAGCAAAGGATTAACATGGCAAATAAAAAAAGAGTAATGTTAGTCGATTGTGTATCAACTTCACTAAACTTCATTAAAGATATACAAGATGCTAACATGACAGCAGTAGTATTAGAGTTACCTTGGATTAAGAAATTTAATCCATTGCATTATAACTACACTGCTTTTGGTGGCAAACAACCGATGATTGTTAAAGCTGATAGAGCTTATGCTAAGACATTAGCACTTGTTAAAAAAGCTAAACCAATTGCTATTATTCCATGTACTGATAATGCTATTGAATGAGCTTTAAGATTGTCTAAAGACTTGCATTTACCAAGTTCTGACTATGCCAATTACCATAAGATGAGAGACAAATATGAATGTCAAAAGGCTTTAGCAAGACATGGTGTAAGATCAATTGAAACAATTGAATACTCAAACATGAAAGAAGCATTAAAGTTCTTCAACACTCATGGTAAAGAAGCAATTGTTAAACCAGCTTCTGGAACAAGCTCTATTAATGTTTTTGTGTGTCGTGATGAAAAACAATTTAAACATGCAATTCAACTATGTTTAAAACCTGGAGAAGGATTAACAAGTGGTAAAATTCTTATCCAAGAATTTATTAAAGGAACTGAATATGTTGTTAACACATGTTCGTGTAATGGAGTTCCAACAGTAACTTCAGTATGAAAATATTTTAAAAAAGAAGTTCCTGGCTTTGCACCAATCTATTTAAATTTAAGATTTATGAAAAAATCTGATCCAGAAATAAAGCGATTGCTTGCCTACAACGCAGTTGTTTTAAAAGCAATTGGTATGAAATATGGTTTATGTCACAATGAATTTAAATGTGATGAAAAAGGACCAGTTTTAATTGAAGCTAACTGTCGTGCACCTGGTGGTAGCATGCAAGGTAAATATCTAGATTCAGTTTTAGGACATCATGAAACTAATGTTTCATTATGAGCTTATACAAACCCTAAAAAGTTCATAAAATTTGCTAAAACTTACAAAGGCTGCATTAGCCATGGTATTTTAAAATTCTTAGTTATTGATAAAAGAATTTATGTTAAAAAAGATAATTTTGCTCAATGTTTTAAAGATGTGCCAAGTTATCACTACAGCAACTTTGGGGCGCTATTCCACGCTAAAGATCAATGGTTAGATAAAACTATTGATTACCACACTACTGGTGGGGTAATTTTCCTTCAAAATGACAATAAAAAGCAACTAGAAAAAGACTATGATCACATAGTTTATATGGAAAAAAACCATATCGACAAGTTGTTTACAATTGGTAAGCCTTCCAAAAAGTAAGATTTATAACTTATTTATATAAGTTATAATATAAGTGTATGAAAACATCAATCGCAATTATTGTCGCAAATCAATGCGAGGAAATGGAAGTAGTCATTCCAGCTGATATCTGACGTCGTGCAGGTATAAGCGTTCAAATTATCTCAATAGAGAAAAAGAAAAGTTTGATCATGCAAAATGGGATTCACTTGTCGTGTGATGACATTTTAGCGAAAGAGAATTTATCTAAATATTCTGCAATCTATTTGCCTGGTGGCAAGGGTTGCAGTTCTTTTTTAGACCCAGTTCAATGTGCTAAATTAGTATCTCATTTGCGTAAAGTTGGAAACAGCAAAGTAATTGTTATGGCAAACTGTGCTGCTCCAACCGTTCTAAATCAATTAGGAATAATTGATAATGTAAAAGTTACATGCTATCCTGGTTATGAATCTGGTTTAAAACACCATGTCAACCAAGATGTAGTAATTGATAAAAACTTTATCACATCTAAGGCAGCAGGAACTACTGTTGACTTTGCTTTAACTGTGATTCAAAAATTTATTAGTCCAGCTAAAGCTAAAGAAATAGCAAAGCAAATTTGCTACAAATATTGAAAATAATTTGAAGCCAAAAATTTTATAACTGCTTTCACAAGCAGTTTAGTCTCTATAAAAAAGAGGTATAACCTCTTTTTTATATATAATTATTTTATGTAGGTACGCTATGGAACGTAAATTTAATGATCAAGAATTATCTAGAAGAGCTAAATTACAAAAACTAATTGATATGGGTAAAAACCCATATGCTATTGAAAAATTTGAAAGAACACACTCATGTGCAAGTTTTATTAAAGCATATGATAAGTTTAGTCATGAAGAATTACAAAGTAATTCTGACAAGATTAAAGTTGCAGGAAGAGTAATGGCAATCAGACAAACGTTTGGTGTTATTTCTGATTTTTCTGGGGAATTACAATTTTACATTAACAAGAAAACTTTTGATCCAGATAAGTTCCAAATGTTTAAACAAATTCTAGATCTAGGTGACATCATTGGTATTGAAGGCACACCAATGAAGACTATGACAGGACAAGTAACTATTAAAGTTACTGATTTTGTTATTCTTGCCAAATCATTAATTCCATTACCTGAAAAATTCCATGGATTAGCTGATGAAGAAATAAGAGCTAGAAAAAGATATCTTGACTTATTAACAAACAGAGATAGTTTAAATACTTTTGTTGCAAGAACAAAGATTATTCAATACATCAGAGAATACATGAATAGTCAAGACTTCTTAGAAGTTGAAACTCCAATCCTTTCACCTAAATTAGGTGGAGCTGCTGCTAGACCATTCATTACACACCACAACACTCTTGATAGAAATTACTACTTAAGAATTGCTACTGAATTACCACTTAAGAAATTAATTGTTGGTGGTTTTGAAAAGGTATATGAAATGGGAAGAATCTTCAGAAATGAAGGTATGGATCCAATGCATAACCCTGAATTTACTTCTATAGAAGCTTATCAAGCTTATGCTAATCTAGAAGACATGATGGACTTAACTGAAAATGTTATTAGATTTGTTGCAAAGAAAATCAACAAAACTAAATTAACATTCAAAGGTAATGAAATTGATTTATCTAAACCATTTGCTAGAGTATCAATGATTGATATGGTTAACAAATATGCAAAGATTGACTTTAACAAAGTTAAGACTGACAAAGAAGCAGTTGAACTTGCTAAAAAAGATGGAATAGAATTATTACCTCACCAACTAACTAGAGGTCATGTTATTTCTATGTTCTTTGAAAAATATTGTGAAGAACATTGTGTTCAACCTGTATTCATTACAGAACACCCAATTGACATTTCACCATTAGCTAAGAAAGATCCAAAGGATCCTAGAATGGTAAGGCGATTTGAATTATTCATTTGTCAAAAAGAATTTGCTAATGCCTTTAGTGAATTAAACGATCCAATTGATCAACTAAATAGATTTGAAGCTCAAATCAAAGAAAGAGAATTAGGAAATACTGAAGCCAACGAAGTTGATATGGAATACATTGATGCATTGGAATATGGACTAGCTCCAACAGGTGGTGTAGGTATTGGTGTTGATAGATTAGTTATGTTATTAACAGGGAAAGAATCTATTAGAGATGTATTACTATTCCCTCATATGAAGGATGCAAAATAATTAATGAAACGTTTTAAATTTCCTTTTGCATACCAACCAAAGATTAACTTAAAAGAAACAATTGAATACTCTGCAATTTTTAAACAAGAGTTATTTAGTTATTTGCAAAACAAATATAAATGTATTTATATTGATCCTGCTTTTATTGTTGACAACCAAAGATCGCCAATTGCTTATTTAAATGGTGATCGAATTATTAGTTGTGATAACAAGGCCAACAATTCAATCTTTTCATTAAATGCTGCTCAAGACAATTACTTAATGCTTGCAAGTAAAATGTTTAAAACTGAGAACCTAATATGTTTTGCTCCATTCATTAAACGTGACGCTACTCAAACTAATTTAGATTCAGTTATAAACTGAAACATTAATTTAGAATTGTCTAGACCTGTTAACTTAAATATTGATTACTTCGTTTCTTTGATTAAAGAATTATTCCAAGCAATAAGCAACATTACTTTTGTAAATAAACTAAAAAAGATCTACAAAGTAGATGATAAGAAAACTAATTTAGATAGTTTGGCTGTAGCAGATGCGCAAAAGATTGAAAGCTCTCATCCATCGCTTCGTCTTGAAGAAGCATTTAATCACTTCTGTTCAGAAAATAGATGCGTTATTGTTAAACACAATATTAAGAAATTAAAATCAGGAAAAAGTATTGCTCCATTTATTCCAACAGCTCAAGATACAGAATTATCATGTGGTTTATATGTTTATGATGAAACAAACAATCAACCTATTGAATTAATTACAGTTTGTAAACGTCCTGATGTTAAAACATCAAGACAACAATTAAATAATACTAACCCATTAGAAATAACTAATGATTTATATGATCATGCTATCTTTGAAGGTGAACACCCAACAAATATCTCAGTAGTTATTAACTACTCTAATCTCTTATTTTATTTCCTAGATAAAATTCATTTAGCTGAAGTAGTTAAATCTGTATGGCCAAAAGAATTTATGGATTTTGTTGAATCTGAGAAAATTGAGATCTTCTAGTATGAAACTAATTGAACCATCATTATTAAGTATTAATAAAGATAAAGCTGTTGACCAATTAAAACAAATTAAACAATTGGGAATACCTTATGTTCATTATGATGTTATGGACGGTAAATTTGTTCCACCAACAAGTTTTAATACTGAATATCTAACAGATATTGAACAAATTGGATTGAAAGCAAATGTTCATTTAATGGTTCAAGATGCAGATGCTTGAATTGAAAAGTATAAAAACTTTAAGTTAAACTCTATTACATTTCATGTAGAAACACAAGACATTGATAAAGCTAAGCAATTAATTGATAAGATTCATAGTTTAGGTTTCTTGGCTGGTATATCTGTTAAACCAAATACTGATCTTGATTCTTATCAAGAATTATTAAAGTTCTGCGACATTATTCTAGTTATGTCTGTAGAACCAGGATGAGCAGGACAAGGGTTTGTTGATAAAGCAATGGACAATGTTGCTAAAGCAAATAAAGCTAAAAGTATCAATCCTAAATTGATTATTCAAATTGATGGTGGCATCAATATTGATTACATTAAAAAACTTTACTCTCAAATCGATTGATTTGTAACAGGTAGTTGGTTCTTTAAAAATATTGACCACATGGGTCAATATCTTCAAGAGTTTAATAATATTAAACGTTATTAATTGTGACGTTATTGTTAACTTTTTTAGATTTAATGATTTTGTAAATCATCATTCCAATTAGAACAATAATCATTACCACAGCAAGGAAGATAATCATATCTCTCTTGTTTTTTCTTTTCTTGATAGCTCTTAATTCTTCATCACTAACAATTTGTACTGAGTAGTAATTGTCTATCTTAGCAGCACGTGTATAGTTAGTTACTAATAATATAACGTGCAGGAAGAATGCAGCACCTACTGCTATGCAGCAAACAATAACACTTATTAATAAAGCTGCACCACAAGAATTAACAAAAGGTGGATAGCTTGGATCTAAAACACCTCATGCTTCTGGTTTAAAACCAGCAATTCCTCAACCAACTAAATAAGTTATAAGAATAGCTAAACCACCAGCAGCATATGTTAAACCACAGAATCAGTTAACATTAATGTGAGCTGTTTTTAGACGCTTATAAAGCTTCATTACATTAATAGTAGGGATTTTACCTTGACTAAAGTCTACTGCTCTCGCTTCGTTTTTAAAATTGATTCAGTTATTAACATAAATGATTAAGAAGGCAATACAGAATGTAATTCCAGGAATTAATGTTAAAGCAACTCAGTTATTAACTGATGTTGTAAAGATTGAGATCAACGCTCATGTTTCTAAAGCTAAACAAATAGCTGTGATTACTAATCACATTATTACTAAGTTTCATGAACGTTTATATTCTTTAATATAGAACTTTGGGAATGAACTAGCATTCTTATTTAGTTTTTGTAACGGAGTTAAATTGATCTTAGTAGTTGCTTTAGTAGTATCAATTTTAACTGTTGGTAATGTTTCATTAACATGAGGAACTTTAGTTGTAACATTAAACAAAATATTCTGAATATTTGGTTTTTCTTCTTGTTGTACAACTGGTTGTTGCTCATTGGCGTTATATGAAATTACCGTTGTTTTAAATTCTTCGTTTGCCATATATTTACTTTATATATAGACATGAGCGTATTTTAAAATTTATTTTTATATTAAATATATATATTTAATTTATTTAGATCTTTGTGGTCAATTTTAACTTCACGACCAGTTTTTGCTTCAGGTCTATTGTTTAAATATACTAGGTCACCGGTAATGTTTACATTAACTTTAAGTAGTGATGCACCAACACCATAGAAGTCTGCTGGAACTTTAGCTTTAACAAATTCTTTGATTTTCTTACAAGTGAAACCACTAGAAACAATGATGTTGACATGTTTCATGTCATTAGCATCTAAAGCTTTTCTGGCGTTTATAACTAATTGTTTACAAACACCATAGTTTTCTTTTTTGTTTGGTAGTGATTTATCACACATACGAATTGATGTATCAATTCGAATAGATGTTAATAGTGGACGAAGTTGTTTATCAATTTTCTTGATATCACCAACAACATCATCATGATAATCAATTAAAGCTGACAACTTTTCGTTAGGAAAAGTTTTATGATAAGCTCATAGAGCTTTGTTTAAATTTCCGTTAAATTGTTGGATCAAAGCATGTGGCATAGTTCCCACTACTTTTACTCCTGACATATTAGGGATTAATTCAACATGACCTTTAGTTGTAAAGGTTCTCATACCACCAATTCAAGCAGCATAACCATCATAAGGTTGGGCTAAATATAAATCAGCTCTATCTGCCATGCAGATAAGTTGACTAGGTTTGATATATTTTAAGATTCTTTTTGTGTGGTTACAAACTGATGATTCTCTAGCTAAAATTCCATCAATTACTGATTCATATTCTGCGATTTTAGAATAATCACCTTCAATAACCAAAATAGGTTTACCAGCAGGTACTAAATCACCATCTTTTACTCCGTAAACTTTAAAGACACCTTGTACTTTTTGTAAAAATTGAACACAATGTTCGATACCACAAACATATGTAGGTTCTTTATGAAAGTGAGTAAATCTCATAATTGAGATATTTTTCACTTTATTTGTTTCTAAAACTTTTTTAGTTTTAGTTAGATATAACGCAGTGTAATGTGCGTGCAATATCTTATTCATTTCGTGTACTTTTTTCATTTGACTAATTATATTATTTAATTATAATTTCTTAAATTATAATTAACCTATATGATTAAAAGTTATACTGATGAAAATATTAAGGTCCTTGAGGGCCTTGAACCTGTTAGAAAAAGACCAGGAATGTACATCGGTTCTACTGATACATATGGTTTACACCATCTTGTTTGGGAAATCTTTGATAACTCAGTTGATGAAGTATTAGCTGGTAATGCTGACTTAATCACTATTATTTTAAAGAAAGATGGATCAGTATCTATCCAAGATAATGGTCGTGGTATTCCCACTGGAATAAATAGCACTACTGGATTAAGTACAGTAGATACTGTTTTCACTACTCTACATGCTGGTGGTAAATTTGATGATTCTGCATACCACTCAGCTGGTGGTCTACATGGTGTTGGTTCATCTGTAGTAAATGCCTTAAGTAGATGATGTAATGTTACTGTTTACAGATCTAGAAAGATCTGAGAAGCTAAATATATTAATGGTGGCAAGATTGATCAACCACTAAAAGAGATTGGTAATACTAACCAAACTGGTACGAAAGTACATTTCAAACCAGATGATACTATTTTTAAATCTATAGAATTTAAACCTTCTATTATTAAAGAACGGGTAAGAGAAGCTACTTACTTATTTAAAGGTTTAAAGGTAATCTTTAAAGATGAAATCAATGGTACTGAAGATGAATTTGTAGCAAATAATGGTATTGTTGAATACGTTGATTACATCAACGAAACTAAAACGCCAATTCATAAGACCGCCAGTTTTAAAGGTGAAAGCAATAAGATTTCTGTTGACATAGCTTTACAATATGTTAATGATTCATCAGAAACAATCATTAGCTTTGCTAACTCAGTTAAAACTAAAGAAGGTGGAAGCCACGAAACAGCTTTCAAAACCGCTTTAACTGAAACCATCAATGTTTATTCTAGAAAGAATGGTTTACTAAAAGAAAAAGATAAGAACTTTGAAGGTTCAGACGTACGTGAAGGCTTAACAGCCTTAGTCACAGTTTTAGTTCCTGAATCTTTAGTTGCTTATGAAGGTCAAACTAAAAATAAATTATTTACACAAGAAGCTTATGCTGCTGTAAAGCAAGTCTTTAGTGAACAATTTGGTTTCTGATTAGAAGAAAACAAAGCTTATGCAACTAAGATTATTAACAAAGCCTTGCTAGCAAGAGACGCTAGAGTTGCTGCTAGAAAAGCACGTGAAGATGTTAAGAAACTTAAAAACAAAGAAAATAAAGCAACTTTCCTTTCAGGAAAACTTGTTCCTGCTCAATCTAAAGAAGCAAAGCTTAATGAAATCTTCTTAGTTGAAGGTGATTCAGCTGGTGGTTCAGCTAAATTAGCAAGAGATAAGAAACATCAAGCAATCTTGCCACTTCGTGGAAAGATTCTTAACGTTGAAAAAGCAAAACTTTCTGATTTATTAAACAATGAAGAAATCTCAACAATCATTCTTGCTTTAGGTGCTGGAATTACTGATGATTACAATGAAGATGCTCTTAAGTACCACAAAGTGGTAATTATGACAGATGCTGACGTCGACGGAGCTCACATCCGTATTTTATTATTAACTTTCTTCTACCGTTTCATGAGAAAGTTAATTGAAAATGGACATGTTTACATTGCTTTAGCTCCTTTATACAAAATCACCAAGAGAAACTCTAAAGAGTTTGCTTATGCTTGAAATGAACAAGAATTAGAAGATCTTAAGAAAGAATATAAGAACTTTGAAATTCAACGTTACAAAGGTCTTGGTGAAATGAATGCTGACCAACTTAAAGAAACAACTATGGCTAAAGAAAATCGTAAGATGATCAAGGTAACGATTGAAGATGCAGCTTTAGCTGAAAGAAGAATCTCAACCCTAATGGGTGATAATGCTTCTTTAAGAAAGACATGAATCGATGAAAACGTTTCATTTGATTTAGAGGAATAGATTATGGCAAGTGAAAACAATAAAAATATTCCTATAGAAAACATTATGAGTGATAGCTTTGGCCAATATGCCAAGTATATCATTCAAGATCGTGCATTACCAGATGTTAGAGACGGGTTAAAACCCGTTCAACGTAGAATCATCTATGCAATGAACGATTTAAATTTGCTTCATAACTTGCCGCACAAGAAGTCAGCTAGAACTGTTGGTGAAGTTATTGGTAAGTACCACCCACATGGTGATAGCTCCATTTATGAAGCTATGGTTCGTTTAAGTCAAGAATGAAAGAACAATATATGTCTATTAGACATGCATGGTAACAAAGGTTCTATCGACGGTGATGGTCCTGCTGCTATGCGTTATACTGAATGCCGTTTATCAGCATTTGGTGAAATGATGGCTGAAGGAATTAAAAAGAACACAGTTCCATTCATTCCTAACTTTGATGGTTCAGAACAAGAACCTACAGTTCTTCCTACTTTATATCCAAACTTATTAATTAATGGATCTAGTGGTATTGCTGCTGGTTATGCAACAAACATTCCACCATTCAATCCTACTGAAGTAGTTAATGCAATCATTGCTAAGATAGATTTCCCTAACTGTCGTATCGACAGAATTACTAATTTAATGCCTGCCCCTGACTTTCCAACAGGTGGAGTTATTTCTAACCTAGAAGGTGTAACTCAAGCTTATAAGACAGGTAAAGGTAAGATCCTTGTAGCTGGAGAAATGAAGAAGTTAAGTAATAAACAAATTGTTATTACTTCTATTCCTTTTGAAACAAACAAATCTGAAATCATCAAGCAAATTGATTTAGCTAAAGAAAAAATGGAAGCTTTGCAAATTACTGAGGTTAGAGATGAATCAGATGCTAATGGTGTTTACGTTGTTTTAGAAACTAAAACACATGCTAACTTTGATTTCATCAAGAGCTATCTATATAAGAACACAAAGTTGCAAACAAGCTACAACTTTAATATGATTGCTATCAAAGATAGAAAACCTGTTCTATTAGATATCTTTACTTTCTTACAAGCATTCATTGATCATGCTGAAACAATTATTTTAAAAACTAGTCAATTTGATTTAGATAAATCAAAAGCTAGAAGAGAAATAGTTCAAGGTTTAATCAAAGCTATTTTAATTATTGATGATGTTGTATCAGCAATTAGAAAAGCTAAAGATAAATCTGAAGCAGTTAATGGTTTAACAACTAGATTTGGCTTTAGCCAAGCACAAGCAGAAGCAATAGTTAATTTACGTTTATACCGTTTAACTAATACTGATGTGGAAGCACTAAAGAAAGAACTAGATGAATTAAATATGTCAATAGCAACTTTAGAAAACTTAGTTGCTAATAAAGATGCAAGACTTTTGTTTTTAAAAACAAAACTAAGAGAATTCAAGAAACTTTATCCACAAGAACGTTTATCTAAACTTTCTTATGAAGAAGCTAAAGTTGTTATTGATGAATTAGATTTAATTCAAGACAAGAACAGAATCTTTGCTTTCACAGCTGGTGGATACATGAAAGCCTTTAGCAATAGAATATTGCTAGCTAACGATCCAAAAGATAACTTTACTAAAGGTAATGATATTATCATTAATGAATATGTTGCCAACCTAAGAGACAGATCTTTGTTATTCTTAGAAAATGGTGACTGTGCTGTTGTTGCAAACAACAAAGTACCAGAATGTAAGTTTAAAGAAGTTGGAACTCATATTAATAACTTAATTACTGCTGCAGCAGATGCTAGAGTAGTAGCAGCAATTAATGCTGATTATAAACTTGCAGTCAATAAACAACAAATTATTGTTGTTACCCAAGCTGGTTTAATTAAACGTTGTGAATTATCAGAAGTCATTACTAAACGAACAAGTTGCATAAATTATGCAAAACTAGATATGGGAGACAAAGTTGTATCAGTTTTCCCTATTGATAATGAACAACAACGTATTATTATCTGTTCTAAACGTGGATATATCAATAGTTATTCTATTGATCAAATCCCATTTGTTAGTAAATCAGCAAAAGGTGTTAAGGCTATGGGATTAAAAGATGGTGATGCTATAGCATCAGCATTCTTAGTAGTTGATGGTATTAACCAAATAGCTGTGGTAACAAACAGTCAAATTAAACGTATTGATATTGCTCAAGTACCAGTTGGTAATAGAACTAACATTGGTAAAGCTGTAAACAGCTTTATAGCTAATAACAATTCATTTAATGTTTTAAAAATTATTCCATTATCTACTAATACAACTTTAGTGAAAGTTGATGTTACTGGTGAAAAGGAATATATTACAGTAGGTAGTTTAAACTACCTTGCATATGATCAACGCGTCAATGCTGTAGGCAATGAAATTGCTGATGCTAATATTTGAATTAGCAACATTAAAGATAGTGACAAAGCTAATGAGTAAGAAAACAAGAAAAGACAGATTTAGCATATTAAATTATTTTCGGCCAAGTATGTTTATCAAAAGCATAACAGACTTGGACCCTTTCTTGTTAAAGGTTAACAAGATCAAACTATTTATATGTGATTTAGATAATACTTTAGCACCTCACTTTACTTTTAGACCAACTAAGTCAGCAGTAAAGTTTGTTAATGATGTTAAAGCATTAGGAATCAAATTCTATATTGTTTCTAACAATAGAAAGTCTAGAGTAGTTAGATTCTGTAAATACATTAACCCAGATGGGTTTGTATCTTTTGCTATGAAACCAAGAATAACTAAAATTAAAAAGTTATTAAAGCGTTTGAAAATAAAACCCGAACAAACTCTTTTAATGGGCGATCAATTTATTATTGATATCTTGGCAGCTAATAGACTAGGCTGTAAATCTATTCTTGTTTTACCTTTGGTAGAACAAGAAAAGAATAAGTCAAGTCAATTCATAAATTTCCTTGATAAGAAAATTTATTCACGTCTTGAAAGAAGCAACTTATTAGTGGGCACTAAAAGTTTTGAGAACGATACGAAACTCTTATAATAATATATATTTATGACTGACTCTAAAAAAATTCTAATCTTTGGTGGTGCTTTTAACCCTCCTCATGTGGGACACCTACATATATTGCAAAAAGCAATAGAATTTATTAAACCAGATGAAACTATTATTTGTGTAGATAAGATTTCGCCATGAAAACATGCTGGCGAACTTATCCCTTACTCTTTTAGAGTAAATATGGTTAACAACTTAATGATTGAACATATTAAGTACAACATTTACCCAAATAAAAATAATTTAATATACACATGTGATATTGTTAAAGACATTTATGAACATAATGTTGGTTCAGAATTATTTTTCTTAGTTGGTCAAGACCAATATGAATTAATAACAACTTGAAACAACTATGACATTATTAATAGTGTTTGCACTATTGTGTGCTATAAACGTGGAGATAAACACATTAAGAGAATAAATGATAAACATATCATTTTACCCGATGCAGAAGTTAAATGTTCTAGTTCAGACATAAGAAAAAATCTTGATCCTAAAGATGTGGGTGACAAGAATTTTGAATATATAAGAGAAAACGGTTTATATACTCAAGCCAAGATTAAGGACTATATGTCACAAAGAAGATATGAACATACTCTTAGAGTATTAGATACCATAACTAAGATAGCTATGGCTAATTCTTTTAGTGATGATGATGTTTTAAAATGTCAAACTGCTGCATTATTACATGATATTGCTAAGAGATTAGATGATCAACAATTAAGAGCAATAGTATCTAACGATGAACTTGATAAGTTTCCAACTTATCACTGTGCACACGGATTAGCTGGCGCAAGATTAGCTAAGCAAGAATTTGGTGTCAAAGATGAACAAGTTTTAGATGCAATAGAAAATCATGTTATCTTTAAAGATGTTAATAGTCAAAACAAGATTGCCAAAGCATTATTTCTAGCTGATAAGCTAGAACCTGCTAGAACTGAAGCAGATATATCTAATCGTGAAAAACTATTAGAACAAGCTTGTCAAGATTATGAAAAGACATTTCATATAGTTTACAAACTAAATGGGGAGAAATACTAATGATTGGTTTAATAGCTGCTGAAAAAATGGAAACCAATAATCTAATCAAAACCATTAACGCTAAAGTAATTGAATTTAATGGGGTTAGATATTACATTGGTAATATCAATGACAAACAAGTAGTAGTTTGTTTTAGTGGTGTTGGTAAAGTTAATGCAGCACTAACAGCTATGAACATGGTTATTAACTTTGGTGTTGATAAAATTTTTAATATAGGGTTAGCTGGAGCTTATAAAGCTAACATTATTCCAGGGTCAGTTTTAATAGCAGATAGTGTTGAATATGATGATGTAGACATGACTGCATTTAAATATCAACTTAATCAATTAACTGATGAACCAATCAGATTGGATATTAAAAAGGAATATGTTGATTTCTTGAAATCAATTAATAAGAATTCTGTAGTTGGAACTATAGCCACAGGTGACGTAGTTGTAACCCTTAATAATATAGAAGCCTACCCATCATTAGCAAATAAAGATGTTATAGGTTTTGATATGGAAGCTATGGCAATAGCCCAAGTTTGTAATAAAACAAAAACTGACTTTTTATGTGTAAAGATTGTGTCTGACAACCTATCTTTAGATTCTAGTAGTGATGATCAATATCACACTAACTACAAGCAACTTTCTAAGCAAATTGAAAAGATTTCTTTGAAAGTTTTAGAATATTATTCTAAATAAATAATATATATGTATATAGCATATAAATAAATATAATTTATATATTATGGCTAAGACCGAAAAAGTTAAAAAAACAGTCATTAAGGGTGAAAAGAACCCAGATCATTTACTTATTGAAGAATCTGCTGCTTTTGACAACAAGAACGGTAAAAATAAGACATTCTTTGACAAAAAAAA
Organism: Mycoplasmoidaceae bacterium; assembly: GCA_049177155.1. Lineage (GTDB taxonomy): Bacteria > Bacillota_I > Bacilli_A > Mycoplasmatales > Mycoplasmoidaceae > Hennigella. Next base: position 547,185 of record CP185407.1, on the reverse strand, counting down.
GATATTCTTTTTGATTCTTTTCTTCGTTTTATCTATTGCTTTATTAGCTTTAACAATTGTTTTTATTCTAGATATTAACTTTGTTAAGCTATTTGAATCAATGAAACAAGGTTTTGGCGAAGAGCTTGGTGCACTTTGGTTTATCTTATTACTTTGTTATTTCTTTTTTATAGGATTCTCTATTTATGCTGGTGTTTGACCAAGATTAGCAAAGCTAGGGTATAAAATACCTCAATGAGAATATTGGTTATTTGGATTAACCATTTCATTTTTTAGAGCCACTACTCCTGTAATGTTTAGTGACCCTTACTTTATCTTTTGGTTAAAAACCAAAGGGGTTCCAACGTCCCGTGCTACAAGTATTTTATTTAGTAACACACTATTATGACAAATAGTTCAATTTGGTGTAACATTCCCTTCATTTGTAATGGTGCTTATTTCTAGAGATGCATTATTAACAAATCCTGCAGGAATGTCAGCATTCATTCTTTTATGTGCTGGTATTATAATTGATGCTTTTAGCATAGCATTCATGATTTTGTTAAACATGTCTAAAAACATCCATTACTTTATGTCTAGATGTTTTAACTGAGTAAAACAAAAACTTCACATGCAATATCACACTAAAGAAGAAACTAAAGAAAAATACAAAAATAAAGCTGTGATGAAAGAACAATTTATTGAATATATGAAGGATTGAAAGACAACACTTCTAATATTAGGAATATTAATTGTTGGTGAGCTTATTCTTTACTTTGCAGTTAACTGAGCATTATTCTTTATGTCAACATACAATGCTGATGGTCAAGTTTATAACTCAACATTTAATTTCTGACAAGCATTTAACTGTGCTAACGTAACTTTCACAGCTAACCGTCTAAACTTTATTGCACCTAATGGTGAAGGATCTTTACAATTCTTACTATCTACATTCCTTGTAGAACTTGGTGGATTTAAAATTACTCCAGTTCCTGGAGATGTAAAAGAGATTACAACAGGAATTGTTAACAATGCAATTTTAGTTTGAAGAGTCTTTGGTGCTTACTTACCAGCATTATTTGGTTTAGGTGCTTTAATTGGTTTGACAACAATCCAAGCGCGTCGTTATAAAAAACATCACAAAATCGTTTAATATGAAAAAAATTATTATTGTAGGAAGTGGTATTTCTGGAGCATCATTAGCTAATGAATTAGCTAATAAGGGTTGAGAAGTATCAGTTTACGAAAAAAATAATTTTGTTGGTGGCAACTGTTACGATTTTAAAGATAGAAGTGACGTTTTAGTGCACAAGTATGGTCCACACATTTTCCATACTAGTTATGAAGATGTCTATGCTTTTGTTAGCAAATTTACTACTTTAAATAATTATCAACACAAAGTGTTGGTTAATGTAGATAACAAAGTATTTCCATTACCAATTAATTTCAAATCAATTGAAGTAATCATGGGCAATAAAGCTACTGATGTTATCAATTTACTTAAAAAGTCTTTTCCTAATAAAAAAACAATTACATTGTTTGAATTAAAACAAATTAATGATTCAACCATTAAACAATTCGTTGATTGAATTTCACAAAATGTTTATTTTAACTATTCAAGTAAGATGTGAGGAACAAAGTTTGAAAACATTGATCCAAACACAATTAATAGAGTGAAAATCATTTTAGGATATGAACATAATTACTTTCCTGAGGATAAGTATCAAGGTTTGCCTAATGAAGGTTATACCAAAATGATTGAAGCTATGCTTAACCACAAAAACATTAAAGTTTTTAAAGGTGTTAATGCATTAGAACATTTGCAATTCAAAGAAAGTATATTATGGGATGATAACATAGTTACATCACCAGTTGTTTACTGTGGAGCATTAGATGAATTATTAAAATATAAACATGGTATGCTACCATATCGAAGTCTTGATATTCAATTTGAAAACATTAATAAAGATATGTTTCAAGAAGCTGCAGTAGTTAATTATCCAGCAGATGCTAGTATGACTAGAATAGCTGAATACAAACAAATGACATTACAAAAAATTGAAACAACTACTATATCTAGAGAATATCCTGGTGCATTTGAATTAAACAGTTGTCGTTTTAATCAAAGATACTATCCTATCATTAATGATAGTAACGCTGCTTCATATCAAAAATATGTACAAGAATTTAAAAAATACAACAATTTCTACCCATTAGGTAGATTAGCTCAATACAAATACTTTGATATTGATGATGCCATTAAGCAAGCATTAGATCTTGCAAAGAGGTTAGGCAATGCTTAAGTTCGCACAAAATAGAATAAATCTTTATGAAATAAAAAGCAAGGAATTTAAACATTCAATTCCTGCTGTTATTGTTAATCCAAAGAACATATCTGATGATTCCGTAGTCTTTATATTTAATGGTGGTATAGGCAACTCTATTCCTTCTTGTTTATATATGGATAACATTGCATATGATAATCATTACTTTGTAACATATGAAAAAGCTGGTCATAATGAAAATAGAAATAAACCATCTCAATTTAAGAAGTTTTATTTAAAAGAATTAGATGAAGTAGTTAGATGAACAAAGACACAACTTCCAAATAGAAGAATATATTTGTTAGGCGAGTCGTGAGGAACAGCTATAAACTTTGTTTATTACAAAAATAATAAAAATAAAGTTAATGGAACTGTTGGCTGAAACATGCCTTTTACTATTGCTAACCCAGATAAGAAGTCAGCTAAGGAATTGTATTCAATTGCTTGAAGAGAGTTATTAACATTATTATTTAATGTTGAATGTCATATTCCACCTGTTCAAAAAGGTCAAGAACAATTTAGTCGTGACCCATTATTTGCTAGACTATTACATATTGTTCCACCTTCAAAGACGAACACAAAGATAAATTTAGCTGTATGAAGATATATGAGACCATCATTCAAATTTATTTGTAAATATGGTAGACACTCTTTATACAACTTTATGTATGTTCAATCTGGACAAGATGTAATGTCTAATGCTAAAAAGGTTCGTAAAATTAGCAAAAAGGCTGATAGCAAACATTTTACAATGTTTCCAACCGGTTATCATGTTTTATCTATGGAACCTAAAGAATCAATTGATTTGTATAAATTAGTATTGAAATTTATTGAGGAGAATAAATAATGAAAACATTTTCTATTATTACCCCAGTATACAATGGTGCTAAATACATAAGTAAGTGTATTGAAGCAGTTATTCATGCTAATTATCCTCTATCTAACATTGAACACATCATCATCGATGATGGTTCAACTGATACAACAAAACAAATTTGTGAACATTATGCAAAACAATACAAACATATTAAGTTTCACAGTAAAGCTAATGGTAACTGAGGAAGTGTTATTAACTATGTTAAGGCTAAACAATTAGCTAAGAATGATTATGTAGTTATATGTGATGCTGATGATCAATTACTACCGCAAAGTTTTTATACAGTAAACAAAAACTGTGAAAATGTTGATTTGTTTGTTTCTGGTTTTTACCGTTGAAATGGTAAAAAGAAGAAAGTAAAAATTATTCCTTATTTCTTTTTAACAAAAAAGAAACTAACCAAACAAAGACAATGACAATATCATACACCACTAATTGTTCCACAATCAGGATGAATTAAGAATAAGATATTCTATGAGACTGAAACACTAAGAGAAGGTGTTGCTTATCAAGACACTGTCTTATTTACTTCAGCTTTCTTAGCTAGTCATACAATTAAATATACAACCAAAGCCACATCATTATATTGATGTGCTAGACCTGGTAATTCTATGTCTTTTGCTAAACAAGAACTTGGTCTCGAAAAGATGACAAGTAATTTTGATTTATATGCAGAAAGAAAATGAATTAACCCATTCTTCTATTATGTAATTGGCATGAAGAAGATACGTATGTATCTTAAACGACATAATCTATCTTATGATTTTGGAAAGAAGAAAGTAGATTATTCTGGTTTTCCAATTTATACAAGACCATTCCTTTGATTGCTTTATCTAATAATGGTTAAAAGATTTATAAAAAAATAAGGTATAACCTTATTTTTTATTTCACTTTTCTTTTTCTTTTAAGAAATGTTTGTAGTCTTCATCTCAGTAATGAATATGCAAAACATTTTGTACTCTATCAATTTCTCATTGGCGAATTTTGAATTTTTTACGATTCATTCTATAACTACTAAAGAAGTGTTTTATTAAAGTGTCATCTTTAATATCTGGTCTTTGATAGTTAAATCGGTAGTCATCACCAGGAAATCTAATTATTTTACAATATTTATTAATTGCATCTTGATCAAGCATGAATGGTCTTTTTTCTAAAACATATTTAACACATCTATCAAAAGATTTCTTTTCTCTAATTTTATCAATGTCCATTAGCATGACACCAGCGTTGAAATATCTTCTTCAATTTTTAAATAGAAGAACTCTATCTCTAGTAGCGGCTATTTCAGCACCATGTAAGTCACTATCATAAAGTTCCCTAATATCTCCATTCAACATTAAGTCAATATCTAGATGGATAACTTTTCCTTTAAATTGAGGAATTTTATGTAATAAAAGTCTCATCATTGCATAAGGACCAGCCCACATTTTTCTTCATTGCAAATTAGGAAAGGTCTTATGGAAAAGATTAGTACAATCTAAAACTTTGAAAGAGTTTTTTGGGTTAAATGATTTAACCATCTTGTCAATTATTTGTTCATGTTCTTTGCTTAGAATTATATTTTTAGGATTTAGTTCAGTAAAATTTCCAGACAAACAATAAAATTGAATAGTTTCTTTAGTTCTCTTTACAAGAGAATAAACCATCAAATATGTACCTTCAAATCATCCGTCATTTACGCCAATTTCTATTGTAATCATAACTACTCCTTATTTTTAGTTTTGCTTTCTTTTCAAATTTTATAATCTTCATCAAAGATGAATATTTTTAAATGTTTATGAACGTTTTTGACATCTCATTGTTTAATGTTGCATCAAAAAGGCCAACCTCTTCATCTATTGCAAAAATGTTTAATAACATCGCCTTTATGAATTTTTTCTGATTGACGGTTAAAACGATAATCATTACCAGGGAAATATTTCATTTTAGTAGCAGCTTTATTTAGGGCTGTTTGGTCGGCTCATTTATATGAATGAGAATTTAGCAAAGCTAACGCTTTATTAAAATAATCTGTCTTTTTGCATTCATCCATATTAATAAGCAAAACACCCGAATTAAATGTATTCTTTGTTAATGTATGTCTGAATCATCAATTATGACATGCTGCTAATTCATAACCATCAACATTAATGTTGTATAGTTCATTAATGTCCCCACAAACCATTACATCTGAATCTAAATAAATTAGTTTGTCAGTTAACGGTTTTAAGAAGTGCATTAATAAACGTAAGTTAGCATATGGACTAAAATGTTTATTATGTTTTACATGAATGTATTTATTAGCTAAATCTGTACAATCTAAAACTTCAAATGAACTTTTAGAGTTGTATTCTTTAACTAAATCATTTATGATTTTGGAATGTTTGTTTGATAAGATTGTGTATTTTTTATCAAGATCTGTAAAGTCACCACTTAACAAATAAAAAGATATTGGTTGTCTTGTTCTTCTAACAATAGACAATATTGATAGGTATAACCCATCAAAATAGCCATCATTACATGCATAGACAATCTTAATCATAGATTATTTAGAGTTAGATAATGTTTCAATAATCTTTTGAATATTCTTGTTAGGACAAACAATACTAACAATATCACCAATCTTAAATTGGGTAGTTTGTTTAATTGGGAAAATAATATCGTTCTTTCTTTGAATAGAAATAACTAAAGCATCAAATTTTTCCTTTAGTTGCAAAGCAAAGATATTTTTATGTAAGATATCTGGGTTAGTTACAACAGTCTTAATTCAACATACTTCTTTGTTGATGGCTGTAATATCAGCACCTAAGTTGTAAACTAATTGAATAGCTAACTTGTTAGCAATTTCAGTTTCAGGAGTAATAACGTTAGTAATACCCATTGTTTTTAAAACACGTTCATGGGTAGCGTTTTTAGCTCTGGCAATAACGTTTTCAACTTCTAGTTGTCTTAAGTTGGCACAGATCATAATTGAGTTTTCAATGGCACTAGTAGCAACAATAACTGTTTTTACATTTCTAACACCACAGTCTGCTAAAGCATTAATATCTGTTGCATCGGCTTTAACAACAATTTCATGTAATCTTGAAATTTTATCACATAAAGAAGAGTCATCTTCGATGACCATTACTCTTTTACCTAGTTCATTTAATTGGTCAGCAACTTTGCCACCAAAACGACCATAACCAATTACACAATATTCAACTTTTGCCATAATCTTTGTCCTTTATTCTATATTATACTAATATTTATTTTTTAAGTATTGCAGCAATACGACGCTTATATACTTCTACCCCAGGTTGGTTAAATGGGTTTAAATGTAGTAAATAAGCACTAGCCATTGCGGCAAAACATAATCACATATATAAATAACCAAAGTGATAAGCATCTTGCTTATCTACATAGATAATTAGGTTATTTACTCTACCTTCTTCATAGTGGGCTTGAACGGTAGATAACATAGCTACCTCATTAACATATGATAGTTTCTTACCATTTAAGTAACTTAAGTTACTATCTTTGTTGAATGATAAAGTAGTATCTAAAATTGGTTGTTTGATATATAAAGTAGTTTCAAAGAAGTTTCTAGTACCTTCTTGAAGGTATTGACCCATAGAGTGTAAATCTGTAGTAAACAATGATGTTGAAGGATATAAAGCCTTGTGGTCTTTACCTTCAGATTCACCAAATAGTTGTTTTCATACTTCACACATCATTGTTAAACCCGGATCATAAACAATGAAGTTTTCTACTTGGTAACGTTGGAAGGAACGGAAGTAACAACGATAACATGCATATTTAAATGCATCGTTTGTCTCTAGATTTGGATCAGCTAGATCTCTTGCTGCATCAGATGCTCCTTTGATAATAGCTTTGTAATCAAAACCTAATAAAACAAATAAGAACATTCCAGCAGGGGTTAGAGCTGAATATCTACCACCAATGTTGTTTGGAATAACGAATCTAGTTCAGTTCTTTTTAATAGCATTACGAAGTAATGTACCTTTTTCTTTATCTGTAATAGCTACTACTAACTTATTAGCTTTTTCTTGCCCTACGTTTCTTTGTAATCTACGGTAGAACATGTTTAGTGCTACAGCAGGTTCTAAAGTAGTTCCAGATTTAGAAATAACAATAATACCAAAAGGTTTATCTCCTAAACCTTTTAATAGACTTAGCAAGTAATTATGATTAAAGTTATGAGCAAAATAAACATTAAAATCTTTTTGGCTAAATTGTGAACTTAGCATGTCCATTCCAGCTTTAATTCCTAAGTAGCTACCACCAATACCAATAACTACCACATTTTTAATGTGCATTTTATGCCATTGGTTAGCTACGTTTTGCATAGATTGGATGGTTTCTTTGTCATATGATTTAACATAGTTAAATCATCCAGTCATATTAGAACCATAAGCTTTTCTCTTATTTATCTTTTTAATAATACGTTTTAGTCTACCTTGATAAAATCTAGAAATGACGTTATCAGTAACTATACCTTTTGTATATTTTGTTTCTAATCTAATCATAAGTTCATACTCATTATAACAAATTAAATACATACATTTATGTATGTATTTATGATTAAGATATAATAAAAGTATGAATGATACTATTTTAAATCGGTTATTATCCCATCTCCAATCAAAAGGGATAATTATTTCTGATGTTAAACGCTTAACTAAAAGCGTTGTTAATGAAAACTACAATCGGGTAATGAAACCTTATCTAAAGTTGCTTGAAAAGCAAAACTTTGGACAATTACAAATTACTACAGATGATTTATTGAATTTATATGAATTAGATAAGAAGATTTCTATCTTATTCTTAGACCATTTGCTAGAAATTGAAAAACGATTAAATACGCAAATAGCTTATATTATTGAAGACACATATAGAATATATGATGGCTGTTTATTTGCTAGAGATAAAGATTTTCTAAAACACCAAATCTTCTCTAATGCTAGTAGTAGTTTATGTGGGGTAGGATTTGAACAACTAGTCAATAAGATGACTAAGTATGCTCACATTAACCCTAACACTAATACATATGAGAATGTTTCAAGAAACAATCTATATTTAAAGTGAAGAACATGTCCATTAGATGCTTTATGTTTAACATGAACATTCTCTACAACTGTATTAGTATATTTTGCTCTAAATGATCAACTAAAGAAGAAAGTTGTTAAGTTCTTTAGATTATCACCAAATAAAGTTTCTGCTTTTGATGACTTAATCAATAACTTCTTATCATTAAGAAATTTAATAACACATAACAATGTTATGTTTGTTAACATGTTGAACTTACAAGATCAACAAATGGTTAATAACTATAACGATGTGTTTAGAGCAAAGAAACAATTCCTTGATTTCTATGACTTTGCTATCTTACTAGAATACTTTAGTAATGTACCAACATTATTTGAAGATTTAAAAAGAACTGTTGAAATGTGTGACTTTAGTCCAAGATTGAAATTAATAGTTAATAAGTTCTTAATGGGTTCAACAAGTAATAATGAATAAGTTGTTATATAAAAATAAATATGTTTCATTGTATGAAACAAAGCAAGGTTTTGTTTATGCTCAAAGAAGAGGAATAAACTCAACTGCTATTTTATGCTTTAAGAAAGTAAAAGGTAATTATTACTTTTTAATTAGATATCAACCATTACCAGTAGTAAATACTGTTCCCCATTTAAAATGAGATGATTTATATGCTTGTCCTATTACAGGTTCAATAGAAGAAAATCAATCTCCTTTAGATAATGCTTTATCTGAAATTTATGAAGAAGCTAATTTAAAAGTATCTAAGAAGAATTTAATAGCTGGAAGCTATTGTGTTTCTTCTACTCAAATGAATGAAACAGTGTTTAACTTCTTGTTTGATGTAACAGGAATCAAGCCAATTAACAAAAAGCAAGGAGATGGATCGATCTTTGAAAACATCTCATTAAATAAATGAATTAGCTATCAACAACTTAAAAAGATTGTTTTAAATAGTAAAGGACAAATATATTTGTCTTCATTACTAACTTGTTTAGATTTGTTTGAAACATATTATGGGAAGATTAAGAACAAACACTAAAGCTCCAGAGCTTGTCAAACAGTATCCTAACTATAAAGATATTGATAAGATAGTTTTACCTAATAAACCAATCTATTTAGAAATAGGTAGTGGTAAAGGTGATTTTTTAATTACTCATGCATTAAATCATCCTAATAACTTTTATATTGGAATAGAAAAGTATTCAACAGTTATTTTAAAAGCATTAAAAAAGATTGAAAGAAATAAACTTAAATTAAGTAATTTAATCTTTGCTTGTGCTGATGCAAAGGACATAGAATGGAAACGATTTGACAAGAAGATCAGCACTATCTATTTAAATTTTTCTGATCCATGACCAAAGAAACGTCACGAAAAAAGAAGACTAACTTCTAGATATTTCTTAGATATTTATAAAAATATTTTGATTAAGTCAGGAATAGTAGCATTTAAAACTGATAATGATGGGTTATATTCATATACTAAATCATTATTGTTATCTAGTCAAGATATTGATATAGTTTATGATACAACCGATCTTTATTTAGAATTACATAATAGATTCAATAAAGACAATATTCCTACTGAGTATGAAAAGAAATTTGTTCAATTAAACAAGAACATTAATAAGATTGTCTTTAAATATAAATAAAAAAAAGGCATTGCCCTTTTTTATATTATGCTGCAGGTGATAGCGTTAATTTATAAGAGAAATTAGTAAATTCGCTACCATTATAGTAAAGGGTAATAGTATAATTGTGAACTTTTGATATACCTTCTGAAGTAGGTCCATCAAAAGTGGCAATTACTCTAATTCCATTTCCACTAGCATTTCTTACAATTGTAGCTGTATCATCTTGCATTCCTGTTGAACATGATACTTTAGCACTTAATCCTGCATCTTTATCTCAATATTCATCACCAACTTCGCCTTTTCATAAAATTTCATATCCAGAAAAGGTTTTATCAAAAGTATAAGTATCACCAATCGCAAGTCCTGGGACAGTTATATCTTTATCTGCATCAGGAACATTTTTATCATTAACAGTTAGTTCACCTGTTGCATCATGTCAATCAATAATAATCTTATATGTAGTTGATCCATCCAATAATACCTTGCCGTTATATTCAACCTTTATACCAAAAGCTATTTCCTTCTTGTCGCCTATTTGAGTTGGAATAAATTTACTAGTATTAGGCACTAGTGGTATTGAAACTATAACTGTATTGCCTTCGTCTTCAAAGACTTTAGGTTCAATTGATGGATTTTTGATTTCAGAATCAAGACCAACAAAGCTAACATTTAAATCTGTTCAAGAAATAGTATCAGGGCTAATTTTATAACCATAGAACCCCGTTTCTATTTCGAATTTGTCACCAGTAGGTTTCTTTGCAATTGTTACAGTATCTTCTTTAGTTACATCAGTGTCGTCAATAGTAACAACTACTTCAGGTTTTGCAAAAGTTACTTTTCAACCTTGAGATCTACCAATTTCTTTTCCGTTATAATTGAAAGAAATTTCAAATTCGACAGTTAAATCATCAGTTGGTTGTGGACCACTAATACTAAAGTCAACATTTAAACCAAATTCTTTATTAACTGGTGTACTAATTTTTGCAGTGTTTAATATTTTATATGTATCAGTTTTTACTCTTACATCAGCTGTAACATTTTTAAATTCATCAGCAGTTAAACCATCATATGAGAAACACTTTCCAGCAGTAGATGGAATGTTTAATGATCAAGTGCCATCGACACATTCTAATTTAGAACCTTTAAAATCAGTTACATGGCTATCATTTATTGAAGGTGCTATAACAGCTTGTACATCTTCATCAATTCCTACAGTTGAAGGAACTTCTCATTTTTGTGAAGGAATATCATGTTTACCATCTTCTGGTCTAAAATTAAAGACTAGTCCACAATTTAAGTGGGCAGTTTCTCCTGGAGTTTCAACAGTAGCAGTAACTATTAAGTCAAGTCTACCTCTATCGAAATAAGGTTTGTTAGTTATTGGATCTATATCTGGAACATAAGTATATTTAACATCAGAAACAAGTTTTAAATTTTTAGTTTTATCATCATTTTTAACTGCAGTTACTTTTAATCATTTTCTAATAGATTCAGTATCAAAGCCAGTTACAGGAATACTTGTTTTGAATTGAACTTCATTATTAGCATCTGGTCCAACAACTTCAGTTGTCATTTTACTTGTTGGAATAGTTACATTATTTTTTCAGTGAGCATCAAATGATAGGTCACTACCACCTTCATCACGAACATCGAAATATGTTTCACCAAATTTAAATTTATGAAGGATTAATTGGACTTCTCCAAATTCTGATCCTGGTGCAAGAATTTCTGAAGTGTCAAACCCACTTCATACTGTTTTAGTTTCAAAAGATTGTTCTTGTTCATTAATAGAGTTTTTATCAACTGTAACCGTTACAGAAGAACCTGTAGGTAATGGTTTACCAATAACCTCATAACAATTTTTATCCAATTCAATGTCTTGGATATCTAAAGGTGATTGTGATTTTTCATCAAAACCAAAATAATATCATTTACGTGTTATGGTTGCTCTGAAATCAGGAGCTAAATATGTTCCATAATTATGAATTTCTGCATAGTATGGGTTTGATGGATCAACAGCAATATAATCTTGATCAGTATCGCCAAGAGTGTAGTGATATGATTGAGTGGTTGATTTTAAAGCTACACCATTTGTATCTCTAAAAGTGAAAGTAGTTTCAAGGGCTGTACCTTCATTTAATTTATCTTTAACTGTTTGTAATACGGAAGGGTCAGAATCATTATGAACTAATTCAAGATTTACATAAACAGTAATTTTTTTAGTGTATATGTTATAGTAATGTGAAGTTTTAATAGTATATAAACTAGGAGCAGTGGCAAATGTGTTATCAACAGATGCAATTTTACTTGCCCATGTTCCTTTAAACTCAAGAGTGAAGTTAGTTTGATATTGTCATTTTCCTTCTTGATCGCCTTCATTCAATAGGTATTGTCTTCTTACACGTTCGTAGAAATCAGTTGGTTCAATTAAATAATCACCTTCAACTGCAGTAATAGATAAGTCAGTTGATGTGTGAATAACATTCAAGTTGTATAAGATATCAATCTTACCATTTAAAACAACTTCTGCTGAACCTCATTGAGCAGAAATGTTCTTTAAATCAAATTTAACAACAAATGTTTTTTTGTCTTTATCAATACTAGCAATGTATGGTCTTACATTGTCTTTGTCAAAACCGCTGTTTATTTCAATAGTTAATTGAGCTGGATTTTCTAATTCTCCAGAATATCCAAATGTGAAACCTTGAGTTGATTCACCTCTACCTTGGTCATCTATAGTTACAGTTTCTTGAGTTACAGTTGGATCAGTAATTTCTAAGATATCATGTTCAAGAGAATATTTTCATTCAAGATTTTTAATGGTTTTTGTAACGCTACCACCATTAAGTTTCTTGTAAGATAATTTCATGTCAAATTTAAAAATGTAAGAACCTTCATCCAAAGGCGCATGTTCAAGTCTTAGGTCAGCAACACCTTTGCTTTGTTTAACATATAACTTACCAGTAGGTTCTCCATTGGCAAATACAATTACTGGTTGATCTTCATCATTGCTATTTGTTTGATTGATGATAGATGCTTTAACTTCATTTTCATATATTTGATCTTTAAAATCAAATGTTAAAGAACCTGTAGTTGAAGAACTTTCTTCAACCACAACTGTTCCTGTTTCTACTGAAACTATTGGTAGATTCATTAAACCATAAGTGATACCGACTGCAGCACCACCAGCAAGTACTACTCCACCAACAATTGGGAAGACAATACTTGACTTCTTGAATCTTTTAATCTTTTTAGCGTCTTTTCTTAGTCTTTCTGTCATAAAAATTACCTTTGCTAATTTATTATATATTTATATAGTATTTATTAAAAATCTTATATTTTATTTTTTTTACACCAATATTTATATAATTTACTTATATAAGAAAGGAAATTTATATGTCACAATCATCAGGAACTTACTTTTCATTAGCTAAATGATTCAAGTGGGCAAGTTTAATTGTTCTATTAGCACCGTTAACGTTATTTATTTTGTATCTAGTTTGATTTAGCGGAAAAGAATTTGACGTTACAAGCGGATACAAGACAGTTGTATGAATAGCTATTGGAGCATCAATTGTTTGATTAATTCTTCAAGTAATTATGTTTTGTGCTGCTGGAACAGTAAGAGGAAAAGCTAGTCCATTCACTATCAGATTTTGATTATTTATCGCTCTTATTCTAGTTGCTGCTCCCGAAATTATGTTGGTGCTTCCAATGTTTCCAGAACTTTTTGATAAAATCAAAGGTTTTGCTAAATGAGTCGAAATGCTTATGCCAATCATTGTAATGCTTGGCTATGCAGTTGGAGCATCAATTGCTGGAAGTGTTAAAAGACAATTAGCATAAAAAAAAGAGATTGGGTAACCAATCTTTTTTTATTCTTGTTTTCCGTTCAAACTAAATAAACTTGAACCTGTAATTTTTACTTTTACAAATTCTCCAGGCTTAGCTTTACCTACAAAATTAACAACCTTTCAATTATGAGAATAACCAGTTAGAGTTGTTGGATCGTTTTTACTTGGACCATCAACTAAAACTTCTAAAGTTTTACCAATGTATTTATTATTATTTCATTTAGAATATTTCCTTACTAAATGATTTAATTTATCTAAACGTTTTTGTTTAGTTTGCATATCAATTTTATCAATTTCAATTGCCGCTGGAGTACCAATTCTTGGTGAATAAATGAAAGTATAAGCGTTATCAAATTTTACTTTTTTGTAAAGCTTAATTGTTTGTTTAAAATCCTTGTTAGTTTCATTTGGAAAACCAACAATTAAATCGGTAGAAATTGTACAGTTTGGAATGTGTTTTCTGATTAATTTTATAAAACCTAAATAGGTTTTTATTTTCATTCCTCTATTCATCTTTTTTAAGATAGATTCTGAACCAGATTGAATAGGTAAATGAATGTATGCCATTAGGTTAGGATATTTAGCAATAATTTTAACAATTTCTGGATTAAAATTTCAAGGATTGCTTGTAGCAAATCTTATACGTTTTATACCTGTTTTTGCTACATCTTCTAACAAGTTAGAAAAACGATAATTATTACCTAAATCTATACCATAAGAATTAACATTTTGTCCTAGTAAAGTTATCTCTTTAAAACCTTGTTTTTTTAGAGACAAAACTTCTTTCAAAATATCTTCTTTAGATCTGGATCTAATGGTTCCTCTTGTATAGGGAACAATACAGTAAGAACAGAAGTGATCACAGCCATACATTATGTTAACTAGAGCTTTGTGTTTACTAGTTCTAAAATCAGGTAAATTTTCAACAATATTTCCTTCATGACTATGAACTCTAATTATTGGAGTTTTATATTTATAAACATGTTCCAAAATTGCTGGTAATTCATAGATGTTATGAGTGCCAAAAATGAAGTTAATATTTTTGAAAAATTTATTAATTTCAGGAATAGTTTTTTCTTGTTGTGGCATACAACCACAAAGACCAAAAACTAAATCCTTTTTCTTCTTTTTTAATGCTTTTAAAGCACCTAACATTCCAAAGGCTTTGTCTTCAGCATTTTGTCTAATTGCACATGTATTTAAAATGACTAAATTTGCTGTTTTTCAATCATTGGATTGAACAAATCCCATTGCTGATAAAATTCCAGCAATATTTTCACTATCTCTTTCATTAGCTTGGCAGCCATAAGTTCTAATAAAAAATGATTTATTTTTACCTAATTTTTGTTGTGTTTTTGATAAAGAAAAAGTATCAACCAGACGTTGAACGTTTTTAGATCCTCTAGTCTTAGCTTTTGCTAGACTAGGATATAGGTTTTGTAAGCGATTAACTTTTTCCATAATATTTATATTTTATACTATAATTAAAAAAATATATTCTATGAAAAAGCTTTCTTTTTTCAAAAAACTAGGGCTAGGATTAGCAACTTCTGCTGCTATTTTACCAATTTCATTAGTTGCTACTAGCTGTAGTCAAAATAGTATTTTGTCTAGATATATAACTTTTAAAAATATGAAAAACGATATCAATGGTGACACACCAGAAGATTATGTTTATTCTAAAATGAAAACTGGTCGTTTCTCTAGCGATGACTTATTATTAGGATCAAAGAATTTCTGTGGTGGAAATTACATTTTATTTACTGGATCAAATGTTTTCCCTGCTACTAGAAAATTCTTCATGCAAGATACAGGTCCAAGAAACGTGGATGCTTGATTCAGTGTTGCATATAGCAAGTCATCATACCTATATCAAGATATTCAAAAATATCCTCAAGAAAACATTGAAAAATTTGAAGTAAACTTTGGTTTTACTGCTTACATCGACAATTTTGATTGCAACACTTTTTATGATGGTAAAGGAAGACAAATTTATCCAACTACTAATCATACTGATTCAACAAAGATGTTATCTACTGTTGGACCATTTGATAAATGAAAAGAACAAGGAATTATCGACGAAAGTAAAAAACTTACTGAAGAAATTTGACATGAGCAAGGTCATACTAGTTGAAAATGAGACGAAGATATTGAAGACTCTGATTACATCAGACAAGATTCTTTTGCTAAAGCATATCGTGCTTTCTGCAGACGTGGTGCAATAATGTTCCCAACTACAGATGAACGAACACAAACATTTGATGTTAGTGATGACAACAAAGTTAGTTTAATGGTTATTTACAAAAAAGGTAAATTAGTTGAAATAACTACAATCCCAGATAAGAAAAACGATTCTATTACGCCAATAGATGACAAAGAAAGCACAACAGTTTTAGGCGCAATCAACAAATGATTTGTTGATTACGAAGAAGATTAATGGAAACTCAACAAACAAATTTTTTTGCAAAAATAACCAAATGGACTTTGGTTATTTATTGTTTAGTTACCTTGGTAATGTTAATTACATTAACAATCGTAAGTTTTCAGTTAACAAACTTTAGTTATGTTTGTGCCTTTTTATTGTGCATAGTTCCTGGATTTCTTTTTGTGTTTATTAGTTGCTATATGCCTATTTCAAAATTGTTTGGTGCTAAAGCAGGCAAAGGTGTAATCGCTTGATATTGTGTTGCTTATGTTTTGAAATATGCAGCCATCATTGGTATTCCCTTTGTTGGACTAACTTATTCAGCATTTTTTGATCGCTGAGTTATGTTAGCAACAACCCTAATTGCTCCTATAACAGTTATTATTAGTAAAGTAATATTTGCTAACATAGTTAGCAAAAAGTCTCAAAAATAGAGTAAAATTTGAATATGAGTGACTGACAACCCTTGAGTATAAGACCACAAATATTTTCAATTGTTGTTGTAACAGCAATTTTAGTATTTTTGTGTATTCTTTACTACAAGAAATCTAAACGTTTGAAAGCAAATGAAGCACCAACAGGATATGTGTTAGCTGTGGAAATTTATGTTTCATATTTCCGTAATATGATTGCTGAAATATTAGGACCTAAATTTGATAAGATGACACCATTGTTTGTCTTCATTTTCAGTTACATCTTACTATCAAACGTTATTGGTGTGTTTGGTTTAGAAAACCCAACCGGATCATATACAGTCACATTATCAATGGCATTGATAATGTACTTTGGTGTTTGAACAGTTGGTTTTAAATTTCAAAAACTTTCTTATCTTAAAAACTTCTGTTTCAAAATCAAAACTAAAAAAGGAAAACAAATTCCTGTTTTCATTAACCCACTAGAAGTAATGAGTAACATTGCTCCATTAATTTCTATGTCTTTCCGTTTGTGAGGAAACATCACTGCTGGATCAATTATCATTACTCTATGATTCTTCTTCACAAACTATGTTTGAGCAAAGATTCCAGTTATTGGTGTAATCAACTTACTAGGTGGATTAACAGGAGCACCAATTCGGGCCTACTTCGATCTGTTATCAGGACTGATCCAGGCTCTGGTATTTACAATGTTAACGATGGTGTATTGAACAATGGCTAAAGGTGATGATTCACCAGCACCACAAGTTAATGTTATTCCTAATATAAATAAATAATATAAAAGTCATAAAAAAATATATACTTAAAATGTATATATTTTTTTAAAAAAGGAGAAAAATATGGATAGTGCATTTTTAGGTGCAGGTATTGCTGCCCTTGGTACCCTAGGTACTGCTATCGGACAAGGTTATGCTTGTGGTAAAGCTGTTGAAGCTGTTGCAAGAAACCCTGAAGCTGAAAGCAAAATTAGAACAACACTAATCGTAGGTGATGCGATTGCCGAAACATCAGCAATCTACTCATTGATTATTGCTATTCTATTAATTTTCGTTGCTTAATTAGGAGACAACGATGGAAATAAAAAATTCAAAAACAAAAAGAGCATTAATGATTTGCCTAATACTTGTATTAGGTTTTTTCCCATTAATGTTATCTTTAAGTTCTTGTGCACCACTTCAAAAAGAATGAGTGGTTAATAATTTATTTCCAAACCTTTGAGTTTTCTTAACTCATATTATTGCTGCTGTCATCTTGATTGTGTTAATGACATGATTAGTTTGAAAACCAACTAAGCAATCATTACAAAAACGTCATGATTACATTGCTAAAGAAATTGCAGATGCACAAAATGCAAAAGAAGCTGCAAACATGGAACTTAATGAAGCTAACCAATTAAAAGTTACTGCTTTAAGTCAAGCAATGTCAATTACAACACAAGCTAAAGCTGAAGCTTTCAAGATTATAGAAAAAGCTAAGATTGATGCAAAGAAATCTGCTGCTAAAATCTTGACAGATGCTAAAGCAGACATTGAACATGAAAAGGCAAGTGCAAAAGCTAATGTTCAAGATAACATCATCAACATTGCCTTTGATGTTGCTGAATCAGTTCTTAACCAAGAACTATCAAAGCAAGAAAAAGACAAATACATTGATGATTTACTAGAATCAATTGAAAAAGACATTAAAGAAATTAAATAATGGAACTAGCTAACCGATTGTTATCTTATGCTAATGCTATCTTTGCGATGGCAAAAGATAAAGAAACACAAGAAAAGTATTATCAACAAATCGCTGCATTAGATGCAATGAATTCTTCTAATGTTGATTTTTATAATATTTTATCGGCTAGATCGATTGATAAAGAAGAACGTAAAGAATTAGCTAAGACAGTATTAACTGGTTATGGTTTTGAACCAACAGTTATTTACTGAGTATGAACGATTATTGATAACAACTGTTACTTTAATTTCCATTACATTGCCATGATATGCAAACAAACATATCTAGATCTTTTCAACATTACCAGAGTAAGAATTACTTCTGCTAATGAGTTAAATGAAGACCAAATGGATAAGATCAAAAATTTCTTTGAAAAGAAACTCAACAAAAAAGTTGATGTGGAATGAAACATTAAACCAAACTTAATTGGTGGATTAAGAATTCAAGTTAACAACAAGATTTATACCAACACATTTAGATCAAAACTAAATAACTTAAAAAAAGAATTGTTATCTAAGAAAGGATAATTATGGCTACTAAAACTGATTCATTTGCTGCCTTAATCAAGGCAAAGATAGATAAATATGCTAACAACATTAAGAAGGACGAAGTCGGAAGAGTAATTTCCATCGGGGATGGTATTGCTCTAGTTTCTGGACTAGAAAAAGCCATGCTTAATGAGTTAGTAGTTTTTGAAAACGGTACTAAAGGAATGATTCTAAACCTAGAAGCAGAAACTCTTGGTATTGTTTTATTAGGTAAGTATGATAACATTGCAGAAAACTCTCAAGTTAATCGTACAGGCCAAGTAGTTTCTGTTCCAGTTGGTGATGAATTATTAGGTCGTGTTGTTGATGCAATTGGTCAACCAATTGATGGTGATAAACCAATTAATACAAAACAAACAATGCCAATTGAAAAAATTGCTCCTGGTGTAATTACAAGACAATCTGTAGATGCACCACTTGAAACAGGAATTTTATCAATTGACTCAATGTTTCCTATTGGTAAAGGTCAAAGAGAATTGATCATTGGAGATAGACAAACAGGAAAAACAACAATTGCTATTGATACTATTCTTAACCAAAAAGGTAAGAATGTTAAATGTGTATATGTAGCAATTGGTCAAAAACGTTCAAGCGTAGTACATATTCATGATGTACTAGAAAAAGAAGGAGCAATGGAATATACAACTATTGTTTCTTCTACTGCTGGAGAATTACCAGCCTTAATCTATTTAGCACCATATACAGGAATTACAATTGCTGAATATTGATTAAGTAAAGGAGAAGATGTTCTTATTGTTTATGATGACTTATCTAAACATGCCGTAAGTTATCGTACAATCTCTCTACTATTAAGAAGACCACCAGGCCGTGAAGCTTATCCTGGTGACGTCTTCTATCTACACTCTCGTTTACTTGAACGAGCAGGTAGAATGAACAAAGAACATGGTAATGGTTCAATTACAGCCTTACCAATTATTGAAACACAAGCAGGAGATATCTCTGCTTATATTCCTACTAACGTCATTTCCATCACAGATGGACAATTATTTATGATGACAAGTATGTTTAACTCAGGTCAACGTCCAGCTATCGACCCAGGATTATCAGTATCCAGAGTTGGTTCAGCTGCTCAACTTGGTTATGTTAAACAAACAGCTAGTAGTTTAAAACTAGAACTTGCTCAATTTGGTGAATTATCTGCTTTCAGCCAATTTGGTTCAGATCTAGATAAAGAAACAAAAGATATTATTGAACATGGTAAGAGAATTATGGAAATGATTAAACAACCAGAAAACTCACCATATTCACAAATTGAAGAAACATTATTATTGTTTGCTATTAAATATCACTTTATTAAGTGAATACCTTTAGACAAGATAACTGCTTTCAAAAAAGATTTATTAAACCATTTCAAAGATCACAAGCTTTTACCAGAATTACAAAAAGCTGGTAAGTTTGATGATAAATTAATTGAACTATTTAAGCAAGAATTCAAAGACTTCATGCTTGAATACATTAATGGTATTCCAGACTATAAAGCAGAACAATATGGAGACATCAAG
This sequence comes from Mycoplasmoidaceae bacterium, assembly GCA_049177155.1. GTDB lineage: Bacteria > Bacillota_I > Bacilli_A > Mycoplasmatales > Mycoplasmoidaceae > Hennigella. The sequence continues at coordinate 526,846 of CP185407.1, read as the reverse complement.
GAATTAAAATAGGTCATGCAATCTTTAGATTTAATTAAAAAACGTATTAAGTCTATTCAAGCAACTAGAAAAATCACTAACGCGATGAAACTAGTTGCTACTACCAAAATCAAATCTCAAACAAGGAGTTTTGCTGCGGTAAGCTTTTTTACTCGTGAATATTACCGAGTATTTAAGTCATTAATTATTCGTGAACCTAATCTTGATTTCTTACGATTAACAACTAAACCAATTCAAGATCAAGATTTATATGTATTGTGTACATCTGATCTTGGATTATGTGGTCCATTTAACTCTAATATATGTAAACATATGTTAGCACAATTAAGACCACAAGATAAGATTTTAGTCTTTGGTCAAAAAGGTGTAAGTTATTTGAAGATGCACCATTATGGTAGTCAAATTGTTAAGACTGCTCGTTGAGACCTTGATGCTAACAATTACTATTCATTGTTACCACTAAGTTATGAGATCTTAGCTGACTACTCACAAGGCAAGTATCGTCAAATTAAAGTTGTTTATACAGAATTTAAATCAACCTTAAGTAATGTTCCTAAAACATGAAACATCTTACCAATTTGACCAGAACTATTTGGAGCAACTAAAGAAAGTATTGTTACCGATCCAACAATCTTTGAACCAAATGCTAAAGACATTATTAAAGCCATCTTACCTGTTTATGTCTCTAACTTAATCTATGGATCGTTGATTGAATCAACTCTATGTGAATCTACTAGTAGAAGATTTGCCATGGAAGGGGCAACCAAGAATGCCACAGAGTTGATTGATAACTTAAAAATTCAATACAACCAAGCACGACAAGAAGCAATTACCCAAGAAATTAATGAAATCGTTGCTGGTGCCACAGGCAAGAACTAAAGGAGCTAACTATGCAAAAAGAAGTAAATAAAGAAACAAAAAATACTGGTGTCATCTTTGAAGTAATGGGACCAGTAGTCGATGTTAGGTTTAATCATGAAAACTTACCTAACATTAATGATGCACTAACCATTAAGGTCGATGATAAGGACCTAGTTTTAGAAGTAGCTCAAGTTATTGGTGATGACATCGTAAGATGTATTTCTATGGGTGATACAGGTGGATTAAAACGTAATATGCCTGTAGTCAACACAAACAGTCCAATCACTGTTCCTGTTGGTAAAGCAGTCCTTGGTAGAATGTTTAACGTTATTGGTAAACCAATTGATGGTAAAGAAGATGTTCCAGCTGATACACTACGTGAATCAATTCACCGTCCAGCTCCAAGTTTCCAAGAACAAATTGCTTCTGAAGAAATCTTTGAAACAGGAATTAAAGTAATTGACTTACTAGTTCCTTATGTTAAAGGTGGTAAGATTGGATTATTTGGTGGTGCTGGTGTAGGTAAAACCGTACTAGTACAAGAATTAATTCACAACATTGCAACAGGCCATGGTGGTCTATCTGTCTTTGCTGGTGTAGGCGAAAGAACAAGAGAAGGTAATGACCTTTATCATGAAATGATTGCTTCTAAAGTTATTAACAATACAGCTTTAGTGTTTGGTCAAATGAATGAACCACCAGGTGCCAGAATGCGTGTTGCTTTATCTGGTTTAACTATGGCTGAATACTTTAGAGATAAAGAACACCAAGACGTATTGTTATTTATTGACAACATCTTTAGATTTACTCAAGCAGGTTCAGAAGTATCTGCCCTATTAGGCCGTATGCCTTCAGCTGCTGGTTATCAACCAACATTAAGTTATGAAATGGGACAATTACAAGAAAGAATTGCTTCTACGAAGAATGGTTCAATTACTTCTGTACAAGCAGTATATGTTCCTGCTGATGACTTAACTGACCCAGCTCCAGCAACAACCTTTGCTCACTTGGATGCTAAGATCGTTTTGGATAGAAAGATTGCTTCCTTAGGTATCTATCCAGCTGTTAACCCACTTGAATCAAACAGTAGATTGCTTGATCCAAAGATTGTGGGTATAGAACACTATAAGGTAGCAAGAGATGTTCAATCTATCTTACAAAAATTCAATGAATTACAAGATATTATTGCCATCCTAGGTGTTGACGAATTATCTGATGATGATAAGTTAACAGTTTCTCGTGCTAGAAAGATTAGAAACTTCTTATCACAACCTTTCTTCGTAGCTGAAAAGTTTTCTGGCTATGCAGGAAAGTATGTTAAAGTTGCTGATACAATTGCTGGCTTTAAAGAAATTGTTGATGGTAAATGTGATGACATTCCAGAAGTTTATTTCTACAACACTGGAACTATTGAAGAAGTAAAACAAAAAGCTCATGCTGCTAGAGGCATGAAAAAAGAAGAACCAAAGGTTGAAGAAAAGAAAGACAAAGAACCTGTTAAGAAATAATCATGGCCAAAGAGTTTAAAGTCCAAATCTCTACTCCGCATGAAATTTGTGTGGATAAACAAGCTGTTAGCGTAACAATGCCAACAGCTTCTGGCTATATTGGTATTTTGCCTGATCATGCAAAGATTTGTGGTGCGGTACAACCAGGATATATGACAATTAACTTTGCTAATGGTGAAAAACAAACAGCATTAGTTAATTATGGTATGTACCATTTTCAAGACAATAAACTAATCATCTTATCTGATTTCTATGAAAAGAGTGCGGGTGTTAACGTTAATGCCTTGGAAGCTATCAGATTAAGAATAGAAGAAGAATGTAAAAAGGTTCAACTATCTGATCGTGCTATCCATGCTTTAAACTCATACATGAAATTAGTAAGTGCTAAAGCAAAACAAAAAAAATAGGGTTAACCCTATTTTTTAATTATTTCTTTTACTAAGAGATTTGTGTGTTTAATATCTTTAAACAAACCTCATCTATTATGGCCAGGAAGAATTAAGTTTTCTTCATTTAGTTTTGCTCACAAAGTATTTAAACTTTTAATCATTGCAATTGGATTAGAGTTACCTAAATCTGTTCTACCATAACTGTTATAGAATAATGTATCACCAACAAATACTCAGTTTTTATATTTGTAGATAACACTTCCTGATGAATGACCAGGAGTGTGTAACACATCAATTTTAAAACTACCAATATTTAATACTATAGTATTAAACCAATGAATGTTTTTACTAAAATCTAAAACTTTCATATTGGCTAAATCATCGTAACGATAATCTTTGTAAGTGCTTTTTTCATCTACATGTAAATAAACTGGAATATTTCATTGTTTTAAGATTTTTCCAACATCAAAACAATGATCAAAGTGAGCATGAGTTAATAAGATAGCTATTGGTTTAGTATCTTTATTTATAGTTTTAATAATTTCATCACCACTAAAACTTGGATCAACAATAATAGCTTCATTTCCATTAAAAATAAGGTAACTATTGTTGTCCATTGCTGGTGATGTAATGGCTACTAAATTTGGTTCAATTATTGATTTACTCATAATGTTTAATATTATATAAATATTTATATAATATTACTACTATGAATTACCTATCTTTATATCGAAAGTATCGTCCTAAATCATTTGCTGATGTTATTGGACAAGAATACATTGTAAAGATTTTAAAAAATTCAATTAAAAACAACATGGTAGCAAATGCCTATGTTTTTGCTGGCACAAAAGGTACTGGTAAAACATCAATTGCTAAGATTTATGCTAACGCTATTAACTGTCTAGATAATAAAGATGGTGATGTTTGTGGCAAATGTGAAGTATGTAAAGATTTCATTAACAACCAAGTAATGGATGTTATTGAACTTGATGCTGCAAGTAATAATGGTGTTGATGAAATAAGACAAATCAATGATGCAGCAATGTTCTTACCAACAAAGTTTGGCAAGAAGGTTTACATTATTGATGAAGCACACATGTTAACAACACAAGCATGAAATGCTTTATTAAAGTTAGTGGAAGAACCACCAAAGCATGTTATCTTTATTTTTGCTACAACAGAAATGCACAAGATACCAGCTACAATCTTATCTAGATGCCAATGTTTTAGATTTAACAAGATTTTACATAGTGATATTGTTAAGTTGTTAACTAAAGTATGTAAAGCAGAAAATATTAAATATGATGCTGATGCTTTAAAAATTATTGCTGATATTGCTGATGGTTCAGCAAGAGATGCATTAAGCATTCTTGAACAAACAGCTACATATAGTGATAATGCTATTAAAGCTCAAGACATTTATAAAGTATATGGTTTATTAAGCCCAAAGGAAATGGTTGACTTTTTAAATCTACTTGTTAGTAAAGATAATCAATCTATTTTTACTAAGATTGATGAATACTTTCAATCTGGCATAAATTTTGTTAGCTTTGTAGGTATGTTGGTTGCTATCTTAACTGGTAAGTTAATTTATCAAAAAACAAAGAATGGTAAATTACTAACTAAGACTAATGAAAACATTATTAATAGTTTGAATTTAAATGAAACAGATAAACTAATCAAATTATTAGATATTTGACAAGAAGTATATTTCAAAGTATCAACTCCAACAGATGTTTACATTATTATTAACAACGCTTTGATTAAGTCACTAGATTTATTTGAAACAAAAAAATCTAGTCCTGTCATTCAACCAAAAGTTAAAGAAAAACCAGTTGAAAAAGAGCAAAATTTATTTGAACTTTCTGATGTGATAATTCCTGAGACAAAGAAAGAACCTAAGAAAGAAACTATTCAACCAGAACCTAAAAAAGAACCAATAGTAGCTTCAACTCTTGAAATGCCATCCGATCAAGAAATTTTGTTAGCAATATTCTCAAATAGACAAAAAGAAATTGAATCAATTGCTAAACAAACATTAAGTGATATCAAATCAGGCAAGATTGATGCCAAAGCATTCTCTCATATTAAATTAGCTAGTCAAGTATTATGTGCTAGCAAAAATGGAGCAGTATTATTATTTGATGAACAAATGGATGCTCAACTATTTAATAGAGCTGCTAAGAAGAAAGATTTTCTTCTATCATGCTGTAAGATGTTTCAAAACCCTAAATTCGTTGTAGGTTTTACAAAACAACAAATTAATCAAATGAAAAATGCAATGCTTGAAGCAAAGAAACATCCAAGACCATTATTAAATCTTGATGCATTAAGATCTATCTTAGATAAAGATGCACCAATTGAACAAATCGCTTATAACACAATTTATAAGTTTTTAAAAGACAAGGAAGACGATAATGAATAAATTAGGTTGCCATGTTAGCATGTGTGCTCCTGATTACTTATTAGGATCATTAGATATGGCATTAAGCCAAGATGCTAACTGTTTTATGATTTATACTGGTTCACCACAATCTATAGCTAGACAGCCAATTAATAAATTAAAAATTGATGAATTACATAAAGCTTTAAAAGAAAAACATATTCCTATTGAAGATGTAATTGTTCATGCACCTTATATCATCAATTGTGCTAATAGTGATGCAAAGAAATGAACATTTGCTAAAAACTTCTTAAAACAAGAAGTAGATCGTGTTAACCAAATAGGTGCTAAATTCTTAGTTTTACACCCAGGAAGTAATGCTAATAAAGATGAAGGTATTAAACAAATTGCTGAAGCAATTAACTATGTTAATAAAACCAATAACAATGTTGTCATTTGTTTAGAAACCATGGCTGGTAAAGGCAATGAAATTGGTAGTAAGTTTGAAGAACTAAAAGCAATTATTAAATTAGTTGAAAACAAAAACCTAGTTGGTGTTTGTTTAGATACTTGTCATATTTCTGATGCTGGATATGATATGAAAGATCCATCAGCTACATTAAAAATATTTGATGATATTATTGGTCTAAAGTATTTAAGAGTTATTCACATTAATGATTCGTTAAATGATAAAGGAGCTCACAAAGACCGTCATGCTAATATAGGTGAAGGCAAGATTGGTTTAAAGACTTTAAAAGAATGAGTAAACTATCCTTTAATAGGAAAGATTTGTAAGATTCTAGAAACTCCTTGATCTTTATCAGGACCAGTTTATAAAAAAGAAATCCATATGTTGTTAGGAAAATAATTATGAGTAAACAACCATTAGCTTTTGAATTAAGACCCAAAACATTAAATGATGTTATTGGACAAAAACATTTAGTTGGACCAAACTGTTTATTAACCAGAATGGTTAAGAGTGGTAAACCAATCAATATTATTTTCTATGGTTATCCAGGAATTGGTAAGACAACATTAGCTACTGCTTTATGTAATGACATGAAGTTACCTTTTTCTATGTTTAATGCTGCTACTGATAAGAAAGAAGAATTAACACAAATCATTAAACTAGCTAAAGTATCTGCCACACCTTACATTATTATTGTGGAAGAAATTCATCGTTTAAATAAAGATAAACAAGATATCTTGTTACCTTATTTAGAAGATGGAACAGTTACTATGTTTGCTTGTACAACCGAAAATCCATTCTTTTCTATTAATCCAGCTATTAGATCTAGATGCAACATTGCAAGACTAGAGTTAATTAGACCTGATGAACTATATTTATGATTAAAGAAGATTAATAAAGAAAAGAAGATTAATGCTCACATTACAGATTCAGCATTAAAGACCATTGCTTATCATTGCAATGGTGATGTTAGATCTGCTATCAATGTTATTGATAACATTATTAAATTTTATAAAGAAGATAAAGTTGATAATAAGTTACTACAAAAGATTTTGTTATCACCAACTGTATTAGGCAGTAGCTATGGTGATGAGTATTATGATATGCTATCAGCGTTTCATAAATCATTACGTGGATCTGATCCTGATGCTGGATTATATTATTTAGCAAGATTATTAACTACTGGTGATTTAACAAGTATTACAAGAAGAATGGTAGCTTGTGCATATGAAGACATTGGTTTAGCTAATGCTCCTTTATGTGCAAGAGTAGTAACAGCTGCTCAAGCAGTTGATCGTGTTGGCATTCCTGAATGCTATCAAATATTAGCCGATACTGTAGTAGAAATGTGTTTAAGTCCTAAATCTAATTCAGCTTATATGGCATTTGGACAAGCATTTGAAGATGTTCAAAATGGTAAATGCTATGAAATTCCTAAACACATGAAAGACAATAACTATAAGTCTCATGTTAAACTAGGAAATGTAGGTTATATCTATCCACATGATTATCCTAATCATTGAGTTGATCAAACATATTTACCTAAACAATTGTTGGGCACAAAATACTACAAAAAAGCAGATAACCCAAGCGAACTTAGATTAAATGCTTATCTTGAACAAATAAAAAAACTAGGAAAGAAATCCTAGTTTTTATTTTAAAACTTTGTCTAAAACAGCATTAATAAATTTCTTTTGCTCTACTTGTCCGTATTTATCTGCTGTTACTAAAGCTTGATCAATTGCGACAGCTTTAGGAGTGTCTATTGCTTTGAATTCACAATAACAAGTAATTAAAATTGCTTGCGTCATTGGTGGAATTCTTTCTCATGTTCAATTCTTACCAAGTTTAGAAGATAATAGTTTAACTATTTCTTTTTGGTTGTTAGCATAATATTCTAATAATTTGATTTGATTAAGATCAAAATCATAATGATCAGCATTATAAAAATCTGTTTTTAGTTCATCACCAGTTAAGGTTTTTGCTAAACTAGAATAAATATATTGAGTTGTGTCAACTCGCTTTTGTCATTGTGTTTTCTTATTCATTGTCAATATTTACAATAACTACGCAAGTTAGACTAAGTGATTGTTTAATCACTAATAATAATTCTTTTTGTAGACGATCAATTTCTTTGAAATTAATAACTTTACTTGGAGTTTTAATTCTTACTGAAAATTCGTGATAGTTATCTTGTAGAGGTTCAATAGTATGACTTAAATACACATAATTAGGATAGTTTGATAGAACCTTCTTAATAATAGAAGTAACTAGTTCAGGACTAAATGAAATAGTTCCTAAACCATTAACTCTATCAAAGTTTTTAATTTGTGTAGTCTTTGTCATTATTTTGTCTCTCTACCTACATATGTACCATCTGATGTGCGAATAATGATACGATCAGTTGGTCTAACAAATTGAGGCACTTGTACTTCTAGGCCTGTAGAAATATGTGCTTTCTTCATAATTGCTTTAACTGTGTTGCCTTGAACAGCTTCTTCGCAGTCAATTAAATCACAAACAATTTGGTCTGGTAATCTTATACCTAAGATTTCTTCCCCATATTTTAAAATTGAAACTTCAATGCCTTCAATTAAGAAGTTCTTCATTGATTGAATTCTAACTTCTGGTATTTCTACTGTTTCAAATGTAGTATTGTCCATGAAGACATAGTTGCTTCCATCAACATATGAAAAACTCATCTTAACATTTTCTACTAAGACTTTTTCAAACTTACCACCAGTTAATACATCAATAGTAATAGAACCAGTTCTTAAGTTTCTAACTTTACATTTAACAATGCCTTCACGCATTGCTGTTTTATTGAAGTAGTTTTCAATTACTTCGTATAAATTACCACCATTTAAGAAAGTATTGCCAGGTCTAAGATCCTTGGCATGAACGATTTCGGCCATTGGGGTTATCTCCTTATTTTGTTATTGGTCTTTTTGTTGCAGCATCAATAATTGCTTGCATTGTCTTAACAGCATTAACTGGATCACATCCACTTGCTGTTTCGCCTGATAGTAAAGTACCATCAGCACCCATAGAAGCAGCATAGTAAACATCAGTTACTTCTGCTCTTGTTGGATGTACGTTTCTTTCTAGAGAGTCTAGCATTTGTGTACAAACAACAACTGGTTTGTTGTATTTTCTACATTTTTTGATTATTTCAGTTTCTCAGTATGGAACTTCATAATATGGAGTTTCTAGAGCTAAGTCACCTCTTGCTACTAAAATACCATCAGCTTCTTTAACAATTGAATCTAAGTTGTTTAGTGCATCTTGAGTTTCAATCTTGCTGTAAACTTTAACATTCTTACCACCAGCTTTAACAATTACTTTTCTAGCATCTTTAATGTTTCTAACATTACATACGAAACTTAAAGCAATGTATTTAGCTCCGATTTGAACAGATTCTTTTAAGTTTTGAATATCTCTGTCAGATAAGAAAGGCATTGAGTAAGAAGAATCTGGTAAATTAATTCTCTTGTTTGTTAATAATGTGTGAGTGTTCATAGCTTTAGCTTTGATTTCACCTTTATTAACATTAACACCAGTTACTTTTAAGTATAGTTTTCCGTCATCAACTGCAATACGGTTACCAGGTTTTAGGTCTTTTGCCATATTGTATTTCTTAGTTGAGTCATAAACACAGAATGTGTTAGGTTTGTTAGGTGTTACGAAACACTTTGTTAAGATTGTTACGTTAGCACCTGATTTGATTAATAATGGTTTCTTTAATTCGCAAACTCTAATTTCAGGTCCTTTAGTATCTGTCATAAGAGGAATCTTATAACCAGGAACTTTCTTTAGGTTATTTGCTACTTTGCTATAGAAAGAGAAATCACCATGAGACAAGTTGATTCTGGCACATTTCATACCAGCATCAGCCATTTTTTTCATCATTTGTGGGTTGTTACAACTTGGCCCAATAGTACAAATTACTTTTGTTTTTGATTGTTTTTTCATAATATCTCCATTACTTTAATTTTACATCTTTTATAAATAATTACATTATTTATAAACTAATGTAGGTTAATCTTATTGAAGTCAGAAACTAATGCTTTGTTTCCGCTTTTGCCCTTCATTTTAAGAGCTTTACCTAGATCACAAGCGATAGTTTTTCTTGTTTTACGGCAAATAGCTTTATTGTATTTACCTTCTAGTAATTGGTTAACACCGATACTAATCATGTAGTTAGCTAGTAAACGGTCACGAGCTGAAGGTTTACCACCTCTTTGGACATAACCAACTTCCACATGACGGCAGAATAAACCAGTTTGTTTTTCAAGGTATTTAGCAATAGCATCTAAGCTCTTGTCACCTTCTTTAGGATATAGTTTTTCTGTAATTAAGAAAATAGCACAAGGATATTCTTTAGCCATGTAGTCTTTAGCTATTTTCATAAAGCCATCTGCTTTTAACTTAGAGTATTGAGTAACCATGTAAGTTGCATTGTTAGCAATCGCAGATCTAATAGTTAAGTCTGGACAAGTCTTACCCATTAATTCAATTAATGCTATTCCTCTATGAGAAATAAATACATCATTAATTTTGCTTATTACATCACAGATTGTGTTTAGACATGTGTCAAAACCAATTGTGTAAGCAGTAGAAGGAATATCATTGTCAATTGTTGCTGGAATAGTAATGATCTTAACGCCTAGTTTAGAAAGTTCATAAGCACCTTTGTAACTTCCTTCACCACCAACTACTACTAAAGCATCAATATTGTGTTTCTTAATAACATCTGCACATTTTTTACGATATTTAGGATCATCTCTAAATTTTGTGCAACGACTAGAACCAATTAATGCAGAACCATCATTTAAATAGTTTAAAGTAGGTGCAGATCTTAAGTCAAAGAACTTTTCATCATGTAAACCTTCAAAACCATTGTAAAAAGCAATTGGTACAACTCCATTAGCTAAACATTTCTTTGCAAAAGCAATTACACATGTTGCCATACCGGGTGCATTACCACCAGAGCAAAGAATTGCATATTTCTTACTTGATTTCATTTGTGCCTCCTAGGTTCTTAAATGTTTTAACACCATCATAAGTACCACGTAATGATAATTCATCTTCAATTTCCATTAAACGGTTATATTTACAGATTCTTTCAGATCTAGACATACTTCCTGTTTTGATTTGACCACAGTTTAATGCAACAGCTAAATCTGCAATGAATGTATCTTCTGTTTCACCACTACGGTGACTTACAACAGCAGCTCATCCTGAGTGTCTTGCTAATTGAATTGTTTGAATTGTTTCAGATAAAGAACCAATTTGGTTTGGTTTAATTAAAACAGCATTTGTTGCTTTTTTAGTTAATCCTTCTTGTGTTAAGTTTGGATTTGTACAGTATAAGTCATCACCAACAATTTGAACTTTATTACCAATTAAAGCTGTTAATTTAGCAAAACCTTCTCAATCAGTTTCTGCTAAACCATCTTCAATACTAATAATTGGGTATTTCTTTGTTAGTTCTACTAAGTAGTTGATCATTTGATCAGTAGTTAGAGTTGCTTTGTCTTTAGGCAAAATGTTGTTTGCTAGTGCTTTTTTGAATGTATATGTTTTAGTTTGTTCATCATATAGTTCACTAGCAGCACAGTCTAAAGCAATAGCCACTTGTTGGTTAGTTCCTGATTTATAACCAGCAGCTTTGATTGCTTCCACCATAATATCTAAAGCTTCTTCAGCAGACTTTAATAATGGAGCATATCCACCTTCATCACCTTTAGATGTACTTAGACCTTTATCTTTTAAAAGTTTTCCAAGAGCATGGAAACATTCACTTGACATTTGAACAGCTTCTCTAATGTTTTTTGCTCCAATAGGCATAAACATAAATTCTTGGAAGTCAATAGTGTTGTCAGCATGAGCACCACCATTGATAACATTTAACATTGGAACAGGAAGTTTATATTCTTCATTTGTTTTACATTCTTTAACTAAGCTTCTGATGTAATGGTATAAAGGAACTTTACTTGCTCTAGCACTTGCTTTAGCAACAGCTAATGAAACAGCTAAAATTGCATTAGCTCCTAATTTAGTTTTTCCATTAGTACCATCAAGTTTAATCATGAAGTCATCAATTTCTTTTTGCTTTCCAGCATTCTTACCAATTAATTGAGGACCAATAATTCTGTTAACGTTGTTAATAGCTTTTAATACACCTTTGCCATTAAAACGTTTCTTATCTCCATCACGCAATTCTAATGCTTCTTTTTGTCCTGTAGAAGCTCCTGACGGAACCATTGCTTTTCCTTTAACACCACTTGTAAGTGTTACAGTACATGCAATAGTTGGGAAGCCTCTTGAATCAAGCACTTCATAAGCATTAATTGCTTTGATGGTTTTATTCGAAAACATGTCAAATAAACTCATTTTTGCTCCAATTTTTTCACAACTTTTTGCTGTGTTAATATATTTTATATATTAAAAAAATATTTTTTTATATTTATTTAACATTTTTTTCTTAAGATAATAATATTATGGCGTTATTTAGAGAAACAACAGACTTAGATAAAAAACCAACTTGATATCTTTTTTTGGCTGCTAACGTAATAGTTTTATTAGGTTGTGCAATCACTTGAATTCTATTTAAGCAACAACCCGTTCAATACAACTTAACATTAATTCCAACATTAGTGTGCAACATTGTTGCATTAATTCTTTGTGGTATCTTTATTTATTTAGAAGCAAAAGGTATCATGGCTAAAGCAGCTCACTTTAGAAAAAAATGATTACATTGATATTTAGCTGCAATGATTGTGTTTGTGGTGGCAATTCTATTCTGTTTCATTTTCATCTTTATTTTTAATGGATACCACCCAAGTATTAAAGATGATCATAATAGAGTTCAAATGTTCTTAGTCATCTACTTCGTAATTACTGGTGTTTTAACTTTAGTATCAGTTGGTCTACAACGTTATGCTAGATTTAAAATTGATTTAGACATTTACCGTAGATTACATGGCGAAATGCCTAAAAAAGAAGAAGAGATAAAAGAAAGATCAAAAGCACCATCTGATTCTTCTGCTCAACCAACATCTGGTTTAACTGATGAAATAAATAATCAATAGGGGTTACCCTATTTTTTATTACTATAATGTGAATATGAAAACATTTTTCACAATCAACTTAGGTTGCAAAGTTAATTTATTTGAAACTAATGCACTAACTTATCAATTAGTACAAAAAGGTTTCAAAGAAGTTAATGATATTAACAAAGCAAATATTGTTTTGATTAATACATGTTCGGTGACAAACAAAGCAGATGCTAAGAGCAGGAACATGATTAATCGAGCTAAACAAGCTAAGTTAAAACCTGTTGTTATTGTCATGGGATGTTTTAGCCAAGTTAATAAAGAATGATTTAGAGGAAATAAAGCCGACATTGTTATTGGCACAAAGCATAGAAACAAGGTAATTGATTATTTAAACAAGTATCTAAAAGATAAGAAACCAATTATTAAAATTGAAAAAGATTTAAATTCGTTTGAAGAATTAGTTTGTCCACAACATTTAAATAACACAAGAGCATTTTTAAAAATTCAAGATGGTTGTAACTTCTTTTGCAGTTATTGTTTAATTCCATATTGTCGTGGAAGACAATGTGCAATGAAACACCAACATGTTTTGCAAACAATTAACAACTATGTTAAACATGGTTATGAAGAAATTGTTTTAACAGGTGTTAATACAGCTGGGTATAAAGATGGTAATTATTCATTCTATGATTTGCTAAAAGACATTAATGAGTTACCAGGAAACTTCCGTGTAAGAATTTCTAGTCTTGAACCTTTTCAAATAACTAGACCGATTATTGATTTACTTGCAAGTAACAAAAATCGTTGAGCAAATCAAATTCATTTATGTTTGCAATCAGCTAATAATCAAGTATTAAAAGACATGAATCGTAAATATACTATTCAAGAGTTTATTACTTTAGTAAAGTATATTAGAAAACAAATGCCAAATGTGTCTATCACTACCGACTATATTGTTGGCTACAGTTCAGAAACTGACAAGATGTTTGCTGATAGCATCAAGAACTTAAACAAAATTAAGTTTGCCAACATGAATATCTTTATCTATTCGCGAAGACACGGAACAACAGCCGACAAGAAATATAAAACTGATGTTAATCCAATTGTTGCTAGAAAGCGTTACAACATAGTTGAACAATTAAAAAATAAACACCAAAAACAATATTTACAAACATTGATTGGTAAAACATTAGATGTTATAGTTGAACGATCAACATTACCACTAATGCATGGTTATAGTTCTGAATTTGTTAAAGTCGTATTCCCATCTAAAACAAATTTACAAGGGCATTTAGTTAAAACAAAAATAACCAAGATTGGTTTAGATAATCAAGGTTATTATTTGATAGGAAGAAAAAAATAGCCTATTGGCTATTTTTTATTTTCTCATTAATAAACAGTAAATGATACCTGGAATAATACCTAGAATGAATAGTATTAAACCAATAATGTCTTCTTTACCTAATGGTGTTTTAACTAATAGGTAAATGATTCCAGGAAGAATTCCTAATAAGAACAATACAATTGTTAGAATGAATTCACCAGTATCAAAACTTAATAATGCTTTCTTTGTCATAATTTCTCCTAATTAATTTTACTCATTGCATTCAATAAATCAACAACATTTAAGATGATTGAGTCTTGGGTAGTCTTTGAGTACTTACCCAAGTTGTTAATAGTTTCTTCCACAGATTTGTGAACTAAACCATCACGGTGGCAGATCTTTCCATTGCCTTCAGCAATAGTTAGAGATAAGAAGCCGCAAACTAGTGATGCTAAGATTTTGAATGAGCAACTTGGCTTAGCACCATCACATAAGATTCCACCTTGACTAACTAAGTGCATATTTAGTAAGTCGTTAATCTTTTCTCATAATCAACCACGTTGGTAAGCAATGCCACCGATTGCGCCACAACCTGCAGCTAGTGCTGATCCACACATACCACATAAGTGACCAACTTTAGATTTAATCTTTCATGTGATAAAGTGAGCAAAAGCTAAAGCTTGTAACTTAGTTAATTCAGGAATTTTAAATTCTGTTGCATAAACTTCTTGAGGAATGCAAACAGTTAATCCGTGGTCACCAGAACTACTACTTGTCATAACAGGTAGTGGACAACCATACATTCTTGAATCAACAGCTGCACAAACACTAGCTAATATTTTAGTTGTTCAGTGATCCTTTTTGAAACAACTGTTTTCATCCATACCAGATAAAATTTTCATTCATACTCTAGTAATAGCTGTTTCATCTGGATGAGCAAATCCTTCATCTTGAACGATTTGGTTCATCTTAATACCTTCACGTAAGAAAGCTACATCTTCAATAGTTAATGATTTGCAAATATCATAAGCATGACCTAGTGTTAAAGTATCAACTTTTTCATCAAAGTCATAACCAGCAGCAGATTCACCAGCAACTTCTGATGGTTCAAGTGTTTCTTTACCATTAAGTTTTGCTTGAATGATATTATCATGTGAATATTGAATGATAACATCTGCTTCATTATTCATGTTATCTTTAGCTACCACTCTAGTATAAACTGGGTGAGAGTTAAAGTCTACTTCAATACTAATAGCAGGTGAATTGTTAGAACCTAATTCTTTTGCTTGAGCAATTGTTACATCAGTTAAATCATCTAAACAATTTAATTTCTTAAGAGGGTTTTTTAAGATAATACCTGCAGCAGCAATAACTTTCATACCACAACGACCAAGACGTGGTACACCAACTCTTGAGTCATTTCTAAAGACATATGGAGATGTAAATACAATTGCTGATTTAAATGCTCCAGGTAGTAAGCTGGAAGCTTTAGCAGCAGCAAGCGATACGATTCCAATTTCAGTACAACCTAAGGCTGGTTGCACTTGTTGATGAATAAGAGTAAGTAAAAACTCTTTAGCCGTTAATTGATCAATAGTTTTCATATCTAATATTATAAAACAAAAAAATATAGGCTATGCCTATATTTTATTATGTATTAGGTTTACCATCTGTTTCGTGGAATTGGATATCCTTATTAAACTTCAATGTGTATTTGCAGTGTTTTGCTAATCCTAATTTTGAAGTTTCTTTATATCCTTCATTTAGTTCATTACCTGATTCATAAAGAATTCTAATTGTATCATCGATATGAACTAATTGTCTTTGACCTTTTAATAAGTGTGCTTGTTCAGCAGCAGCTATAGCTCTTAAGGCATAAACACCATTACGTTGAATACATGGTACATATGCACATTGACCAACTGCATCACAAGTCATACCAATTAATTGTTGTAGGGCAATTTCAGCAGATTTTTCAATTTCATCAATATCTGCTTTATAAGCAAGTACTGAATACATTGCAGCCGCTAAACCAGTAGCAACACCAACTTCAGCTTGACATCCACCTGTAGCACCAGCAACTGAACCGTTTTGCTTAATTGTAATACCAATCATAGCAGCAGCAGAGAATGCTTCATAGATTTGTTCTTTAGTTGGTTTAAAGTTATCTACAGCTCATTTATATGGACCAGGCATTGTTCCTGCTGAACCACATGTTGGAGCAGTAACAACCATACCATAAGCAACAGCTTCTTCGTTAGTTGCCATAGCATATGCAGCAACAGTCTTTACTCTTCTTTCTAACGCAGAATCATTAGGAGTAATAGAATCTAATACTGCTTTAGAACGACGATCAAAAGCAACTAATCCTTCAATTTTTCCAGTTTTAGATAAACCAGATTTAATTGTTCCTTCAAATGAAGCAATCATTTCTTCATAAAGTTTAATTAATTCTTCTTTAGGTTCATGACGACACAAGAATTCAAAGCAAGAAATTTTATCTTTCTTAACAATTGCTTTCATTTCAGCAAAGTTTTTGTATGGATAAATATCTTTAGCAGGTTCATCACCTTCAACTCTAAATGTTCCTCCTCCTACGGAGATGAAACGTTTCTTAGCTATTTGTTTTCCATCTTTACCAAATACTTCAATATCCATAGTGTTTGGGTGATCAGTTTTAGTTTTAAGATCTCAAACAAATTCATGAGGATATTTAGCAAATACTTCATCAACAGCTTTATCTAGTAAGTGACCCTTACCAGTTAAAGCAAATGAACCATAAAGAGTAATCTTTAAATGGTCAATGCCTTCCTTTTCGTAGTGATCAAGAATATAACGACAAGATCGCATAGGAGCGATTGTGTGACTTGAACTTGGACCATGTCCGACTTTAAATAATTCTTTTACTGATAACATAATCGATCCTCCTATTTAAAGTCTTTCTCTGTTGGTTTTTCTAGAGAGTATTTTGCATGATCAGCAAAACCACCCATTCCTAATCTACGGTTCTTAGGAATTAAGTCAGAACCAGTTTCCATTAAGACTTGAATTAAATCATCAACTTTACATAGTTCAGGCGTTTTCATTAAACTATGGTTTAAAACAGCAAGCTCAAATGCTCTTGTAGCAAATGCTGCACAACGTTGAACACATGGAATGATTGGTAATCCTGTTAAGGCATCACAAATAATTCCAAGAGAGTGTTCAAGTGCCATTTCAAATACACGGCCACATTCTTCAATGTCAGCATTGTATAGAACAACTGCAACAATTACAGCTGCCATACCGCAAGCTACACCCATAGGTCCTTGACAACCAACAACAGATGGTTCAAGACTAGCTTTGCAGTCTACTAATGAAGCGAAGATACCTGCAGCACAGAAAGCATTAATCATTTTCTTTGAGTTTACATCATATGCATTATGTAAGTACAAGATGATTGATCAAATAACTGATGATGTACAAAGTGTTGGGGCAGCAACAATTACACGTTTTTCTAGAATTTCTTCTGAAATAGCATAAGCAAATGCAGAAATCATTCTGTTAGCATTTTCAGTAGGAGAAAGGAAGTTTTCATCATGTAATCAGATGTTTCTTGCTTGTCTCATATAGTGAATATTTTTATCACCCAATTCTAGTTCACCATGTTTTCTAATACCTTGTAAACAGGCAATTTCAGCAAAGCTGACACCTCGATAATACAAAGCTTTTAATTCATCTCTATCATCACCAAGATTAGCAAAATCTAAGTATGATTTTCCTGGATTATCTTTAAATCATTTTCTTACTTCTTCAAAAGTGCTGTAAGGAATTCTTTCTGCCTTTTTGTGTCCAGATACAGTGAAGTTTCCAGCACCAGTAGCCACTACACGGTGACGGAATAGTGGAGAGTTTGGTTTATCATAAACTACAATGTCGAAGACATATGGTTCATCTTTTAAATTTTCTGGAGTTGGTTTATCTGATGTAACTACATATTTGAAGTTAGAATAAGCAAAAGCATATTCAATATCAGTTAGGATTCCGGCTTGGTCTTTAAGTCTAGCATATTCGTTGTATAGAATAACTTCAACGTGACTTAATTTTAAACGTTTCATGTGGATCTCTTGAGCCGTTTCAAGACATGCACGATAAGGTACTAGGTTCAATGAAGACATTGGACCCATACCTTGACGGTATATTTCTGTTAATGATTTCATAAAAAGAAAAGTCCTTCTTACTAAAATTATAAGACAAAATTAGATTTACAAATAATATCTTATTTAAATAAAAATATATGAATGTAATTCATATATTGCTTTATAATAGTAGAAGTAAAAAATTAACTAAATATGGCTCAAAGATCGGTTGTGAAACTATCTAGTAAACTTAAGGGTAAAACGGTTAAGATTGTTTCCTTAAATTTCACAGATCATTTGATAAAGCATAAGTTAGAAAACATAGGCTTTATTAAAGGTGCTGAAGTAAAAGTACTAGACAATGATGACTCTAACAAAGTTCTTCACTTACAACTATACAATGTGCAGTATGTGTTAAGAGAGGAAAATTGTAATTTAATAGATGTCAAAGTTATCTAACTTTAGAAAATATGAAGGAAATACTTATCTATTAGTTGGTGCACCAAACGTTGGTAAATCAACAGTTTTTAACTTGTTAACTACTTCAACTGCTATTGTTAGTAACATTGATAGAATGACAACTGAACACACTATGGGAAGAATTAAACATAGTGACAATTGTTTAATTGATTTACCAGGTACTTACAATTTATCTCACCCAATAGCTGAAGAAAAAGAAACACATTACCACTTACTTCATCATAAAGTAAGTTCAATTTTAAATATTATTTCAAGTTTTTCTATTGAACGTGATTTATTCTTAACATTGCAATGTATTGAAACAGGAATGTTAAACACACTATGTGTTAACATGATTGACTTAGTCAATACAAAGAAATTAGATTGGAAGAAACTATCCAAAAAATTAAATGGCTTAAAGATTGTCTTAACACGTTCAAACCGTAACAAGAATTTAAAAGAAGTTCTTGATTCTTTATATAAAAGTAAAAACATTGATCCAAATGTGGTTACTTATTCACAAGAAATTGAAGAATGAATTAAAAAGTTTGAAAAAGTTTTACCAGACATGAATGTCTCAAAACGTTTTGCAGCATTAATGTTACTTGAAAATAATGATTACTTTATTGAACAATTAAAAGATCATTATCCTGCTTATTTCCCTCAAGTTTCCCCTCTAATTGAACAAGTAAGAAATAAAGGTTATTTAGATGAAATTAGAGATACTAAGAAAGCTTTCATCAAACAATTATTAATTGATTGTAAATATGATGAAAAGAACTATTTAAAAGTTAATTTAGCAAGGCAAAATAGATTTGATCATTTCTTTTTGAAAAAATGAATTGGTATCCCAATCTTTCTATTAATTGCTATAGCAATTTATTACTTAGCATTTGGTAGCTATGCTGGTGGCTGATTACAAACTAACTTCAATAATGCTTTAACAAATCCTGATTGAGGATTGGCTCATTGAATGAAGATTTGATTCAATATTCCTGGACAAGAATGATTTGCAAGTATGATTGTTGATGGAATCTTTGGTGGCTTATTCACGGTGCTATCATTTATACCAAGCATTGCCATCTTATATATCTGTGTAACAATCATTCAACAAGTTGGGTTGTTATCGAGAGTTAGTATTTTGCTTGATAATGCATTAAGCAAATTTGGTATATCAGGAAGATCTGTTGTTAACTTATTAACAGCCTTTGGCTGTAATGTTCCTGCTTTAATGTTAGCAAGAAGCTCTAGCTCTAAAAAAGAAAGAATAATTTCTGTTTTAATTATTCCTTTTATTCCTTGTGCAACCAAAATTATAGTTATTGCTGCTATTGCTAATGCAGTTTTCTTAAGGTTTGGTTGATTATTTGTTCTAGGAGCAGTAATAGTATCTGGAACAATTGCTTTAACATTAGGTTTAGTTTTCTCTAAAACATTGTTTAGAAAACAAAAATCATTCTTCTGTGTGGAAATGGTTAATTGAAATGGTATTGATGTCAGAATAATGTTTAAAAATGTTTGACAAACAATCAAAGGTTTTTTAAAGAAAGCATTATTAGTTATTACTGTAGCCAACTTAATTTTCTGAGTATTACTACATGTTGGTAAAGGTGGATATATTGCTGATGCAGAAATGTTTGAACAATCTATTTTAGGATATATTGGTCATGGTTTAAGTTATTTAATGTATCCAGTCTTTGGTAGTGCTGATTGAAAACTAACATCTAGTTTAATTGCTGGTATACCAGCTAAAGAATTAATTTTAACTAACCTAGCATTATCTGCTGGTGGTATTGAACACATTCAAACACTATTTACTCCTGCTGTTGCAGCAAGTTTCATTGTCTTTAGTTTGTACTACATTCCATGTATTCCTGCTATTAACACAATGAGAACCGAAGCAGGAAGGAAGAATTTATTTATCCATATTGGTATTAGCTTTGCTACTGCCTATGTATTAGCAACATTTGTATATTGAGTTGGATATGGTATAAGTATAGTAGCATAATGAAAACAAAAACAAGAGTTACATTAGCAGTTTTATTTACCACACTTGTCATCGGTTTATTTGTTACGACATGTTATTTTACATATCACCTTAACTGAAATTTACACGCTTTTTGATGATCGTGATTTGGTGCAATTTGATTAATTAATGTTTTTGTCGGTGGATATTTTTTCTATAAGAAAGACAGAACAGATGATACTAAAACATTCTGATTATTTTTGATGGTTGTCTTGCCAATTGTTGGTGCAATCTGAGCAATATTCTTCAACTACAAATTAAAAAGTTTATACTCTCAACCAGATACTGATCATACTAAGTTACAGTCAATCATTTTTAGAGCAAAAAAATCAATAAAAATTTACACCAATTCATTCTTTGTATCTCAAGATACATTTAAAGCTTTAAACTACGCAAGATGAAAAGGTATTCATATTCAATTGCTTATTTCTATTCAAGAAAAGAAATCACATCAAGCTTTTCTTATTTACAAATTACAAAGAGAATTAGAAAATCAAATTGAATTACATTTTACTAATAAACAAATAGTTGATTCATTCATCATCATAGATGATCAAGCAGTATTTACTACTTCTAAAAACTTCAACTTTAGTTACATCTGTACAGAAAGAAATTTGAAAGCAGATAAGAACTGAGTTAGATATTTAAATATTTGGAAAAATGATATTTTAAGAACTAGTTTATATCCAACAGAAAAACCAAGATTAAATATCTTTTTGAAGACTAGATATAAAATAATTAACATTTTTTACCCATTTTTCTAATTTTATATATAATAAGTGAGCAATATACCAAAGACAGTAACTGGCTATGCCTTAATTTGTTACCGAGGATATTATCCAATTTTAGATAAATACTCTGATTGTCTTTGTGTGTATCACAAAGACATTTTATTTGTATATTGCCAACAAATTACGGAGGTAAATTGTGTCAAAAGCAATAATTGAACAAAAAGCGAAAGCAACTGATGAATTTGTTACTAAGATTAAAAATGCTAAATCATTCTTAGTCTTTGAATATTTAGGTCTTACTGTTAAAGAATTAACAGAAATGAGAGCTAAATTACATGCTGAAGGTGCAAGTATTGAAGTTGTTAAGAACAACGTTCTAAACCGTGGTCTTCAAGCAAGCAACATTCAAGTTGAAAAATGCAAAGGTCCTAATGCTGTAATCATTTGTAATGATGATGAGGTATGTTCTTTCAAAGCAGTAGCTGATATTGCTAAGCAAAGAAACTTTGTAAAGTTTAAATTTGGTTATTTAGAAAACCAAATCATTAAGCCTGACCAACTTGCCCAAATCGCAGCCATTCCAGGAAGAAAGGGTCTATACTCTATGTTCTTATCTTGCTTAACAGCAAGTTTAAGAAACTTCCTATATGGATTAAATGCAGTTGGAAAGACAAAACAAGCATAAGAAGGGAAATTTAAATATGGCAAAATTAACAAACCAACAAGTAATTGATTCTTTAAAAGAAATGACTTTAATGGAAATCAATGACTTAGTAAAAGCAATTGAAAAAGAATTTGGTGTATCTGCTGCTGCTCCTGTAGCTGCTGCAGCTGCTCCTGCTGCTAATGCAGAACCATCACTAGTTACTTTAACATTAACTTCTGCTGGTGCAAGCAAAGTTGCTGTTATTAAAATCTACCGTGAAATCACTGGTTTAGGTTTAATGGAAGCAAAGAACGCAGTAGACAAAGCTCCTTGTGTAGTTAAAGAAGGTATTAAACCTGAAGAAGCTAAGGAACTTGGTAAGAAATTCACTGACGCTGGTGCTAAAGTTGAAATTAAGTAATATTATTACTTATTAAAAAATATGGTCAATCGACCATATTTTTTATTTTATAATTTATTTATTATTGGATATGGTTGACAAAGAATATATTAAACACTTAACTAAGAATTTGTGTTTTGAGTTATCTGAAGAACAAACAGCAAAAATTATTAAGGAAATTCAAGAACTAGATCAAGATCTTGAACAATCACATTTTGATGTAGAAAACCCTAAATATAAACCAGTTAATAACCCAAGGGTTATTAATTGTGCCAAGATGCGTAAAGATGTTCCTGATAAACAATTAGAAAAAGATTATTTGTCTAATGCTAAAAAGTCAGACAAATATGTGGTAGGTAAATAAAATGAAATCTGTTATTTTAGACCTACATGAACAATTAAAAAGTGGTAAAGTAACTCCAAAACAATTGGTAGACAATGCTAAAGCATTGGCTGACAAATATGCTTTTACTAATTCAATCATTACACCAATCTTTAAAGCAACTGAAGTTCCATTTGATCCAAACAATTTACTTTCAGGAATTCCATATTCTTTAAAAGACAACGTTTCTACTCAAGGAATTAAAACCACTGCTGGTAGTAAATTTTTAAAAGATTATGTACCACCATTTAATGCTTCAGTATATGGCATACTAAAAGTAAATGGTGCTTCATTACTTGCAAAAGATGCTATGGATGAATATGGTCTAGGTGGTTCTGGCACACATTGTTTTACTGGTTTTGTTAAAAACCCATTAGATGAAAAAAGAATTACTGGTGGATCATCATCAGGTTCAGTTGCTAATGTGGCAGCTGGTATTTCTCCATTTGCAATTGGAACTGATACTGGTGACTCAATTAGAAGACCAGCATCCTTTGTTGGTGTAGTTGGTTATAAACCAACTTATGGTGCTATTTCAAGATATGGTGTTTTACCATATGCTCCAAGTTTTGACCATGTAGGAATTATTAGTAAGTATGTAGCTGATGCAACAATTGTTGCTTCTTATGTAATCAAACATGATCCAAAAGATTACACTTCTACCTCAATGATTAGAAATGTTAAATTAGAAAATTTAAAACCATTAACATGTATTAAATTTGTTGTGATTAAAAACTTCATTGAAATGTTGGAACCAAAGCAACAAGAACTATTTAACAAACTTCTTCAACAATTAAAAGATGCAGGACATTTAATTGTAGAAACAACGGTCGATAGAGAAATTTTACATTCTATTTCTTTCGCTTACAAAGTTTTAACTTATACAGAAGGATATAGTTGTTATTCAAATCTTCAAGGTATTACCTTTGGTAAGAATGAAGGATCAGATAATGATGATTATTTTGCTTCATTAGTCAAATCTAGAACATTAGGTATTGGTGATGAAGTTAAACGAAGATTTGTTATCGGTGCTTACTTAACAACAAAACAAAATGCACAAAGTATTACTTTAGCTGCAAGAAGTATTAGACACATGGTACAAGATGTTCAATTAAGTTTGTTAAATCAAGGTGATTGCATCTTAATGCCAACAGTTAGTGGTATAGCAAGACCATTTGATGATCGTAATGTTGGATCAAACTATGATGATTGATTAATGATGGATAACTTTTCTGGAACACCAGGAATCACCATTCCTTTTACAAAGATTGATAATATGCCATGAGGTTTAACAATTACTGCTGATGTATATCAAGATATGAAATTGTTAAACATTGCATATACTCTTGAAACATTGATTGGAGGTAGCCATGAATAATTTTCAAACAGTTATTGGTATTGAAGTTCATGCTGTAGTTAACTCCAAAACTAAAATGTTTAGTGCTTCAAAGAGTTCTCACACAGACCCAGTTAACCAAAACATCAATGAAATTGATTTAGGTTTACCTGGAGCTTTACCATCAGTTAATGAAGAAGTAGTAAGAAAAGCAATTTGTTTAGCACAAGCTTTACATATGAATATTGCTGATACAATTAGTTTTGATCGTAAAAACTATTTCTATCGTGATTTGCCTAAAGGTTACCAAATCACTCAACAATTTAATCCAATAGGAACTAATGGATATATTGAAATAGAAGTTAATGGCAAGAAAAAGAAAATTAACATTGAACGTATCCACATGGAAGAAGATACAGCTAAACAATTAAAGAGTGGTAATAAAGTATTACTTGATTACAACCGTTCTGGTATGCCTTTAATTGAAATTGTTTCTAAACCAGATATGAACTCTGCTCAAGAAGCAATGGCATATTTAACAGAGTTAAAGAGAATCTTAAACTTTTGTGGAGAAATATCAGATGCTAAACTTGATGAAGGTTCAATGCGTGCTGACATTAACATTTCAATTAATCCATATGGTTCAGATAAATATGGTGTTAGAGCAGAAATTAAAAACTTAAACTCTATTGCTAATGTTGGTAAAGCTATTGCTTTTGAACAACAAAGACATGCAAGCATTATCTTATCTGGTAAAGAATTAAAACCTGAAACAAGAAGATTTGATGATGTCAAAGGTGAAACAATATATATGCGTGATAAAACAGCAGCAGTTGATTATCACTTTATGCCTGAACCAAACATCCTATCTTTTGAATTAGATAATAGTTTTAAACAAGAAGCATTAAGCCAAGTTAAATATTCACTACAACAAATTAAAGATAATTTGGCGACTTTAAATCTTAATGAAAAAATGATTAATCAACTGCTAGACGATTATCCTTTATATAAAGCTTGCGAAAAAGTATTGAATGCAGTTGGTAAAGTTGATTTAGTAGTAACATGAATCTTAGTAGAACTAGTTGGTTTATTAAAAAAAGATAATAAAACAATTGAAAGTGTTGATGAAGATAAATTAAACAAGATCATCAAGATGATCAAGATTCTTATTGATGGTAAGATTAATGCTAAACAAGGTAAAACAATAATTGTAGAAATCTATAAGAATAATACAGATCCAGAAATAGTAATTGAAAAATTAGGATTTAAACAAATTACTGATGAATCAGTAATTAGACAAATGTTATCTGATTTAATTGCTAAGAATGCTAACATTGTTCAACAATACCCAACTAGACCTGAAAGAGTAGAGAAGATGATTCTTGGTTTATTAATGAGAGATACTAAAGGTCAAGCTAATCCAGTAATTTCTGCAAGAATCTTAAAAGATTTATTAAATAAAAAATAGGCAACGCCTATTTTTTATTGTTTATTTACTCATTGTGAAATAAAATCTGTATCTGTATTGTTTTTTAAAATGCTAAAGCGTGGTCTAAATCAGGTAGGACTTTCTGAAGAATCTACTTCTCCACCTCAATATATAGCACAGATCTTAAAGTCTTCTGTTAACAACATGCTACCTGAAGCTCCTCCAGTCATTCAATCTGTTCCATAATTATAATCAGTTCGGTATTGTGGTGATATATCTTTATAACCATATGCCTCATTATCAATTCAGTGAGGACCATAACCTTTTTCTTTGTAAGAAAATTTTCCCGGATCAATTTCATGAAATTCTCATTGTCCTCCACGGACAGCAGTTGAAACTTCCTTATATGGATAACCACCAATATATTTCTTTGCTTCTATGATACCTTCATCATCGATAGATGCAAATTGATTGATGTATCCTTTATTTTTACGTTGTGTATTTAATCTATCAAACTTAGCTTTAATTGTTTTTGTTGGTTGCGTTCCAAAGTCACATTTAGCAACATAGAAGTCAATACCGTTTGTGTCAGTAGTTGGCGGATATAAGAAATTAGTTAGATCTTGATATTCAAATTTACCAGCTTTAAAATATTCGTAATCATTAAATGATAAACATTTAGATGAATCAGAAGCTAATGTAATATCACCATAGGAATATGTTTTACCTTGGTAATACCAATCTTGATATGTTGTTCGAATTGTATCCATACCTCTAATAACATGTCAATTTGTAGCTACATAATAAACATAATCATTAGGATTATCAATCGTAGCATCATCAATAATTCAACCAGTTCCATAACAACTAAAAACTTTAGCTGTGATTGACTCTGGTGTTTCAGTAAATCAATTAGATGCCATCAAAGAAAATGTTCGGTCTTGAATGAATGTTTCAATTGTTTCAGGAGCGGGAGGATCAGGTGGAGTTGGTAATCCACCACAACCAATCAAACTAACACTAGCACTAGCTAGTGATATGATAGACATAGGTATTAAAAACTTATTAAGTTTCATACTTATATTTTACTTGTTTTTAAGTAGAGGTTTTAAGAATTTAGCAGTATAAGAGATGTCTTCATCTTTTAGGATTTGTTCTGGTGTACCAGTAGTTATAATTCTACCACCTCTATCTCCACCATCTGGTCCTAAATCAATGATGTAGTCAGCACACTTGATAATATCAAGGTTGTGTTCAATGATGATAACTGTAGCCCCATTATCAACAATTCTATTTAATACTTCGATTAGTTTAGCAATATCGTGTTGGTGTAAACCAGTTGATGGTTCATCCAAAACAATAATTGTTTTATCACTAGCTTTTCTTTGCAAGAATTTAGCTAGTTTAATTCTTTGTGCTTCACCACCAGATAAATCTACAGATGGTTCACCTAACTTAATGTAACCTAGGCCAACATCTTTCATTAGTTCTAGTTTACGTTTGATAGCTGGAATGTTTTGGAAGAAGTCATAAGCTTCATCTACTGACATCTCCAAAACATCATAGATTGATTTATTCTTGTAAAGAATAGAAAGTGTTTCTTGGTTGTATCTCTTACCACCACATTCATCACATTTAACATATACATCTGGTAAGAAGTGCATTTCAATTCTAATGTAACCATCACCTTGACACTTCTCACATCTTCCTGATTCTACGTTAAAACTAAATCTACCTTTATCATATCCTCTAGCTTTAGCTTCAGGAGTGTTAGCAAACACGCCTCTGATATCATCAAAGATACCAGTATATGTTGCTGGATTAGATCTTGGTGTTCTACCAATTGGTTCTTGAGTAATAACTATTAAGTTATCAATATCTTGAATGCCAGTTAAGTCTGTTACTTTTGGTGCTATCTCAAACGGATTAAATAAAATTTTTCTAATGTTAGCAACCAAAGTTTCATTGATAAGTGTTGACTTACCAGAACCAGAAACACCAGTTACACAAATAAGTTTTCCTAAAGGGAAAGTAACATTAATATTCTTAAGGTTATTTAGCTTTGCCCCTTTAAGAATAATCTTCTTTCCGTTTCCACCTCTTCTTTGTTTTGGAACTGGAATAGTGTATTCTCCAGATAAGTATTTTCCTGTAATTGATTGTTTACAATCGATTAGATCATCAATTGAACCTTGAGCAACTATCTTTCCACCATTAACTCCGGCTAATGGTCCAACGTCTATTAAATAGTCTGCCGCTTTCATAGTATCAGTATCATGTTCTACTACGATTAAAGAGTTACCAAGATCTCTCATAGCTTTCATGGTGTTGATAAGCTTTTGGTTATCTTTTTGGTGTAAACCAATAGATGGTTCATCAAGAACATATAAGACACCAGTTAAGCTACTACCAATTTGAGCAGCTAATCTAATTCTTTGATTTTCCCCACCAGACAATGTTCCTGCTGATCTTGACAAAGTCAAATAATCAAGACCGACATTTATTAAAAATTCTAATCTGTTAATAATTTCTTTTAAAACTTGTTTACCAATTTGTCTTTCAGTATCATTTAATTCAAGAGCTAAGAATCAATCATGCATTTGTCCTACGGACATATCACAAACATCCATGATACTTTTTTCATTAATCTTAACAGACAAAGCTCTTTCATTTAATCTATGTCCATGACATTTAGGACATGGTTTTTCAACCATGTACATACCATAAAAGTCTCTTGCCATTTCACTATTAGTTTCAAGGTGTCTACGTTTAACCATCGCAAGAACACCTTCGATGTAATCGTTATATGAATATGTTTTGTAACTTGCTGATTTAGCAGTTACTTCTATAGGCTCATCTGAACCTCACATCATTAAATCAATTTCTTTTCTTGAAAGTTGTTTAATGGGTTTGTTTCTATCAATATGATAGTGATCTAGTAAAGCTTGGAATTTTTGTCATTCTAAGTTTTTAGTATCCATCGTATTTTTAAATCATCTAATTCCACCTTCATTGATAGATAAATTACGATCTGGAATCATTCTATCTTCATCAGGTTCGTAGGTAAAACCTAATCCTTTACATTCATCACAATATCCTGTTGGTGAGTTAAAAGAAAATAATCTAGGTTCCATTTCTGGGATAGAGAAACCACACACTGGACAAGAGTGGTTTTTAGAATATAAAGTATCTTTAGAACCATCTCAAATAACAACTTTGTTGTTACCATGTTTTAAGCATGTTTCAACCGCTTCAGTTAAACGATCATGAGTTTGGTTATCTTCGTTTAAAACAATACGGTCAACAATGATATCAATGTAGTGAAATTTGTTTTTATCTAAGTCGATTTTGTCATCTAGAGAATAGATAATATTATCAATTCTTACTCGTAAGAAACCATCAAGTTTTAGCTTAGCTAACTCTTTAGCAAAAGTTCCTTTTTGCTTATAAGCAATAGGAGCTAAAATTTGAATCTTGCTTTCTTGTTTGAAATCTAAATAAATCTTATCAACAATTTGTTTTGTTGTTAGTGTCTTAATTGGACCGTGTCCTCTAGGACAATATGGAACACCAATTCTTGATCATAGCAATCTTAAATAGTCATAGATTTCAGTAACAGTACCAACTGTTGATCTTGGGTTGTTGCTTGTAGTCTTTTGATCAATAGAAATTGCTGGAAGTAAACCCTCAATCGAATCAACATCAGGTTTATCGTTATTACCTAGAAATTGTCTAGCATAACTAGACAATGATTCTAGATATCGTCTTTGGCCTTCAGCATAAATTGTATTAAAAGCTAATGATGATTTTCCTGAACCAGATAAACCAGTCATTACTACTAGTTTATTCTTTGGAATAACTACATTAACATTCTTTAAGTTATTTTGTCTTGCCCCTTGGACATAGATATTATTGTGTAAGTCTTGTTTTGCCATAAAAATAAATATATCTTGTTTTTACAAGATAAAAACAACTATATATCTTTAATAGTCTAATATAAATACCTAAAGGTATTTATCTTCCCCTATTAAAAATTACAGATAACTATTCAATAAATAACTTGTTATTTATTGAATTATAATTAATTCATAAATATGATGAAGAAAAAAACAGTTGTACTTGGTCTAAGCGGAGGCGTTGACTCTGCTGTTTCTTGTTATTTACTTTTAAAGCAAGGCTACAAAGTTATTCCTGTTTTTATGCAAAACTGAGATACCGTTATAAATAACGATATTAAAGGTCACAACAAAAAATTACCTGATGGTTGTGAAAGTAATGTTGATTATTTAGCAGCTAAGAAAGTTGCTGACTTCTTCAAACTTAAATTACACAAAGTGGAATTTATTAAAGAATATTGAGATGATGTTTTTAAATATTTCATCACACAATATAAGAAATCATTAACACCTAACCCAGATGTGTTATGCAATAAATATATTAAGTTTGAAGCATTTAGAAAGTATGCTTTAAATAAATTTAAAGCTGATTATTTAGCAACCGGTCACTATGCAGCTTTAAAGCAAAACAAGAATGGAACATTCTTATTGATGCCAAAGGACCTAACTAAAGATCAAACTTATTTCTTGTCAGATTTAAATCAAAAACAATTAGCGAATGTAATCTTCCCTCTAGCTAACTTCACTAAAGTTGAAGTTAGACAATTAGCTAAGAAAATAAAATTACCAAATTGAGATCGAAAAGATTCAATGGGAATATGTTTTATTGGTAAGAGACAATTTCAAGAATTTTTGGGTAACTACATCCCTAACCAACCAGGCAAGATAGTTGATATTAGTAACAAAAAAGTGGTTGGAAGCCACGTTGGCACCATGTACTATACTTTGGGTCAAAACAAAGATTTGCACCTTTCTGGACAAGCAAATAAGTATTTCGTTTGCGGCAAAGACGTTAAAAAGAAAATTATTTATGTGTGCGCGCAAGCGGATAAAGAAAAATATTTATTAAGCACTAAGTGTGAACTTGGACCTTTTAACTTCATTAATCCAACTAGCTCTAAATCTTTATCTAACTTAAAAGTTAGATTTAGACATTTACAAAAATTAATCAAAGTTAAAACTTTGAAAAAGATAAATGGTAAATGAATTTTAACTTATGATAAAACATTATCAGTAACACCTGGACAATATGCAGTTATTTATAAAAACAAAATTTGTTTAGGATGTGGAGAAATAAGAAAGATAATTAAATAGTATGGCAACTTCATGAACTACTAACAAGATTAGAAAAGCATGATTAGACTTTTGAAAGTCTAAAGGCCATTTTGAAGTGCCATCTAAATCTTTAATCCCTGTTAATGATCCATCTTTAATTTGGATCAACTCAGGTGTTGCTACTTTAAAAAAATACTTTAGTGGTATTGAAAATCCGCCATCAAGAAGATTGGTTAATAGCCAAAAGGCTATTAGAACTAATGATATTGAAAATGTTGGTTTGACATCTAGACACCACACTTTCTTTGAAATGTTAGGTAACTTCTCTATTGGTGATTACTTCAAGACTGAAGCAATCACTTGAGGTTATGAACTATTAACTAAAGTGTTTGGTTTGGAAGTATCAAGACTATATATTACTGTTTATCAAGATGACACAGACGCATATGACATGTGAGTAAAATGCGGTATTGATCCAACTCATATTGTTAAGTGTAACAAAGACCGTAACTTCTGAGATGTAGGACAAGGTCCTTGCGGTCCGTGTAGTGAAATCTATTACGATCGTGGTGAAAAGTTTGATCCAAAACATCTTGGAGAAAAACTCTTCAAAGAAGATATTGAAAATGATCGTTATGTAGAAATTTGAAATATTGTATTTAGTCAATACAATAACGATGGTAAAAACAACTACACAGAATTAGCTCATAAGAATATTGATACTGGTTCTGGACTAGAAAGATTGGCATGTGTATTACAAGATACCTACACTAACTTTGAAATTGATATCTATCAAGATATCATCAAAGCTATTGCTACTTTAACAGACAAAGTTTATAACCCTGACAATTACTTACATCCAAGTAAAGAACAAACACAAATCAATTATGCTTTTAGAATAATTGCTGACCATATAAAAGCTTGTACATTTGCTATTGCTGACGGAGCTATCCCAAGCAATAAAGATCGTGGGTATATTATTAGAAAGCTTGCTCGTAGAGCAATTATCTATGCTCACAAATTAAATATAAGTGGTTCAATTGTTAAAACTGTAGTTGAAGCAATAGTTAAATCAATGAATGACTACTATCCATACTTAACAAATGAAAAAGCTAAAGTGGTTACCACTTTAGAAAAAGAAGAAAGTCAATTCAAACAAACTCTTAAAAAAGGTATGGAATTGTTTGAACATAGCATTAAGAATAATGCTATAGCTGGAGATGTAGCTTTTAAATTATTAGATACTTATGGTTTCCCTATTGAACTAACTCAAGAGTTAGCTGCTGAAAATAATGTTAAAGTTGACATGAATGGTTTTAAGAAATGTCAAGAACAACATTCACAAGTTTCAAAAACTGTTGCTCCAACTAAAGCTATGGCCATTCAAAATGCTACTTTAATGGACTATCACGAAGAATCACTATTCTTCTATGACAAGAATGAAACTGAAGCTAAAGTAATTGGGATCTTTGATCAAGACTTCAACAAGATTGACAGAGTAATAGACGACAAACACAACTGAGTTGTGTTAGATAAGACTGTATTATATGCAACATGTGGTGGTGAAGTATCAGACTGAGGTTGAATTGAACTAAACAACAATAAACTAAAAGTTTATGATGTTATCAAAGGACCTAATGGTCAACATTTCCACTCGATAGTAGGAGTTAAAGGTCTTGACATTGCTTTAGGAACTAAAGTTAAAGTAAGTGTTGATCTACAAGCTAAAGCTATTATTGCTGCAACACATACTACTGAACATTTAGTTCAAGCAGCACTAAAACAAACTGTTGATGTGAACATCAAACAAATGGGAGCTTTGAAAACCCACCATAAATTAACTTTTGATTTCCAATGACCAAAGAAACTTACTGATCAACAACTAGAACAAGTAGAAAGTTTAATTAATAAATGAATTAAACAGGCTTTACCTGTAACTACACATTTAAAAACCTTACAAGAAGCACAAGATATGGGAGCATTAGCATACTTCGAAGAAGTGTATGCTAAAGTTAAAGGTAAACTACGTGTTGTACAAGTAGGCGATATTTCTATAGAAATATGTGCTGGTAGACATGTAAGCAATACTAGTCAAATAGAACAATTCCATATCTTAAAGCTAACATCTAAAGGTTCTGGTGCTTGAAGATTAGAAGGTATTGTAACTAATGCCAACACTAACCACACTATTAATGAACTTAATAGTAATCTACAAGCTAAACTTGATCTTATTAATAAAGAAATTAATGAATCTGGATTTGACAACAAACAATTCATTAACAAAGTTAAAGCAGTTAAACTACAAGACAACTGACAAGCAGTTAAGGATAACACTATTTTAATTGATGAACTTAACGATCAATTCTATAAAGAATTGGTTGCCTTTAAAAAGAATGCTTCATTAAAGATGGTTGATCAATTAGTTAATGAAGTTAAAGTAAGTGATAATAAACAATATCATTTAGTACAACTAAATAACATTCCTTCTAATGTATTAGCACCGTTTGCTCAAGCAATAGTTAATAAGTATCCTAACAATGGTTTTGTCATTGTTAACCAAACAGATAAGCTATCTTATATAGTTTGTAAACATCCTAAAGCATCAGTTAAATCTGCTAGTGAAGTTATTAAAGAAATTAATAACTTAACATCAGGCCGTGGTGGCGGTAAAGATAACTACTGCCAAGGATCTTGTTTAACAGCAGATAACTTACCAAAGATTGTGGAATTAGTTAAAAAGATGAAATAAAAAAAACAGGCATCGCCTGTTTTTATTATCGATAGCTAATTAAATGGTGTGGTAGTTTACCGTATTGTGCTCATGTTGCGAAACAATCAGCAGCATTTGGTTCGCCACCCAAATCATCTGCTGCAAATTCAGCATCAGCATTTAAATAGTCTCAATACATATAGTATGGTCTATATTCACCAGAAATTGGGTTAACAAATGTTCAGCTCATTTCTCATTGTTTATCTTCTTGAGCAGCTTCTAATGTGTTTGATCTATCAGTATCATCTAATATTTCAGTAGCATCAACACCATCATAAGCTAGGTAATATAAATGTCTTGATCCAATTAGAGATAATTTAACATTATGGAAGTAAACATAATTAATATAAGCTTCTCTTGACAATGCATCTTCAACGTAATATTTATGGAAGATTGTGAATGTAGCTAATCCAGTTTCAGCATCAAAGTCATATAAAGTAACTTCAAATCTACCATAGAAAACAACAAATGGATTTTCTTCTAATAGTTCTTGAGCATAGCGGTTGAACTCAATAATTAAATCTTCAGCTAAAATTCCGGGGTGTTCTTCTATTAAGTTAAAATAAGCTTTTTGTAGTTGAGGAAGAGTTGGATTGGCGCCTAATGACCCAGGAGCGAATACATATTCACCATATTGTTCTTCATAATCAGTTATCTTTGGACCATATTCGCCTTCTTCTAGTTCAAAGCCATAAGATAGAGTGATTGGATCAAAACCACCTTCTCCACCTCCACCAATATCTTCAGTAGTACAACTAGCAATTGTTGGTAAAGCAATAGCTGCTGAAGCAGCAATTGCAACTATTGGTAATAATTTACTTTTTAGTTTCATATATAAACTTTCTATAAGTGTGATTTCTTATGTAAAAATTATATATATATATATGAAAAATTTTAACTAATTATCAACTTTAGTTACTATTTGTTTGTTGTCTTCAAACTTCAAGTTTTTGTTGATTTCAACATCCAAACCAAGTTTAAATATTCTATTTAATTCTCTAGCCACACCTTGTTCATGGTTAGTGTATTTGGTTACATGCTTAGCAGCTTTCTTTGCAACTTCTGCACCATTTTTCATGGCATAGCCATGACCAGCGATAGAAAGCATTTCTTTATCGTTATCATTATCACCAAAGGCATAGCATCTATCAAGTGGGATATCATAATATACTGAAAGATATCTCAATGCTAAACCTTTAGATGGGAAAGTACTATTAATTTCAATAATAGTACCAACGTGTTCTTCTGTTCAACTTCTAACAACTACTGAAGAACAAATCTTTTTAATTTCTTCTTCAACAATCTTAGCTTTGCTCATGTCTCTTAATTCAATTAGAATTGAATAAGCTCCATTTCTTAATTTAGCAAAGTCATCAGAAACAAATTGAACATCATTTGTTGTATAGATGTTGAACTTAGCAAGTTCAGCCTTAACTTGTTTGTTTGAAACTTTGTGACGATAATCTTTTAAAAAGAATGTACCATCTGGAGTTTCAAAAATAACGTTCAAGATTAAATCTTGGATTTTAGGTCTAGCAAAGATTTTATAAATAACTTCTGTATTAATATAGAAGCAAATAGGAGTAAAACCTGGATTAGATGGATTATGGATTATAGATCCGTTGTAATTTACAAGAGGAGTTTTTAAACGTAGTTGACGATAGAAAGTATAACTGCCTCTTAAAGCTCTAGCAGTAAATAGACAAACAATATGTCCTTGTTTGTTTAGGGCATTGATTACTTCTCTTGAATAAGAACGTATATAACAATCTTTGTTTAACAAAGTACCATCTAAATCGGTACAAATTAAACAACGTTTATCAAATTTAACTTTTGCTAGTCTCTTATTTATTCTTCTATGAATAACATGTTGAGGCAAGCGTTTCTTTGCCTTCTTTGCCATTACTTAATTCCAATTGCTTTATAAACAGATTCTGTTTTTTCATTAACAATCTTTGAACATTCCTTAGCATTCTTTTCAAGAATAGGAACTAATTTTTCATCATAGATTTTTAATGCTTCTTTGAATCTAGCTTGTAATTTATTTAGTTCATCACAAACAAGTTTTATTAAATCTTCTTTGAAGACACCATAGTTTGGTGCAGTCTTATAAGCTTTTTCAATATCACCAAAGCTCATGCCAGTTAAAGCAGCATAGATTTCTATTAAGTTAGAAATACCAGGTTGTTTTTCCTTGTCATATTTAACTTTGTTAAAGCTATCAGTTTTAGCTTTTCTAATTTTTTCAGCAATGATTTCAGGACTATCCATCACAAAGATAGTTCCTTTTTCATTAGTGTTAGATTTAGACATCTTAATAGATGGATCTTGTAAATCCATAATTCTTGCACCAGTTTTTAAAATGTATGGTTCAGGAACAATAAACAATGGTTTACCACCATTTCTCTTAGCATATTTTTTGTTCATTCTTTCAGCAATGTTTCTTGCTAATTCCATATGTTGCTTTTGGTCAGAACCAACAATAACTGCACTAGCATCATATAGTAAAATATCAGCAGCCATTAGCACTGGATACATTAATAATCCCGTAGGGATCATTTCTGTTCCATTGCCTACAGCCTTCTTTGCTTTGTCCTTAAATTGTGTCATTCTATTTAGTTCACCTAAAGTTGTATGACAAGTTAAGACATGAGCTAATTCTGTATGACTCTTAACATCTGATTGATAGAAGATTTTAACTTTGTTAAAGTCTAGTCCACAAGCATAATACATGCAAACAGTTTCTTTTCTGTTTGCTTGTAATTTTTCAGGATCAAATGTATTAGTTATTGCATGTAAATCAGCAACAAAGACATACATATCAAACATATCTGCAGTTTGCACATATGGCTTGATTGCTCCTAGGTAGTTACCCAGTGTGATTCTGTTAGATGGTTGAATACCACTTAACATTATTGGTTTGTGATTTGTGTTTTTCATAACTTATATATATTTTAAATTATAATGTGATAGGAATTATCTTATGAACAAAAAATTCTTTATTTATTGTAATGATTCAAAAAAGAGTCAAGAAGCAAAGAAAAAGTTAACAGCAGCTTTGAAAAAAGCTGGTTGCACTATTTCGCCTGCTGCTAAAAACATTATTGTTTTAGGTGGAGATGGCACGTTTGTTCATGCTTACAATACATATTGCAAAAAAGATGTAAAAATGGTTTTAATCAACACAGGTTTAGTTGGTTTTTATAGCATTGATTTAACAATTAATGCAGGTGCTATTATCAAATTCTTTGATAATGATAATAACTTTTATAAACCAGATGTAGTTGCTTGTGAAGTAGCTGGTAAAATCTTCTATGCAATTAATGAAATTTTAATTGAAGGAATTAACACAATTTCAGCTAACATTGCCATTAATGGCAATCACTATGAATGATTCTGAGGATCAGGATTATGTTTCTGTACTAAGACAGGCTCAACAGGATTAAACAAGTCATTAAAGAATGCTATCTTATTAACCAAATCAAAGATTTGGGAAATGTCAGAAGTTTCACCTTTAGCTCATGCTAAATACCTTTCCATTGGTAACGCTGTCGTATTAGATGAAAATCATGAAGTAACATTATCTAACTTAAAAGCAAATGGCCAACTTATTTTAATGAATGATGGTTATGAACATGCTATTGATACTAAATCATCAATTAAGTTGTTTTTAACAACTTTAAATGCTAGAATCGGTTTCTATAAAGAATTAAAACCATACTTAAACAAATTACAAAAAGTATTCATTATTGGAGAAAAGAAATAATGGGCAAGAAATTAACTAAATTTCTTAATGCAATTAGCTTTGGACATTTAAACAGAAAAGCTAAAAAAGAAGCATTAAAGCAATCGCAAAATTCTAATGATCAATTAACGCTTAACACTGTTGCTTTGCCCGATGTTAATTTGTTAGTTGGAGCATTAGGCAATATTGAAAATATTGTGACTGTATCTGCAACCATTTCAACAATTACAGTAGAAGTAACAAATTTAGAAAAAGTTAATATGGAACTTTTGAAAAAGATTTCTACTAAAGGTGTAATTAAATCTATGACAAATGTTACATTGATAATTGGTGATTGTGCAATGGCGCTTAAAGATAAAATCTTAGAATTAAAAAAATAGCCTAATGGCTATTTTTTTAGTCTTGGATTAATACGTGGTATTTGTTCAATCTAACATCTTGTTTGATTGTTTTAATGATGTTAAATTTAATAGCTTGATAATGTTTTTTATCAGCAATAACCGGAATGAAGATTACTTTGATTTCCTTGTTTTCTACAGAAACTTTAAAGGAAATAATACCTCTAATTTTTTGAATTTTGTTTTCAACAATCTTAGTAGTTTGTTCATCATTTTTGCTTGGTGTATGTCTTGCACCAGTTCTTGCTGCTGATCATGCATCAGCACATCTAGTTAATAAAACATAATCTTCATTGCAATTTGTTCTGTGGTGTTTTAAAATGCCATTGAATACTTCATCTGATAATTGACATTCTTTTGCAATTTTGATACCTGTATCAACATGATCATATCTACATTCATAATCAATGCATTTACCAATATCATGAAAGAATCCAACTTCTTTTGCGGTTTGTGGATCCAATCCTAATTTGCTTGCTAGTTGTTCACAGATTAAAGCAACTTCATAACAATGTTGCAAAACATTTTGGTTGAATGATCAACGATATTTTAATCTACCAACATATTCAAAGATTTTAGGATTTTTAATACCGATATTTAGAATACCTAAATACTTCTTACCTGTTTCTATACATTCTTGGTTAATAAGTTTGTGCTCTTTAGCATAAACGTTTTCTATAGCTTTAACATCAAAAGCTTCAGACTTAATCAAGTGGTTAATTGTATTGATTGCAACTTGCTTTTCTAATGGGTTTGGAGAAGAGATTTCAATATACTTGTTTTCTCTTTCAATACTAATATTGCAATTTGTTAACTCATTAAGTTTCTTAATGTTTTGTCCTTTTTTACCAATTAATAATGGTTTATATTTTTCTTCAATAGGTAAAAAATGAACAGATGATTCATTAATCACCTTTAAATGTAATGGTTGCATTACATTTAGTAATGTTTCTTTCAATAATTCATTCTTGTTCTTTTCAAGATCTTGATTGATCTTCAATAGTTGTTCATTCTTGTACTCTTCTAGTTCAGCATCAAGAATAGTTTGCATATCTTGCAAACGTTTGTCATGATCAAGAAAATCTTGATCAATCAATTTTTGTTTATATTCTTCTCTTAATTTTTTGTATCTTCTAATTTCTTTATTAAGAGGATTGTATCGATAGTCTTCAATCTCATTATTAGATTGATTGTGTTTGATTCTTCTTATGCGCTTATAAGTGATAACAGCTGCGCAGCCAATGATTATCACAAGTAAAATGATACAGACAATTAATAAAATTAAATTAGAAGAGGATAATTCGTTTTTCATAAATAACCTCTTTCAAAAGCCATTAAATCCACAATATTATATATATAAAATTTATTATTAACATAAATATGTAAAAAATAAGTTATTATATTTATATGACCCGAATGCAAAAATGGGAAAGCTATAGAAATGAGATTAACCAATCTTCTAAAATTGGTTATGTCATTACTCAAGATGCTTTAAAAATTGAGAAGTATAAGAAGGAAATTGATAAGATCAATCCTACTATTCTTCAAAATTTAGGCTCTACTGATCTAGATTTGCATAAGGGCGTAAGTGAGGTTATTGTAAGTCAAAATCAAGTTCCAGTTGAAATAACTAGAATGTTCAAGGATTTGAATAAAGCAAAAGCATCATCTAATAAAAATACTGTTTCAACAATTCTTTTCAATCTAAAGAATGATAACATTCTTGATGATCAAAAAAAGTTGAAAGAAACATGATTAAACAACAATTCAGATTATGCTCAATTAGCTAATTACATTAGCGCAGCTAATTTAAATCTTGATAAGAATAAAGACTTTGAAAAAGAGTTACATACCAAGTATGAAAACTTGTCAGTAAAGCAAGCAGAAGCAAAAGTGGGTGACATTAAATCATTGTCACAAAACCTACAAAAGAATGTTGGTCACCATGTCTTTGTTATCTCTATTGCTATTGCAACAGTGTTCTTTGTGATAACTCTTATCCTATTAGTAGTGAGGTTCTGTATTATCTAATATGAAAAGCAAATTAATTCAAGTAGCAATCGATGGACCAGCCGGTGCTGGTAAAACAACTGTAGGGCAACTAGTTGCTTCTAAGTTAGGTATTATCTATCTATCAACAGGTAGAATTTTTAGAAGTTATGCTTACGCATTAAGAACTATTAATTGTAAAGACCAAAATGAAGTTAAAAACGAACTATCACAATTTAAATTTGAATTTATTGATGGTAATTTTTACATTAATGGATTAGATGTTTCTCGTGATATTATTAGTGATGCTCATTCTATGAATGCATCATTAATTAGTAGCTACCCTTTCGTTAGAAAAAAATACGAAAAAGATCTTAAGAAGATTATTAAAAAGAATTCTTTAGTAATGGATGGCAGAGATATTGGAACAGTTATTATTCCTGACACCCCATTTAAATTCTATTTAGATGCTTCTTTAAAAGTTAGAACTGCAAGAAGAGCTAAAGAATTAAGAATTGACTTAAAGTCAAAAGAATTTAAAGAACTAATGGAAAAGATGGCTAAGCGTGATAAACAAGACACAACTCGTAAGGTTTCACCTTTAAGAAAAGCTCCTGATGCTACTTACATTCAATCAGATGATTTAACTGCAGAACAAGTAGCAGACCTTATTTGCGAGAAAGTAAATAAGACAAGAGAGTTGTGACAATGAAAAAAGCCGCTTTAGTTGGAAAACCTAATGTTGGTAAATCATCATTATTCAATAGAATAATTGGTCACAAGAAAGCTATTGTTGATGATCAACCAGGCATTACAAGAGATAGAAACTACGCAACCGCAACATGGGTTGGTAGAGATTTTTCTCTTGTTGATACTGGTGGATTATTAAAGAATTTAGATGCTCCATTTCAAGAAGTAATTAATCAACAAGTTAATTATGCTATTGATGAAGCAGATATCATTTTGTTTGTAGTTTCAGAAAAAGAAGGTATTGATGCACACGATCAATACATTGCTAGATTATTAAAAACAAAAGCTAAGAATAAGAAGATTATTCTTGTTGTTAATAAAGCTGAAAATTATAACCACAGTTCTGACAAGACTTTCTATAACCTAAAGTTTGGTAATTTCTTTCCAGTTTCATCAACACATGGAATCGGTATTGGTGATTTACTAGATGAAGTAGTTAGACAACTAGATAAAACACCAACTAGAAAAGAAGATGATTCTTTTAAGTTCTGTATTATTGGTAGACCTAATGTTGGCAAGAGTTCTTTAGTAAATACTTTACTAGGACAAACAAGAGTTATTGTTTCTCCTATTGCTAATGCAACAAGAGATTCTATTGATTGTAAGTTTAAATATCATGGTAAGAACTATACCATTATTGATACCGCTGGAATTAGACGTAAAGGCAAGATGAGTCTAAATGTTGATAAATATTCATATTTAAGAACTCAAGAAGCGATAGCTAGAAGTAATTTAGTTATTGTCATGCTAGACGGTTCAGAAGAATTTAATGAACAGGATGAAGTAATTGCTGGTTTAGCTCATGCTGCAAATATTCCAACAATCATTGTTGTTAATAAATGAGATTTAGTACAAAAAGAAAATAACACCATGTCTAAGTTTGAAAAACTTATTCGTGCTGATTTTGATTATCTATCATGAGCGCCAATTGTTTTTATTAGCGCAAAAGATAATAAACGTGTTCAAACTATTTTTTCAACAATTGAAGACATTTATAAAAAACTTAAAGTTAAAGTATCAACTTCAGCACTCAATGAAGTTGTTGCTCGTGCACAAATCATTAATCCACCACCTAAATTTAAAGGCAACAGAATAACTATTCATTATGGAACACAGGTTGAATCATCTATCCCAACATTTGTGTTATTCACTAATGATCCAAAATATTTACACTTTAGTTATGCTAGATTTATTGAAAACCAAATTAGACAAGCGTTTGGATTAGATAATGTTCCTATCACTGTTTACTACAAAGATAAGAATGCAAGAATTAGAAAAGAAAAATAGGCTAATGCCTATTTTTTAAATTCATTCTTGGTGGTTAACTTTCATGTAGAATCGTTTAGTTAATTCAGCTAACAATATATATGCAAACATAATACCAAGTAATGCTAATCAGAATCATGCATTTAAGTTACAGATAAAGTCGTTTCCTGCAAATTGCAAACCATAGTTCAAACCAGGTATGAATGGAACAGCAGCTAAAACAATTGTTGAAGCAACTGTAGCTAAAACAACTGGTAATGATGGGTTTGTTTTGATAAAGGCAGTTTTTCTACTACGTAGAACATAGATAATCAATGTTTGACTAACTGCAGCTTCAATGAATCATCCTGCTTGGAATAACATTTGATATTCTTGTGTGTTGTAACCAAAACCAAAATATAGAATAAAGAATGTTGTGACGTCAAAGATCGTGCTAACCGGCCCTAATATCACCATGAATTTAATAATCGATGAAGCATTTCAGTTCTTTGGTGTTTGCAAGAATTTATTATCAATTGCATCCCAAGGGATGGACAATTGAGTAACATCATAGAATAAGTTCATAAAGATGATTTGAATTGGCATCAATGGGTTGAATGGTAACCATAATGCAGCAATTAGCATTGATAACATATTACCAAAGTTGCTACTTAATGAAATCTTAATATATTTCATAATGTTAGCAAATGTTCTTCTTCCTTGTAATGCACCATTACCAAGAATTTCTAGATCTTTTTCTAGTAAGATCACATCAGCAGATTCTTTAGCAATATCTACGGCAGTATCTACAGAGATGGCAATATCTGCTGCTCTCATAGCTGGAGCATCATTAATTCCATCACCCATATAACCAACAACATGTTTGTTTTCTTTTAATGCTCTAACTATGTTAGCTTTTTGTTCTGGAGATAATTTAGCAAAGATTGTCACATGGTTAACTTTTTCTTTAAGTTCTTCATAACTCATCTTTTCTAAATCATCACCTAGTAATACTTCATTAAAACCTAAACCCAATTCACGACAAATGAATTTAGTTACCTTTTCATTATCACCGGTTAAGATTTTAACTTGTACACCTTTAGCAATTAAATCCTTAACTGCATTTCTTGCTGACAT
The DNA here is from genome assembly GCA_049177155.1 of Mycoplasmoidaceae bacterium. Taxonomy (GTDB): domain Bacteria; phylum Bacillota_I; class Bacilli_A; order Mycoplasmatales; family Mycoplasmoidaceae; genus Hennigella. Next base: position 484,119 of record CP185407.1, on the reverse strand, counting down.
CTTAGGTGGGTCAAGTAAGGCAATGTAACCAACAAGCATTAAGTCTTTTTCATCTTCATCACTAAATGCTTCATTCTTTAATAGCTTTTCGTGGTTAATTGCTACGCAAATAACACGCATACCATTATCATTAAGGTTAGTAATTTGTTTTTGAATTTTGTTTGTTCATTCTTTAGTTAAATTAACTTCTTTACCATTAACTAATACTTTTGAACAAAGATTAATAATTTCTTCGGCTGCACCTTTAGTAATAAGTGTTTTATTATCATTTTCATCAGCAACAATGATAGACATTCTTCTTCTTTCAAAAGAGAAAGGGATTTCATCTACTTTCTTATATTGTTTGATTTCATCCATTAAGTGTTTTTGTTCAGCACGAACAACAATAGCTTTATCAATTAAGTTCTTTAAACCTGTTTGGTGATAAGAGTTAATAGCACCATAAAGTAAGACTTTATTATCTTCTTTACCTTCAATGTTTAAGTGTTCTTGTAAAACAATGTGGTCTTCAGTTAATGTTCCAGTCTTATCAGTACACAAAACGTCCATTGCTCCAAAGGTTTGGATAGCATTAACATTTTTAATAATAGCTTTTTGCTTACTAAACCTAATTGCTTCTTTAGTTAGGTTAAGAGTAATAATCATTGGTAACATTTCTGGAATAATGGCAATAGCAGCAGCTAATGAGAATGTTAATGATTCAATTCAAGCATTCTTATCAGTAATTGATGCAGGGTCAAATTGATTCTTTAATCCTTTAATAATGAAGATAATTAAACACATTATTACCATAGTAATAAGAATGATTTGACTAACTTTCTTTATACCTTTATCAAAACTTGTTTGTGGTCTTTTAGCACCAACATCCTTAGCAACTTTACCTAAGAATGTAGAGTTTCCAGTTTGTACAGCAACACCATAAGCTGAACCAGAAGCTACTGTTGTTCCCATAAAACAAATGTTAGAACAATATAAAGCATTGGTTGCATCCTCGATTGCTCCTGCCGTTTTTTCTACTGGTTCAGATTCACCAGTTAAAGCGGATTGAGTAATGAATAAGTCTTTTGCATACAAAAGACGCATATCAGCAGGAACCATGTCACCAGCAGCTAAGTGAATAATATCACCAGGAACAATTTGAGCAATAGGAATTTCGTTCTTTTGTCCTTCACGTTCTACTGCTGCGGTAGTGTTAATCATTTCATTTAGTTTTTCACTAGCCTTACCTGATTTATAGTTTTGGATAAAGTTTAATGTTCCAGATAAAACTACCATTCCTAGAACAATTCCGAAGGAAACTCATTCTTCAGTTTTAATTGCTTGTCCTTGGAAGACAGGTAATAAAACACTTAATAAAGCAATAACAATAAGGATTAATGTAAAAGGTGTAACAAAAGCTTCAAATAAAGTTTTATATCATGTAACTTTATTTCTATTGGCAATAGTGTTGTACCCAAAACGATCAACTTTAGATTCGATTTGTTCTGATCTTAAACCATTTTCTGAAGTCTCAAAATCGTTTAATAAAGCCTTAGGTTGTTTCTTAGCTTGTTCAACCAAGAAACGACCTTGCTTTTCCGTTACATATGATTTTCTTTTTTCTTTTCTTGTAGACATTTTGTTAGATGACTAACAAACCACGAGATTAAAGAGATACATTAAGGATAAATACATCACTTTGATCTAACTGTATGGATTCACTAGGCATATTTATCCTTTCTGTTAATTATGTTTATTATACATAATAAACATATAAAAAGAAAAAACCTTGTTATTCAACAAGGTTATTTTTCTTAACTAGATTGTCAATTCTTTTTTCAATTTTCATATTGATTATATAAATGCACCAATAAAACTAAGCTGGTTTTAATACTAACTTTGTTATTTCTGCAAATAATTTCTTATTTTTTGTATCTGTTAAGAACTTGATTGTGCCTTCTTTGCCTTGGGCTAGTTTAGTGTCACCATAATAAAATCATGATCCACTTTTTTGAATAATGTTGGAAGCAATAGCATTTTCAATAATTTCTGCAACATTATCAAAACCTTTGTTGAAGTAAATGTCTAAATAACAAGATTGCATTGGTGGGGCAACTTTATTTTTAACAACTCTAGCTAATGATCTAATACCAATAATATTAGTTCCTGATTTTAGTGCTTCAATTCTCTTAAGTTCAATTCTTAAACTTGTATAGAATTTCATTGCTCAGCCACCAGGAGTTGTTTTATTATCACCAAATAAGATTCCTACTTTTTCTCTAATTTGGTTAATAAAGATAACGGTAGTGTTATATTTTGCCATTACTGTTTGAAGGATTCTCAATCCTTTAGACATTAATCTAGCATGAAGACCAATGTTTTGATCTTCATATTCACCATTTAGTTCTGCTTCAGGGACTAAAGCAGCTACTGAGTCAACAATAATTAAATCAATCATTCCTGTTTTAATTAATGCTTCAACAATAGCAAATGATTGTTCACCAGTTTCAGGTTGAGCTAATAATAGTTTCTTAGTGTCAACACCATTAGCAATACAATATTTGTTATCAAGTGCATGTTCAACATCAACATAAGCACACTTGCCACCAGCCTTTTGACAACTAGCTACAGCTTGTAGTGCTAATGTGGTTTTCCCGCTACTTTCATTTCCATAGATTTCAATAATTCTACCTTTAGGGTAGCCACCTACACCAACAGCTTTATTTAAGTTGATACTTCCTGTGGAGATAACATCGCAAGCAATTGCTTTGGAGTTATCTAAACTTATAATTGAACCCTTGCCAAATTGGGTTTCAAGTTCTTTAATTGTTTCTTCAAATAATTTTTGATTTTCCATAAATGTTTATTTTCTCCACATAATATCTGCCAAAAAAATAAAAAATTTAGGAAATATTTTCAAAAATTTCACAAAATTTAAAAGTTAATAAAAGTTGGTAATTATTCGTAAGTGTGCTTCATTTGTGGGTAAACGCATCGTTGAAAGTTACAATATCTGCCATTTTTTCAACTTTAGAAATTTGCGAATTTTTTGCACGATTTAGAATACTTTCATAGTATGTTAGCATGTCATGGTAATACTTCGTATGCTTTGTAGATAGTCTGTTTTTTAAGACTTCAATATCACCAATCTGCTGTTCTATTTGTGCTACTTTTTCGTGGTAATTAACTTTTAACATCATGTCATAGCTAATCTTATTTTTGTTTGTTAAGCGTGGAATTAGTAAGAATATTACTAAGTAAACTAAACTAATCGCTAAGCTAACAAAACTTAAAATGACAAAGGCTAAACAATATTTCATTGGTTCTTGACCAACATAATCAAGAACAAATAAAATACCAGCAACTAAGAATATAGCCGCCATAAATGCGCAAACAGCAATAGCTAAAATAGCATATCTTGTTTTGCTAAATACTCTGTTCTTACTATATATATAGTGAGAATAAACTAAAACACTAGCCATTAATGACAAAGCAATTAATACACTAAAACCAACTAATAATGCAATAGCCATACTATTTCTTTAAATCCTTAATTAAATCTCAAAGATTATTCAAAGTAAAAGCTACACATTGGTTGATAGTATCAACCCTTGTGTTGAATTTAGAATGAAATTGATAATCATAGGACTTATCAAATAGTCTAATGCAAACATAAGCCATTCCACTTGGTTGGTTTTCAATTGGATTAGAATTGCTTGCATTTCCTGTTATAGAAATTGCTAAATCAGAATTAAATGCTAATTGACAACCTTTAGCCATTTCTCTAGCACATTCTATAGAAACAGTTCCATATTGATCAATAATGTCTTGACTAACTTTGGCTAATTTCTTTTTTGCATTAGCATGGTATGTAGTCATTGATCCTAAAAAACAATTACTTGCATGTTCTACTAAAACTAAATTAGCACCAACAGCTCCACCTGTCATACTTTCGCAGGTAGAAATTGTTAAATGTAGTTCATTTAACTTATTAACGATTTTAGCATTAATGTTGTTGAGCATTTCTTTCCTTTAAAGTACGGTGAATATCTCTAAAGTAGATAACACCAGAAATTAGTGATAGTAAACAAGCAATGTACATTGGTAAGTTTTGAATTCCTCAATACATAGCAGCTTCATAAGTTGAACTTGAATTGCAAAAGAAGAAGACAAAGATAATTGCTACCATTTGGAAAATGGTTTTAAGTTTTCCATAAAGATTGGCAGCTACTACAACATTCTTACTTGCTGCAACCATTCGATCTGCATCAACCGCAACATCTCTTGCAATCATAATTACAGGGATTCAAACTGGAATGATGTTTTGTGCAGCTAAACAAATTAGTACACTGTTGATAAGTATCTTATCAGCAATTGGATCTCATAGTTTTCCAAAATCAGAAACTCAATTGTATTTTCTTGCTAGATGTCCATCTAAGAAATCGGTGATAGAAGCTACAGTAAAGAAAATACCTGCCAATAAATAGTTAAGTGTTACAACAGTATAACTATCGTTATGAGTAATAATTGATTTCAATCTATAAATAGTTTGAAAGTAAGAGTTAGGAATTAGTAACAAAACTACTACAGCAATGGTTAAGATAATTCTTGATACTAGTAAGATGTTAGGAATGTTTTGTTTAACAAAAATCTTTTTCATTAGAACTTTAGTTCTCCTTCAAAACGTGGGAATGGAATAACATCCTTAACATTATCTACTCCAGCAATGTACATTAAGAATCTTTCAAAGCCTAAACCAAAACCAGCTGAACGATAATATCCATATTTTCTTAAATCAAGATATCATTGTAAACCAGCAGTTGGGATGTTCATCTCTTGACAACGTTTAACAATTTTGTTATAGTCATCCTCTCTTTGACTACCACCAACAATTTCTCCTACACCTGGAACTAATAAGTCACAAGCAGCAACTGTTTTACCATCAGGGTTAGCTTTCATATAGAAGGCTTTAATTTCCTTTGGAAAGTTCATTAAAAAGACTGGAGCTTGGAAGTGTTTTTCACATAAATATCTTTCATGTTCTGCAGCAAAGTCTTTGCCAAAGAAAATGTCATTATCTTCAAATTTATGTCCATTGGCAATTGCTTGTTTTAAAATTTCAACTGCTTTTGCATAGTCTAATCTAACAAACTTACGAGTTAGCAAGTTAGTTAATACTTCATAAGTATTGTTTTGATATTTTTGGTTTAAGAACAAGATTTCATTTTTACATTTGTTTAAAACTTTAGTAACAACATTTTTAAACATTTGTTCAATAACCATCATAAGTTGTCTTAAGTTCATGAAGTTAATTTCTGGTTCAACCATTCAGAATTCAGCAAGGTGTCTATTTGTATGACTTCTTTCTGCTCTAAATGTTGGCCCAAAAGTATAAACTTTTTTCATTCCTAAAGCATAGCTTTCAGCATTTAATTGTCCTGAAACAGTTAAACTAGCTGTAGCATTTTGGAAGAAAGGATTTGCTGGATCATCTTTAATTACAAAGTTTTCTCCCGCACCTTCACAGTCATTGCTTGTAATGATAGGTGAAGCCATGTAGATAAAACCTTTAGTATGAAAGAAATGGTGAATAGCAAAAGCTAATTCAGTTCTAATTCTTGCAATTGCTTGAGTTGTAGTTGCTCTTGCTTTTAAATGAGCAATTTCACGTAAGAACTCATTGCTGTGTTCTTTATTTTGTAGTGGGAAGTCTTCATCAGCCAACTTAAGAAGTTTAACTTCTTTAGCTTCTAATTCAACACTTCCAGGTTCACGTCCTTGTTTTAATAAACCTTTTGCTTTGATAGCAGAAGCTAATCTAAATGTTTTAATCTTATCAAAGTTTTTTAGATTGTTTGGTTTACAAACAATTTGTAAGTTTTTGATGGTTGTTCCATCATTCATATCAATAAAAATGATTTTACCACTATCACGATTGAATTTTACTCATCCTTCAATAGTAATTTCTTGACCAATTAATTTTTGGTCAGCAATGGCTTTTACCACATCTACATGTCTCATAAATAAGTCCTTTTTGGAGGTATATTAATTATTATACTAATAATTAATTGTTCTTAATGACTTTAACTAAAGCAGGTTTTAAAATGTGATCGTAAAGCTTGTAACCAGTATGAATTATTTCACAAACTGTGTTGTTTGTTTTAGTTTCATCTTTGATGGTTTCAAAGCATTCCATTGTTGCTGGATCAAATTCTTGTCCAACAGCTGGTTGAATTTGACTAATGTGTCAATCTTCTAAGATTTTGTAAAACTTAGTAAGGAACATCTTAAAACCTTTTTGGTAGTTAATTAGTTTTTCGTCAGTCAATTTGTAATTGCAAGCAATTTCAAATTGGTTAATAACATCAATTAAATCTAAAGCTTGATCTTTGATAGCATATTTCTTTGCTTCAGCTAGATTAGTTTTAAATTTTTGATCGTTTTCATCTTGTTTAATTTTTAAAAGTTTATTGGCTTCATCCATTTTAAGAATCATTTGATTCTTATATTCTTGAGCCATAGCAGTTAAGTCATTTTTTAATGCTTCAATGACTTTATTACGATCAGAGATTTCTTTATCTTTAGCAGCAACCAAAGCTTCTAAGTCAATAATCTTCTTAGCCAATTTAGATTCTTGGCTTTCTTCTTGTTGCATTTCTTTCTTAGGTTCTTTCTTTGGTTCGAATTTATCCTTCTTGCTCATTATTTAATCTCCTTTCGTGCTTGGTCATAGAATTTCTTAACTTGGTCATTTTGTTTGTTGTCATCTAGAATCTTACCAATTGCTTTTAATTCTTCTTTAGAATATTTGCCTGGATCAGCATATTTAATGATGACAACTAAATCACCATTGGTTTTACCAAAGAGTTTATTCTTGCCATTTTTAATTCCTGAGTTAGCAATTTCAAATCTCGCTTCATTAGGAGTACCCGCAGGTAACTTAATGGTTTTAAAACCATATGGTGTTGGAATTTCTATTTCTCCACCAACTATTGCTTTTAGTGGATCAACCATTACTTGTGTATATAAAGTATTTCTTTGTTTTTTAAAGATCTTACTTTCATTCACATTTATTTTTACAAATAAATCACCAGTGTAGTCTTTGTAGCTGTGACCTTTACCACTAATTCTTACTACTTGTCCATCTTCTATACCTGGATCAATTTCAATTTCAAATGTCTTGAATTCTTCAAGATATTTCTTGCCTTTACATTTAGGACAAGGTTTGTTAACAATTTGTCCTGTTCCATTACAGTATGGACAAGTTGTTTGGCTTTGCATCATACCAAATGGTGTTCTTCTAGATTGAATCAAAACACCAGTTCCTTTACAATGAGGACAAGTTACTTGTGCATCTGCTTCTTTGCCTACACCACTACCATTACACTCATCACACGCATGTTTTATTTTTAAAGTGATGTCACGATTACATCCTAAAACTGAATCTAAGAAATCAATTGTGATTTCAGTTTGAATATTTAATTCATAAGGGATAACATTTTGGTTACTACGTCTACTTGATTTTCTTCGCCCACCACCAAATAGTCCACCAAAGATGTCACCTAAATCAACACCTTCATCGCCACCAAAGGAGAATTTCATTCCCCCTTGGCCACCAAAGAATTCATTAAAAATATCAAATGGATTACCACCACCAGTGAAGCCTTGTTGGTTTAAACCTTCAAATCCAAAACGATCGTATGTTGCTCGTTTTTCTTTATCAGATAATACTGCATACGCTTCATTAATTTCTTTAAACTTTTCTTCCGCATCAGGTGCTTTATTTCTATCTGGATGATATTTCATTGCTAGATGTCTGAACGCTTTTTTAATATCTTGTTCAGTTGCATCTTTATTAAGACCTAATACTTCGTAGTAATCTCGTTTGTTTGCCATAATATATATTTTATTTATTATACATAAAAATTAGCACTCCAAACAAAAAAGTGCTAATCTTTATATTTTATTTTATCTTTATCCAATATCTTCGTCTGGTTTATGTTTAGCTAGAATTTCTTCAGTTGGTGTGGATGCTTCATCAATTGCTTTCATTAAATTTTCATATTCATTTGCGTCAGAATCGCCAACAGCTTCCACTTTGACTGTTGGTTCAGCTCATTTAGTTTCTAGGCCGCTATCGCCCTCAAATGCACTGTTGAATGCGGCTGAATAGTTTTTACCAGATACTAAGAATGATATACTAATTTTCTTTTCGTCTGTGTAGTTTACGCCAGAGCATAATGTTATCTTATCATTCTTAGAGATTTCTGCAAATGACTTGTTGATGTCAGCAATGATTGTTGTTGGAGCATCCTTGCTCATAGAAATGTTAGCAATAACATGTTGACAAGCATTGATGTTTACATCACTAAAGCTCTTTTTAATTTTGTTTGCCAATCCTTCACGGATCTTTAATTGGTTAATACCAGCTGAGTCAAGTTCAAAACGGTTAGCCATGAAGAATTTGTTTTCTCTAAAGAAAGTTTTCAAATCAGCAAAGTCAACATTCATGACACTTGGTTTAAAGATAATGTTGATGATATCTTCGATAATGTCAGCAATTTCTTCATTGGCTAATTGGTAAGCATCATAAAAACTGATATTCTTATTATTACTTATGATCTTTTCATTACTAATTGTTGAAACAGAATCTGAATAAACAATTAATGATTGAAGACTATTGAAAGCATTATTGTAAATAATGTTTCCTTCACATGCTACAGATGGCATGTTAACAATCGAAACTGTTAGGATACCTAAGTTTTTAGCAATTTGTGCAAGTTCAGGTGCTCCACCAGAACCAGCTCCTTTTCCCATACCAGCAATAATAAATAAAATATCTGTGCCTGCTAATTCTTTCTTTATAGCTTCAGCTTCTTTTTGGACAGCTTTCTTACCAACTTCTGGGTCACAACCAGAACCATAACCTTTAAGTTCTTCTTTATTTAATAGATATAGGTTTTCAACATTTCTCATTAATTTTAATGAGCATAAGTCAGTGTTGAAGGCATATAGAGTTGTAACATCTTTGATGGCTTTGTGGTTAGCAGCAATGTGGTTAATAACATTACAACCAGCACCACCAATACCAATTACTTTTATATTAAAAGAGTTTTGTGTTTCATCAGTTGAAAGATTCAAGTTAGAGAAAACGTGAGTAGGTTTAACAGGTTTTGCTTGAGCAGTTTGCTTTGGCAATTCTGGTTGTGGTTGTTCTACTTTTGGTTGTTCAACAACTGGTTCAACTTGTGGTTGAGGTTGTTCAACTTTAATTTCATTAACAACTGGTTCAGATTTAATTTGTCCAGTTAATCCTGGTTGGTTAACCTTTAGCTCAGGGATTGATTGTTGTTGAGGTTGAACTTGGGGTTGAGGTTGTTGAGTGGTTGTTGAACTTTGCGTAGCAGGTTGCTTAGGAAGTTGTGGAATTGGTGAAGCATCTATTTCATCTTCATCATAAGGTGAATTAGAACTTACAGCTGATTGTTTGATTTCAATAACATTACCATCCTGTCTTGAGACAGGGTCTAAAAGAATTTCTGTTTTCTTTTCATTATCTAGGCCTACAGCCTTGCCATCTTGAGCAATATTAATTTCGCTCTTAGGTTGCTCAGGTGCAGGTGTTACTTTATTTTGTTCGTTGGTATTTTCCATACTAACTCCTTACGCCAATAGATTGATTGCTTTAATTTTGTTTTCAAAGCTGAATTGAGTAATTTCATCTTTGTTTTTGTCAATGTTTGCTAAGCAAATAACTTTAGCTAATGAAATATTGTCAAGACCAATTTCATTGTTTGTAGCAAACTCAAAACCATCTAACGCATTGATTGCATCATCAGAGATGACTTGCAAGTGTTGAAAGTTTCTAAAGTCAACAAAAGTGCTGATTTGTGTTCTGATTTCATCTTTATATAAAGCAACAATATCGGCAGCTCTAACTTTATTATATGTTTTAGTTTTTAAATAATAGTTATTAATAATATCAGCATCTAGATTACCACCAGCTGCTAATTGATTAGCAATGGTTAAAACACTATCAATCTTGTCTAGACTGATAGCAAATCTTTGACTAATGTGTTCTTTAATTTCTTCTAAATTAAGATTGATAACTTTGACATTGTTTAGTTTGCTTCCATAGTATTCGCAAGCAATAGCTTCATTACCATCAATCTTGATTGATAGTTCAATTTCTTCTTTGTTTGCTTTTAAAAGTTTGTACATGTTTGTTGAGTTTGTTATTACAACATTGCAGTCTAAAACTGCTTTAGTATATTTCTTATATGTAATATAGTCGCTAGCACAAACTTCACAGTTTACTTTAGCTACTTTATCTATTTCATCATAGTTAATGCCTAAGAAGTTAATTTCATTAACAAAGTAGTTGTCAATCTTTGCTTTCTTAAAGATTTCTTTAGCAATATCTTCTTCTGTATCACAGTCAACAAATTCAGCATTATAGAAACTGTATCTTGTAATTTGTTCATCATTGAAGATCATCTCAACATCTTTGATGTTAAAACCTAAGAAGTTAGCAGCACAAGTTAAAAGTTGAGAGATATTAGCTTGAAGGTTAGCAGGATCAATACTGATTTGGTTAGCAAAAAGGATATTTCTTTCAGTTTCGTTGTTGTATAAAACAACAAGAGCGATATCCTTCTTGCCTACATATAATATTTTTCTAATTTTTTTATTGTCTTTCATTTTTGCTACCTCTATATTTTTTCAATAACTCTTAACTTTGCACTGTGGCTTCTTCTGTTTTGTTTGATTTCTTGTTCTGAAGGAACAATTGGTTTTTTAGTGATTAATTTGAATTCTGGTTTTTCTATTTTGCTAACTGGAACATCTTTCCCATATAAGTCTTTGACTTGGCTCAACTGTTTGAAATAGTTTTTTACCATCCGATCTTCTAAGGAGTGAAAGGTGATCACACATAATCTTCCTTTGGGCCTGAGCATTTGGCAAGCCTTTTTTAAGGCTTTGTCTAATACTTCCAATTCTTTGTTAACTTCTATTCTTAAAGCTTGGAAGTAGACCTTAGCTGGATGTTTTCTCATATGAGAACCAGGACAAGCATCAGCAATAATTTGTGCTAATTCTGTAGTAGTTTCAATTTGTTTAGCTTCACGGTATTGGATGATTGCATCTACGACTTTACTTGGATTGTGTTCATCTGTATAGTTTTTAAATAAATCAAGTAATTGCGCACGCGAAAATTTATTAATAATATCAGTAGCTGTAAGGTCATTGTTGTTGTCCATACGCATATCCAATGGACCTTCTAAGCTATAACTAAACCCTCTTTGAGGGTTGTCAAACATTAAGCTACTTACACCAAGGTCCATGATGATACCATCAACTTTGGTTGTTGATATCACGTCAAGATTAACAAAGTTATTCTTCACGATTTGAACTTTGTTATTGTTTTTAAATAAATTATTTAAATGATTGATAGCGTTGATGTCTTGATCAATACAAATAAGATGACCAGTTGTTAACTTATTAGCAATTTCACTACTATGACCACCAAATCCAGCGGTGCAGTCGATGTATAAACCATTTGGTTTAACTTGCAAATTACTAATTAGCTCTTGTAAAAGAACTGGTGTATGAATCTTATTTGCTTGTTTCATCGTCAATTCTTTCAGCTACAGCTTCAAACTTACTATCAGTATCTGCTTGGAACTTAGCATAAGCTTTTGCATCTCAAACTTCTAGTTTGTTGCCTAAACCGATAATAATTACATTCTTGTGTAGGTGTGCTAATTTTCTTAAAACATCTGGAATTAAAATACGGTTTGCTTTGTCTAGTTCAATTTCGCTACTGTTAGCTAAGATTTGTCTAGCAAGGATACGTGAGTCTTTTTTGTTTTGAGAATAAGATAGGATTTGACCAGATCAAACTTCGAAGTCTTCTTGACTTCTAAGTTCAAGACAGCCTTCAAAACCTTTAGATACAACTACTGTATTATGAGAAAACTTGTTTACTAGCTTTGCTGGTAAACTTAGACGGTTTTTTTCATCAATACTATGTGTATAAGTACCTAGAAATAGCATCTCCCACTTTTCTCCACTTTCTCCCACTTATTATATACATAATAATAAAAATATAAAAAAATTTTTATAAATATTGACTTTGTCAATATTTAAAATCGTCAAAAAAGCGCATGCCTTGTGGACATACGCTTATTTATTTTCTTTAAATTTTATTACTTATTAAAGTGATTTACTGCAAACAAATATAGTAAGAAACTCAATGGATTAACTGTATGGTTTTTGTAAACATGAGTTCCTGCAATATCAAAGTGAGTAAAATCTGGACATTTGCAGAATTCCTTTAGGAATGCTGCAGCTGTACCATTACTACACTTTCTTTCCTTGCAACCGTTAGCACAATCAGCAATATTGCTTGATTTGTTAACTTCTTCAGTATATTCTGGATATAGTCGAAGACTAACTAGTCCATCACCAGATAGTTGACCAGCATGTTCAATAGCTTTAGCTGTTGTATCTTTTGTTGATCAGTATGGAGTTGCAAAATCACCAAAAGCAAGTTCAGATAAACCTGTTAAAGTAGCAATAGTAAATAACTTTGTTATTTTGTAGTGTTTATTAGCATAACCAATAGCATCGGCTAGGATTAATCTACCTTCTGAATCGGGAGAAACAATTTCTACAGTTCTACCAGTGATAGATGTATAAACATCTCCCACTACCATAGAACGATCAGAAATCATGTTTTTAGCTAATGGTAGCAGTCCCACAACATTCACTTTTTGCTTCATAGAAGCAAGAGCAAACATTGTTCCAAAGACAGCAGCAGCTCCAGCCATGTCTTGGTTCATGTTTTCCATGTATCTGTTTGGTTTTATTTCATAACCACCAGCATCAAACATAATACCTTTTCCTACATAAGCAAGGACATCCTTGCTTTGAGGATTATTTAGGTATTCAAGTACTATCATAGCTGCTGGTTCATCTGATCCTTTGTTTACAGCTTGAATCAAACCCATTTTTTCTTTCTTAATGTCTGATAAAGTTAAAATTTTAACTTTTAAATTCTTATTTCCTGTTGCAGGAAGAACTTTCTTGATTTCATTAACAAAATCATTGATACCAAGATAGTTGCTAGGCAATGATTGATAGTGTCTTGCTAGGTTAAAACCAAAAGATGTTGTATAACCAGCAAAAACAGTATTTTTATGTTTCTTATCATAAATAACATTTATGTTATTTTTGATAGGTTTAGTTTTTAGGCTAAAAAGTTTTCCACAAAATGCTTGAAGCTTAGTTAAGATGATTGTTGCTAAACTATATCCACAATCTACTTTGTAGTGATCCAAGAATGAACCAATATCAAAAGTAATATCTTTATCTTTATTCTTTAATAAGATACTAGACAAACGTCTAGTAAATAATCTAGTACACATTGGTTGTTTAGCAAAGGTAAACACAACAGTGTTGTTTTCTTGCTTTATTTCATCTTTAGTTCCAGATGTAGCTTTAATTAATAAAGCTTTCTTATTTATTGGTCTATTGAATTCCATACTTAATGCCTCTTTCCTTGTTTATAACTTTCTTTTCTGATCTTGTTAAACTTTTCTTCTAGATATTTATGTTTAGCTTTTTGTTTCATCTTATAGATTTGTTGTTTTAATTTCTTTTTATAACCCGGTTTAACCTTTTGGTTTTTCTTGTTATATAGTTTAGAAATTTCCTTTTGCATTTGAACATCAACAATTGGTTTAGATTTGTGGATGTGTAATTGTTTTTCGGTTAGTTGGTTATTACTTAATAAGTAATATGTTCAGTGAACTTTGTGTTCAAGTTTACTAATTTGGTAATCATATTTTCTGTCATAAATGACATAACTATTGCCAGTGTATTTGCCACGACCAGTTCTACCTGCTCTATGTAAATATCAGATATCTTCTTTTGGTAAACCAAAAGAAATTACATCACTAACACCATCAATATCTAAACCTCTTGATGCTAAGTCAGTAGCAACCAAATATTTAAATTGGTTGTTATTAAGTTTAGAAAACATTTGTTTTCTATCTCTAGTTGTCATATCTTTATGTAACATTCCAACTTCTAGTCCTTTGGCTAGTAGTTGTGAATAAATTTTTTCTACATCTTGTTTTGTGTTAGCAAAGATAATACACATATAAGGATTAATTACTTGTAGTAATTGTTCTAATGTTTTATAAGGATCAGTATTATCTTTTTGATAAACTAAGCAATGTTTAATTTGTTTGTTTTCAAAAATATTCTTTTCTAGTTGAATACTTGTTAAGTTATTAACAGCTTTCTTAAATGTGTTACTTACATTATTATGTATAGATGCAGAACAGAAGACTTTTTGGACTTGATTGTTATAAAGATTTAGTTTACTAAACATATCATTAATAGAGTTAACAAATCCATAATCTATTAACATATCTGCTTCATCTAAAACAATTTGTTTTAGATATTTGAAGTTAACACTTTTAGCAATCGCTTGTCTAACTTTTTCAACTGTAGCAATTACGATTTGGCTAGGGTTGTTAACTAAGTTATCAACCTTTTCGTTTTTATCTAGTAAAACAATTTTAATTGTTTTGTTGTATTTAGTTAGAGCTAAAAAGTTGTTGTAGATTTGCCAAACTAATTCTTTAGTTGGAGCGATGATAACATATTGAATATGTTTTTCTTGTTCATTAAGATTATTTAAGATTGGTAATAAATAACATAATGTTTTTCCTGATCCTGTTGGAGCAGAAATAACAACGTTATTTCCTTGGTTAACTAATTTAAAAGTTTTTTCTTGAACGAGTGTTAGTTCAACAAAATTATTATTAGTTAAAGCTGTATAAAGCCAAAGCTTTAATGATAATGATGCAAACTTCATATTAGATAATGAAACTTAAAATCTTTCCTTTAACAAAGATTGTTTTCTTTATTGGTTTATTACCAATATGTGTTTTAATTTTGTCATTAGCTAATGCTAATTTAGTAACTTGTTCTTGACTAGCATCAACATCTACTTCAATAGTGTCTCTTAGTTTGCCATTAACTTGGATAGCTAAAACATAAGTTTTAGCAACTAAACATTTAGCATCATACTTAGGTCAAACACAATCTTTAGTAATTGATGTTTTCTTACCAGTTAATTTTTGATATAAGTGTTCAGCAACAAATGGAGCAAAACAACTTAACACAGTTAAGAATCCAATTAATTGTTCTTTGTCTAGTGTGTTTGCTTTGTAACAAGCATTGATATAAACCATCATTTTGCTTATAGCAATATTGAATTTGTATTCATTAATTGCTTCTGTTGCTTCTTTAACAAAAGCATGGTAAGCAACGTTTAATGTTTTATCTGTTTGACCAAATGGTTTATCACTTGTGAACAAGTTATAAACTCTGTCTAATCATTTTCTACAGCCCATTAATCCTTCATCAGATCATGGCATAGTTGCAGTTAATGGGCCCATAAAGACTTCATAAAGTCTTAATGTGTCTGCACCTAAGTTTTTAACAATCTCATTAGGGTTAATGACATTGCCTCTTGATTTAGACATCTTTTCACCATTAGTACCAAGAATCATTCCTTGGTTAACTACTTTAGCAAATGGTTCCTTAGTAGGAACAACACCAACATCATATAAGAAACGATGTCAGAATCTTGCATATAGCAAGTGTAACACTGCATGTTCTTGACCACCTACATATAAATCAACAGGTAATCAATGTTTAAATAGATCTTTAGCTTCTTGTGAATCAAGATCAAGATAACTACCATTATCTTGTTTCATTAAATAAGCTAAATAATATCAACAACTACCAGCTCATTGTGGCATAGTGTTAGTATCTCTTGTTCCATTTTCTACTTTTAATCAATCAGTTAAATTAGCAAGTGGACTTCTACCATCTTTAGATGGTTTAAAGTTTTTGCATTCTGGTAATTTAACTGGTAATTGCTTAATTAAGTGTGGTTTACCACTCTTATCAAAGTAAATAGGGAATGGTTCGCCTCAATATCTTTGTCTTGAGAAAATTCAATCTTTTAACTTATAGTTAACAGTTGTTGAACCTAATTTATGTGCAACAAGATATTCGTTGATTTTGTCTATTGCTTGTTTAATGTTTAAACCATTAAGCATATTAGAATTGATATGTTTAGCATCAGTAGTTATGCATTTTTCTTTACCATCCATTACTGGAATGATTTCTAGGTTATGCACTTTAGCAAAATCATAATCACGTTTATCAGCCGAAGCTACACCCATGACAATGCCGTTGGCATAGTCATTTAATACATAGTCAGCAACAAAGATTGGAACTTTCTTGTTGTTGATTGGATTAATAGCATAGCTACCTGTAAAGACTCCAGTCTTTTCTTTGTTTTCTTGACGTTGTAATAATGTTTTAGCTTTAGCTGCTTGAATATATTTATCAACAGCTTTAGCATTATCTTTTGTAGTTAATTTATTAGCTAATTTGTTTTCTGGAGCAATAGCAATAAATGTTACACCATAAATAGTGTCTGGTCTTGTTGTGAAAACCTCAAGTGTTAAATCGTTTGCTTTGAATTTAATGTTTGTACCAGTGGATTTACCAATTCATGTTCTTTGAATTGTTTTAAGGTTTTCTGGTCAATCAAGGTCTTCTAGACCTTCAAGTAATTTATCTGCGTATTTAGTAATTTTTAAAACTCATTGACGCATTGGTTTTTTAACAACCGGATAAGATCCACGTTCAGAAACCATCTTACCATTTTCAACAATTACTTCTTCGTTAGATAAAACTGTTCCTAGTTCTTCACATCAGTTAACATCAACATCTTTGATTTCTGCTAAACCTTTTTCAAATAATTTTGAAAAGATTCATTGAGTTCATTTGTAATAAGCAGGATCAGTGGTGTTGACTTCTTTCTTGTAATCAAAACTAAATCCTAGTGATTGAAGTTGGTTTCTAAAAACATCAATGTTTTTCTTAGTAAATTCTGCAGGATGGTTTCCTGTTTGTAAAGCATATTGTTCTGCAGGTAAACCAAATGCATCTCATCCAATAGGATGTAAAACATTAAAACCATTAAATCTTTTATATCGAGAATAAATATCTGTAGCAGTGTAACCTTTAGGATGTCCTACGTGTAAACCTTGACCTGATGGATAAGGAAACATATCCAAAATATAGCATTTTGTTCCTTTGTTTTTAGGATCAAAATGATATATATCATTTTCTTTTCAGAACTTAGCTATTTCTTTTTCAATTAGGTTATGGTTGTACATAATAATTTATTCTTTTTTACACTTAAATATATAATATTATAACAATTAAAAATCTTATGGGCGACACACAAAATCTAATTGATCTAATAAAAAAAGAGTTAGATTCTATAAAAATGTTTATCAACGCCGAAGGCGGGGATGTAAATTTTGTTAGTTTAGAAAACGGTATTCTAACATTAGAAGTTTCGGGCCATTGTATTGGTTGTGCAAGCTTTGATGTAACTTACACTTATGGAATAAAACATTCAATGTTGCAATCTCACCCAGAGATAAAAGATGTAATCTTTAAATTAAAAAAATCGGTCTAATTAGATCGATTTTTCTTTTTTACTTGTTGTGATAGCCAAGCAGTTAACATTGAATTTTGTTTTGATTAGATTAGCCATGAAAGTGCTAAAACAATTTTCTAATGTGTGGCCAACATCTAGTGCAACTAACTTGTAGTTAGTTAAATCTTGTCAACCATGATGTTTGATGTCACCAGTAACTAATAAGATTTTTTGTTTTGTTAATTCATCATATTTCTCGGCAAACACAGATAATCCCGCACCAGCACAAATACCAATCTTACTAAATTTATCATTAGGATTTGCGTTAGTTGTTAATAGTGAAACATGAAATGTTTTTTTGAATAATGATGCAATTTGTTTAACAGTTATTGCTTTAGGGAAATAACCTACTACAAATTTAGTTTTTTTGTATCAACCCAATTTCTTTAGATGAAGTTTTTCACCAACCAAAAAGTTCATTCCACAATTTGAATTATCAAAACAAGTATGAAGAGATAGAACAGTTAATCTTTCTTTTTTAATCTTTAAGATTAATTTCTTGTTAAAAGATGACAATTCATGTTCTTGGTTTTTAGTAAAGATAGGGTGATGAGAAACAATTAATCTTGCTTTTTGCTTGATTGCTTCATCTATTACTTTTTCGTTTAAATCAAGACAAATAAAAACTTTATTGGTTTCCTTATCTAAATCACCTTTATTCAAGAAACCAGATTCATCTCATTCTTCTTGTAAGTTAAGTGGATATTGCTTTAGCAAATAATTAGTTATTGACCTGATTTTCATTATTTCTTTACCTGTAATTTTAATGCTGGATATAGTACTTTATATTCCTTAGAAAACTTGAAAAGTTTCTTTGCTTCAATTTTTTTAATTGTTGCTTTTAAGTATTGAATTCAACATTTGATATCTTTTTGTTTTTGTTTTAAACCAAAGTGAGCTTCAAAGTTTGTTAAACGTCTTAATTTGCTTCCTTGTTTAGCAACAATAATTTGATAGAACTTTGTTCTATCTAAACATGTTTCTTCATATAAAACATCTCATTTGTTCTTGGCTAAAAACTTTCTTAATTCATCAACATCACAGTTTGCTTCAAGAATGTATTTTGCATTCTTATTAATCTTAGAATCTTTATCTTTTAAGATTTGAATGATGTTTTTTGCTCCCATTCCAGCAATAACAACATAATCAGGTTGAACAAAAACTTTGCTGGTGATATCTTTTAAACCATCAGTTAAAACATTAATTGTTTTAGTTGTTAAATGGTTTTTAGCTAAATTAGCTTTGCCAGCATTGTATGGTTGTCAATTCTTTTCAATATTAACAACTTGTTTTGTTTTTCTGTCTTTAAGTAAGTTAATTGCAAGTAATGCATGATCTGATCCAACATCATATACACATTGACATTTGTCAATTAAGTTACAAATTTGTTTAATTCTGTTCATCTAATATGTAACTTCTAAGTTTCTTTGATTTAGAAGGGTGTTTTAATTTTCTTGTAGCCTTAGCTTCAATTTGTCTTACTTGTTCACGTGGAATTTTAAGTTTTTCAGCAGCTTCATCTAAACTGTGAACATATGTATATGGTTCTAGACCATATCTCATACGCATAATCTTTTCTTCTTCAGGTGTAAGAGTAACTTTAAATAATTGGTTGATATCTTCTTTTAACAAAGATTCTTTTGTATATTGAACTGGAGAAGTCAAAACATCTTCTTTAACAAAGTCAGAAATTTGACTGTCTTCATCAGATCCTACAGTTTTATCTAAAGATACTGGGTCAATATGAATACGTTTAATGTTTGCAACTTTTCTAGTTGTAAATCCTGCAGCTTGTCCACCAAGTTCTTCAGTAATTTCTTCAATAGTTGGTGTACGTCCTAATCTTTGTGTTAATTCTTTTTCTGCATTTGTTACACTATGAATTGTTTCAATCATGTGAGCAGGAATACGAATAATCTTTGATTGATCAGAGATTGCTCTAGTGATGGCTTGTCTAATTCATCATGTTGCATAAGTTGAGAACTTATGACCTAGACGATAGTCAAACTTAGTAATGGCTTTCATTAAGCCCATTGTTCCTTCTTGAATTAAATCTTCAAATTCAATTCCACGATTTAAAAATTTCTTAGCAATAGATGTTACAAGACGTAAGTTACTTGTCACTAATTGGTCAACAGCATATTTTCTTTCTGCTTCATTTTTAGAATTTAATAGCTTAGCTATTTCAACTTCTTGTTCAGCAGAAAGCATCTTTGATTGCCCTAATGTTGTTAAGAATGATTTAACACCATCATAGTCATTTCCTTTTGGACCATGAGTAACAATCTTGCTAACTTTTTGTGATTTTTGAGTTGAAAGAATTTTTTCAGCATCAGCTTCAGTAAAATATTTTTTACCTTCAAAACCTTTGATGGTAATGCCTTGTTTAATGATATCGTTAAATAATCTTTGTGTTAATTCTTTAGTTAAAGCATAACTACCAAATTCAGAAAAGATCTTGTTTAGTACAACAACATTTCTACTACGTTTTTTTAATTTAACTGTTTGGATAATCTTTTTTTCGATATCTTTAAATTCAAATTCAGAAATAGTTTTATGCTTAGCATAAGACTCAAGAATTTGAATTTTTGGAGTTGTTGTTTTAACTGCTTTAGGTTGTTTAGCAACAACTTTCTTTTGTTTTTTAGTTACAACTTTTTTTACTGGTTTTTTGACAGCACGTTTTTTAGTAGCAGATTTTTTTGCTACTTTTTGTTTCTTACTATTTTTCTTCGCCATGTAGATAAGTCCTTAGGGTTATATTATACAACTAGATGATAAAAAAGTAAAAGTAATTAATTACTTTTACTTATTAGTTGTGATTAGTATGTAAATGAAATAATTCTATCCAAAAATTGAGATTGAACTTCTACTTGGTACAGGAGATAAACGCATAATAGTTGTTCTTCTAAAGCCATAATTTGTTGCTTGAGCAACAGGTCTTGTCATGCTAATTGCATTAGTTATCAAACCAGAAATAGTTGAAACGAGAATGCCTATGCCTAATGCAAGAGCATAGAACGAACCACCTGTTGTGTTCATCTTTTGTACTTGTGTTAATTTTGTTATATTAATCACCTCCCATATACATATCGGCATAAAAAAATAAAAATTTAGGAAAAATTTTTCAATTCTTCCTAAACTATGATGGATTGTGGGCTTAGCGATCAATAACTTTTCTAACAACTGCCAATTTTATGGGTTTAATTGAAGAAATTTTGCAACAATAATTAAACTCTTGTTCAATCTCTTTGGCATTGATTGGCTTAGAAGAAACACAGTCAACAATTGCTTGTCCTTTTTTAACTCTATCACCAGATTTAAAATGGAATCATAATCCAGCTTGAGGATCAATTTTGTCAGTTTTTAAAATTCTTCCAGCACCTAGTTTTGTAGACATCATGCCTACGGCAGAGTTAGAAACAAATGATAAGAAACCAGAGCGTTTTGCTTTAATGATGTAACGATATTTTGGATTAAAGAATTTTCGTGTTTTTAATAACTCAATATCTCCACCTTGAGCACTAATTCATTCATAGAATTTTTCTAATGCTTTACCAGATTTAACTTGTTTATCAACAAGCTTCATTGCTTGTTTAAAACTTACATCTTTATATGTTCTTAAAATGACAGCAGCCAACTTATAAATTAATTGTTTTAAGTCTGGTGTGTAATCAACATTTCCTGATAGGAAATCTTGTGCTTCTAATACTTCAATAGCATTACCAATACAACGTCCTAATGGTTGATTCATTCCAGAAATAATAATGGTTAGCTTACGACCCATTCTTTTAGCTATTCCTCTTAAGAATTTAACCAATTTTAATGCTTCAAAATATGTTGGACAGAAAGCACCTGATCCATATTTAACATCTAAGAAAACATGTGTTCCTAAGATAGCAAATTTCTTAGATAAAATGGAACTTGCAATCAATCCATAATCGCCAACAGTTCCAGTTACATCACGTAAGTGATACAACACTTTATCAACTGGTGCAATATCTTCAGTTTGAGTAGTAATGAAGATTTGGTGTTTATTTAGTAAATTAAGCATTTGTTTTTTGTTTAATTCAGTTTTAACACCAACTGCTTCTAGCTTATCAATTGTCCCACCAGTAAAACCTAAACCTCGTCCTGAAATCTTAGCAACTGATAAACCAAAACTAGCAATAATTGGCAATAAGATTAAACTTACTTTATCACCAATTCCACCTGTAGAGTGTTTATCAATAACAGTCTTTCCATGTTTTGTCAAATCAATATAGGCAGAATGTTCTCACATTGATTTAGTTAAATAGTAAGCTTCATCAATGTTTAAACCATTCATGTAAATAGCCATTAATCAAGTTGTGATTAAATAGTCAGGAATAGATTTATCAACAATTCCATCTATAACTGCATCAAAGTCTTCTTGAGTGTATCTTTTACGATCAACCTTTTTTTGAATAATATCAACAATACGCATAAAGTTATTATACTTCAATGGTTTTAAAGCCTTTATAGTTAAAAACAATGTTTTTAACTAAATATAAATCGTTTTTATATAATCGAGTTGAAAGGTGATTAATTATGAAACCCATAATGAAAACCATAAATATCTTAGTTCCAGCGTTGGTTGGAACATCTATGGTGGCTGCACCAACTTCTATTGCTGTTTATGAAATGTTTCACCATATTGGTGTATTTGATGCACAAGCAAGACAATTAAAAAAAGAAGCAATCGATGAATTTATTAATATTTGCTCAGTACCTCATCCAACATTTGGTACTAAACAAATTTGTGAATATCTTAAAACTGAGCTTTCTTCAATAGGTTATAGACCAGCGACCAAGATAGAAGATGTTTCTGAAGGTTTACATTTTTTTGAAGATAATTATGTACCAGAAAAAATTGTTTATCCTGGTCAGCATAGTGGTAACTTAATCTTTGAAATACCTGCTACCAAAGGTAGAGAACAAAGCCCAGGAATTGTTTTACAAGCCCACATGGATATGGTACTTGATGGATTTGAAGAAGGACAGGAATTAGTTCAATGTGTTGAACCAGTCATAGAAAACAATACTATCCACTCCAAAGATTTTAAAACATCATTAGGAGCTGATGATGGAGCAGGGTTAGCATTAATTCTAGCTTTAGCTAAACACCCAGATATTGTTCCACATGGACCATTAAGATGTATTATTACAGCTGATGAAGAAGATGGTATTTCTGGAGCTAAGTTTATTACATATAAAGCTTTAAAATACGATTATGTACTTAACTTGGATGGAGAAGAACTCAATGGTCTTACTATTTCAGCAGCAGGAACAACTGATCAATTATTCCATGTTGATAAGATTAAAAAATGGGAACAAGGTAAACATGAAGATGGTTTTGTTGTTGATGCTGACATGACACAAACTGAATATCAACTTGTAGTAGAAGGACTACACGGTGGTCATTCTGCTTCAGAAATTAATAATGGTAGAGCAAGTGCTATTGAATTAGCAGTAGATAGCGCATTAGCCATTGAAACTGTAACTCCTCAACCAGGAGCCGAAGGAGGTGTATTCCAACTTGTTTCTATGGAAGCAGATAATTTGAGTAATCAAATTTCCCCAAAAGCAACAATAAATTTTGTTTGTAGTTTACCTTTAGAATCGGTAGGAGAAGAAGCTTCTATTGAAGGAGTATTAGAATATAAACGAGGAAAATATGCTGAATTCTATCCTAAAGAAACAGAGTTAAGTGTGAAATGTGAACAGGTAGCAAACCGGGCTGACAAAGCATTAAACTTAAAAGGCTCTGATAATTGTCTTTCAGTAATTGATACTTTGCCATTTGGACCAATATCATGACTTGATAAAGATAGAAAAGAAGTACAAACAAGCGCTAACCTTTCTAAACTAGTTCTTGATTTAACTAGAACGGGAGATGAAGAAAGTGGACCACAATTCCAAATTGAAAGTTTACTACGTAGTAGTTCCCAAACATATCTTAATGTTCTTACTGGATATTACAAACAACAAGGTCTTGAATATTTAAATGAAATGGTAGATGGTACTCAACCTTCAACAGTTGATGAATTATCAAAGACTCCATCGTGGGAACCAATTATCGATGAAAAATTCCAATCATTTGTAACTAAAGCTATGAAAGATGCTAATATTTCGCACATTCAAAAAATTAACAACCACGGATGATTAGAGGTTGGTTTCTTCTGAGAAAAATATGTGGAACAAGAAATTATTCCTCATATTGTTTCTATCGGACCAACAATTAAAAATTGTCATAGCAAACAAGAAACATTCTATCTTAACACATATCAACCATTCATTCAATCAGTCTTATACATCATTAGTTTAATTGATGAAGTTAAATAAAAAAACTAGAGTTCATCTCTAGTTTTTAAATGCTTTAACTACTTCACCAATATAGACATCATGTCAGTCTGGTTTGTTATAGATTGTTGGTGATTTGTCATTATAGAATTCACTAATAATCTTTTTATTTATAAATCCTGCTTTTTTAATCTTGCCAACATATATCTTCTTACAAATTAATGTTAGACATGCTTCTTTGAAGCAAGGCAAATTATCTTGGAAGATAACATGTAATTTAGTATGTTTTATTTTGTTACCATCTTTTCCTGAATGACTCCCGATATATAAAAGGTCTTTTTTATATTTGTTGTGATCAAAGAAAGATAGAACAAAATATTTGCTCTTTTTAATAAACTTGTTTGTGTATCTTGTTGGTCTAACGAAGATTTCAGCTGTTGGATTGCCATCTAAACTATGCCCTCATAAGGCACCTAGATGTCCTCAACTTGCTGTCATCATGTTATATGCATTGTTATCTCCAGCAGAGATAACCATTCATCCATTACCTATGAGATTAAAGGGATTTACTTTAATATCTTTTATTTTAATTTGTTTCATTCTATTCTCCTGGTGGTGGAGGTACTGGGTATTGTGTTGGTACAGCTGATACGTGTTCAACATTATCAGTAATCAATTGTAGCAGCTGACTAATTGTTACAAGTTCTACATCTTCTGGCAATTGATCAACGAATTCTTTAATGTTATACATCTTGCCTTCTGCTGCCCAAACATTTACTACTAAAGCAGTATAACCATCAATTATTGATGGATCACGTGGATAGCTTGCCAATCTTTCTAAAACTTTATCACGGTGTAAGTAATCATTGTCTCAGATGCCTTCTCTAAAACTTAATAATGGTTTATCTTCAACTCAATCAATTGAACCATGACCATCTAAAGATAAACCATCTAATGATCATACTAGTCCCTTAACTTGTTCTTGCTTCATAAATGGTGTCATTGCTTCTGGTATACCAGGATGTTTTGGATCATATGTTGGATTCTTAAAATCAAGAGGGTTAATAACAGATAAATCACAATCATGCATATAACCTGCTGTTCGTTCAGCAAATTCTTCATATGATGATTTTAAATCATCTTGCCAATATCATTCCGGGTTAATATATGCATAACCACTAGGCCCAGCAATTAATTCATCATTTGGTGTAGCTTGGGCATATATTTTTTCTAGAATGCTGTTGTTTAAATCAATTGGTGTAGGAGAAATAGTCCAACTAATAGGAAATTCTCCACGATATGGACTACCTCAATATTCACCAGATGTTAGAATATCGTTTTGCATTCATTGTATGTTATCACCATCTGACATCACTATTGCTAAATAGTGTTTGTTTGGATCAGCAGTTAATTTCTCTTGATCATGTTGTTCAAATGGTTTATCAGTTTTATCGTATGAATAGAATGATAAGTTATAGCAATGGTCAGAAGCTAAAACATTGAATTTATGTGTTGTTGATCAAATTAAATAATCTTGTTCTGGACCACAACCACTAATAGTTTTATCAAACCCATGACTTCAACCGAAGATTGGTGAATTTTGTTTCATGACTGCTGCTACTTTTTCTCTTTCACTGGTTGATGGATCATCATCACTTAACAACCCAACACATATTGTTGGAATTTTAGCAGCAATAGCATAATCTCTTAAAGCAAAATCTACTGGGTCTTGGTTTAACAACATATAGTTGTCAAGATGACTTGCACGTTGGCTATTCATATATTCATCAAATGTTTGTATTGCAGTATGAGTTGTTGGATCTCATGCACCATCCGCTTTTGTAATGCCTATATTTGTTAAGACATTACCATATTTTTCTACCAATTTATCACTAACCATTAAATAATGGTCACAAGCACTAACCATTGTGGCATTGTTAATGGAAATGTTATCTCTTGTTGGAGCACCTTCTTCGTTAATTGCTTTTGTATATTGTATATATTTTCCATTATTAAATAATGGTTTATAACTTTCTAGGACATCCCAGATGTCTTCATTTTTATCATCATGGTTAACATTGTTAACAACATGGATTTTAAAATGGTGTTTATATTGCATATCATATAACCATCTATCTCGTTCATTAACACCGCTCTTAACAAACAATTCTGCTTGTCCTTTTTCTTGCACAATTAGTCCTTGTAGTGATTGGAAAGTTGTGTTAATATCATCTTTTAAATCACTCTTAAAACCGCTTAAGTCAATAACTGTAATTGTGTCAGCTAGTTTTTCTGTGTGGAAGTATACATTTGTATCATGGATTAGTCCACCATTGTTTATTGGACTGCCGCCACAACTAGCTAAACTGGCTGTAGCTAAAACGGTAGCAGGTGCTAAACCTGCCAATATAATTGAAGATAATTTTCTCATAGTATCTGCCTCTTCTTTTATTATATATAAAAGAAAAAACTAGGAGTTTCTCCTAGTTTTTCTTAATAAGTTTTAATTTTGTGCTTCTTTTCTTTTTCTAAGTTGTGTTATAAGCCAGATCGTTCCTATTAGTAGGAATGAACTACCCATACAAATTAAAACAATATCTAAAGTTGGGACTTCGATCATTTCTTGTTTAAATCAATTCATTAGTCCTGAAATAAGCATTCCTATACCAGCAGCCATAATAGAAATAGCATATATAAGATGACTAGTTCTTCTTCGTTTTAATGATTTATCATTATTTTCCATTATTTTTTGTCTCCTATTTTTATATTATAAATACTTGTAGATTAGAGCATTGAATAAATGTTATTAATAAAAGAAAAAACTAGGAGTTCCCCCCTAGTTTTTCCATTAAAGCAACGTCTTTCTATTCTCCCCAGCTGGTACATTCGACTTCATCGGGCTTGACTTCTGTGTTCGGGATGGGAAACAGTATTTTCCCACTATTTTAGTTTTAATATATCTTTTTCCTTGCCATTTGTAATGACATCGAGTTTATTCTTAATTTTCTTTATTGGTCAATTCCATCATTTTACTTTTAATAAATGATTAATTACTTTTTGACTAAATCTTTTTTTAACCACTCTAGCAGGATTGCCTACTGCTATGGAATATGGTGGTATATCGCTACCAACTATGGTATAGGCACCAATAATTGCACCATCACCAATTTTAACTCCAGGTAAGATTACTGCTTTTTGGCCAATTCATACGTCATTGCCAATAACAGTATCACCTTTTATTGTTAATTTTTGTTGTGGTCATGGTTTATGATCTCAACCTTTAAATATATAGAATGGATAAGTTGAAGCACCATTCATGCAATGGTTAGCACCATTCATCATAAACTCAACACCTTGGGCTATTGCACAAAACTTACCAATAATAAGTTTTTCTTTATATCAAGGATAACAATGAGTAACTTGTTTTTCAAAGTTAGGACCATCATAATAACTATAATCACCAACAATTATTTTTTTCTTATTTTTAATTGTTGGTTTAATATAAGTTAATTTTCTTCCTTTTAAAGGATATTTAATATTTGGATTTTCCATATCTAAATTATAAAAGAAAAAACTAGGAGTTTCCCCCTAGTTTTTCCATTAAAGCAACGTCTTTCTATTCTCCCCAGCGGGTACATTCGACTTCATCGGGCTTGACTTCTGTGTTCGGGATGGGAACAGGTATTTCCCCGACAATATTAACGCTGCAAAACATTTGAAATGTCTTTGCAAGTTTTATAAAACCAACAATATTCTAGTTATTTTTGATCTAATTTATAGGATTAGTCCTTTCTAAAAGTCTTTCGAATTATTAGTATTAATCAGCTTAATGTATTACTACACTTACACCTTTAACCTATCAACGTTGTAGTCTACAACGATTCTTATCACCCTTGCGGGTGGGGAAGATTAATCTTAGAATTAGTTTCACGCTTATATGCTTTCAGCGTTTATCTAGTCGCTACGTAACTACCCAGCTGTGCCACTGGCGTGACAACTGGAGCATTAGAGGTAACTTCACTCCGATCCTCTCGTACTAGGAGCAAATTTCTTCAATCTTCCTACGGGCATGACAGATAGGGACCAACCTGTCTCACGACGGTTTGAACCCAACTCACGTATCTTTTTAATCGGCGAACAGCCGAACCCTTGGAACCTGCTACAGCTCCAGGATAAGATGAGTCGACATCGAGGTGCCAAACACTGCCGTCGATATGAACTCTTGGGCAGTATCAGCCTGTTATCCCCAGAGTAGCTTTTATCCGTTGAGCGATGGCCTTTCCATACAGAACCACCGGATCACTATGACCTAATTTCTTACCTGTTCGACTTGTAAGTCTCACAGTCAAGCACCCTTATACCATTACGCTCGAGGCACGATTTCCAACCGTGCTGAGGGTACCGTTGCGCGCCTCCGTTACATTTTGGGAGGCGACCGCCCCAGTCAAACTGCCCGCCTAGCACTGTCCCCTGGCTGGATGACAGCCATGGGTTAGAAAAATTATTTCATAATGGTGGTATTACACTGGTCGACTCCACATCACCTAGCGGCAATGTCTCAAAGTCTCCCACCTATGCTCTAAAAACGAAATAACTTTTCAATACCAAGTTACAGTAAAGCTTCATGGGGTCTTTCCGTCCAATCACGCCAAATGAGTGTCTTCACTCATATCAGGATTTCACCGAGTCTATTGTCGAGACAGTCAAGAGATGGTTACACCATTCAAGCGGGACGGAATTTACCCGACAAGGAATTTCGCTACCTTAGGACCGTTATAGTTACGGCCGCCGTTCACCAGGGCTTAAGTCAGAAGCTTTGGCTTGCGCCTAACTCCCTTCCTTGACCTTCCGGCACTGGGCAGGTGTCACCTCATATACATCGTCTTACGACTTAGCATAAAGCTGTGTTTTTGATAAACAGTCCCCCCTCGCTCTTTACTGTGGCCTACTTACGTAGGCACCCCTTTTCGCTAACTTACGGGGTCATTTTGCAGAGTTCCTTAACAATAGTTTTCTCGCTAGCCTTAGGATATTCTCCTTGACCACGTGTGTTCGTTCTCAATACGGATAAAAATAATGATAATTCTACGAAATTTTTCTTGGAAGTGTGATATTTGCAGCTTCGCTAATTGTCGAAACGTTCGCTCGTGTTCGTATCTTGTTCTTATAGTAAGCGGATTTGCCAACTTACAAAACTTGATACTTAAGCAGAAATCCAATAATCTGCCTGCATTAACCTTCTTCGTCATTCCTTCGACATTACTTTTAGTAAATGAATATTAACATTTTTGCCATCGCTTACGCCTGTAGGCCTCAGCTTAGGTTCCGACTAACCCAGGATGGACGAACCTCGTCCTGGAAATCTTAGTCAATTCGGCTTGAAAGATTCTCACTTTCATTCGTTACTCACGCCGGCATTCTTACTTGTATACAGTCCAGTAGTGTTCACACTCTACCTTCAATCCATATACAACACTCGTCTACCGATAGATAAATCTATCCCATAGCTTCGGTTATATGTTTAGCCCCGTTAAATCTTCCGCGCAGAATATCTAGGCAAGTGAGCTGTTACGCACTCTTTAAACGATGGCTGCTTCTAAGCCAACATCCTTGGTGTTTAAGATATTCAACATCGTTTTCCACTTAACATATATTAGGGACCTTAGCTAATGATCTGGGCTCTTTCCCTCACGACTATGAAGCTTATCCCCCACAGTCTGACTGCTAGTTTCTGTTGTATGGCATTCAGAGTTTAATTACATTCAGTACACCAAGGCGGTGCCATCAGGTATTCAGAGCTTTACCTCCATACATAAACAACTAACGCTAATCCTAAAATTATATCGACGAGAACCAGCTATCACGGATTTCGATTGGAATTTCTCCACTATTCACAGGTCATCCCCTGTCGTTTCAACGAAAGTGGGTTCGGTCCTCCATGTGATGTTACTCACACTTCAACCTGCCCATGAATAGATCAACCCGTTTCGGGTCTATTGCTACATACTAAATGCCCTATTAAGACTCGCTTTCGCTACGGCTCCACTTCTACAGCTTAACCTTGCATGCAACAATAACTCGCCGGCTCATACTTCAAAACGCACGCCATCACACATTAATGTGCTCTGACTCCTTGTAAGTTTATGGTTTCAGATTCTATTTCACTCCCATCTCTGGGTTCTTTTCACCTTTCCCTCACGGTACTGTTTCGCTATCGGTGACTGATTTGTATTTAGGCTTTCCGGATGGTCCCGGTATCTTCAAACAAGATTTCACGTGTCCCGTTCTACTCTGGGTATTCCTCAGTGTGCTTAAATTTCGTATACGGGGTTATCACCCTCTATGACGCTGCTTTCCAACAGCTTCTACTATTCTTACACATCTTAAATGGAACCCAAAACCCCATGTCAAACATGGTTTGGCCTGTTCCCCTTTCGCTCGCCACTACTGAGGGAATCGCTTCGTTTTCTTTTCCTGTAGCTACTGAGATGTTTCACTTCACTACGTATTGCCTCCTTATACTATGAATTCATATAAGGATCTTTAACATCACTGTTAAAGCAGTTTCCTGATTCGGTCATCCACGGATTGTAGCTTCTTGTCAGCTTCCCGTGGCTTTTCGCAGACTAGTACGACCTTCATCGCCATTCAGTCCCTAGGCATCCACCATAAACTCTTCATAACTTTATTAGTTAGAATTGACTAATCCTATATTCATTGTGATCAAAAAATATTTGGACTAGAAAGATTGTTGATTTTATAAAACTTTCAAAGAACATTCCTGGAAGACGCAAGTTCTTCCAAAACTAAATAGAATCCGACCTTATTAAATTTGTGAGTGTAATTACAAATAATGTCCTACGTAATTACGAAGATAATAAGGATTTAATGTGTACACTTGTAAAAACAAGTTAATATTTTTACTCCATAGAAAGGAGGTGATCCACCCCCACGTTCTCGTAGGGGTACCTTGTTACGACTTAACTCCAATCACCACTCCTACCCTAGACGTTGCTTATTGCAACGGTTTTAAGTATTAGCGGCTCTCATAGTTTGACGGGCGGTGTGTACAAGACCCGGGAACGTATTCACCTCGACATGTCTGATTCGAGATTACTAGTGATTCCAACTTCACGAAGACGAATTGCAGCCTTCGATCCGAACTGAGACTGGCTTTTTGCGATTAGCATGACCTTACGGTTTAGCAACGCTTTGTACCAGCCATTGTAGCACGTTTGCAGCCCTGGACATAAGGGGCATGATGATTTGACGTCGTCCCCACCTTCCTCTAGCTTGCGCTAGCAGTTTTGTTAGATGAATTAACTAACCATAGGGGTTGCGCTCGTTGCGGGACTTAACCCAACATCTCACGACACGAGCTGACGACAACCATGCACCACCTGTCTCTAAGTTAACCTCCGTTATATCTCTATAACTTTGCTTAGGATGTCAAGCCCAGGTAAGGTTTTACGTGTATTGTCGAATTAAGCAACATGCTCCACCACTTGTGCGGGTCCCCGTCAATTCCGTTTGAGTTTCATTCTTGCGAATGTACTACCCAGGCGGGTTGTTTATCGCGTTAACTACGACACTAGTCCTTAAGGACCAACGTCTAACAACCATCGTTTACGGTGTGGACTACTAGGGTATCTAATCCTATTTGCTCCCCACACTTTCGAGCCTAAATGTCAGTTGTGACCTAAGTTTTCGTTTTCACCACCGGTATTCTTCCATATATCTGCGCATTCCACCGCTCCACATGGAGTTCTAAAACTTCCTATCAAACTCTAGACCTACAGTTTCCAATGCATGCTAAGGTTAAGCCTTAGTCTTTAACACCAGACTTGTTGGTCCATCTGCGCTCGCTTTACGCCCAGTAAATCCGGATAACGCTTGTAACCTATGTATTACCGCGGCTGCTGGCACATAGTTAGCCGTTACTTATTCAAAAAGTACAGTCAACAATCACTCATTTCCTAGTGATTGCTTTCGTCCCTTATAAAAGGATTTTACGACCCAGAGGGCCTTCATCATCCACGCAGGATTGCTCCATCAGGGTTTCCCCCATTGTGAAAAATTCCCCACTGCTGCCTCCCGTAGGAGTATGGACCGTGTCTCAGTCCCATTGTGGCTGTTCTGCCTCTCAGCACAGCTACTCGTCATCGACTTGGTGGGCCGTTACCTCACCAACTATCTGATAAGACACACCCTCATCCAAAAGTGTTGCGAACGCAACTTTAGATATAAAAACTTGTGTTTTCATATGGTATGGGGTATTAGCAACTCTTTCGAGCTGTTATCCCCCTCTTATGGGTAGATTGAGCATGTATTACTCACCCGTTTGCCACTAGGTATTGCTACCTCGTTCGACTTGCATGTGTTAGGCATCCTGCTAGCGTTAATCCTGAGCCAGGATCAAACTCTCAAAAAATTGACGGATTCTATTTAGTTTTCAAAGATCTTGCTACCAACGTATATTACATATAGGGGCCAAAACCCCTCAGTAAACGTGGTTATATAAGTATATAGGAGTTTTGCCAAAAAACACAAAAAATTAAAAAAATTTGTAAAAAACTTTTCTAATATAAAAATTTATCAATAAATTTTTATATTAAATTGTAAAAAATTTTTAAAAATCGAAGTTTATGGAAAATTCATAAAAAATGGCAAAATTTGGGTTATTTTTTGAATTAAAAATTGCTGTAAAACTTTGAATAAAAAATTGCCGTGAATTTTGATTAAAAAAATCAAAAAAACACGAAAAATTAAAATTATTTTATTGTTGCTTTGTTTTATATATATAATATATTTACAATATAAATTTATATTTCACATTAAGGAGTAAATATGAAATTAAAAAGAAAATTGTTACCAATCATTGGCGCTTGTTCTGGTGTTGGTGCTACAGCATTAGCATTAACTGGTTGTAGCTTCTTCATTGGCGGTGGCGGTAGTGGTGACTGAATTGACGCTAAAGTTCGTTATGTACCTGAAGGTATTGAACAAGAAGGTTATGCTGAATTTAGTGAAGAAGAAGCAACAAAAGCTTATTTGGAGCAATTAAATGATTCAACCAACAATGGTGAATCAACATTTGTTCAAGACTTCTATTGATTTGCATCTAACGCTCTTAATTTAGCATCTAAAGTTAGCAAAAACGCTAAGGCAGATCAAGCTAAATTTGGTAAAATGGTGAGCCTTATGAAATATGACAAAATCAAATTAACAAATTTTGCTTTTGATGATACGGTTTTCAAGAATCAAACTGTAATTAAGATGTCATTTGAATACCAATACTCTTACAAATATATAGAAACTATGCAAGATGAACAAGGTACATTCACAGAAACTGAAGAAATGAGTGGTAAAACGATTATTACAAATTTACCATATACATTATCTTATAACTCATCATGACAATTATGATCAGTTCAACCAGATAGTAAGTTGATAATTGATGATGATTATCTTAAAGATAAGAAAAATTTATGAGGTCTTGAAGTAGAAGCAACTAGTAAAACTACAGAAGTTATTGAAAGCTCTACTTATGGAGACATAACATTAGTTGATACACAAAGCATTGAACATGAATACTATGCAGATGAACTTCCATTTGATGATGATGACATGGAAGATGCAAAACAATTACTAACTCAAGATAGTTGATGCTATTCATGATATATGTACAATGTTAACTACAAATAGGAAAGGAAAATAATATGAAATTATCTAATAAATTTATTCCAATTATAACAGCTGCTGGATTAGCTTCAGTAGTTACTCCTTTATCATTAGTTTCATGTACTCCAGGTAGTGTTAGTTTAACTGATATTAAATACATGGATGAACCTGATTTTGAAAAATGCACTAGAACTGATATAACTGGCGATGATGCTAACGCTATTGCAACAAAAGTTTATAAGGATTTTGCTGTTAAATATGTAGATGATTTTATGGAAGATATGAAATGAGGTGTTTCTCAAAACTGAGATAGCTTCTTTGAAAAATCAAACCACAAATATATTTGAGATGAAGATCCATCACAACCATCAGCAAACCGTCGTTTCCATGGTAATTTAAAAGAACTAAAGTTTGGAATGACAACCCCAACTTTTGGTAAAGTTAAAATATCAGCACCATCAACACCTGAACAATACCGTAAGGAACTTCCAACTATTTCATTCAAAATGAAAGTTGTTGTTAAAGCTGAAGTTTCAACTTCTTATGGAAAAGGAAAAGATGTTGAAAACGATTATGATAAACATACAATAAGTTTCACATGTGAAACTGAATACAAAGATGTAATTTTCTTTGCATATTTATCTGCTAGAAATGACAAGACCCTTGGTACTACAACTGGTGATAAAGACTTCTTTGCACAAAGATGATTTATAACAACTTGCCAAGATAATGATGGTCAACGTTTCCATGAATTAAATCAACAACCATGAAGTATTAGTTTCAAAGCAAATTGATCTGACACAGTTAAGGAATATGAAGATGGAGAACCTTCTGATGTTCCTGCTGAAGAAAGAACAGGCAATATTTCTGCAACTATTGATACTGCTAGAAAACTTCAATACTGAAATAACTACAAAGATTATTCTTGAGAAAATTATGATTCGCCAAGCAGAGGCTGAGAAGATTGAATGAACTTGGAACCACAATCATTAGTAGCTAATGCTATTTTACTTGATAATGCTACTCATTACATATCTGCAAAAGCCGGAAGCGGTCAAGAAGGCGGTTATTATGTAGATAATAATACACTTGCTTTAGACTTACTTGGTGCAATTAAAAATGGTTATTTGGAAGATTTAAGTGGCCAACCTGCTCAAGGTGAATGAGGACCAAATTCAACTCACAAACCTTACTTGTCAACGGTTAATCTTCAATTGCCTGACGCTGCAGATGCACCTCTTCCTTCTTCTACTATAGAGTTATGGGAAACACCTGTAGTTAAAAATTCTGCTGGAAAATGGGTTGAACTTACTGAAGCACAAGTAGAAGAAAGCGCAAAGATTTATGAAATCACAAGTGATGGCGATGCTTCTTCGCGTCATTACCATTTAAAAGCTGATGATGAAAACACACCCAAAATCTATATGACCTTCCCAATTAATCAAAGATGTCTTTCACCTTTTGAAATGGAAAGTGCTAATAGACCTGAATCAGCCATTGTTGCTGCAAAGATGCCTTATAAACTTCCAGTTTCTGTTCATAATATAAGTAAATATCAAATTTATGATCCAGATGCTCTTGAACAAGCTGATGCATATCTTACAGATTCTTTAAGATTTACTATTCCAACTTCAATTCAATATGAAGGCAAAAAAAGTCCATTTGGGTTACAATTTACAGTTAAGATTGATGGAGCAGATGTAAGTAAACCTATACTTGACTTTTCTGAACCGTCAACAATGCTAGATGTTGTTTTAGATATTAACTCATCATTATAGTTTAAATTAATAAAAAATAGCCAATCGGCTATTTTTTTTTATTTCATTTCTTTAGGAATATCAATCTCTAAATAATTAAGAATTAATGGAGCAATATCTTTTAAAGCTCCATTTTTTAATTTAACCTGTTTGTCAGTACAAACTAGAAAGACTGGAGCTGTAGTGTGAGCAGTGACTGGTTTGCCATTATCAATCATCTTATCACAGTTACCATGATCAGAAGTGATAAATAATGTCATACCCATTTCTTTTGCTTTAGTAACTACTTGTGCTAAACAAGTATCTACTGTTTCAATAGCTTTAATGGTTGCATCCATTTTACCAGTATGACCAACCATATCACAGTTAGCATAGTTGCAAATGACAACATTGTATTTATCCATATTAGCTAATAACTTTTCAGTTATTAGTTTAGCTGACATCTCTGGTTGTAAATCATAAGTAGCGACTTTAGGAGAAGGAACTAAAATCTTATCTTCTCCTTTATATGATTGTTCTATACCACCATCAAAGAAGAAAGTAACATGAGCATACTTTTCTGTTTCGGCAATTCTTAATTGCTTCAAACCATTATCTACTAATATCTTTCCTAAAGTATTAGTTAGTTTTTCTTTAGGGTAGATAACAATATCTGCAGGAATGTTATCATATTGCACCATGGTTACTAATGTTAGGTTTAATTTTCAAAGTGGTGATTCTTCCTTATATATAGGAGAGCGTTTAAACATGTGACATAGTTGTCTAGCCCTATCTTGTCTAAAGTTAATAAAGAAGACTACATCACCTTCTTGTAATTTAGTATCTGGTTCATTCTTGTTAAAAGCAGGAAGAACAAATTCATCAGTATGACCATTAATAGCAAAGTCGTCAGCTAAGTAATCCTTTGGATTATCAAAGCTAGGACCAACATGCATCATCGCATCTATAGCTTTTTTAGTACGGTCTCAGTTTTGATCTCTATCCATTGCATAGTATCGACCACCAACAGTTCCAATTTTCACATTAGGATATTGATCAACAACTTGCATGATTTCATCAATATCATATGCAATGCTACCAATTTGACAGTCTCTGCCATCACTAATAACATGTGCTACCGTCCTAACATTACTGTTACCACAGTGTGTTAAGATTCTTAACATATGGATAATGTGGCTATGTACACCACCAAATGATGCTAAGCCAATAATATGAAGATTAACATTCTTCTTTTTTGCTAATAAAATAGCTTTATGTAAATTAGGATTGTAAACCAATTGATTATGGTCAACATCTTCATTAATACGAACAAGTTCAGATTTAACTGTTCTACCTGAACCAATATTTAAATGTCCTATTTCACTATTACCGGGTTGCCCTTCTGGCAAACCTACTGCAGGTCCACTAGCTTGTAATAAACAATTTGGATATTCTTTTAATAAATTATCAATAGTAGGATGCTTAGCTCTGCTAAATGCATTAGCTGCAGAAGCTGGAGCCATTCCTATTCCATCTAAAATTATTAATCCTATTTTCTTGTTAATCATAAATTAAGATGTTGCAAGATAGTAGCAAATTTGTTTGCATCTAAACTTGCTCCTCCAATTAATAATCCATCTACTGATAGTTGCGTAGCAATTTCAATGGCATTGTCATTGTTAACAGAACCACCATATAAGATTGGCGTGTTCATAGTTTGTTTATATAAAGTTTTAAGTACTTGTTTTAGATAAGTACATAAACCATTGATTTCTGATAAAGACGGAGTCTTACCAGAACCAATTGCTCATAAAGGTTCATAAGCAATAATACATTTCTTTGCTTCACTTACACTTATACCTTTAAAGATTGTTTTAAGTTGTTTAGCTAATACTTTCTTAGTTTGTTTAGCTTTGTATTCTTTTAATGATTCGCCAATGCAAATAATTGGTGTAATATCATTAGCTAAACAAATAGCTACTTTCTTATTAACTATTTGATCAGTGCAACCTAAATACTTTCTTGCTTCACTATGACCAACTATTACATAGTTAATGTTTAGATCATTTAATTGTCTAACACTAATTTGGCCTGTAAAGCTACCATGTTCATATTCACAAACATCTTGAGCGACAATATTAGTTTGTCCTTGTTTTAAATAGTTAGCTAATTGTAAACCAAGAAATGTTGGTGCAACTCCATAAACTAAATAATCACTTTTAACTTGTTGTTTGTTAAAAGTAGCAAAGAAGGTAGAAACTTCTGCTTGATTCTTATTTAATTTTCAATTACCAAAAATATACTTTTTCATTATTTAGTGTAACTAATGTCCTTTAAAATAATCTTTTCAATTCTAGAAATGTTTACAGTAGCAGCTGCCTTTAATTGACCAGCCATTTGGTTGTGGAAGTTAATATAAACTTTGAATTTAGGTTCAGTTCCTGAAAGTCTGAATTTAATTCATGAATCTTTATTTAATGTTCAAACTACACAGTCAGATTCTTTTTCAAATCAAATCTTTTTGATTTCATAGTCAAACAATTTTCTTTCTTTATAGTGTCTTGCACGATTCATTAATTTGTTTGCTTCTGCTTTTCAGTTAGGACCTTTTAGTGTGTAACTAATTGTTTGAGTATGTGTTGGACCATAGATATCATATAGTCGATCACATAGATAGTCATGTAGATCTGGGAAGTAAGCGTTTCCTTGATCATAGATTTCAAGAGCTAATAAGATTGCTCCAAAAGCATCTTTATCACGACATACTGTATGTGTTAAAGAACCAATTGCTTCTTCAAATCCTAAAATGAATTGATACTTGCTTGGCAAGTTGTCAATCATATTAGACATTCATTTGAAACCTGTTTTAGTTCTTTTAACTTCAGCATGATATCTCTTTGCTACACGATCAATATATGATGTTGATACATGAGTAGTAATAATAAGAGGTGTTTTATCAGTAAATTGTTTTCTATTTAAAATGTAGTGAGCAAAGATAACTCCCATTTCATTTCCATTCAAGAATCTTCAACGGTTGGTTTTCTTAAAACCAATTGCCATTCTATCACCGTCTGGATCACAACCAATAACAATAGTTGCTTTAACTTTGATAGCATATCTTAACACATCATCAAATGCTTTTGGATTTTCTGGATTAGAAATTGGACAATCTTCAAATTCTCCAGAAATGTTAGCATGATATGGATAAACATATACTTTCTTAAAACCTAATTTTCTTAAGAAAGTTGGAACAAGTTCTGTTGTTGTTCCATGGAATCCTGTGAAGACAATTGGAATATTCTTTATTGGGGCACGAGGTAATAAGAACGTTTTATCAATGTTGGTTTTCTTAATTACTTCGTCAAAGAAATGATTAACTAAAGTGTTGTACTTTAGATAAGAGATAGCACCTTTATTCTTTGCTTTGTAATATTTGGCAAGATTTAAAATATCTTTGCTATGAGGCATATTCTTAATAATGATCTTTGCTTCATCAGGAAGAATTTGCGCTCCAACTTTGTTGTAAGCTTTAAAGCCATTATCTTCTTTTGGATTATGGCTTGCAGTGACATTGATGCCACCATCTAGTTCATGTGCTCTAATAGCATAGGAAAGGATTGGTGTAGGAATTAATTCATTGTTTTCAATTAATGCAACATCTACTCCCATTTCATTTGCTGCTTTAGCACACGCTAAGGCAAATTCAGCAGAATGGATTCTATTGTCATGACCAATAATAATTTTCGGATGGGCTTTCTTACTTACTTGTAATAAGTATTTGCAGAAACCAATTGTCATTTGTTGATAAACAAATTCATTTAGTTGGTGAGTACCAGGACCCATTTTCCCTCTAATACCTGCTGTACCAAATTCAAGTGGTTGTTTACTGAATGCTTGTTTTAAGTGTTCAGTGCTCATTTTCTTAATAGTTGCTTTTAATTCAGGACTAACAGCTTTGCTTGTTAATCATGATTTAACTTTAGTTGCATCAATTGTTTTCATAATTCTCTCCTATTTATCTGTTACTAGCATTATGCCTTTACTTGTCCCTAATCTTTCTGCTCCAGCTTCAATCATTGCTAAAGCATCAGCTTTATTTCTAATACCACCTGCAGCTTTGATCTTAACCTTTGGGTCAACATATTTTTTCATTAAAGCTACATCAGCAACAGTAGCTCCACCTGTTGAAAAACCAGTAGACGTTTTAATGAAGTCTGCACCACCATTAGAAACACATTGACAAGCATCAATCTTGTTGTGTTCATTTAATAAACATGTTTCAATGATTACTTTTAATATTGCATTGTGGCTATGACATATAGCAGCAATTTGTTTTATTTCATCTGTAACAAAATCAAGTTTTTCTTGTTTTAGGGCTGCAATGTTTAAAACCATATCAATTTCTTTTGCACCCTTCATAATAGCATCAGTGGTTTCATCACATTTAGCTTTGGTTGTCATTTGTCCTAAAGGAAAACCAATAACTGTGCAAACTTTTACATCACTACCTTGTAGTGTTGTTGCACATAAAGGCACATAATAAGGGTTAACACAAACAGAAGCAAAGTTATATTGCTTAGCTTCTAAACACAACTTTTTAATTTCGTCTTCTGTTGCGTCAGCTCTTAATAATGTGTGATCAATATATTTGTTTAATTCCATAATTAAATCTTTTCTCTCGTGATTGATTCAAGAGCTAGTTCAGCCATATCTTTAAATGTTGTGGCTCTAGCTAAAGCAGATAATGCTTCACCTGTTTCCATATTATCACTAACAGTTAATAAGCATGCTGCTTTTGTCTTGTGGCACTTAGCTTCTAAGAACAAACCAAAACCTTCCATTTCA
The DNA here is from genome assembly GCA_049177155.1 of Mycoplasmoidaceae bacterium. Classification (GTDB taxonomy): domain Bacteria; phylum Bacillota_I; class Bacilli_A; order Mycoplasmatales; family Mycoplasmoidaceae; genus Hennigella. The sequence goes on along the minus strand of CP185407.1, from coordinate 443,952 downwards.
GATACACAAGATTTAGTTAATGCTCTTGTTTGTTCAAAAGTAGATCTGTTGTAGAAGAATGAACCTGAGAAAGCAGGTTTTTCAAATACAACAATGCCTAATTCCTTTGCTGTCTTTTTAATTAGTTTATTGCAAGAAGGAGTAGGATAGAACAAATTAGGTGCATCAGGTTTAATCTTTGTTCAGTGTTCAATAGGCATGTCTGATCAGCATGATGTAGCAAGCACAACATCACCTACACCAAGGTGTGCTGTAGAATCAACGCCACAGCTACCAATTCTATAAATTACTTTAGCTCCATAGAAACTATATAGTTCATGAGCATAGATACAAATAGATGGAATTCCCATTCCATGGGACATAACAGTAACAGGAACACCATTATATGTTCCAGTAAAAGTTAGCATTCCTCTAATATCGTTAACTAGTTTAGGATTTTTAAGAAAGTTCTTAGCAATTCATTCTGCTCGTTTTGGATCGCCAGGCATTAATACTCTTTTAGCGATTTGTCCCTTATGAGCTGAGATATGTGGTGTGCTATTTAGAAAAGACATATTTTTCTCCTATAGTGTTAATAAATTAATTTGACCAGGAACAACTTTAACATTAACATGGTCTTGATGTTCAATTAGATTACCATCAAATTCAACAACAACATCATTAGTGTCTAAGTCAATTTCCTTGCAAGTAAATCTAACGTTTTGTTTTAAAGATGTAATTTTTCCTTTTTTAACTTTAGTTAATGCACCTAAAGTTGTAATTCTTGGGAACTTAGCAACATATGATATAGAAATTAATCCATCATCAACTTTTGCATCTGGATCAGTAATTAAACCAGAACCAACTGCAATACCATTGTTGATTGTAAATCACATTGCTTTAACTGGTTTAGCTTCACCCTTGTCTACCTTCATTGTGTAGTCAAAGCTCTTTCAAAACATTGCTCTAACAAATGTAGCAATCTTATATTGAACTTCTGGACTGAAGTGTTTCATTTTATTTCTAAAACCAATAACTTCAGCAGACATTCCAAGTCCAACTTCATTGATTGCACGGTATTTGTCATTTAATAATAAGTAATCAATCTTCTTAATTTTTGGATGATTAACATATTCATTAATAAGAGTAATGACATCGTAATTACCTAATTTAATAGCTCTAACAAAGTCATTACCAGAACCAAATGGTAAAATTCCTAAAGTGGTTTTAGAAAAATCATTAATACCATTTAATACTTCATTTAATGTACCATCTCCACCTAACACTAAAATAGTAACAGGGTTACCTGTTGAGGTTAGATCTCTTGCTATTGATGTAGCATGACCAATATTTTCAGTAGCGTGAGCAACTAAATTTAAATCAGCTTGTGATGGCAGTCAGTTTTTAATCTTTTCAAAGGCTGCTTTAGCATTGCCTTTGCCAGATGTCGGATTGTAAATTAGATGAATTTCTTTCATATAATTTCCTTTTTTAATTTTAATATATATTAAAATTATATAATAATATCAACATTGGAGGTTAAAAATGGGAACCATTAAAAAAGCGGTTATTCCAGCTGCTGGTTTTGGCACAAGATTATTGCCTGCAACTAAGGTAGTTCCTAAGGAATTATTGCCAATTATCAATGTACCAACCTTACAACATATTGTTGCTGAAGCTGCTGCTTCAGGAATTGAAGAAATCTTAATTATTATTTCTAAAGATAAGTTAGCAATTAAAGATCATTTTAGTGCTAACAAAAGATTAGAAGCTGAATTAAAAAGAAAAAATAAACTAGCTTTATTAAAGCTAGTACAAGCATCTAATAAGATAGCAAAAATTAAATTTGTTTATCAAGATGAACAAAATGGTTTAGGTGATGCTATTTATTGTGCTAAAGCATTTGCTAAGAACCAACCATTTGCTGTATTACTAGGTGATGATGTAGTAGTAACTAAAGGCAAAACAGCTTTAAGTCAATGTATTGATGCTTACAATAAAACAAAGAAAGCTATTGTTGGTGTTCAACCAGTAAGCATGAAAGTAGTTAACAAGTATGGTATTGTTAAACTTGTTAACAAGAAAGATGCTAAAAAGCCAGTTGTAATTATTCAAGATCTAGTAGAAAAACCAGATCCTAAAGAAGCCCCAAGTAATTTAGCTATCTTAGGAAGATATGTTTTAACTCCAAATATCTTTAAAGCAATTGAACAAACTAAAAAAGATAAATCAGGTGAAATTCAAATCACTAATGCTTTAAGAATTTTAGCAAGCAAAAAACAAGTTGCTGCTTGTCAATTTAAAGGAACTAGATATGATCTAGGTAATAAATTAGGAATGGTTAAAGCAACTATTGACTTTGCTTTAAATGATTCTGAAATTAAAGATGATGTTTTATCATTTATAAGAGGTAAATAATGACTATTCTAAATATTGGTGGTGCAGGTTTTATTGGTTCGGTAGCAACTGAAACATTTATTAAACATGGCCACAAAGTTATTGTTTTTGATGATTTATCAACTGGATTTAAACAATTAGTTCATCCTAAAGCTAAATTCATTAAAGGTTCAATGCTTAACTTTAAAGCACTTGACAAAGTATTTAAACAACACAAGATTGATGTTGTTGCTTTATATGCAGCAAAGATTGTTGTTCCTGAATCAGTTAAACATCCTGATGAATATTACTTAACTAATGTTGGGGGGACAGCAACAGTTATTAGAGCAATGCTAAAAAATAATGTTAAGAACATTATCTTTGCAAGCTCTGCTGCTGTATATGGTGTATGTGATAAAGTTCCTGTTGATGAAACTTCACCACTTCATCCATGCAATCCATATGGTTCAACAAAAGTTATGTGTGAACAACTATTACAAGATGCACACAAATCACATGGTTTAAACTTTATTGCTTATCGTTTCTTCAATGTAGCAGGATCAAGTGATAGTGGCAAATATGGAATGATGAAACAAAAACCATCATTACTTATTCCGGCAATTAATGATTGTGTCATTAATGGTAAGGCAGTTTCTATCTTTGGTAATAAATATAAAACAAAAGATGGAACATGTTTAAGAGACTATATCCATGTTCAAGATTTAGCTAATGCTGCATTATTAGCATTGAAACCATTAAAAGCAAATAAATCAGGTATTTACTGTTTAGGTTCTAATAAAGGATTTACAGTATTAGAAGTTGTAAAAACTGTGAAGAAAACCATTGCACCAAACTTAAAATATGAATTTAAACCAAATCGTGCTGGTGACCCAGATGCTTTAATTACAAGCAACAAAAAAGCTTCTAAACAATTAGGTTGGAAAATCAAATACACTTTAAAAGATATGATTGTTTCAGACTATAAATTTAGAAAGAATTACGTGAAATAAAAAAGTATTGCTAAGCAATACTTTTATTTTTGACTTCTTTTAACATTTGTTCTAGTTGTTGCATGCAAAAATCAAGATTATATTTTTTGCCAAGAGCTAAGTTTAATTTTTCTCTTTGTTTCTTTAGTTCTGGATGTTCTATTCAATAATCAATTCTTCCTGCTAGTGATTTAGCACTACGAGGATAGAAGATACAATCATTAGTAATACCAAATGTTCTTGGTGCAGATTTCTTTGCATTAGAAACAATTACTAATTTACCACAAGCAATTGCTTCTAGTACGGCAATGCCTTCAGTTTCTAATACAGCTGGATGGATATAGAAATCAGAATAATTGATTACATCAATTAATTCTTTGTGGTCAAAGCGTTTAAAGATTGGTTTAATAGGCAAACGATTACCTTGACGTTGATATGTTTTTAATTTTTGTCCCTTACCAGCAAAGATTAATTGGATTTTATCTTTGTATTTAGATCTCTTAACTGCTCTAATTAATGTACGTTGTGCTTTTTCAGGCACATATCTACCACAACATAAAATTACAATCTTATCTTTTAATTCTTTTGGTTTAGCAACATCTTTTTGTTTAACTAATGGATTGATTCCATTAGAGACAACATATTCTTGTCTATATCTAGCAGAATAGATTCTCTTGTTAAATAAGTTCTTAGTAAATTCGGTTGGGAAGTGAATGGCATTAACTTTACGGTATGTATGATCCCATCAATAACGGTAAATGCAGAAAGCAACACCAGGAATTAAGTTCAAGTGAGTTTGGTAAGTAATGTGTTCAGGAAGTAAGTGTACTGAAGCAGTTACTGGGATGTGGTGTTTTCTTGCAACTTTAATTGCAGCCATTGATAAAGCAAATGGTTCAAAGCAGTGAACAATGTCAGCGCCAATTACTGCTTTCTCTACTAACTTTTTGTTTACTTTTGCTAAAGCAAAGCCTGTATTATCAACAAACTTTTGGAATGGACCAGGGAATTTTTTTCTTCCTGTTACTATGTAATGTGGTTCATCCTTCTTGGTTGGGTCACAACACAAAATAGTGACATCATGATGTTTTTGAAGATGTCTTAAAAAGTTCATGGTAGCAATTGTTGTACCATTATCTTCTTTTCCTAAAATGTCACACACTAAAGTAATTTTCATATTTTGTTTTTCTATTATAAGAAAATATTTATATTTTCTTATTTTATTGTAATACGACCAATATCACCAATATCTAATTGTGCAGTTGTAGTGATGCGGTATTTATACATTGGTTTGTTGACACGGTCAACTTCAGCATTATCTTTAACATCAAATAGTTTAGTAATTTTGATGTTAGTAATTAAATCGTGATTCTTTCCAAAAACTTCAAATGTGTCATTGCATGTAAAGAAGTTTTTACTTGTAATGATGTAACCATCATTAGTTTTTTCTTCTACTATGAAAGCAAAGTTTTGTGATAGTTTCTTTTCTTCATCACGATATAACATTTGCTTTTGAGTTGGTTGCCCATTGTATCAAGCAATAGAAGTTTCACGATTAGCTGCTTTATCTAAATCAGCTTCATACATTTTGATTCTTTCGGGTGTTAGATTATTTTCATAATAATCTTTAATAGCATGTGAATAGTTATTGCATACTGTTGCATTGTAGTGAAGAGATTTCATTCTTCCTTCCACTTTGAAACTTGCAATACCAGCTTCAATTAAAGATTTTAAATTTGCAACATGGCAAATATCTTTAGTTGACATTGTGAATTTGTTAGATATCAATTTGCCATCTTTATCTAATAGTTGTCAATTTCATCTACAGCTTTGTGCACAACCACCAACGTTAGCATCACGTAGTGAGAAGTTGTTAGACATCATACAATGTCCAGAATATCCAACACATAACGCACCATGAACAAAGTATTCAACGTCCATAATGCCTTTTAATACTTTAGTCATTGTTGCTAAGTTTTTAAAATCTACTTCTCTTGCTGTAACAATTCTTGTTGCTCCAACAGCTTTGTGTCATCACAATGCTGCCTTACTATTACATACAGATTGTTGTGTTGAAATATGAATTTCTACTTCTGGATACTTAGTATGAATAGTTTTCATAATATATGGATCAGCACAAATAAAACCATCTGGTTTAAGAACCATAAGTTGATCTAAATATGGTTTAAAGTCTCTAACCATACCATTATGACAAAGGATGTTTGTTACTAAATAAACTTTAGCATTATGTTCATGAGCATATTCAATAGCTAATCTAATTTCATTAATGTCAAAGTTATTTGCTCTTGCTCTTAATGAATATTTTTTGCCTCCAAGATAAATAGCATTAGCATTGAAGTTAATTGCTATTTTTGCTTTTTCTAAATCACCAGCAGGGGCCAACAATTCAACTTTATTCATTGTCAACCTCTCTTTCTAGATGCAATAATCCTTTGGTTGGATCTAAGAAACCACAAGCAGAAACTTTATTAATCTTATTAATAGCATCAATGAATGATTGTTTCTTTTGGGCAAATGTTTTATCTTTAATGCTTGCCAATGCTTGAACATAAATATCTAGTGTTTGATCAACTCATTGTTGGTCATGAAGATAACTAAAGATGTTTATGCTGTCAACTTCTGCTTCAACTATCTTATCAAGATACTCCATTATGGAGATGTTGTAACCAGTAAACATATGGCTACCAGTTTCATCTTCTATTAAGATGTTTGGTAGTTGTCTTGTTTCTTCTTTTAGATAAAACATTTGATTAGTTAAATCTTTATCAATGTTAAATTGGTTTTTAAAATTAGTTAATAATGTTCATTTAGAATGCATCATTAAACCATAGCCTTCGGCTTGCATTTGCAATTTAACACCAGATTTGTATTTACAGAATTCAGCTATTTCAGGTCAAAACAATTCTCTTGGCAAAACAACTTCCTTAATATTGTTTTCTTTATATAAAGGCAGTTGGCTATAGTTTGTTGTTAATGTTTCAGAGTTATAAACAAATTCTGGTTGATATGTGATTTCATCACAGATTTGTTTAACTGCAAAATCAGTAAAGATAATTGTTCTAACATTAATTTCTTTTAATTGTTTTAGAACATTTGTTAGTTCTTCTAATTGATCGTCAACATACAAATTATTTAAACTAATTGCTAGTTTAGGATTATTGATTTGCTTAATTTCATCAAGAGTTAATAAGCAAGTGTTTCTTGCTGATAGTTTATTCTTAACACCAACAACTACATAGTCAACATTATTGTTGGCTAGTAATTTTTTAGCATGTTCTAGTCCTACAGGATTAATTCAAAGTTTCATCTTTTCTCCTTAGGATAGCAAACCCATCATCAATATCGTGAATTTCTACATGTCATGAACCAGATAGATTTTGTAGATATTGTTTGAAAGCTTCTACCTTTGATTTAAGTTTAACCCTGTTCTTTGTCATTTCTTTATCAGTATTTTGAAATAGATTAATGTTATCTATAAAGATAAAACCTCGTGGTTTTAAATGTGGTGAATACTTTACAAACAGTTTATCTTGATTAGCTTTTGGTCCATCAAAGATAATGCAATCAAAATCTTGTTTTGGTTCATAATCAAAAGCTGAAATGTTAACTGGGAAGATTTTTGTTTCGCCTTTAAAGTATTCTTGGGCTACACCAAATCTATCTGTATCATTCTCTAATGTAATGATTTTAGAAATACTTGGATGTCTGGCTAGATATTTAGAAGAATAACCATAAGCTGTGCCAATTTCTAAAACTTGAGCAATTTGGTAGTTATCAAAAATATGATAGAGATAATCAATCGTTTTATCTCTCATAATAGGAATATTATGTTCTAAATTAAATTGCTTAAATTTTTCCATGTTCTAACCAAGCATTTAAAATAACAACAGCCGACATTTTATCTTTAATCTTTTTAATTTGACTTGCTTTAAGACCAAGATCTTTAAGCATTCCTGTTGCTTCAAGAGTTGTGTATCTCTCATCCTCTAGAACAACTTTAACTTTTAAATTTTGTTCGATTAAAGTTTTAAGTTGATCTACAAGCAAACATGTTGGAGATTTATCTCCAGAAGGATATAAAGGATAACCTAAAACAATTACGTCGATGTCATTGTTATGGTCAGCAATAATTTTTCTAATTCTATTTAAACAAGCATTGAGATCATTTTTAGCATAAGTAAAATTCTCTAAACCACTAGCAATTGTCTTATTGCTATCAGTTATAGCTATACCCATAGTTTTAGTTCCAAGGTCTAATCCTAATGCTCTCATATTTATTAATTATAAAGATAAATAAAAAATAAGAGTAAACTCTTATTTTTCTACTTTAATTGGATGAGTTAGTTGTCATTTATGACTAAATCATCCTCATGGTTCTTTGTTATAGATTTTGTGATAGTCATAGTAATGTCATCAACAACTGCTGTATCTATCACCATATTCAAAGTATCCTTTTTTGCATATGTCAATTAAAACGATAGTTCCCATTAAACCAATAAAGAACAGCGGGAAGAAGATTGCTGCACCAGCAGTTGGCGATAATCCTATATTAGCAAAGATATGGAAGACACCAGATTCTGTAAAATCTGTTAAACGTGCTCCTGATACTTGATATTGGCAACCAGTTAATGCAACTATAAAGTGGATGTAGACATAGTAACCAAACAATGTTGTAAATGACCAAGCTGCGCCTTTTCAACCAAACTTAGGTGTATTTAAAACAACAGCTAAAGCCATAAATAGATTCATAGCAAAACAGAAGAAATATAAATCTGTTGTTGCTGGTCTACCTATGAAGATGTATCTTCATGTAAACATAGTATCAGAGTTTGTTGTAAGGTCAAAGAACAAAGCAGCCAAACTAGATAGAAGCGCCATAGGCGACAATGCTCGTGCTGCTTTTCTTGTTGGGTCAGCAATAAGAGTTAATGGCAAAGCAAAACTCATAAATGGGCAAATGTTTAATAGTAATGCTTTAGAAACAACTGTTGATTCATAAACAGTTAATAAACGGTCTGGTAACCTAATATGAGCAAATAAATTTCAGTTTGCTCATCATGAAATAACAATTTCATAGATTAAAAATAATAAAGATCATACTAATCAGAATCAGTAAGTGTTTGTTACCTTTCTGATTCATTTATTAGCAACTATTTCTATTCCACAAATGCCTAGAGATAGAAACAATAATGCAATTCCGGCAGGATTAAAAGTTAAACTAGCATTCATAATCTACCTATCATTCCGGTTCATAACGAAGTCTTAACGTATCGATTCGATCAGTTCACAAGACTCTATTTGTTTCTCTATCTACTAAAGCAAAATGTATATCAAAAAAGGCATAATCAAAATAATGCAAAAAATCTTTATCTCTTCTCACTAATCTAATATTTTGATATATTCTCGTTCTGGATTCATCTACTTCATAATCATCAGAAATTTCTACTATACAAGCAGCATCACTATGGTATGGTGATTCTTCAACAGTCATAACCATCTTTTGCGCATTTTCATCTATTTTTTCATCAAGGATGAATGTATATTTAAAAGTGGTCTCATCTGGTACGGTTATCTTTGCTCATCTTTGATGAGAATAGTCCATAGATATATGACCACTTGATATTTGCGATAGAACTGGAATTGCAAAAGCAAGGGCAGTTCCACATGCTAAACAAGGAAAAATAATATATTTCTTATTCTTTTTCTTCATATTGGTTTATCTCTTCGACTTCATTATATAAATAAAAATAAAAAAACATAGACACAACGTGTCTATGTAAAGTTATTATTTTGTATTAACTTTGTCTTTTAATACAACGTCGTGTGCTCCACCTTCAACAATAGAAGTTGAACTTACAAGAGTTAAAGTTGAGTTCTTTTGAAGTTGCTTAATGCTTAAAGCGCCACAGTTACACATAGTGGATTTAACTTTTTCAAGTGATAGTCTAACGTTGTCACTTAAGCAACCAGCATAAGGTACGTAACTGTCAACACCTTCTTCAAATTTAAGTTTAGCATCGCCACCTAAATCATAACGTTGTCAGTTTCTAGCTCTTGCTGAACCTTCACCTCAATATTCTTTATAGAAAGTACCATTGATGTTTACTTTGTTACTTGGTGATTCATCAAATCTAGCAAAGTATCTGCCTAACATTACAAAGTCAGCACCCATTGCTAAAGCAAGAGTAATGTGATGGTCTAAAACAATACCACCATCTGAACATACCGGAACATAGTATCCAGTTTCTTTTAAATATTTGTCACGTTCTTGGCAAACATCAATAACTGCTGTTGCTTGACCACGACCAATACCTTTTGTTTCTCTTGTAATACAAATTGATCCACCACCAATACCAACTTTAATAAAGTCAGCACCAGCTTTAGCTAAGAATCTAAATCCTTTGCCATCTACTACGTTACCAGCACCTACTGGTAGAGATGGATAGTTTTTCTTGATTCATTTGATAGCGTCTGCTTGTCATTGAGTAAAACCATCAGAACTATCTAAACAAACAACATCTACTCCAGCTTTTACTAATGCAGGAACTCTTTCTTTGTAGTCTCTAGTGTTGATACCAGCACCAACAATATAACGTTTGTTAGCATCTAGTAATTCGTTTGGATATAGTTCGTGTTCATCATAGTCTTTTCTAAAGACTAAGTATTTTAAATTACCTGACTTACTTAAAATAGGTAATTGGTTAATCTTGTTGTCTCAGATTAAATCATTAGCTTTATCAAGTGAGATACCATCATAAGCAGTAACAAGATGTTTTAATGGTGTCATGAATGATTTAACTTTAGTTGTTAATGGAACACGGTTAGGACGGTAGTCTTTAGATGTAACTAATCCTAATAGTTTTCCATTACATGTTCCATCTGATGTAATAGCAATTGTTTCATGTCCTGTTTTTCTCTTAAGAGCAATTACATCTGCTAATGTATCAGTTTCTTTTAAGTTAGAATCACTAATTACAAATCCTGCTTTAGTAGCTTTAACATTTCTAACCATTTGTGCTTCATTTGCAATTGATTGAGCACCAAAGATAAATGTTACACCACCTTCTTTAGCTAAAGCTATTGCTAGTTTATCACCAGAAACAGATTGCATAATAGCACTAACCATAGGAATGTTCATTTGGATCTTAGGGCTAGAACCTTTTTTAAATTTTGTTAATGGAGTTTTTAAACTTACTTTACTTGGAATATTTTCTGGTCCAGAGTAGTCTGGAATAAGTAAATATTCATTAAATGTATGAGCTTCATCCTTTAATATCTTTGCCATTTTGTTACCTCACTAATAATATATAGATTTTACATAATATATTGAAATTATGACAATTATTTTAAATATATAATTTAAGTATGGATAAAATCGCTCAATTACAACAAATATTACAACAATCAAAAAACATTGTCTTTTTTGGTGGTGCCGGGGTTAGCACTGAAAGTGGAATTGCTGACTTTCGATCAAAGGATGGACTATATAACCAAAAGTTTGATTATCCACCAGAACAAATCTTGTCGCACCAATTCTTCTTTGATAAAACCAAAGAATTCTATGATTTCTATTTTGCTAAGATGTTAGACCTTAATATCAAACCTAATGATGCTCATAAACAATTAGCTAAATGAGAAAAGTTAGGTAAAGTAACAGCTATTGTTACACAAAACATTGATGGTTTGCACCAATTAGCTGGTAGCAAGAATGTTTATGAATTACATGGAACAGTTCATAAAAACCGCTGCACTAAGTGTAATAAATTCTATTCCGCTAAAGATATTATTAAATTTAAAGGTAAAGGAATACCAACATGTTCTTGTGGTGGCATTATTAAACCAGAAGTTGTTTTATACAATGAAGGATTAGATGCTGCTACTATTGATAGAGCAGTGAATGCAATTGCTCATGCTGATACATTAATTGTTGCTGGCACTAGTTTAACAGTTTATCCAGCCGCAGGACTTATTAATTACTTCCGTGGTAAGAACTTAATTCTTATCAATAGAGACAAGACTGGAGCAGAAAATAGAGCCAGTCTAGTAATTAATGAACCAGTAGGTAAAACACTAGCACAAATAAACTTAAAATAAGTTTATAATAGGAGTATTATGAAAACTAAACCACATGATATTATTTCTTGAGACGAGTTCTTTATGGGACTTGCCTCAATGTCTGCATTAAGAAGCAAAGATCCATCTAGTCAAGTTGGAGCATGTATTGCTGGTCCTGACTATAAAGTGGTATCCATTGGTTACAATGGTATGCCACGTCATTGCCCAGAAGACAAATTAACTTGAGACAAAGATATTGGTACATTAAACAATAAGTACCTATATGTTTGCCATGCAGAATTCAATGCCATCTTAAATGCTATTGATGGTCATAGCTTAAAAGGATGTACCATCTATGTCAATTTATTCCCTTGCAATGAATGTGCTAAAGCCATCATTCAAACAGGAATTAAAGAAGTTGTCTATGAATCAGACAAATATGCTGATACTATTCCAGTAAAAGCAAGTAAACGTTTATTAAAACTTGCTGGTGTTAAAGTAAGAAAATATACTGGTAGAAGTATTATTCATACAGTGAAGTAAGGAGAGAATTATGAAAATTAAACACAAATTATTACCATTATTAATTATTGGATCAACAGCAGCTATTGTTACACCGTTTGTAACATCCTGCAGTAAAGCGATAAATATCGAAATGGAATGAGATAGTGGCGAAACTGATAAGCTTATAGCAGAGCATGATATTGTAGCTGGTCAACTTTATCATATCCATATTGATATGGGCAAATGAGAAGGCGAACCACCTACACAAGAAGGTCACTTTATATTTATCATAGATGTTCATTCTAACAACCCGATAGCCCCAACTCATTACAAAACATGATTAAATGGGCAACCAAAAGATTGGGAATGAGATTTAACATCTAATCCAGGTTTTGCGACTAACCCAGGTGACATTGAAAAGGGTACAAGCAAAATAGACGTTGAGATTAGATATGATGATCCTGATTTTGAGCCATTCACTGCAGGATTTACATTTCAAATAGACGGTGTACCGTAATAAAAAAAGAGCAATTAGCTCTTTTTTAATTATCTTCTACGACTCTTTTTAGTTTTGTGGTGTTTCTTAGCTGTTTTCTTATGATGTTTCTTAGGACCTGGTTTTCCACGTCTTACAACATCATGTGAGTTGCTAGTTTCAATTTGACCATGTGAATTATGAATTACTAATTCAGTTTTGTGTTTTCTTGAAATAGCTCTTGCTTTTTTAATAGCAGTTGATTTTTTTCTAGTGTGGTAAGTACGGTGTCCAGCGTTATTAATTTTAACGTCTCATCCACCATCTTTATTAGGAACAACGTGGTGTTCTTTACGGTTTGATTTTTTTCTCTTTGCCATATTTTCTCCTAACTTTATTATAGGTGAAGAAATTTAAAATTTGTTAAACAAATTTTATTTAACTTCAAGAATAAAATAGTTAAGGATTTGCTGTGGAAATTTAGGAGAGAAAAGACAGAAATTTTTTCTTCAATTTCTTAATCATTTTTGACAAAAGATAGTGAAGAAAAAATTATATATATATATATAATTTTCGTGAGAGATTGATTATCTGGAGGATAACAATGAAAACAAAAACAAAATTATTAATGCCTATTTTGGCTACAACAGCTGTTACAGCAGCCACAGTGGCACCACTAGTATCATTAACTAGTTGTTCAGCTACGATTTGGAATGTCTTAAATACGTGACGTGATAGTAATGGCAGATTGTATCTAGGTGGGATGATTAAAGGTGTGCCTGAAAAAACTATTAGAAAGGTTTTGGGTAATACGTTAACAATCCCTAAGGAAGTAGAATACATTACTCCTTATGCTTTTGTTGATAGAGAAACAATGAAAACTACACTGCCTAGTTTTATTAAAAACTTTAGGTTCGAAGATGGGTATAAATGCAAGGAAATCCCTGAATATGCATTCTATGGTGCACCTTTTGAAAAGGTGATTATAGAAGGGGAAAGATATGATGGAGTTAATGGTGAAGTTTCACCTTTTGGGCGTCATGATGATGGTTGAGGATTACAAAGTTTAGGATTTGCATCATTCTTCCAAGACAAGGAGCTAAAGTATGTTAAATTGCCTTCTAATATAAGGTCTGTTGGTGCAGGCAATATTGGTGCAACATATGGTCAATATGTTTTTGGGTATTCAACTAAACCAATTGAAGAAACTACTGACAGCGATATAACAAGCGATTTAGAAGTTATAGATTTATCAGACCCTAATTTTTATGGTGGTAGTTCAGCCGAAATGCTTCCAAATAATGCAAATGGTGATCAAATGTTTGGTCATGCATTTTCACAATATACAACAGATACAACTAAACAATGAAAAAAACAATTTTTAATGAGAATATACAATGGTACTGATGCTCCGAATAGGATTGGTGATATAGGAACGTCACTAGATTATCTACATAGATATCAAAATTTCTTGTATTTGCAACAAGCTCAAGAATTTAATGAAGAAGGTTTTCATATAGATGGGGTAAACCAAGACGGCAACACTTGGAAATTTGATGCTGTATATATACCAACAAAAACATATTCTAAATATAAAATCGATGATAGAAATGTATCAGGGTTAAGCACTACTTATCCTGCTGAGAAGTTCTTGGATTCAGGGGTAAGTGAATGAACTAATAACATTCAAAGACATAAATATGAAATAGACATGGCTAATTGAAAAGGATCATTTGGCAAAAACTGAAAAATGTATATTGTTAATGGTGATATACCGGTTTATTTTAAAGAAAACTCTGTTGTTATTACATTAGATGATCAACAACTTTCGCCAAGCACAGATTATTCTTTTGAAGCAGACGGATCAATCTTATTAAAAAAAGGATTATCCAAAAAAAGCAAGGTGAAAATCATGTTCTGAGCTAATGGCCAATATAGTAATTCTCCTCGCTTCATCTTTACTAAAGCATAGAATAATAAAAAAGAGCAATTTGCTCTTTTTTATTTTACATATTCATCAATATTGATTTTTGTCGTATCTAGTTCACTAATTGCTTTTCTAGTTTGCAATACATATGGAGCAGATAGTGAGATTTCATCAATATGTAGTGCAATTAATAATGGCAATACCTTTGGATCTCTAGCAAGCTCACCACACATACCAACTTCTTTACCATATTTATGAGCTGCTTCAATAGTCATCTTGATTAATCTCATAATACCTTTATGGTATGGGTCATAAACTTTAGATAAGTTTGGGTTAACTCTATCACAAGCTAATGTGTATTGAGTTAAGTCATTTGTTCCTATTGAGAAGAAGTCAACATGTTGTGCTAAGATATCAGCACAAACTGCTGCAGCAGGAACTTCAATCATAATTCCTAATTTAACATCTTTACCATAAGGAATCTTCTTAGCATCTAAATCTGCTTTAACTTCAGCAATACATTTCTTGCAGAAATCTATTTCTGATACATTAGTAATCATTGGTACCATGATTGATAGTTTGCCAAAGGCACTAGCACGGTATAAGGCACGTAATTGTGTTTTAAACATATCTGGTTTATCTAAACAGATACGAACAGATCTATAACCTAAAGCTGGGTTAGCTTCATCAGGTAGGTTGAAGTAGCTAACTTTCTTATCAGCACCAATATCAAAGGTACGGATAATAACTTCTTTACCTTTCATTGTTTCTAGTGCTTGTTTATAAATTTCAAATTGATAATCTTCAGTTGGATAATCAGTTTGTTTTAAATAAACATATTCTGATCTAAAGCAACCAATACCTTCTGCATCATTAGCATTAACAGCAGCTGTATCAGCAGCAGAAGCAATGTTGCAGTAGATTTTAGTTTTAACACCATCTTTAGTTGCTGTTGGTTTACCAATAAAAGCTTTTAATTGTTCTTTTTGTTGAGTTAAAGCAGAAGCTTTTTCACTATAAGCTTTTTCATCAACTTCAGTTACATCAAGAATTAATTCTCCCTTAACAGAGTCAAGAATTGCTTTCTTACCATTTAATTCTGGGCCAAGAGGTAGATCTTTAGCCATACAAATAGATGGTAGTTCCCCAGATCTTGCAAAGATAGCAACGTGAGATGTTGGGTTACCTTTTGTTAAAACAAATCCTTTTAAGAATGTTTTATCAAATTGCATAATTACACTTGATTCAAGATCTTCACAAACTAAGATAGTCGGTTTAGTTAAAGTGTAATTATCTTCTCTACCTAATAAGATATTGATAATTCCATTACCAACTTCTAGAACATCAGCAGATCTAGCTTTAAGATATGGATCTTCTAGTTGTGATAACATATGAGCTAATTCTTTAGAAGCAGTTGCTACAGCATCTTCAGCAATATGTTGTTCACTAATGGCTTTCTTTACTGCATCTTCAAAATCAAGATCAGTAGCCATTATTTTGTGAGTAGCAAAAAGCTTAGCTTTGTCTTCACCTAGTTTAGCTTTAGTTTCTTCATAAAGCTTATCTAGTTTAGCAATTTCTTTTTCACGCGCTTGTAAAAAACGTGAAATTTCAGTATCTACATTAGTAAATTCTTTTTTAGTTGCAGGTGTTGCACTAGTACATAAAACTTTTATTTCACCAGTTGCAAAACCTTCATAAATGGTTTTACCACTATAGTTTTTCATATTACAACTTGCTTTCTAAAGCTTGTCTAACAGCATTAGCAGCTGCTTCTTCATCTGGACCATTTACTTCAATTTCTAAAACAGCACCACATTTAGCACATAGTGCTAGAACTGTAAAGATTCTTTTTAAATCTGCTGTTTTGCCATTGTATTTAGCAGTAATAGTTGATTGAAACTTTTTAGCTTCTTGTACTACTACTCCTGCTGGTCTTGCATGAATACCAGCTGGATCTTTAATTGTAAATGAGAATTGTTTCATATTATTTTTCTACCTCTTCTTTAATAATTTTTCTACCTACACCTGGGCCAATAGGAATTCCTTTCCATTTACCCAAGATAGCATATTCACTTGGTACTTTCTTTTTTAAAGCACCAAGCATGAAAGCACCAGCAATACAACCAATTAAGGCTGAAACTATTGCCTTTCAGCACATTGCTCCCATAACTGCATATGAGATCATTCCACCTTCAGGCGCTAAAGCAACACCGCCTAAAACACCACAGATAGCTCCACCTATAAAGGAAGCAGTAACTGTTGTGCCTATTACTCTAATAGGATCCTGCACTACATATGGGATAGCACCTTCAGAAATACCACAGAATCCCATAATTAAGTTAGCAGGTGAAGCTTGTCTATCCCCCTTACTGAATTTTTGTGGGAACAATCAAGTTGCAAAAGCAATACATACTGGAGGAACCATAATACCTACAATGTTAGCAGCCATTAATGTTTGTTTTGTTACATTACCCATATCTTGTAGCAACACACCTAAAACAGCATAGTGAGTAGCTTTGTTGATAGGTCCACCCATATCAATAGCCATTAATGCTGATACTAATCCAGCAATTAAAACTAATAGATATTTAAATCTATCTTCAGCTAGAGCAGTTATTCCCTTAGCAATACCTCAGTTTAAGAAAGCAAATGGAATGTTAACAATAAACATTGAAACACCAATAAAGATGACAGAAACTAATGGCATGATAATCATGTCTTTAACACCTTGTAGTGTTTTTGGCATATGTTCAAACCATTTCTTCATTTGGTTAACATAGAAGCCAGCTAAGAAGCCACCAACTATTGCCCCAATGAATCCGGCACTATTGGCAGCCATTAGTTCACCAATCTCTGGTTTTACTACACCAGCTTCTGATAAGAAGAATAATAATGAGAATTTACCAAAGGTTGCTGCAAAGCCACCAACAAAACCTGAAACTATAGCAGGCCGTCCAGCTATTGAATAAGCAATAAAGCCACCAACAATTGGAAACATTAATCCTAAAGCAATCTCAGCACCTAACATGTGGAAGATTTGTGCACCAATAGTGAAATTACCAAATTGTGATGGATCTTCCATAGTTTCTGGGTTAATACCACATGCTGTATCGATTAGATAAGCAATAGCTAATAAGATACCACCAGCTACTACAAATGGTATCATATGACTAATACCAGACATTAAATGACGGTAGAAGGTGTGCATTCGACCTGATCTATTCTTAGATTTAATGAATTGATCACCAGTAGCACCTTCTACTGCTGTCTTGGGTTTGTTTTGGTTATAGATAGGAACTGATGGTCCTAAAGCAGCATTAAGCATAGCTTTAGGGTTGTGAATTACTTTTGATGTTGAACATTGAATAACACGTTTACCACTGAAACGTTCCATTTCCACAAAAGCATCAGCAGCAACAATAATAGTTTCTGCATGTTCTATTTCATCTGCTGTTAAAGCATTCTTGGTTCCAGCAGAACCATTGGTTTCTACTTTAATAGATATATCTAGTTCTTTAGCAGCTTTTTCTAAAGCTTCTTTAGCCATATAGGTATGAGCAATACCTGTTGGACAAGCTGTTGCAGCTAAGATTCTTGGATACTTAGGTCCAGCAGCAACTTTTTCTTCTTCTTTCTTTACTTCTTCAGCAGCATTAATAACTTGTAAGAATTCTTCTTTAGTTTTAGCAGCTAACAATTTATTCTTAAAGTCTTCTTGCATTAGCATTGTCGACAATCTTGCTAACACATCAAGATGAACATTATCTTTGCTAATAGGAGCAGCAATGATAAATAAAAGTTGAACTTTTTCTCCATCTAAGGATTCAAAGTCAACTCCATTTTTAAATACCATGGCTGCTAATCTTGGTTTGGTTACTACTTCTGATTTACAGTGAGGAATAGCAATTCCTTCACCTACACCAGTAGAGGATTCTTGTTCTCTTTTAAAGATTCCTTGTTCATAGACTTCTAGATTGGTAATAGCACCTGACTTACCAATTAGTTGGACGGCTTTTTTAATAACGTCCGTTTTATTTATTGCTTGGGCATCTAAGTCAATGGTGTCCAATGATAATAGATCAGTAATTTTCATAAAGAAATACCTACATACATTATACACCATATTACTAAACAAAGTTTAGTAATAAAAAAAGGGCTTTTGGCCCTATAAAGTAATTCGGATAATTGTGCCTTTTCCTGTCAATTTATATTGTCCAGAACCAGCAGGAATAAAGAAGGTATCATATGGTTTAAAGACTAGTTTTTGTTTATTAAATTTAATGCTGCCTTTTCCATCTAAAACCACTATTGCTTGGAAGGAATTATTGTCTGCATTAAACTCCAAACTATCTTTTAGACCATATTTATAGACATGGAAATATGGACAAGCAACTAATTGTTCAGTAGTTTGTTTTTTAGCTACACTTAGTTGGTTATAGT
This sequence comes from Mycoplasmoidaceae bacterium, assembly GCA_049177155.1. Classification (GTDB taxonomy): domain Bacteria; phylum Bacillota_I; class Bacilli_A; order Mycoplasmatales; family Mycoplasmoidaceae; genus Hennigella. The sequence goes on along the minus strand of CP185407.1, from coordinate 425,183 downwards.
TGATGCACTTTAGTGCTTCCTTTATATGTAATTGTCTTGGTTTGCCATTAACATCAAGACGATTAAAGTCATATAAACGATATGTGATATCAGCACTTTGTTGAATCTCAATTAAGAATGTTTTTTTGCCAATGGCATGGATAGTTCCTGGGTTGATTAAATATGAATCACCATTAACTACATCTACGTGGTTCAACAAAGTTGTAACCTTAGAATCCATCAAGCTTTTTTGTACTTGAGCTTTAGTTGTATTTTGTTTAAAACCCATGTAAAGTTTGCTTGGTTTTTTGTTTAAAATATGTCAAAATTCTGTTTTGATATTTGGATGCACTTGAATAGATAAATCATCTTGAGCATCAATCAATTTTACTAATAAAGGAAATGATCCAGAATAACCTTTAGCAACAATATTAGGATTAGCGTTAAATAAGTCTAACAATGTCTCTGTTTTGTTAACAAAACAATTATCATTTCCTAAACAACTTAAAATTCATGCTTCGCCAATTTTTTCTTTGGTGTTTTGACCATAAATTTTAGGTAGAAATTTTCCACCCCATAAACGTTGTTTTAAGATTGGTTTAAGTTTGTAAATCATATGGTAATTATAAGCAAATATTGTTAAAACTAGTGTAAACACTAGTTTTTACTATTAACTTTGAGAAATATACTTATAATATAAGTATATTTATTAAAGAGGTTTAAATATGATTTTAGACGAAGTTTTAGAGCAAATTAAGTCCGAAGCTTTAAAGGAATTTGAACTTTTAAGTAAAGTTTACCGTCCAAGTTTCGAAACACGTAAAATTGCTGATTATTTAAAACAAAGGGTTAAAGAATTAAGACCAAATATTGAAGTATATGAAGACTGCTACCGTGCTAATTTAATTGATGATGCATGCAATCCAAATATTTCAAGTGGTAATATTTGATTTGATTTACCTGCTACGCCAGGTTTAGAAAAGAATGAACCAATCATTCTTCAAGCACACATGGATATGGTTTGTGCTTATGCTAATGATCAAGCTGCAAAACAAATGAAAGAAAGTGGTGTGCAACTTGAATACCATGATAATGGTACATTAACATCTATGGGCAACCAAACATCATTAGGTGCTGATAATGGAATGGGTATTGGTGTAATGTTAGCTATCTTAAAAAACGATACACTAAAACACGGTTTAATTAGATTCTTAATCACTACTGACGAAGAAGTTGGTATGTGTGGTGCATCTTATTTAGGTCTAAATAAGAATGGTGAAAAAGGTAGTCCAGTTCAAGGATTCAAATACTTAATTAACCTTGATGACCCATATGATGGTGAAATCATTGTTTCTACAGCTGGTGCTGTTGTATCTCTATATACAGTGCCATTAGCTAAAGACTATCCAGCTTTAGCTCCTGGTTTAAAAGTTTACACATTAGACATTAATGGTTTATTGGGTGGACACGATGGTGTTGAAATTCACCACCACGCTTCAGCTGCAAGAGTGGCTGCTCAAATCCTTAATGATGTAAACACAACTGAAGACTTTACATTAATTGAATTCACTACTCCTGGTTGTGACTTCCACAACGTTATTCAAACAAGAGCAAATGTTACATTTGCTACAAGTTTAGACTTTGCAACTATTCAAAAAATTATTGAACACCATGAAGCAATCTTGAAAAATGAGTACCCTCTAGAAACTAATGCAAAGATTAAACTTGAAGTTACTCAATTACCTAATAATGTAGAAATTAAACCAATTCCACATGATATTAGTTCTAAGATTCTTAAACTTATTACATCATTACCATATGGTCCAACAAGTTGAAAGAACAAATCAACAGGTTGAGTAGAAACTAGTGGTAACGTAGGTCCAATCAACCTATTATGTAAGAAACATGAAGAAAATGGTAAGACTCTATGAGACCAACCAACTTTCGATATGCGTGCTCATACAAGAAGTTGTAATAACGAACACTTAGTGTCAACTGTTGAACAAAACAAGAAACTAGCTAAAGATATCTTTGGTAGTGATGACTTAGACTACTACCAACTAAAGAACGTTTTATATGGATGACCTGGTGATGAAGACACAACATTACTAGATGTTGCTAAGACAGGTTATGAAGCTAAGGGTGTTAAATGATCAACTAAGAACGTCCATGGTGGCTTCGAAGTTTCATGATTTAAACACTTCAATGATAAATTAGTAATGGTTATTATCGGTCCAGAAATCCACGATATTCACCAACCTCAAGAAACTCTATATACTGGAACTCTAGATGGTTTCATCTATGTTGTTCTATCTTGTATAGAAAAAATGGTTTCTATTAGTCATTAATATGTCAAAATCTAAATCAACTATTAAATGTGGCAACACTTACTTTGGATCTGATGGTAAATCAACCATCAAATCTGGTAACACATACTTCCACTCTGACGGTACTAGCACAATCAAGTGTGGTAATACCTTCTTCCATTCTAATGGTAAGTCTACCATTAAATGTGGCAATACTTACTTCGGTTCTGATGGTAAGACAACCATCAAGTCAGGTAATACCTTCTTTGGTTCAGGTGGTTCCACTGTTAGAAGCGGTAACACCTTCTTTGGTGCCGATTCAGATGAAGCAGCCATGTTAGATGATGACGAAGATGATGAATGATAAAAGAGGCTAAAAGCCTCTTTTTTATCACATATGATTTGCAAACATCATTTTGTATGATTGCTTTTCTAGCTCTTTATAGTTAGGGCAATATGTTGCTACCAATTGCCAAAATTCTTTTTTATGATTCATGTGAGTGAAGTGGGCGATCTCATGATAGATTACATAGTCAATATATTCTTTCGAATATTGAACTAGTTTAGCTGAGTAGTCAATAGTTTTATTGGCATGACATAAGCCATGATATCAAGTTGCTCAGCTAACTCTGCCAAATTGTCCTTTTAGGCCTAATCTGTTTATAAACTCTTGTGTTCGAGGCATTAAATATGCAGTAGCAAATTGTTTATAGAATTGTTTAGCTGCATCTTTATAATCACGTTTATGTCTTAAATAGACATTGATTTGGTTACCATCATATTCTACCCTATGTTCATTACCAATAATTACTTTAACTGGAACTTTGTTGCCAAAGATCATTCATGGATATGGATTGTCAATATTTTTGTATCAATTCATAATCCATTCATAATTGTTTAAAACATATTGTTTAATATCTGCTTCAGATATTGAACCATTACATGTTACGATGTAATACTTATCTTCTTCCCGATATTCTAAATAAAGATTAGCATTAGGTTTTCTAACAATCTTATAAAGGATCATTCCATCTTTGCAAAGGAATGATCCAAACTTAATATCCCTGTATTTATCTAATGCCATAGCAAGTAGATTAATACAAAAATTTTCTTAACTTTTTAAAATTAAAAAACTTATTAATAAATTAATAATTGTTTTCTTGTCGTTGATGATTTATTTTGTTTTTAGCATCATATGCATTTTGGATTTCATCAATGCTAAAGCCCATATTTAAACCAAATTGTAAATACTTACAATATCATGCTTGTGCTTGGTTGGCACTATTAATTTCTGCAGCTTCTTTAAATAATTGAATGAAACTATTTGTAATATCAATTTTGTTTTTAAACAAACTAGGTTCATTAACTTCAAATACTGGATTAACATTGTAGTAAATACATAAAGAAGTTATGAAGTGGATACCATCTACATATTCTTCTAAAACAATTGGTTTATCTGAACTTGGTTTGTTTGATCAGAATTTGAAACTTCTAATTTCATTAGCTGTTTCAGCAAGTTCAACAATTAATGCTAACTTTAATTCAACATGAATCTTTTCATAGTTAACATTGTGTTGACTATGGATGTGTTGATCTAAAGCCTTTTGTGAAGCAAATAAATTAGTTAAATCTATTTTCATAAAACAAAAAATAGGTAAAACCTATTTCTTACAAACACTTTCTACTAATGTTTTGAATTCATTAGGATTGTTAATTGCTAATTCAGAAAGCATTTTTCTGTTAATTTGAATGTTGTTTTTCTTTAAACCATTCATGAATTGTGAATAGTTGTAGCCTAGAGCTTTAACTGAACCAGAGATTCTAGCAATTCATAATTTTCTAAAATCACGTTTTTTAGCTCTTCTATCTCTAAATGCATATTGTGCTGAACGGATAACTGTTTGACTAGCTATTCTATAGCTAGTGTGTTTTGTTCCTCTTGCACCAGATGCCGCTTTTTTAACACTCTTACGGTATTTTCTAGCTGTTGTTCCACCTTTTACTCTCATAATTGTTCTCCTTAGTTATGTAATGTCTTACCTAAGTTCTTAGTGTAAGTGGCATTTAATGTTGTATCTTTTCTTAAATGTCTTTTTTGTTTAGTTGATTTATTGTGTGCTAGATGTGATCTGTAAGCATGTTTTCTTTTTAGTTTACCAGAAGCTGTACGTTGTAAACGTTTAGCTACTGCACGTTTTGTTTTTGCTTTAATTTTTCCCATAATTATTCTCCTTATTTAACTTGTAGGTTATTTGTTTTTGTGTCGCATAGCATTAATACACCAGGTATTAATCCACAGAACAGCAATGCGCAAACTTTAAAACCTGTTCCGACTCGTCCAGCATTGTTTTTATAATAGACTAACATTGGGATGTGTCATGCTAATGGAATTAGCACAAGTCCACTTATTACAGTAGATACTATCATAAAAACATATGCTATATATCCCATATCTGTGAAAGATTTTCTGTCTGCCATTTTTGTCTCCTATTTCTTAACAATAGTTGCTTCGTACATTATTGGACTTAATTGTTTAAGTGGCGTAGCAACTTTGCCATTTTCTTCAATTAACTTAAGAAAATCATGATAAACCTTTTCAATTAGGTCTTGCTTTGTAGCAATTCTACCAAAAGTCATAACTTTAAACTTGATTTGGCATCCATCTTTTAATCATTGATTAGTTTGGTTAGCTTTTCATTGTAAGTCACCAGCACCAATTTGTGGTCTAACTTTAACTTCTTTAGTTTTGATCACTACTTGGTTTTTCTTAGCTTCTTTTTGCTTAACATCTTGTTGGTATTTGAATTTACCATAGTCAATAATCTTGCAAATAGATAGCTTGCCAGTCTTGCTACTTGGTACAAATAGTACCAAGTCTAACCCTTTATCTTGAGCTAATCTAACAGCAGCACGAGTATTCATTGCTCCTAGATTAGTTCCATTTTCATCAACAACTAAAACATTAGGATCTCTAATCTTTTCGTTAGTTAAGTATTTGTCTTTTTCCATTCAGTTTGTATTTTCTCCTGTTAATTGTTTATATAAAGAAAAGTACACAATGATGCTTCATTGTGTACACAAAACATTTAATGATCTCTAGATCTTTAAAAGCTTGGAGCCTATTACTATTCGCAATCAGGCGAGTTTACACAACTACTTTCTTTATATGTTATTAATTGTATAGGAAAAGTGTGTCTTTGAATAAATTATTTAATATATATTAAATATAAATATTTATATATTGTGCAGTTGCTTATATAGTATAATTCAAAATATTAACTGAGCGATTATGAAAAAATGAAGATTAATATTGCCAAGTTTAACAATAGCTGCAGCTACACCATTAGTTAGTTTAGTGGGATGTGGTTTCTTTATACCTAGTGTAAAAGAACCTGAATTTTCTCAATTAGGTAAAGGGGAAATGTCGGATGCTAAAACAGCTGAAATTTCTATTAATTGAAAGCCAACATCTGATAGTATAACACTAAGCGATTTCGCTTTTACTTGCAAAGCAGGAGCGATCAATGGTAATGTTACACCAATAAGTGAGCCTGGCGACCGTCCATATGAACTTCAAATTACATTTGCAAACGATATAGAAGATAACATTACAGACGGTGTTTTAAGTTTTCATTATGACGACAAAACCGCAAAGGTTTCAAAAGATGGTTCGGTTACAAACATCAAAATTAGTAAATATAACCCTCCTCAACCTACTTATGATATAAGTATTACCGACCAAGACAAGAACGGTTACATCACTACTTCGATTGTAGAAAAAGCATATTTTGAATATGACCTATCTTTCGTTGGGTTAGTTGAAGGTGACACTATTGTTAGCAAAATCACCGCCTCAACAAAAAATAAGACCAAAATTGCAGAAGGATACGCTGAACATGTAGTGACAGGGAGCGATATCAAAGATAAAGGTTTCAAATTAAGAGTCGTTCCTGCTAGTTTAGACCCTGATCAACCTGTTTTTAGTGACGAAATGTCAATTCAATTTGAATTTAAACATAGTGGTGATAAATGTTTTGAAAAAACAATCGATGGATTCATTTTGGATGCTGCGTTGCCAACTAAACCAGAATATTTTACATATGACGAGAATGACTCAACAATTCTAACTGGTTTTGATTTAACCAACCATAAAGCAGATTTATTATACTGTGGTGTTTTAGTTGTGCCAGAAACTGTAACCAGCATAGCTGATAAAGCTTTTAGTGTTTCAGAACATAAAGAATATGCTGAGATTTATCAAAACATAAAATGATTAGTTTTAGACAAATCATTTAAAGGTGAGTGTGCCTTAAAAACAATTGGTGCAAGCGCATTTAAAGACTGCAATTTTTATGAGACACTATACATTCCATCTACTATTGAACGAATTAATAGTGATGCTTTTAGCAGCTGTGCTTTTAGTAATTTTGTATATTTAGGTAATACTGAAAGTACATTAAATTTTGTTGATTCTAGAGCTTTTGCTGGATGTAGATTTGGGCAAACTTTGTCAATTCCAAATGCACATTCTTTTACAACATTAAAGGATAACGTTTTTGGTTTAGCACTTCAAACTCAACCAGGCAAAATAGCTAAAAAGCTAATTATTCCTAAGAATATTCAAACATTTGAAAAAGGTTGTTTAAGCAGATTCACTGATTTAGAAGTTTTAGATTTAAGTGATTATGACACAGTCCCTGCTGCAGAAGGTTTTGCCCAATATAGTTTCATGGATTTTCCAAAGGGTGGCACCATTTATATAAGTGACTCTTCTCTAGAAGAAGAATGAAAAAATGTGTTCAGTCTTCCACATGTGTTTGAAGATTTCTCGAGTGATAAATGAACATTCGAAGTTAAAGACACAAATAATTAAAAAAAAAAGAGGCAAAAGCCTCTTTTCATTTTACTGGTGCACTCGAAGGGACTTGAACCCCCACTCCGTAAAGAATTAGATCCTAAGTCTAACGCGTCTGCCAGTTCCGCCACGAGTGCAATGGTGCTCTGTGAGGGACTCGAACCCACGACCCAGTGATTAAGAGTCACTTGCTCTACCGACTGAGCTAACAAAGCACAACACGACTTATATTATAAGCACTTTTTGATTAAAGATGGTGAAATTTCATCTATATAATACAAGTAATTGAATGATGAAAGGATTATCATGGCAAAAGTTTTTACAAAACGTCAATTAGTAGCTGAAGTTGCAACTTTAACGAAGTTATCACAAACAAAGATTGTTGAAGTCTTTGCTGCTGCTTCTAAAGTGCAAAGAAAACATCTTAAAGCTGGTTATGTTGTTAAAACTGAAAACGGACAAATTAAGATTGTAACTAGAAAAGCAAGAAAGGGTGTTAACCCTCAAAATGGTAAGAGACTTACCATTCCAGCTGCTAGAAAACCTAAATTTATTTTCTCTAAAGAATTTAAACAAGGTTGATAACAAAAAGTAGGCAACGCCTACTTTTTTATTTGTTCAAATTGTTTAATTAATTTATTTAGAATAACTTTGGCTTGGTTATAAACTTCGCCTTTTTCTAAATCAATTCCTAAGATCTTAATAATTTCAAGTGGTGGGATAGAATATCCAACCGATAAGAATTTAATATAGTTTTTTAACATCTTATCATCTTGATGATAAAGTTTATCCGCAACTACTATTGCTATAACTTGACCAATAGCATATTTGTATACATAGAAGTTACCCATATAGAAATGGGGAACTCTTAGGATAGAAGCATTAGCTAGGTTATATGGATACTTTTTAATTCTAGCTAAAGCTTTCTTGCTGACACCTTCATATTCTTTTCTTGCTTGCAAGAAAAGTTCTTCAACGTCTTTAACAGTAAAGGCCTTGCCAGCATTGATTAATTTGTTTGCTTCATATTCAAATTTACTAAAGACAATTTGTCTTGAAGTGCAACCAAAGAATGTAGATAACATATTATCTAAGATATGAAGAGTCATATGTTTGTTATCTTTATATTTATTTAATCAGTAGAAGTTCAATAGCATTTCGTTTACGATTGATGCTATTTCTCCAACAAACATATCTGTTTTAGCATAGATTTCTTGGTTGTTGACAATATGTCAACTATTAACACTATGACCCATTTCATGAGCAATAGTAGAAACACTATCACTAGTGTTATCAAAGTTCATAAGAATATAGTATTTGTCTAAGCCATAGATGTTATCTATAGAGTAAGCACCAGTTGCCTTGTGTGCTTTTGGTAGTCAACTAATTCAATTTTCTTTAAAGGCTTTCTTAACTATATTAATATAGTTAGGTCCTAAACATGACAAAGCATTGATTACTTCTTGCTTTGCTTGTTCAACAGAGAACTTAACTTTCTTATTAGTTAAATCTAATGATAAATCTCAAGGTTCAAGATTTTTAATCTTGTGGATTTGTTTGATTAATGTTTCTCTGTGTTTTCTAAAAGCAACGTTTGCTTCTTTATAAGTAGCAACATGCTTGTAAGCACTAAGTAAAATCTTTTCATTAACTTCTTCATTTTCTAAAGCTGCATTAATGTAGTCTTTGTAGTTTCTAAGTTGGCATAGCTTGTTAAACTTTAGATAGTTGTAATATAGTGTCTTTGTTAAGGTATTCTTAACATTGTTATATGCAGTGTTGTAACTAATCCAGGTATTCTTTCTTAAAGTTCTATCAGAAGGTTCTTTTAATAATTTGATAGCATCAGAGATGTTATCAATCTTGTGAGCAGAACCTTTAGAATCAATAGCATCAGCAAACTTTAGATCTGAATCAGTTAATGTTGAATAAACATCATTGATTCCAGCTATAGCTGGAGCAACCTTAGTTAGTAGTAATTCTGACTTCTTGTCTAGAACATGTTTTTTGTTTTTAAAGATTAAATCAAATTCTCTTGTCCATTTTTTAAGTTCTGGATCTCTAAGATAAAATTTTATCTTATCTTCATTTTCTAAAACAAGATTAGTTCAATGTGATGTTTTTAAAGCTAGTTCATTGCTAACATGAACAATCTTTTGGTCTCAACCAATCCATTTAGGATTGTCAAGTTCTTCATTATTATGGTTCATGACATACATTAACAAACGATTAGCTAATCTCTCTGTCTCTTTGCTTAAAGCAAGTCATTTCTTAAAGTTAGCTTTTGTTTTATAAAAGTCATTTACTAAAGCAACTTGCTTTAGTTCTGTTTGGTATCATTGGTTAAATAGCTTTTCAATTGATTGATTAGCTAATAGACTTTCTAAGTCTCAATTGTATTTATTGTTGTTCATATATTAATTAAATTACAAAAAAGAAAATAATTGCAACAATTGTAATTGTTATTGCTACAGCAAAGATCAAAAAGAAGAATCATCATTGCTTGTATCATTGTTGACCTTGTCTTACAGAATCAATGTCAATCAAAGAATACCCTTGGAAGATTCTTTGTTTAACAGGTTTAAGTAATGGTGTGTTATCTGTCTTTCTATCTAATAATGGAATGCAGTTATTGATATCATCAATAATTTGATCAATATCTGTATAACGATGTTTAATATCTCCAGGTTTAGAAGCTAAGCATTTGAAAATAATATTTTCAAGAGTAGCAGGAATTGTTGGGTTAGCAGAGATATTGATCATGTCAAATCTTAAAGGTAATCGTACTGTCTTAACAGCATCAATAGATGGACGACCATCAGAACCAATAACTACATTTCCATCTTTAACCAATTGTATTGGTTCAAATGGTAAAGTACCCATTAACATTTCATATAAGATTACACCTAATGAAAAGAAGTCAGATTGAACTGAAATGTTTCTTTCTCCACCTTTTTTACGATATTCATCGTAAAGGTCAGGAAGAATATAACTAGCTGTTCCATATAGTTCCATTTCGTTAGTCATAACTTTGTTAATGTCTTCTTTAATAACAGAAGAAATACCAAAGTCTACAATAATGACTTTAGATAAGTCATGACTAACCATAATGTTTTCTGGTTTTAAGTCACGGTGAATAATCTTTTGTTTATAGTGGTGTAATTGACTAATACCATTTAACATCTTTTTAAAGATGTTTAGTGCAACCTTTGGTGTTAGACTACCATGTTTGTTTAAGTATTGTTTAAGAGTAACCCCATCAATATATTCCATGATAAGAATAATGTCATTATCGTTTGTAACGATAACGTCATATGTCTTAGCTAAGTTAGGGTTAGGGCGATGTGAAATTCTTAACGAAGTTAAAGCTTCATCACTATGTTTCTTTCAATAGTTGTCATCAATAGTGTCTGGTTTTAAAAAGACTTTAGCAGCATACTTTGTATCTGGATCATTGTTTTGGTGAACAACATAAATAGATCCATCACCACCTTTGCCGATTATCTTCTCGACAATATATGATGAATCATATAGTTTCTCTCCAGGTTTAAAAGTCTTTTCCATATTACTTCACTACCACCAAGATGCCTGAGACATTATCATCAGAACCATTTCTAATGGCTTTTGTGTTTAATAAATTAAGTTTAAGCGCAAGTGGAATATATTTACGCGTAATGATTTCGTATTTTTCGTTATCACGTACATAAGCATATAAACCATCTGTACATAGTAAGAAGTAAGTTTTTTGTGTGATAGTTCCTGAGTTAGCATCAAACTTTGCACGCTTAGGACTAGTTGGGTCAATGTAATTGACAAGTGAGTGTCATTTAGCTTCATTAGCATTAATGACATCTTTACTTGCTTCTTGAGCAACTAAATAGTTGTAATAGTTGTGATCATATGTATATTGTTTAACTGTGTGAGTTAAATCGTGTTGTTGGAATCCATAGATTCTAGTGTCACCAATATTGTAGCAATAGAACTTGTCGCCTATTACCATTAACACAGCTAAGGTAGTAGAAATAGCATCAGTGTTAAAGTCTTTAACATATTGGATAAGTTCTTCCATTGCTACTTTTAAAGTTTCTTTAAATCAAGCTGTTGGTGTTTCAATATGACCAGTTTTAGATCAGTTGGTAACAAAACGATGAGAGATTAATCTACTAGCATGTTCAGATCCTGGTACAGAACCAACACCATCGCAAACTACTGCAATAAATTCTTTATTGAAGTTATAAGAGCAAGCAAGACTATCTTGGTTGATTGGTCTTTTTCCTCTTATTGATTTAATTGTAAAATTAACTTTAGTTTTTTTCATGGTGTTGAATTCTTAATTGGCCACAAGCAGCAGCAATGTTTGTGCCTCTTTCTAATCTGATTGTCGCTTGCAATTTATTCTTATTTAATATATTAAAGAATTGCTTAACTCTCTTGCTACGTTTGAAATCACTTAGATATGTTTCATTATAAGGAATTAAATTGACATAACATAACAGACCTTTTAAAAGGTCTACTAGTTCATAAGCGTTTTCATCGCTGTCATTTATTTCGTCTAATAAGATGTATTCAAAAGTTAAACGACGGTTAGTAACTTCCAAATATTTTTTGCAAGTTTGGATAAGTTGATCTAAGTTGAATGTCTTGTTAATAGGCATTAATTTGCTTCTGGTTGCGTCGTTTGAGGCATGTAGACTAATTGCTAGGTTAACTTGCGGCAAGGCCTTAGCAAGCGTTAAAATCTTGTTGCATAGTCCACATGTACTAATAGTTATATGACGTGAGCCTATCTCTAACCCGTGTTGATTAGTAATTATTTTTAGAGCAGTGATGACATTGTCTAAGTTGTCAAGAGGTTCACCTATGCCCATTACTACTATATTAGATAGTCTACTATTAATATTAGTTAGCAATCAGTTGTTAGCCATTACAAACTGCAAAACAATTTCGCTAGCTTCTAGGTTTCTAATTTTTTTATGAGTTCCACTTGCGCAGAACTTACAACCCATGTTGCAACCAACTTGTGTTGAAACACAAACTGAATAACCATAGTCAAATTTCATAATGACTGTTTCAATACAGTTATCATCTTTTAATTTAAAGAGAAACTTGATAGTTTCTTTCTTTTCATCAGCTAATACTTTAATAATTGTTAATTGATCAAATACTAATAAAGAAGCTAACAACTCTTGGTTAGCTTTACCAATATTAGACATTTGTCTAAAGTCAGTTACATTCTTTTTATAAACTCAGTTAAACAATTGTTTAGCAGCATAAGGTTTAAGGTTATGCTCTTGCAAGTAACTTTCAAGAGTAGGCAAATCGAAGTTATAAAAAGAAATTTTATTCATTATTTATTTAGCAACTCTTTATTTAGGATAGCAGTTAAACGCTTTTTAGCTTTTTCAACATCATCATTGATGATGACATATTTAAACATGTCTTTCTTAGACAATTCTCATTTTGCTTGGTTGATACGTTGTCTAACAATAATTTCAGGTTCAGTTCTTCTATTACGAAGACGCTTTTCCAATTCTTTTAGATTTGGAGGAGCAATAAAGATTGTTAATAATTTTCTTTTACGTTTAAAGTTCTTTAAAACTTGTAAAACACCTTGCATTTCTATTTCTAGAAATACATTGATTCCTTTTCTAAGATTGTCTTTAACAAACTTCTTTGGTGTGCCATAGTAGTTATTAACGTAGATTGCTCATTCAAGCATCTTTTTCTTTCTAATGGCATATTCGAATTTATTACGTGTAACGTAAAAATAATCAGCACCCTCTACTTCTCCTGGTCTTTTCTCTCTTGTTGTCATAGACACAGAGAAGATGGTGTTGTATTGCATTTGGTCAATGATGCCAGATCATACTGTTTTCTTACCAGCACCTGATGGACCACAAATTATGATTAATTTTCCACTTCTAGCAAATCTCATAAATTATTAATATTTATTATATATATGTTTTACTATCACTTTTTCAATTAAAAAAAGATAGAAGGTATAACCTTCTATTATTTTATTTATTTTATAAACAATCCCGGAAGTTGGTCACCAGCAATGACAGCAAGCGTTGCTCCACCACCAGTTGAAATGTAACTAAAACTTGACTTGTCTACTTTCTTAGTTACTGCTCCAGCAGTATCTCCACCACCAATTAAACTGAAAGCATTTCCAGCTGTTGCAATTGCAACAGCAGAAGCAATAGCATTAGTTCCTGTAGCAAAGTTTTCAAATTCAGTGACACCTAATGGGCCATTTCAGAAAATGGTCTTAGCATGTTTAACAACTTTGGTAAATTCTTTGATTGTCTTTGGACCAATGTCTAAAGCCATACCACTTGCAGGTATTTGGTTAATTGCAAAGGCTTTGCCTTTGACATTTTTAAATTGAGTGGCAATGTTTAAATCTACTGGCAAAATAATTTTTTCTTTATGTTTGTTGTAAAGATTTCTTGCCACATGTAGCATTTCTTGTTCTACAAGACTCTTGCCCACACTAACATCTAATGAAGCTAAGAAAGTGTTGGCCATACCACCACCGATCAATACTTGATCACATGTGTTAAGCAATGATTCTAGTAAAGTAATCTTATCAGCGATTTTTGCTCCACCAATAATTGCAACAATTGGTTTAGAAGCATATTTGTCAAACTTAATAACATTTTCTAATTCATTTTGAATTAGAAGACCAATACATTTGTGCTTCATGTGCTTAGCAATACCAGCATTTGAAGCATGGCTACGGTGAATAGTTGCAAAGGCATCATTAACATATACATCACCTAAACTTGCTCAAAACTTTGCAAGTTTTGGGCTGTTCTTGCTTTCTAGTTTTACCGCTTCTTTTGTCTTAAGATCAACATCTTGGTATCTTGTGTTTTCTAGAAAGATGATGTCATGGGTTTTCATCTTTTTTACAAGAGAAGGAAGCTTTTTGTCTGTATTATTTTTTACAAAAATAACATTGTATTTTGGATAAAGTGTTTGAAGGAATTTAGCAACAACAGCTAATGATTTCTTTCCTGATTTAATGTCATCTACTGATTTAACTCTTGATAAGTGAGAAAGTAATATTACTTTTGCTCTAGCTTTTAATAAGTAATCAATGGTTGGTTTAGCAGCCATGATTCTAGCATGGCTTGTAATCTTTCCATCTTTGATGGGAACATTAAAATCAACTCTAACAAGACAACGCTTATTAGTAACATCAGTGCTTTGTAAAGTTGGGATCTTACTTAGAAATGTCGAATTCATATTACAAACTTAAAAAGTATTTTAGGGTTCTAATTAATTGACAAGTATAACTTGATTCATTGTCGTATCAAGTAAATAACTTGTAAAGACGTTTACCATCTACATCTAACATCATTGTTAGTTTTGGATCAAAGATTGATCCGTGTTTGTTTCCAATAATATCGTTAGAAACAATTTCATCATCGTTGTAACCAAGTGTATCATTGGCTTTAGACATAATGAATTTGTTTAATTCTTCAATGCTTGGTGATTTCTTTAGTTCAAGAACTAAATCAACAATAGAACCAGTAATTGTTGGCACACGCATTGCCATACCATGCATTCTACCTTTTAGTTCTGGAATAACTAAACCAATTGCTTTAGCTGCACCAGTTGTTGTTGGTACCATGCTAACACCAGCAGCACGTGCTCTTCTTAAATCTTTATGCGGAGCATCGTGTAGTCTTTGGTCTGCTGTATAAGCGTGGATAGTTGTCATGAAACCTTTAACGATTCCATATTTATCATGAACAATTTTAGCCAAAGGAGCAAGAGCATTAGTTGTACAGCTTGCGCCTGAAATAATCTTGTCAGATTTCTTTAGTGTTTTATGGTTAACACCATAAACAATGGTCTTAACATTTCCTTCTTTAGCAGGAGCAGAAATTAAAACTTTTTTAGCCCCAGCTTTAAGGTGTTTGCCAGCTCCTTCTTCAGAAACAAATCTTCCAGTGCATTCTACCACTAGATCTACTTTTAGTGCTTTTCATGGTAATAGTTCTGGATCTTTTTCTGCATAGATAGGAATCTTCTTTCCATTAACAATAATGTTCTTACTATCGTAAGAAATATTAGCATCTAATTGACGATATACTGAATCATACTTTAGTAAGTGCGCTAAAGTCTTTGGATCAGTTAAATCATTGATAGCAACAATTGATAATGACTTATCTTTAAAAACATTTCTAAAGAAAAGTCTACCGATTCTTCCAAATCCATTAATTGCAATTCTTTTCATAAATTACCTCGATACTAAATATTATATTATTAAAATTAAAACTTAAATAGACATATATAATATGTCTATTATGAATTTTGCTGGGTTTGGATTAGCACTAATAACTTTAGCATTATGTGCAGTTATGGTTATTGGTAACAGACTAATAAGAAAAGTAACTAATAGTTACTTCTTTTGATTGATTGTTGGTGCTTTTTGCTTTTCGTGGTTACTTGCATATCGTTTTGTTCCTGATTGACAAAACTATGCTTCTTATGTAATAACTGATCCAAGTTCATACGCAGATAGTGTAATTATTTCTAAAGCATTCTTGCTTGACATTTGTCCTTTTTCTGCTTTAGCAATGTCAGTTCTATTAATGGTTGATCCAACCAGAAAAGTAGCAAGGAGCTTTGCTCCCTTAGCACTAATTGGTGGATTAATTACAGTAGTATCATTATGTTTTGATAATGATATTACTGCTGAATGATCAGCTCAATTTATTTTCTTTGGTCTTGATCCAAACAAGTGTTACTTCATGATGCATTTCATGATGATAATGATGGCTTTGGGTATTATGCTTAATACCCCAAGAAATGGATGAAAAGGAACGCTATTAACATTCATTATTGCTGTTTTATATTACAGCTATGTCGGCATTATCATGAGAGTTAAAGGTGTATGCTGAAATGTTTCTGGGTTATCACTAAATGACTGAGATACTGGTGAATATAGCTTTGCTAGACAAATGTTTGGCATTCCTTTAAAGGCTTGTCCATTTGTTGGCATTCCAGTATTATTCTTGGTTGGTTGTGGTGTGATTGCTATTAAAGACTATGTCTTTGATAGAGGATCATTTAGATACGGTAATGCATTTAGTGGTTACTGATATCGTTGATACAACTATAATAAATACGTTAAACAAAATATTTTGTAATTATGGTAAGTGCAGCAGGAACAACATATTTTCTATTAATGATTGGCTTAGGCACAGCCATGATTTTTCTAAATCATAAGATTTTAAAGATTACAAATCTTTATTGATTTTGAATGGCAATAGCCATTGTTTGTTTCTTGTGAGTGTTTGCTAATCGTTTTGTTCCGGATTGAATTGATTATTGAAAAAACCACAAAGCCATTTATGGTGACCCAACAACTATGGACAATAGTAAAACTATTTCTCGTGCATTTATGTTAGATGCTTGTCCATGCTTCTTTAGCATGTTAATGATTTCATTAATTGCTGATCCAAGTAGAAGAGTAGCAAGAATCCTTGCACCGATCGCACTAATTGGTGGTCTAATTTCATTAGGTACTATTATTACTGACAATAATATAGATACAGAAAATGCAAGATGATCTGCAGAATATATCTTCTTTGGAATTGGCAAAGAACGTTGCTACTTTATTATGCACTGATGTCAATTTATGGTTGCTTGTGGTGTCTTATTAAATACTCCAACCTCTGGTTGAAGAGTATGACTTAGTTCATTAGGATCATTCTTTGTTTATTTGGGTTATGTAGGAATTGTGATGGCTATCACTAAATGTAGTTGATTCTGCACAGGACTAGCATTGAATGACTACTCTTCTCCTAATGGAGAATATCATATAGTGGCTGATGCCTTTGGATTAAAACCGGGGCACTATTTGCCATGTCCATTTATTTTAATAACCATTTTATCTGCTATGGGTTTATTAGTTGGTGGTGTTGCTCACGACTATGTCTTTACAAGTAAATGAATTTGAAAGTATGGTAACACTAGAACAAATGATTGAACTAGACCATACGATTATAAAAACTTTGGCAATCCTAATAGGGCATGGTGATAACCATGGCAAGTACAATTAATTGATTCCCTGGCCACATGGCTGCTGCTAACCAAAAGATTATTCAATCTTTGGGTAGTGTAGATTTAGTTATCGAAGTAGTTGATGCTAGAGCAATCAATACAACTTCTAATCCTGCTTTCAATAATATCAATAAGCCAGTTTTAAAGGTTGCTTTGAAATCTGATTTAGCAGATTTACACAATATAAAAGAAGCAAACAATCTTATTGTTGGTAATCTAAAAGATAAAGGATTTAGAAATGTATTGCTTAATAAAATTAAGCAAATGTTAGCTCCAGCAGTTGCTAAGAAAAAAGCTAAAGGAATGGCTTTTGTTATTTCATATTTGATGGTGGTTGGTTTACCAAATGTTGGTAAATCCAGTTTAATAAATTTCTTAGCTAAAAAGAATTTAGCACAAACAGGTAATATGCCTGCTGTTACTAAAACGCAAGCAACCTTAAAAATTAGTAATGATTTATACTTACAAGATAACCCAGGTATTTTCTTTAAGAAAATAACTGATTGAAAAGAAGGATTTGTTTTAGCATTAGTTAACACAATTAAAAAAGGTGTATTGCCTTTAGAAGAAGTTTTAAAGTTTGGTTATGAATATCTTAACCAACATTATGCTAAAGCTTTTGCAAGATACTATAAATTAAATCAACAATTACCATATTCTGAATTCATCAAGTGATATGCTAATAAACGTAAGTTTATTATGCTAGATAATCAACCAGATATAGTCAGAGCCCAAGACGCTTTCTTTGATGAATTAGTTAATGGAAAGATTTGCAAGATTAACTATGAAGGCTAAAAGACATGTAGATATGTTCTATTATGAACATAAATACCAAAAAGCTAAACATAAGTATATTGCTGGCGTTGATGAAGTGGGTCGTGGTTGTTGAGCTGGACCTGTAGTTGCTTGTGCATGTATCTTGCCAGTAGGATATGAAAATCCTGCTATCAAAGATTCAAAAGTTCTTTCTATAAAGAAAAGAGAGGAATTAGCTAAAGTTATTAAAGATAATTGTTTAGCTTATGCTATTTCCTATGTTGATGCACCAAGAATAGACATTATCAATATTAAAGAAGCAGCAAAAGAAGCAATGGTTAAAGCTTTGAGTAATCTAAAGATTAAACCAACAGTTGTGTTAGTTGATGCTGAAGATATTAAATTTGAAAAAGCAACCATTGTCCCTATTATTAAAGGAGATGCTAAATCGACATCTATTGCTGCCGCATCTATTGTCGCTAAAGTTTACCGTGATAAGATCCTAGATGATTTAGATAAACAATATCCACAATATGGGTTTGCTAAGAACAAAGGCTATGGTACAATTGTTCATTTAAATGCTTTAAAGCATTATGGTCCAATTAAGTCCGTTCACCGCTTTAGTTACAAACCAGTAAAACAAGTAATAAAAAACAGCTAGATTATTTAGCTGTTTTTATTTTTGCAAGTTGTGCTTGTCTTTGTCTTTCAAGAATATCGCGTTTTTCTTGAGCATCTATATAACCCATTTTCTTATATCACTTTAGTGTCTTCTTGTCAATCTTTAACATATCACGGTCTAAAGCTTTAGCTTTGTTTTCTTTGAAACGATTTGTTTTAAAGTAAACTGCTTGACTCTTGTAGAACTTATTAATATCAAAGAAGCAATATAGGAAAGTTGCCACCATAGCACCAAATGATATTACTGATGCTAATACTACAAGTAGTATTTGTCATCAAGTATTAGGTGTTGCTACAGGTTCAAATCCTTTTTCTGGATCTCATGTTGTATTACCAAAATAAAACATGGCTGAACAAGCTAACAATACTAATACTAGTAAACCTATGACTCCTCATAGTTTACGTTTGTATCTTTTTCTGCCCTCTATAGTATAGTGGACAGTAAAATCAAACTCAATTCAATTTTTACTTTTTTTCTTTTTTGCCATATTAATATGCTCTTGCGAAATAAATTAAATGAGTTGCAGGTTTACCTGTGAAGAAACAAGTTTTATCTTTGATACCTGCTAACTTAATGCATCTAGCAGTTGCACCAGTTAATTCCTTTATCTTCTTTTCATTTTCAATTGAGTCATTGAAATAAGCTAAAGCAATCTTTTTATTTTTAATAACTTCTTTAAACTTGTTTAGGTTATCTACTTCAATAATTGCAGATTGAAGACGGTTGTTAGCATTATTGTATAAGTTAGCTTGATATTCTTTAATGTTTGTTGTTAAGTGTTTAGCTAACACTTTCAAGTTAACTTTTATCTTGTCATTGCTATCTCTTCTAATGAAAGTAACTTCGTTAGCTTCAATTTCTTGAGCACCAACTACTAAGCAGAAAGGAACACCTTGTACTTGGTATTTGTTGATTTTGAAACCAAATGATTTATCACTATCATCAATAACAACACGATATTTGTCACCAAGAATTTTCTTTATGTTCTTAACATAAGTACTTGTTTTCTTATCATTAGCATTAACAACAATGATAGCAATTTGAATTGGGGCAATCTTAAATGGTAAGATTAAACCATTATCATCACTGTGGCTCATGATTAATCCACCAATGATTCTTGTAGAAATTCCAGCAGATGTTTGATAAATAACATCAAACTTGTTATCTTTATTTTGGAATTTTACTTCGTAAGCTCTAGCGAAGTTTTGTCCTAAATAGTGGCTAGTAGCACATTGTAATGCTTGACCATCTTGCATTAGTGCTTCTAATGTATAAGTGTTTTGTGCACCAGCAAAACGTTCGTTTTCAGTTTTTTCACCAACTAATACTGGCATACATAAATAATCTTCTACGAAGTTTCTATAAACTTCTAGAGTTTTTAATGTTTGCTTTTGTGCTTCTTCTTTACTAGCATGTGCAGTATGAAGTTCTTGTCAGTGGAATTCAGTATTTCTTAAAAATGGTCTTGTGTTCTTTTCTACACGACATACAGAACATCATTGGTTATATAAAAGCGGAAGATCATTAAATGATCTAATTTGTGTTTTAAAACATTGACAGAAACTAATTTCAGATGTTGGTCTAATAACTAGCGGTTCAGCTAGTTCACCTTTTTTATTAGTTGATACAGTAAATAGTTCAGGAGCAAAACCTTCTACATGTTCTTTTTCTTTTAGAAAGTCAGCTTGTCTAATAAATAAAGGTAGTTGGATGTTTCTTACGCCCATCTTAGCAAATTGTTTATCAATTTCATTTTTAATTGATTCTCAAATTGCTCAACCATTAGGTAAAAAGAACATTGTTCCTTTTACTGGGCCATATTCTACTAATTTAGCTTCTTTAATTACAGATGTATATCAATCTGCAAAGTTTTGTTGTCTAGCAATGATGTTTTTGTTTTTCATAACCTATATATTATATTTTATTTAAAATCTTCATTTAGTAATCTGTTTAGTTCAACTGCATATTCCATAGGAAGTTGTTCTGTAAATGGTTCAAGAAATCCTAAGGACAACATGTTTTTAGCTTGCTTATCTGATAAACCTTTTGTATTTAGATAAAACATTTTTTCTTTATCTAATTGAGTAACTTTAGCTTCATGTTTAATAAAACTTGTTTTATTTTCTATTACTTCTAAAGGAATAGTCTTGCTTTTTGATTTGTTGTCTAAGATTAATGTATCACAAACCACTTCGGCATGGCAGTGATGAGCAGGTTTTAGAATTTTAACTTCTCCACGATAATCTGCTCTTCCACCATCGTGAGCAATAGATTTTGCTAAGATACTACTTCTAGTATAAGGAGCAAGATGGATCATCTTAGCACCAGCATCATGAATTACTCCTTCATGAGCTAGAGCAATAGAAATACATTTTCCTTTGGCATGTTCTCCAGCTAAAATAGTTGCTGGATATTTCATATTTAGTTTGGAGCCAATGTTTCCATCAATTCATTCCATAATGGCATTTTTCTTACAGATTGCTCGTTTAGTAACTAAGTTTAAAACATTATCTGATCAGTTTTGAATTGTTGTGTAACGACAAACAGCTCCTTCATTAATAAACACTTCAACTACAGCAGCATGTAAGTTATTCTTATCGTAGATAGGAGCAGTGCATCCTTCTATATAAGATAAGCTTGCTTTGTCTTCGACAATTATTAATGTTCTTTCAAATTGCCCCATTTGTCTAGTATTAATACGGAAGTATGCTTGTAGTGGTTTTTCTAGTTTAACACCTTTGGGAATATAGATAAAACTGCCACCAGATCATACTGCCGTGTTTAAAGCAGCATATTTGTTATCACTAGGTGGAACTAATGTTCCAAAATATTTCTTAACGATTTCAGGGCAAATTTGTAATGCCTTTTCAATATTACAGAAGATAACATGTTGTTTTGCTAATTCTTCTTGAATCTTGTTATAAACAACTTCAGAGTCATATTGATTGTTAACACCTGATAAGAATTTTGCTTCAGCTTCTGTTACTTTTAAACGTTGAAAAGTATCTTTAATTTTTTGTGGGACATCTTTTCAATCATTAGTCATTGCTGATGCATTAGATACATAATATGTATATTGGTCAAAATCAATATGACTTAAATCTGGTCCTCATTTAGGATTTTTTAGTTTCTTAAATAGTTTAAAAGCAGCTAAACGTTTTTGCAACATTCAGTCTGGTTCATTTTTGCTTTTACTTATAGCTCTAATGACTTGTTCATTTAAACCCTTTTTAAAGGCAAACTTATTTTTTATTTTGTCATGAAAACCATATTTGTAATCTTTATTTTTCATAACTATTGATTGCCTTTTCAATGGCTTGGATACCAGTCATTGCGCATTTGACACGGTTAGCTTGTTTGTTTACATTTTTGTAAACTATAAGTTTACCTAGTAATTTTTGATCATATTTTTTACCTAGGATCATTCCTAAGTAATTGCTAATAATTTTCTTGGCTTGAGCAACTGGTTTACCAATAATTTCCTCTACTAATAAATCGGTAGAGCTTGTGCAGATGGCACAACCTATACCAGAGAACTTAGCATCTTTAACTTTGCCTTTTTCAATTAAAACATATCCATCAATGTTATCAATACATGATGGGCTATCATTATGTCCATAAAGGTATTTACCTTTTGGTTTGCCTTCTACTTTGTTAGCAGGAGCTTCATAATGATCAATAATTAATTCTTTAGCTAATTCATTATTAATTTTCATAATGCTCCTAGATGATAATTTCATCACCTTTCTTAAACTTTTTAAGAATAGTAATGAATTTATCAATCTCTTCTTTAGTGTTATAGAAGTATAGACTTAGTCTTACTGCTGCTTGAGTATTTACGATGTGGTGAGCAAGTTTTGCGCAACTTAATCCAGCACGGCAAATAACACCTTTTGTTCCTAATCAACTTGCTAAATCTTGAGCATGAACTTTATTAATGTTGAAGTAAACAATTGCTTCAGGTTCATTATTGTTGTAAACAACAACATTCTTTACTTCTTTCATTTTCTTTACAAAATATTTCTTAAGTTCATGTTGGTATTTAGTAATATTGTTGAAGCCAACTTTATTTAAGTAGTCAATTGCTGCTTCTCAACCAAAAATTTGCCCAAGTGGCATTGTTCCACCTTCAAATTTTTCTACGTTGTTATATAGAACATAACTTTCTTTGTCAATAGTTTGGTTCATTCCACCACCAAACTTTAGAGGTTGTAACAAAGTTAATCACTTCTTGTCCATATAAACAATACCAAGACCTGTTGGTCCTAAAAGTTTATGACAACTACATGCAACAAAATCAATACCACAACTTACATCAATTTTATGATGTGGTAAATATTGTGCTGCATCCATCACAATAATAATGTTAGGATTGATAGCTTTTGCTTTCTTAACTAAAGTTATGTAGTCAATGTCATTACCTAAAATGTTGCTACTACCAGCAAAAGTAATAACCTTTGTTTTCTTAGTTATTGCTTTTAGATACATTTGTGCTGTAGGAATTTTTCCTTCATCAATGTATTTAAGTTTAAAGCAACCTTGTTTTGCTAATCTAATTCATGGTAATAAGTTAGAAGCGTGTTCTAGTTTAGAAATTAACACTTCTTCATTCTTCTTAATAAAACCATTAGCTAAGCCATAAGCAATTAAGTTTAATCCTTCAGTTGCACCAGAGGTGAAAACTATGTTTTCAGCTTTAGCATTAAACAAAGTTGCTGTCTTTTCTCTAATGACTTGTACTTTCTTTGTTGTTTTAAAAGCAACAGCAGAGTCACTATTATGTGTGTTAGTTCCATAATTAATGTAATAATTAGCTTCGGCATTAATTACACTTAATGGCTTTAATGAAGTAGCAGCTGAATCAAAATATAAAAGATTTGGATGTTTTTTGATTCAAGGGAAATCATTTCTTATTTTCTTATTCATAGCTACCTCCCATTAATGTTTGGATGTCTTTATTAACATTAATTTTATATTTAGTTAGATATGGATGTAAATCATTAATGAAACTATCAATTAAAAATTGATATGCTTCTAAATTACTTAAACCTTTTGTATTTAGATAAAAGATAATTTCTGGATCAACTTGACCAATATTTACTGTGTGTTTAGCAGTAATTTCA
Organism: Mycoplasmoidaceae bacterium; assembly: GCA_049177155.1. Lineage (GTDB taxonomy): Bacteria > Bacillota_I > Bacilli_A > Mycoplasmatales > Mycoplasmoidaceae > Hennigella. The sequence continues at coordinate 401,399 of CP185407.1, read as the reverse complement.
TGAATATTGATGTCTAAACATGGTAATGCTTGAATTAATGAGTTATTATCAAAAATTAATCCATCAATTGTTTGGTTGATAGTGTTTTTTGTTGTTTTAGTTGCACAACTAGAAACACAATTAACTTTAACTGTTGCTTTGTTATTGGCTAAAGCTTTAACATAGATATTACTTGTTGAGTTGTTACCTAAATGATGAAAATTTATATTGAAAATTTTGTTCTTAGCATTAGCTAAAACCAAACAATATAAATTAACTTCATTATTATTTTTTAGAGATAAATTGATAGTTTTTGTGATGTCTTTTTGATCATTTGCAACAAGATAAAGATTAACCTTTTCATTATTCTTTAGGTTAATGTCTTGAGTTGCGTTTGTATTTGTCAAAAAGATATTAGAAAGCATTTTTGATACTATCCATTTCTTGCTTTTTAGGAGAAACTTTGATGTATTTACTAAATCCTTTATTTAAAGCAGCAAATAACTTTTTGCCATTGCCAGATTCTACAATTGTGTGGTTGGCAATGATAGCATATTTAGTTGGTTTTATAAGTTTTAAAAGTTGTTCTTGGTGAGAAATTAAGATAATAATCTTATTCTTTTTAATCTTATTGATTTCTTGAGCAATAATTTTTAAACTGTCAACATCACAACCAGAGTCAACTTCATCTAATAAAAGAACATTATTGTTCATTAAAAACATTTGAACAAGTTCATTTTTCTTCTTTTGGCCACCTGAAAAGTTAACATTATTTGATCTTTTTAATAATGATAGGTCTAAGTTTAGTTCATCATATTTAGGAGTCACTAGATTGTGCAATGAAATAGGATCAATTTTCTTATCGCTGTGCGTGTTAGCAATAATTTTGTATAAATCTATTAGTTTTACACCCTCTAATTCCATGGGGCTTTGTGCTAAATAAAAGAAACCTAACTTAGCAATAGCATCTGTTGATAAGTTTTTAATACTTTTACCATTAAATTTAACATCACCTTTATTAACTTTAAAGGCATAGTGATGCATAATTGTTTTTAAAAATGATGATTTACCAGCACCATTAGGACCAATGATGGCAACAATGTCACCAGTTTTAGCATTAAGATTAATGTTTTTTAGTAATTGATTACCTTCAACATTAACGCCCAATGCGCTAATATTTAATAAATCTATTTTTTTCATACATTATTGTAATTATAATTATAATAATAAAAGTATATATTTTATTATTAGAGGATACTAAACATGAAATTTAAGCGTTTAATATTATCTGCTACAGCTGTTGCAGCTTCTTCAAGTTTGCTTGCAACAGTTTTAACAAGCTGTTCTAAAGCAGATATAGATGAAGATTTAATTATTGACCTAGATGACACTGGTCTTTTTGGAACCGTTGGTTCTAAAAACTTTGATTACAAGTCAGCTATTAAGGCTGCTTTAACTAGATCCTCTGGTTGAAAAACTTTTAAAGAAGCTTTAGCTGATGAAATAGTATATCAATGATATGAAAACCGTGCCTCTAAAACAACTAAATCTCATGATAAGAACGACAAGTTTAGAGATAATCTTGAGGAATGAAAATATAAATCTAATAAAGAATATGATGAAATTGTAGATAAATGTAAATCAAGTTATGGTGCAAACTATAAGTTCTATTTACAAAATGAATATTTATCTCAATATGGTGGAACTAAAGATAGCTACATCCACTCTAAGATGGTAGCTCATGTCAAAGAAGAATTTACAAAAGCTGTTTTTGCTGATAATTTCTTTGGAATTAGAACGGAAGATGAGGATGATTATTATCCACAAATCTTTACTGAAGCAAAAAATAGTGTAGATTTTGCTCCATTGAATGACCCAGATAACTGAAGCAAACTAGGCTTCTATGGGAAAACTAAAGTTGGCTATGAACCAGTTAGACCTGAAAATGATCTAAAATGACCTGAATATTTAGCTGCTCACCCAGAAGGTGACTATGCAACTATTCAAGACTATGTATTCAACAGATGATTCGATGACGAAAAACCATTCTTCTCAGCTGCTGCATTATTTAAATACACTAACCCAACAACATCTGGTTCTGCATTAGCAGATATTTACAATCCTAATAGAGCAACACTTCCAACTGATGGACCAAATGAGGCATTCCCATTCTTTGGAGGGATTGCTATCAATAGTAATGAAGGCGAAAAAGGCGTTCATGCTTATTGAGACTGATATTGAAACTTATATAATGGCGCTTTTGAAACTCCTGGGATGTATGGTGATGTTTCATCCCCAAGTTGAAACTGAACAATCACTATTCCAAAAACATCAACAGATGATAGTCAAACATTATTACTTTGTACAGCAAATGATATGTTTAACACACTATATACACCATATGCAGTGGCTGCTGCTAACTTATATGGTCGTATGTTTTCTGATGATGGTAAATCAATAGCTCTTAACACATATACACAACAAGAACTACAAGCTAATGTAAGCAAAACTTTACCACAAGACCAAGATGATGATTCTATTTTAAAAAACTTCTTTAGAATTACATTTCCTAATGCCTCATATATCAAAAGTTGTTTAGATTTAAATACCATTTATGGTGGAGCTAATGGAACAACATCATACCATTGTCCATTATTTATGGATAACAAGTTCTTTAAGTATTTCTATGGTGGCAATGATGGTAACTTTGGTGTTAGATACATTATTAACAACTTAGAAGCAGATTTAGGTAAATGAGATGGAGTATCTGAAGAAGCTCCAGCCTTTATTGATCAACAACCATGAGCATTAGAATTAAACCAAGCAGGTATGCATGCTCAAACTATAGATGGATATCTATATGTTAGAGGTGAAGGCCATTCTACTGCTGATCAAAAGATGCAAAGATTAAAAGAAGTATTTAAATACCGTGTAATGCAAAAATATTGCAACTATGATGGTGGTTTGATCTCTTGTGACTTATTTTCAACTGATGGTGCAGGTAGATTAGAAAAATACTTTACTGAACATTATGCTGATATCATTCTTGAATTAGCGATGGAAGCTTCTAGCGGAGAAACTGGTAAATACAACATCTTCAGAAAAATTGAATCATATAAGCCTTCCGCTACAACATTTGCCAATGCTGATTTATTCTTATATCAAATTAACTTGACAGACAATTTAGTTCCAGAAAATAGTTATGCTAATTTAATTACATTCTTAACATCAACTATTGAGATTGATAGAAAGAAAAAGGTAATTAGTTCTGTTGAATCAATTAATGACAAAATCTATTCTTACCGTTCAACACAAATTGAAAATTCTAAGAGCGATGTTGGTAAGAAACGTTTCGAAAACGGTTTATTAGGCAAAATGCCATTGACATATATTTCTAACAGCAATTTTAGAACTACACGTTACTATGATGCTATCATTAATGGCATCTTTGTAACCAATCCTGATGAATACTTCTTACCAAACGGTGAAACAGATTTGTTAGATAGATTCAAAGAATTAATCATTTCTGGTGAAACCATTAACGATAAATTTATTAAATATGAATGCAGTACTACTATTCAATGCGATTTAACGTTTGGATTTAGCCCACAAATTAAAGACGCTAAAAAAGTGATGTCAAACCGTTTCTGATACAAATCAGCAATTGTTGATAAACTAATGTATGCATTCATGGCTGATAAAGGTAATGCTAATGCTATAAAAGATGCTACTTACAAAGCATATGACCTTAAAACATTACCAATTGAAGAAGGAAAACCTTCTTTAGACTCAATCATTCATCAAAACCAAGATGCTAACTACTATAACCATTCATTCTATTCAACATACATAAAATCAAAACTATTTAGTGAGAGCAAGAACTTTGCCTCATACTCTGCACCAAGTTCTTCAATGCAATATTTCCATACAATGGAAGAAGCGTATGAAAAATTACAACAATCATATGTGGTTGAAAATGGTGAATTTAATGATGAAGCTCTAAACTTCCAATTGTTTATCTCTACAATTGGTTATTTGTCAAGACCAGACAAGGATGGCAATTACTTTGCTAATTTCTATAAATGGTTAGATAGCAAAATTTTAAATAATGAAACTGCATATGTTGGTTATTTAAGTCAATTTAATGCTTACCATGAACCTGAAGATATAGATAAACCACTTTTAGAAGTTACAAGTGGTCCAACACCATATGACTGAACTGGAAATGTTGATAACATTTTCGACCGCATAGGTTATGCTGGTAATATACCAACAGCTACTGATTTCTCCGTTGCTTCATCTGTATATTGAAATGTTGTTAATACAGAAATTGGCAGCACACCAAAAACTTTTGCTGGCTTTACCGGCTTGCAAACAGCAAAGAACAACATCTTTAATTCAGAAAGTGGATTGCAAGTTGCTGCATTTGGTAGCGACGATGGTCTTCACAACTTTGCCCAAGCAACCTACAAATCACCAATTTTAGGTGGTGCTGCTGGACAAATACACAAACAAAATGATGGAGCATTATTCCCATGATCTGGAAAAGATGATACAAAATATCACTTTGCAGATGTAAAAGATCCAAAACCAGACTCTACAGAACCAGTTGTTAAATACACCGATATCTATAACAATGTTAGTCCACGAGCCTTAAGACTAGCTTACATGATTTATGAAATGGATAACAAAGACGACCTATTAGAATTAGCAACTAAGTTAGCTAACGCTATATATGGAAAATCAATGTTTAGAGACATTGTTTCTGGTGATGTTCCTTTATATCGTCCAGAATTAACAGATAGTATAAGATACTGAATGTTAAGAGCAATTCTTGAACAAGACAGTGGCGAATATAGATGGAAAAATGCCTTTGACCGTGTTAGCAATGTAGAATTACACACTGACATTACTCAACAAAGCAAATATGCTTTCAGAAATGGTGCTGACGGCTATAGAGTAATGCTAACACAAATTAACAAAGCAGACATTACTGATCGAACATTACATCCAACATATAATGCAAGTTTATGGCAAATGGCTGCTGACAGCCCATTAACTATTGAAGAATTCTGATTTATGTTATTCTCTGCTGCTTGTGATACTTCTAATCAACAATTAGCTACTGCTGATGCTGTTAAAGAAATCTTTGGCGAACCAAAACTACAAGTTTTCGATGCTCAACTATATAACCAATTCGATTCAGTTTGAATTAAGGATTGAGTAAAGAAACCAATTGGTGGTGGATCCGAATAAAAAAATAGGGTTTAACCCTATTTTTATTTTGCTGTTAAGATTATTTCTTAGCAGCTTTTTGACCAGTTCTAGCAGCTACAACTTCATCAACTACACTTCTTGGTGCTTGAGCGTAGTGACTAAATTGCATTACATAGTTGCCACGGCCTTGAGTGAATGATCTTAAGTCTGTAGCATAACCAAACATGTTCTTTAAAGGAACTTTAGCTTTGATCATTTGGGCTGCAGCTCTTTGTTCTGTAGATTCAATAGTTCCTCTACGTGAACTAATGTCACCCATAGCATCACCTAAGTATTGGTCAGGAACTACTACGTCCACTGCCATAATTGGTTCAAGTAATACTAAACCACATTTCTTACTAGCTTCTTTTAAAGCTAATGAAGCAGCAACTTTGAAAGCCATTTCTGATGAGTCAACATCATGGTATGAACCATCATATACTGTTGCTTTAATATCCATTAATGGATAACCAGCAAGTGGTCCAGCTTTCATAGCTTCTTGGATACCTTGATCAATTGGTTTAATGAATTCACGAGGAATCTTACCGCCAACGATATCATTAACAAATTCATAACCTTTATCTGGGTTTGGTTCAAATCTTACTCAACAGTGTCCATATTGACCATGACCACCAGATTGTTTAATGTATTTGCCTTCTGCTTCTCCCACTTTAGTAAATGTTTCACGGTATGAAACTTGTGGAGCACCAGCATTTACATCAACCTTGAATTCTCTTCTCATACGGTCAACGATAATTTGTAAGTGTAATTCACCCATACCAGAGATGATACATTGACCAGTTTCGTGGTCTGTGTATGTTCTGAATGTTGGGTCTTCTTCTGCCAGTTTTTGTAAAGCAATACCCATTTTTTCTTGGTCTGCTTTTGTTTTCGGTTCAACAGCTAAACTAATAACTGGTTCAGCAAACTTCATTGATTCTAGTTTAACATCAATGTCTTCGTCACATAGTGTATCACCAGTTGTTGTTGATTTTAAACCAACGACAGCACAGATATCACCAGCACAGATATCAGGAATTTCATTTCTGTTGTTTGAGTGCATCTTGATTAATCTTGATACACGTTCTTTAATACCACGTTTAGAGTTAATAACATAACTACCAGCGTTTAAGTGTCCAGAATATAGTCTAACGAATGTTATACGGCCTACAAATGGGTCTGTTGCTACTTTAAAGGCTAAAGCAACAAACTTATCTTCGTCATGATTCTTTAGTTCTAATTCTTTACCTGTTTCTTCATCAGTTACCTTAATAGAAGGACAGTCAGCTGGAGATGGTAGATAATCAACTACTGCATCTAAAACAGCTTTAACACCTTTATTCTTAAATGATGTTCCACATAATACTGGGTGGAATTCAGCTGTTAGTGTACCTTTTCTAATACACATCTTTAATTCTTCTTCAGTTAATTCTTCACCATTTAAGTATTTTTCCATGCAAGCTTCGTCATAGTTAACAGCTTCTTCCACTAAGATTTGTCTAAAGTGTTTTGCTTTTTCTAATAAGTCTGCAGGAATTTCAGCGATCTTGTAGTCTTCTTCTGGTTTACCATCGAACATTCTACATTTCATTGTTACTAAATCAATAGTACCAATGAAGTTAGCTTCTGCTCCAATAGGATATTGGATAGCTACACCTTTAGCGCCTAGATTCTTTTTAATTGATTCTAGACACATTTCAAAGTCAGCACCAACTTTGTCCATCTTGTTACAATAAACAATTCTTGGTACTTTATATTCAGTAGCTTGTCTTCATACTGTTTCAGTTTGTGGTTCAACACCTTGTTGACTATCTAAAACTGTAACAGCACCATCTAATACTCTTAATGAACGTTCTACTTCAACTGTGAAGTCAACGTGTCCGGGAGTATCAATAAGGTTTAATTCATATCCTTTTCATGTAACATATGTTGCAGCAGCAGTAATTGTAATACCACGTTCTTTTTCTTGTTCCATTCAGTCCATGGTAGCACCACCATCATGAACTTCTCCAATCTTGTGGGTTTTACCACCATGGAATAGGATACGTTCTGATGTGGTTGTCTTACCAGCATCGATGTGGGCCATAATACCGAAGTTACGATATTTTTCTAAAGGAAATTGTCTTGGCATAGTCTATCTCCTAGAATTTTAAATGAGCAAAAGCCTTGTTTGCTTCAGCCATTCTGTGTGTATCTTCTTTTTTCTTAACAGCACCACCGATACCATTAGAAGCATCAATGATTTCATTTGCTAGACGTTCAGTCATAGTTTTTTCATTTCTGTTTCTAGCATATAGAATTAATCATCTTAATCCTAAAGCAACTTTACGTTCTTCACCTACTGGTGTAGGAACTTGGTAGTTACTACCAGCGATACGTCTAACCTTAAGTTCTAGACTTGGCATAATGTTGTCTAGAGCTTTGTTAAACACATCGATTGGTTTTTGTTTAGTTTTGTTTTCAACAATGTCAAAGGCACCATAGACAATTTGTTGAGCTAAACCTTTTTTACCATCTTCCATTACTAAGTTGATAGCTTTAGTAATAATACGAGAATTAAATACTGGATCAGGTAAAACTTGACGTTTTTCAGCTTGATGTTTACGCATAATTAATCCTCCTATTGAGCAGCTTTAGGTTTTTTAGCACCATAAGCTGATCTTTGTTGGTTTCTCTTAGCAACACCTTGAGTATCAAGGGTTCCTCTAACAATGTGGTATCTCACACCTGGTAAGTCTTTTACACGACCACCACGAATAAGAACTACAGAGTGTTCTTGAAGGTTGTGACCTTCACCTGGAATATATGCTAATACTTCTTGACGGTTAGTTAATTTAACCTTAGCATATTTTCTTAGGGCAGAGTTTGGTTTCTTAGGTGTCATAGTACCAACTCTGGTACATACTCCTCTTTTTAATGGCGCAGGTGAGTACTTTTGTCTTCTTTCGAAAGAGTTATAAGTACTTAATAGCGCAGGAGATTTTGATTTTGATTTTTTGTTTTTACGTTTGTGACGTATTAATTGTTGTATAGTAGGCATATTTCTCCTTATGTTTTAACTATAAATTCTGATACAACTTAGCCGTGTGTATCATACGTAATATTAATAATAACATATTTTGCTATAAAATAACTATTTTTTTATAAATAAAAAAGAAGTAGGTATCTACTTCTTGTTTTTGTATTTCTTAGCAGCCTTAACAATTGCTAATAAGACTTCAACACATTGATCATAGTCTTTTGTTCTAAAAGCACGGTCTGCTTTCACAAAGCTAGCATTGAATTCTTCTATGCCACGATATCTATTAGCATAAGCAACTAATCTGTTAGCATATGCTTTGAGAGTAATTATTGTTGATAAACGTTTATAGATTTGTTGACTTTGTTCAATAATTGAACTAATTTCATAGATGATTTTGTCAAAGTCAGTTTTTTCTTCAGTAATGATTTGTTTTGAGTATTGTTCGATTTGGTTAACATTACTATCAATCAATTGTAACATTGCTTTACTTTCAGTATCATCTTGTCCATATTGAACAATAGCTGATCTTAATTGTCAGAAGTAGATGTATAAGTCATTTAAGTCAGTAACTGTTTTGACAATCTTAGATAGTGAGTCATTAACAAAGTCAATGCTTTTAATAATCTCCGATTTTCTAACAACAATTTGGTTGGCAATTAAATCTAGTTCTTTAATTGCTCTAACTTTTTCACTATGAGTACGATAGTTAATAGAGTTGGCTACTTTATTCAAAACTGTTATGTAGTTAACATTCTTTTCAATAATATCAAAGTTAGATAGAATGTTTGGTTCTAGAATGAAGTATTGTTTTAGATCTTTAATACTTCTGATGATATCTGGTTTGCCAGCCATGATCTTATCAGTTTGTTCTTTGATTTCATTGATACTTACAGCAATTAAAGCTGGAGTGTTAATGTGAATGTAAGTGAATTGATTTACTTGGTTAATAGCATCAATAGCTTGAATAGCAAATTGTTTTGCTTTAGCAAGTTCTAGAGCACGATAGTGTTGATTAAAGTGTTTATATGCATGGGCAAACAATGTTAAAAGGTTTTGCAATGCTTGTAGGTCAGCACGATCGATTTCATCAAAATATTTTGAAATCATTTTCTCGTTGTATTCTTTTGTTGTTCTTAAATACAAATCAACAGCTTGGAACTTGTATGTGATAAGAATAACATCTGCTAAAGCCTTTAGTTTTCTTCCTAAATCTAAAACAGTATCAACAGTTTTCTTGTAGTCAAACTCTACAGATAATTCTGGTAGAGACTCACATGTTTTACTAATAGATGCAATTAACTTGTTGATCTTAGTAAAACTCTTGTAGTAAAGTAATTTGCCTTGGTAAAATTCATTTAATTGTTCGAAGATCTCTAGATAGTTTTGGAAAGCAATTTCAATAGTATCACCGTATTGTGTATAACGGTCATAACCTTCTCTTAATGTTTTTAAATTAACTAGAGCTTTATTTAAATCACTATCAATACGACGAATATATGCTTTAGCAATCGTTAAGTTAAAGCTATTTAATTCTAGTTCTGCCGTATGGATATTGGCTTTGATTAAACCAGCATTGCTTTTTAAACGTTTATAGATAGCAATGTATTGGTTTAAATCAAGTTTGTTACCAATATCATTGTCGGCTAACACTTGAATTTTAAAAATATTAATGGAGTTTAAACCAGTAATTAACTCGTTATATTTTTTAGCTACTAAAATATGACGATGGAAATTACCTTTGTGAATAGCAAAAAACACAGCATAGACAACTAGTCCAGCAGCATATAGACAGATAAAGACTATTAGTAATGCGATAATGATGTTTTGCATACACTTATATTTTATATTAATAAAATAAAAAGAGTGAACAAGTTCACTCTTTTTAGTAATTATCAAACTGGTAAGCCTTTAGGGAAATATTTCTCTCGACTAGTTTCAATTTGACTTGGAATTCAACATACTAAGATGAAGACAAATAGCATTACAAGTGTCATGATTGCTCCAAGCATATCCTTGTTTCAATCAGCTTGTGTATAACCAGCTTCATAGCCAGGAATCACTTTGCCTATATCTTTTGCTCAACCTGCAACAATAGCAATATCTGCGATTGATGCTACAACGATGAACAAACAAGCAACGCTTATAACAATTGTTGAAACAATTGAACAGAATCAGAAGCCTTTAGCTTTTCTAACTTGTACACGTTTTGTTTTTCTGTTAATCATTGCACCAATAGTTGCAAATACTACACACAAGAAAGCAATGATTGATGTTCAGTTAGCCATTAAGTCACAGAATGAATACAAACTGTTACATGGTCCATTAGCAACAACGTCATAACCTTGTATTGGCAATGGATCACCAGTTGAACTGCCAATGGGAACCATATCTGTTAAACCATAACCAATTGTATCAGCATAACCTAAAGCTCCAATTAATGTGAATAAGATGAAGAATGCTAATGTGATAACACCTGCATAGATTAATCCTACTCAGTTGTGTTTTTGTGAGGCAATTCTATCTTTGAATCTATATGCTAATGGAAGTTCATCAGCTTTAATTAAGTCTTGGTAGTAAAGTGGGTTGTAAATGGCAAAGCCATTAATAATACCCAACACACCAATAGCAATTAGAATTTCTACTAAACCAATTACTCAGTGGAAACCATTTTTATTAAATCAGCCTAACATGTTTACTTTACCATTTTCAGATCCAAATAGTAAAGCAACAGCAATTAATAAGTTAATGATTGAAACAATAACTAAACCAACAACTAATGCAGCTGGAGTTTTCTTTGGTTCTTCCATTTCTGATTGGATACCAGCAGCAGAATAGAAACCATCATAACTGAAGATGATGGCAGGAACTGAACCAATAATTCCTAGCATTGGGAACATTTGCGCTAAACGCGAATGTGTACCTGGATCAGGTGGTACTGGTAAGATGTGGTGTGATCCACCTAAGCCCATGCAAGCTAGTGTGATACCAGCAATAATACAGAAGGCTAATGGGATAAACTTAACTGCAGTAACAACTCAGTTTTGGATGTTACCTAACTTACTTGATAAACCACTAGCAATGAAGAATCATGCAGTAATAGCAAATGCTATTAAAGCAGAGATATATCATTGTGTTTGTCAACCAAATGCATCTTGGAATTGGATGACAACATAGTATGGCATCAAGAAGAAGTTAAGTGGCAAGTATAGGAAGGCCATGAAGTATTTGGACACCTTATACAAATACTTATGGCAGAAGTTCTTAACTCAAGAAATAATTCCTAAGTTGCTATCTGTGGTTGCACTAGCAATTTCTGCTAGAGAAACACCCATACAGATAACGCCAAAGATAGAAACTATTCAAGAGACAAGAGCTAGGATGGTGCTGCCACCAACATTTCCTAGCACTTCACCATTCTTTAAGAAGATACCAGCTCCAATTGAGGAACCAATAACTAAAAAAATGGCAGAGACGAAACTAATTTTCTTTTTTGTGACTTCGCTCTTGGTCACTTTTTTCTTTGTTTTTGACATAACTTAATAATTATATAAAAAAGAAAGCTAAAGCTTTCTTTTAATTATATTTAGATGCAGAAGCAAGGGAGCGTGTCAAGACCATCTGGTGAGCTTTGATTAACAATATAACCAGAAGAAGTGACTCGTCCAAAGGTATTATTAGGCATTAGTCATGCATTACTACGAAGTCAATATGCAACTGGATCTGGACCTTTTGATCTCATAGCTTCTTTAAGATGTGTATCTGAGTCATCATCATTATTTTCAATTTCAGCAAAAAGATCATATTGACTTGAGCCTTCATGTTCATCGATTCTTCATCCTTCACAATAACTGTATGACATTGGGTCAGCAATGTAACGATCATCGCCTATAGATTTAAATTTATGTGTTATTTCACATATTGCTAAAGGAAATAAAGATGTTGTATATGACTCTCTTTTCTCGCTAGCATTAGAACTGCCTTTATTTGTATATACATACTTGCTAACAGTCTTAATTGGAACAAATGTTTGCATTTCCCCGGCAAATTTAATTAAAGTTTGATTTAAATTAGAGTTAATAAAATCAGTGTTATTTGGTCCTCATGTTCATTTGCCAATAGATTCTGTAAATTGGAATGTTAAAGCAACTGTAACACCTTTGTCAGTTACATCGTCTTCTTCACCAATAATACGTGTTTCATATTTTTTCCCATTAATAAAGACACTTTTTTCCATACCTAGGAAACTGCTTACTTTATATTTCTTTTTTAATTCAGCCAAACCTTGGTCAGCGACTTTGCTAAACGATTCTCAATTTTGTATATCTAATGGACATACCATTTTTAATACTGGAGTTTTAAGTTTTTGTTGCCCATCATAAAAATCAATTTTTATATCAAACACTTGGTTGATTGCAATATTTGTTGTATCGTCTGGTTTACATATAAGGGATAAAACACCTTCTTCTGTATCCTTCATTTGGATATCAGTTTTGATAGTACCAAGAAGTGATTGTCCTTCACCTTGAGCGTTTGCTTCACATTTAAGAGCCTCACCCGCAGGGTTTGTTAACTTAAATGCATATTTTGCACAAATAGTGCCATCTTTTTCCATATATGCTGATTGTTCAGTTTCATTAAACTTAATTTTTTCAGCAGTTGGATCCACACTTCCACCTTGTGGAACTGACAGAACAATTGCTGTTGTTGCTAATGGAATAGCAGTTATGCCTCCTATGATTGAGAAGGCTGTTATTGAATATTTTTTCATTAATAATTTACCTCGTAATTGGTTAGATTATACAACCAACCTAACTACTTTTTAACAACTAAATAACCTTTTTCGCAAAAAGTTGCATTTATAGAGGGAAATTTAGCAATTTCTTGCCTTAATTTTGGCACTAAATCATAACCAATTTCCAATCATGCCTCTTTAAAATCATGAGTATTTAGTCATGCAAAATATTTCTTATAGAAATGTAAACCATTATCTTTACCAATTAATGCATTTCTATTTTCTCATTTAAACATTTTTATATTGCGAAAGTTACTACTGTCAATATAAGGTGGATTAGATATTAAATAATCTACTCTACCTTGTTTGTATAGATATCTAATTGCATCTTTTCTATCAATAATAATTTGTGCTTTATGCTTATTAGCATTAGCAAAGGTATTAAAGATTGGCCCTCAATATTTATCTACACATGTGACATTAAACATTGGTAAATGTTTTTTAATAGCTATGCCAATGCATCCTGAACCACAACAAAGATCTAAAAGCACACCAGTGTCATTCTTATGAGCATTTATAAAATCTAGTGTCATTTGTTCTGTGATGTCCCTAGGAGCTAAAACATGTTTCTTAATTTGCATGTCTAAACCACAAAACATTGCATGGCCTGTAATATGTGCTAGTGGTTTTTCTTTTTTAAAATATTGATTACATAATCTAAAGAATTTTCTAGAACTAAAATCTAATTTTAGATTTCTGCTTTCTAAAAACTTGTTTTTATCTTTTACTCATTTAGATAAATAAAACACAATATCAAAAAAGATGGGATTGTGATCTTGCCCATACATTTTTTGAAATTGTTCAAACAATTGAATAAAAGTCATTAAATCTTTAATTGTTCCATTAATCTAGCTTGTTCATCGGCAATTAATTGGTCATGTAGTTCTTCTAATGTACCACCTTGCATAATAAAGTCTAGTTTATTTAATGTTAAACCAATGCGGTGATCAGTAATTCTATTTTGTGGGTAGTTATAAGTTCTGATCTTCTCTGCTCTTTCACCAGTTCCTACTTGACTACGTCTAGTAGAATCTTCTTGAGCTTTACGATCATCTTCTGCTTTTTGTCATAGTTTAGACTTAAGCATATTCATAGCTTTAGCTCTGTTTTCAATTTGACTACGTTCAGATTGACAAGCAACAACTATTCCAGATGGGATATGTGTTAATCTAACAGCTGATTCTGTTCTATTAACGTGTTGACCACCAGCTCCTGAAGCACGATAAACGTCAATTCTTAAGTCGGCTGGATTGATTTTGATTTCAATATCATCTAATTCTGGCAATACCGCTACTGTAATAGTAGAGGTGTGCACTCTACCTTTAGATTCAGTAGCAGGAACACGTTGTACACGGTGTACTCCTGATTCAAATTTCATTCTTGAGTAAACATCTTTACCTTTAACAGTAAAAGATAAATATGAATAACCATTACCTTGTGGACTAACATCCATGATGTTGCATTTTCATCTTTGGTTATCAAAGTATCTTTTATATGTATCAAATAAATCAGAAACAAATAGTGCTGATTCGTCACCACCAGCAGCTGGACGCATTTCTACTATAACGTTCTTATCATTATTAGGATCAACTGGTAATAATAATGTTTTAATTTCTTGTTCTAGAGAAGGAATTCTATTTCTAATTCTTTCTAGATCAGCTTTAGCCATCTCAATAAACTCAGGATCTTTAATTGATGAATCACCTAAAATGTTCTCTGCTTGTTTAGCATCATCAATTATCTTTTTAAGTTCTATGAACTTAATAGCTACAGGTTCATGTTTTTTTAGTTGGATATTTATGTTCTTTACTTCAGCAAAAGGCAAACTAGTGTCTGTTTCTACTTTGTTTCTTAATTCTTCAAATCGTTTAGCGATTTGTTCTACTGTTGCATATAAGTTCTTATTGTATTCCATGTGTCCTCCTAAAAAAATAAAAAAGACAAATTAAAAATCTGTCTTTTTTATGTGTGTAGCTATTTACTTAAATCGTCAAGATTTGAAATAACGGTTTTATTTTGTTTTTTAACTCTAGCTTTTTTAACTTTTGGTTGATAGTTCTTGTTTTCAAACTTGCTAGCAAGTTTTTCAGCTCTACCTTTAACAGATGTTTCAACTGATTTACCAACAAATACTGGGTGGCAGTTAGCACAAACGTCAATAGAAACTACGTCATCTTTGCAAGTTGACATAATTTTGTATTCTGCACCACATGTGGCACATTTGAATGTTGTTAATTTAGATTTTGGATGAATTGATTGTTTCATAATAAAACCTTATTTAGTAATATCTATTTTATATTAAAAACATATTAATAAAATATTTATTTTCAAAAACTACCAGTTTTTTTGCCAAACTCAGGGTCAAGTTTGTTGATTTCTTCAGCTAAGAACTTGTGGTTTTTCTTATAACCAATTTCATTGAAGAAGTCATTGTTTGAAGCAATTAATGAGTTTTTAAAAGAGATGTAACAGTCACTATTGATGCAACTTGCAGCAATATATAAAACATCACCAAATTGTTTAATATCATTTAAAGCCATAAGTTTTTCTACAGCTTTTAATTTAGTAGAGTTTTTTGTACCAATATGTACATATTTAGAAGTATTGTTAGTTTTAAATGTTAAGTTAGTTACTTCATTTTCACAATACTTTTCTAGATTGTAAAGTAACAAACGTTGCTTAGGGTGATCTAAAGGCCCTAAAAACATTAAGTAACCAATATCAACAATATCTGTTCTAGATAATGTTTGTTGTAACATATCATATGTTTGTAACACTTCGTGTTGACTATAACATAAGTTCTTTAGGTTGTTGTAACCTACATCATTGGAAACATAAATAAACTTTCTTGTAGGTGTGTAAACAGTAACATTAACAAAGTTCATGATACCATGATGCACAATGGCATGAATGTCATCATGATCTAATGTATGCATTTCTAGGATCTTGCTATTTTCAATATCATAAATAATTGCTCCACCACTAGCAACTAAATATCCTTTTTTAATTTCATGTGTGTTGACAAAGTCTAAAGCATCAGTTAAACAACCACTAGTTAAAATCACTACTGTTTGATATTCATAAGCTTTTCTGATTAATGGATAAACAAGAGGAAGATCCTTATATCTACGGTCTTCTTGCTTATAGCAATTTCAGTCTAAGTTAATATCAAAGACAACTAATTTTTTGTGTGTTGTTTCATTTGCCATATTATTTGTGTTGAGCAATACGTTCAACTAAGATGTCACCAAATTTAGCCATTGGGACATTAGTTACTTCCGATTTACCATATTCACGATAAGAAATTGTTTGTGATTTAATTTCTTCATCGCCAAAGACAATTTGGTAAGGAATCTTACGGATTTGTCCATTTCTAATCTTCTTACCTAAACGTTCATCAGTATGATCAACTTCTACTCTTACACCATGGTTTAGTAAACGTTGAGCAAATTCATCACAGAACTTTTCATGAACTGCAGCAACAGGAATAAGTTGAACTTGAATTGGTGCTAATCATAATGGGAACACACCTTTATTACTTTCCAGTAAGATTGACATAAATCTTTCAAGTGTTCCAATAATACCACCATGAACTAAGATTGGACGTTGTGGTTTACCATTTTGATCAATATATTGAAGATCAAATCTAGATGGCAATAAGAAGTCAAGTTGAATAGTTGACATTGTAATGATGTGTCCTAAAGCTGTTTTCATTTGAATATCAATCTTTGGGCCATAGAAAGCCGCTTCGCCAACTTTCTTTTCATATTTAATACCCATTCTATTCATACAAGCAGCAAGTTCTTTTTCTGCTCTTCTTCACATTGAAGGGTTGTTAAAGTATTTAGTTTTATCTTTAGGGTCGTGTAATGATAAGTCAATACGATGAATGTTAATATCAAAGATTTTTAATGTCTTCATGACAACATCATAATAATGTCTGATTTCAGATTCAATTTGATCTGGTCTGATCATTACATGTGTATCAATAAGTTGCATTTGTCTTACACGTTCAAGACCAATTAAACCACCAGATGCTTCATAACGGTGAAGGATTGCTTTTTCAGCAATTCTAAATGGTAATTCACGATAACTACGTGGTTTACTCTTATACACTAACATGTGGTGAGGACAAGTCATTGGTCTTAATACCATTACTTGTTCATCAATCTTTAGTGGGTTGAACATGTTTTCACGATAGTGGAATCAATGTCCTGATGTTTTATATAGTTCATCACTACCTAAAATTGGTGTAGAAACAAAGTGGAATCCACTTTTTAATAGAATGTTTCTTACCGCAGAGTCAATTTCATACATAACTGCTGCACCATTAGGTAATCAGATTGGTGCACCTTGACCAGCTAAATCATTAAATGTAAATAATTCAAGGTCAGCACCTAATTTACGGTGGTCTCTTTCCTTACGGTCTTGTGCTTCTGCTTCATAAGCTTTTAATTCATCTTTAGATGAGAAAGCATAACCAGTAATTCTTTGTAATTGTTTATTTTTAGCTTTGCCTAATCAATAATGACCAGAAACGTTTTCTAGTTTAAATGATTTGATTTCATTGAATGCTAAGTTTTTAGTATCTAAATGATTAATGAAAGGAAGTTCATCATTAATCTTGATCATCTTGATTGTTTTCTTATCATGATTCTTAACTCAATACTTTAAGTATTTGTTTTTGCTCATGCAAGGACAAGCTAATACCTTAGCAACTTGTTTTTGCTTTGCTTCTACAACTGTTGAACGATTGTAGATAAATTCCATAATTTCATTTTGCAATTGTTTAAAATGATCAATTGAAATGATTTCTGGAGAATCAAAATCTACATAGAAGACATTTTCAAGTTCTCCTATGTCAGCAATTTTAGCCCGATGTTTTTTATATAGGACATATGCGACTGCATATGCCATTTTCATATTTAATTTCATAAATCTCCTATTAATTGAAAGTTAATTAAGCAGTAACTTGTGTTTCAGCTGGTGTTCAGTTTACAAGTTTTTCAATTAATATGGTCGTGTGGAACAAGTTGTCTTTTTTTGAATAATAAGTTCTTAGCTTACCTTCAATAATGACACGGCAGTTTGGATTTGCTTCAATAATTTTAGCAAGTTGAGCTGCAAGTGGTCTATTAGCATAAGCTGAGAATGAATTAACAGATTTAAACTTATTAAACACTCTTTCTTGTTTAATGTTTAAGAAGTATCCACCTTCTTCTTTGTTTTTTCCTCATGAACTTCTTGTTACAGTTCCTTCAAGAATTACTTTATTTAACATACTTGTTCTCCTAATTATTTATTATATTTTTTATAATAATATCATTATTATAATGAATATTTTAATTACATTGAAAAAATATATTTGCTTTTATTTTTCAAATGGCAGATTTTGCTTATAATGAATATATATATTCATTAAGTATGCAGATTTATAACAAAACTCAAGTTAATGAAATTGCTTTGGCGTTAAAAAACGACAAGGCCGCTGTTCTTCCGACTGATACAGTTTGAGGAATAGTAAGTCTTACTGAAAATAAGATCTTCAAAATTAAAAAACGTTCTCTAGAAAAGAAGGTATGCAAATTTATCGATTCCATCGATAGTATTGGTTTGCCTCCTTTTTTAGCTGATATTGTTAGACCATACATGAACAATGGTGGTCTTTCTATCATTTGAAAAGGCGTTGGTTATAGAGTTCCTAAATGTGCATACTTAATTGATTTATTGAAGTTAACGGGTCCACTTTATCAATCATCTGCTAACATTTCTGGTAAACCACCAATTGTTATGTCACAACAAGCATTTGTTGAGTTCAAAGATATGTTGCATGCTTTGATTATTGTTGACAACTCTCCATGAGAACAATCAACTAATCAATCATCAACTATTGTTGACTTAGACAAATGTACTGTTGTAAGACCTGGTCCTGTTAACGGCCAAGAAATTATTGACAAGATCAATAAAGCTAAAGGGGCAAAGTAATATGAAATTCAGTTCGTTTATCGCTGCGCATGCTGCATTAGTCAAAGATATTGGAATTAGTTCCTGTCTTGTTGGTGCGACGGCCGGCCTAGTTTTTGGTGTATCGGCAGGAGCTTTCCATGTTGATTATGTAAAGATTGATGCTGAATCAAGATATAGAGCTTATCTACATAATAACTACATGTCTGAAAATATTAAGTCAGCATGAAACATGAATGAAACTGACACTATTGAAGGTGTTCCTGCTCCACAAGATCCTGATATTTCTTTTGAAGGTGTTGGTAATGACTGAGACACTTATCACCCAATAGTTTTAAATAAACAAAAACCTGTGCCATATTGAATGGATGATAAGGGTGAACAAGATATGACGACAGAAGCTGCATTTAACAAAATGGAGGATGAACCGATAAGTTCTGCAGCTCGTAAATACCGATATGGAATAATTGGTATGGTTATTGACGGTGCTGCTCATGAAACTCTTGACCGTTCTTTTAACCAATCTCTTTATGAAGGCATCGCTGATTGAGGCAATAATCGTGCAAACACTGTATATGATCAGCCAAACTCAGGTTGAACATCTTCACATGCAAGTGCCATTTCTTTAAAACCAACCCAAGACAACACCCAAGCTATGGTTGATACTTATAAAACAGCAATCAAAGATTCAAGAATTCTTGGTTTTGCTGGTTTTAACCATGCTGCACCATTAAATGCTATTACATATCATGCAAGAGGTGCTAGTGGTAAACTTAATGGTTTTGTTCAAAGTGATGACCCAACTGTTAATCAACAAATCAACCAAAACTGTTGCATTTTGCTTGATGCCAACATTCCTAATAATCAAACTATTGCATCAGTTCAATTTAGGGCTGACCAAGCAGCTTTCCTAACTGCTATTGCTACATGTCAATATTTTTACAATAACTTGCATATGTATCATGACCACTACCAAAACCTATCAGTAGGTGTCTTTGGTGGTTCTGCTTTCCCAACTGTAAGTGTTTATATGGGTGGATACCAAAGAGGACTTGAGTTCTTTAACTATGCAGTTTTAAAGAAAAAAATATTACTAACTGGTGCCGAAAAAGTTATTAACCAGGAAAGAGAAAAATTGGATGACGCTGATGCTGAAGCTTTTCACCATCTTCGTAAATATACACGATATAGTGAAGAATTGGAAGAGATCATTGAAAATAAAGACGTAGAAACTTTCAATACAACACTAGCTCCACTAATGTATGAAGAATTTAGTGTTAAAAATATTAGATTAGGTGACGCAAGCACTCACTATACAGGAACATTTACTCCTGGTGATGCAATTGGTATTACAAAGCAATTCTTAAACCGTGGTGCTTCTGCGATTATTGCAGTTGCTGGACCGCAATCATTAGATGCTGCTCAAGAAATTAAAAACCAAAATTCTAAATGTATTGTTGTTGGTGTTGATACCGCTATGGAAGAAAGCGACTACCAACGTTACCATGAAGGTTGTGGACCTGAAACTAAAGAATTACCTAACTTAGATGACCCATTTATGGATAGAACTGAAGTGGGTGAAGAAGGCGCTTTAGTTGAATATTCTCACCAAGCTAACTCAATTATTAAATTCTCAGCCATTAAAGACATTAAAGGAGTTTCTAAAAAAATAGCTGCTTTAGCTGTTCAAAAGAAGTTCTGAGACATAAGCAAACCAGGTAGTGATGACAAAGAACCTGATCCAAAAAAAGCAATTTGTACTGCTGGTTTCCAAACTTGTTGTAATATCAGAAATGGTTTAATTTCTATATCATGAGATGGTTTTGTTCCATTTATTCAAGCCATTAGACTTGTTGATTTCATCAACTTAGGCAACCCTATGGAACCGTTGCCTTTTGAGGAAGCGTGAAAAGAAGCAGCCTCATTATATAAAACTGAACTATTAGAGCGTGGCATAGAGTTTGATGAAACTTACCTAGGAGACGAGGACGACACTCGTGAAGATTTAGGATTGGTTGGCCGTGTTTCTTCTCTACTTCACTTTGCTAAAGATTGAAATGGTGGTGTTATGTATAAAAACTACCACCACACTATAGGTATATTAGGAATTCTACTTAGTACATTCTCGCTAATGCAATTCCCAAAGGATATGTCATTAGTGCCAGTTGATCCAGATGATCCAACATCACCGTTGGAAATTGCTGAAAACGATCAAGACGAACGTTTGATTATGGACATTCTAACTTGATTAGACCGTAACATGTACTTTTCTAACTAGAGGTGTAGACAATGAAATTATTTAAGAGAGAAAAAAAGGATAACACCTCTGGCTTTAAACGTCATGGCAAATATGCCATTGAAATGAAGAATGTAACCAAGACATTCTTAGGTGGAAAGATTATTGCTAACAGCAACGTTAACATTAATGTTAAATGAAATGAAATTCATGCTATCTGTGGAGAAAACGGAGCAGGAAAATCAACATTAATGTCTATTTTGTTTGGTTTGTACAAACAAGATTCTGGTGAAGTTTATGTTGCTGGTAAGAAAGTAAACTTTAAAAATGCTATGCAAGCTAACGAAGCTGGCTTAGGAATGGTGCACCAACACTTTAAATTAGTTTTAGCTTTTAACTTATTGCAAAACATAATGTTAGGTGCTGAAACAACTAAGTATGGTTTTATTAACGAAAAACCAGCTATTGCAAAAATCAATAAAATTTGTAAAGAATACAACTTTAACATTAATCTAAAAGAAAAAACATCTGAAGCTTCTGTTGGTACACAACAAAAGGTAGAAATTATCAAACTACTATATAGAGGAGCTGAAATTTTAATCTTTGACGAACCAACAGCCGTTTTATCAGATGATGAAATTGCTGGTTTCCTTGACATGTTAAGAATGTTAAAACGCCAAGGCAAAACCATCATCCTTATTTCTCACAAGTTAAACGAAGTATTAGATGTTGCAGACTCTATTACTGTTTTACGTAAAGGTTTAACAATTGGTACATATCCACGTAAACAAATTGATACAGCTAAACTAGTTGAATTAATTGTTGGACGTAAAATGATTGAAAACCCTAACGTCTTAAACTTTGGTAATAAGTTAAGTCCAATCATAAAGATTGATCATATTAAAATGCACAAACAAAATGATCCAACCTTAACAGCAATTTATGATTTATCACTAAGTGTTAACTCTGGTGAAATTGTTGGTATTGCTGGAATTGAAGGTAATGGTCAATCAGAATTAGCTTTAGCATTAGCAGGTATTCAACATCCAGATGCTGGTAAAATAACCTTCTATGTTTCTGGCCTTGAAACTGATATCACTCATGAAACACCAAGAGTTATTTCTAGTTTAGGACTAAGTCATGTTCCAGAAGACAGACATAAATATGGTTGTATTCTTGATGAAACTGTTGCTTTCAACTTAGTTAGCAACCAAATTAATAAAGAATTATTTAGTCGATTTGGTTTCTTAAAATTAAAAGCCATCAACATGAATGCTAACAACCTATGTACAAAGTTTAATGTCATGGGTGCTAATAAAGGCAAAGCTAAATTTAGATCTTTATCTGGTGGTAACCAACAAAAAGTTGTTGTTGCCAGAGAATTAACTAAACAACACTCAGTAATTGTTATGGTCCAACCAACTAGAGGTCTAGATATTGGTGCTATTAACTCCATTCATGAATATATTCTTGAAGAAGCTAAAAAAGGTAAAGCAGTTATCTTGATTTCTTATGAATTAGATGAAATCTTGAAGATTGCTTCAAGAGTTGTAGTTATGGACCATGGCAGGATTGTTTATGACGATCTTAAGACAAGAACTGATCGTCAAACAATTGGTAAGTTCCTAATGCGTACAGGAAAAGCCGATACTGCTGGAAAGGAGGTTAGCCATGAATAGATCTCTTTTCAAAGCAAGAATTAATCATAGATGACAAAGATTCTTACATTCTGATGTAAGACAATCTGTAACTAAGAAGATATTGTCAACGGTTGCAACCATTGCTGTTGCTTTCTTCTTGGCTATCATCATTGCTTGTACTGTTTGTAAGACGTGAGACAAGTTTGGCGATGTTATTAGTGCTATTTTTACTTCAGGTTTTACTAGTGCATTTAAAAACTCACTATATAGCAATGCTGCTATCTTTGTGGTTGGTGGTTTAGCCTTTGTCTTTGCTTACAAAGCAGGATTATTTAATATTGGTATTTCAGGACAAATGGTAGCTGCTGGTACAGTAGGAACCATTATTAGCCACTGTTGCGGTTTAGGACATGGTACTAACCAATTTGTTGTCCTAATTACTTGTATGGCAACTGGTGCATGTGTTGCTGGTATTGTTGGTGCGATGAAAGCCTACCTACATATTAATGAAGTAGTTTCATCCATCATGTTTAACTGGATTATCTACTTTATGTCAATCTTGTTATTGTCATACATGTGTACTAACAACTGAATTCCAAATATTTCTAATTTAACAACTGCTGCTCCAGATGATTCTTTATTATTTAGAATGGGTAATAATAGTTACATTCCATTATTAATAATGGGTGGATCATTAGTAATTCTTGTTGCAGTCATCATTAACTTTACAGTCTTTGGAAGAAAACAACGTGTTACTGGTTTAAGCAACACTGGTGCGTTAGCTGCTGGTTACAACATTAAAGCAAATATGATTGCTGCTATGGCAGTTTCAGGTGCAATTTCTGGTATTTTAGGAGCAATGCTATATTGTGGTTATGCTCCAAACATGCCAATTACAGCTGCTGCTAAAGCAATTCCACAAGAAGGATTTAACGGTATTTCTGTTGGTTTAATTTCAATGTGTAGTCCGATTGCTTCTGTTCCTGTTTCATTGTTCTTTGCAATGGTTAGAACAGCAGTTGGTGACCTACAAGCACTTGGTATTGACAACCACATTGCTGATGTAGTTTATGGTATTGTTGTTTATGGTGCTGCTGCTATTGCTTTATTCTTAAATTTAAAACCATATTGATTAACTGTTAAGATTTTCAAAGGCAAAAAATACAGCAAAATTCAACATGAAAGAAACATGACAAACATTGAACTTTTAGGTCTATCTAGTGACCAATGTTCAGTGTTAAGAAAGTACTATACTTTCTATAAGAAAAACCTAAAAGTTAAGTCATCAATTAAGCTATCTCCAATCATTAAATTGAAGATGAAAATGGCTGGTGTTAAATACTGATTTGTAACACAAAGAGCTAAGGTAAGAGTGTGATTAAATCAACGTCGTGATCTAATGACTTATGACCATTATTACAAACAAGAAATGGCTCATATCATTAGAAGAAAACACAAATTAATTGTTGATGTTGATCACAAGAAATGTGGTGGTTGATACATTAAGTTAACTGACAGTTTACTAAACTCAAAAGAATTAAGAACTGTCTTATCTGCAACAACACATTGTTCAATTACTGCTGACTTAATTGACAAATTAAAAGAAGTTAACAACAACTTCAAGAAAACTCCATTTAGTAACCGTGAAATTAGATTAGTCCCAACTCTAGCTTATTTACAAAACCTACGTTCTGGTTTGCATTACAGAAATGCTATTTCAAAACAAAACAAACTAACTTATTTCACTTTCATTCAAACTAAACAACAACAAGAAGCTTTAGGCTTAGGTGAAATAAGAACTAAAACTCAATTTAACTTTGCTCATAGTGCATACTTTAGAGCATATGACCGTACACAAGCAGTTGTAAGAAATCATTACAACTCAATTGTTAAAGCTATGCGCAAGAGCGAGCAAGTAAATATTTCTAACATTAGATTTGATTCTGCTAGATTAGCTGACTTATACAACAAATACTTAATAGAAGAAATTGGTAAGTTAAGTTATCTAATTAACTGTCCACTAAATGACCAACAATCTAAAGAAGTAAACCAACTAGCTGCTGAAGTTAGAAAACTAGAAAAAGATTTAGATAAAAATGCTAAAGAAGCACAAAGCTACCGTAATGAAGCTAAAAGATGCGCTCAAGAGCCTAAGAAAGCTCTTGAAAGTAAAAAATATATAAATAAATCTAAAATATGTAATAATAATATAATAACTATTAGAAATAATATTTCTAAAGACAAAGAAAAAATAGCAAGTATCGTTGCATCTGCACGTTCTGAAGAGAACATCATGCAACGAGAAAAATGATTAGCGCGTAAACTTGCTAACGAGAAAGCAGCAAAGAAATTAGCAAAGATCGAAGCAAGAAAAGCTAGAAGAGGTATCTAATGACTAGAAAAGAAATTCGTAAAGCTCACTACAAGAAAGTAGTTAAAGAAGCAGAAGCTAAACGAGATAAACAATTTGAAAAAACAGCTAAGGACAAAAAACGTTCTATTTTAATTGCTCGTGCAATGCAAGCAAAAGCTTATGCCCGTGCAGTTGATGCAGAACGTGATGCTGAATACTTAGCTAAATGACAAGTTAAACATGCTAAGGCTGTTGAAAAACGTAATCGTATTATCAGAATGAATGCGATTAAACGTGAAGAAGCGCAAATTAGAGCCCACGAAAAGAAAGCTGCTGAACACGCTAAGAAATTAAGAATTTTACAAATCAAAGCTGCTAAGAAACGTGCTAAAGAAGAAGCAGCTATGAGAAAAGCTGAACAACTTGAAAGAGTTGCTCAACACAAAGAAGAAAGAGCAAGAGCTAAAGCTAGAGCTCGTGAAGAAAGAATTGCTGCTAGAGCATTATTACTTGAACGTCGTATTGCTGCTCAAGAAGCTGCTCACCCTGAATGAGCTGCTAGAGCAAGAAGAAGAGCAGGATTAAAAGCTGCTAGAACAAGAGCATACAACGAAAAGCTAAACCAACGTTTAGCAAGAATGAGATCTAAAGCTGCTAAGAAGGCTGCTAGAAAACGTGATGTTAACGCCTGAGAACGTGAAATGCGTAACAGAAGAGCTGCTGCATTAGCTGCTAGAACAAGAGCTTACAACGAAAGAAAAGCTGAAATTCAACGTCGCAAAGATGAAAGAAGAAGAGCTATTCAAGCAAGAAAACGTGCTATTGCTGCAAGAAAAGCTGCAAAAGCAAGAGCTAAAGCTGCTAAGAAAGCAAACAAGACAAGGATTAAAAATGCTCGTCTTGAAGCACAAGCAAGAAGAAGAGCTGCTAAACGTGCTGCATGACGTAGACAATTCTATGCTAAACAAAGAAGACGTGCATTAAGAAAAGCACAAGCTAAACTTGCTTACAGACGTGCTAAACAAGCTGCCGCAAGAAAAGCTGCTGCTAAGAAAGCTGCTAAAGCTAGAAAAGCACAAGCTAAAGCATTAGCAAAACAAAAACGTCAACAACAATACAAAGCAAGACAACAAGCTATTGCTAGAGCAAAAGCTAACAAGAAAGCAGCTAAAGCAAGAGCTAAAGCTGCTAAGAAGGCTGCTAAAGCTAGAGCTATCGCTTTGAAAAAAGCTCAAGCTAAACGTGAACAAGCTGCAAGAGAAAGAAGAGAAGCAGCTGCTGCTATTGCTAGACAAGAACAAGCTAGACAAGAAGCTAAAGATAGAGCAAGACAAGAAGCTTTAAGAAAAGCTCAAGAAGCTAGATCAGCTGAAAAAAGAGCTGAAGAAGAAAAAGAAGCTAGAGCTGAAAAAAGACGTGCTAAAGCAGAAAGACGTCGTGCTAGAAAAGCTGCCAAAGCTGCTAGAGCAAAAGCTAAAGCTGCTAAGAAAGCTAGAAAACAAGCTGAAGCAATCAAAGCAAAACAACTTCGTGCTAAGAAAGCAATTGAACTTGAAAAAGCTAAAAAATTAGCTAAAGCACAAAAGGCTGCTAGAGCTAAGGCTAAAGCTGCTCAAAGAGCAAGAGCTATTGAAAAGATGAAAGCTGATGCTGTTCGTCGTGCACAATTAAGAGCCGAAAAGAAAGCAGCAAGAAAAGCTGCTATTAAGGCTCGTGAACAAGAATGAGCAAAACAAAATGCTGCAAGACTTGCTGCTAAGAAGAAAGCAAGAGAAGAAAGAGCTAAAGCTAAAGCAGCAAGAAAAGCTGCAATTAGAAGAGCTAAAGCTCAAAGAGCAAAAGAACAAGCTGCTAAAGAAGCTGCAAGAAAACGTGAACTACAAAAACGTGCTGAACAAGCTGCTGCTGAAAAAGCTGCTAGAGAAAAAGAAATTGCTGCTAAAGAAGCTGCTAGAAAACAAGCAGAAGCTATTTTAGCAAAACAAAAAGCTGCTAAACTTGCTGCTAAGAAACGTGAAAAAGATGCTAAGGCTAGACAAAAAGCTGCAAGAAAAGCTGCTAGAACAAAACTAAGAAATTTACGTAAAGCACAAAAAGCTAGAGCTAAAGCAAGAAGACTTGCTGCTAAAAAAGAAGCAAGACGTCCTGAAGTTAGACAAGCTAAAGCTAAAGCAAAAGCATTAGCTAAACAACAAGCTATAGCTAAACAACGTGAAGAAAGACTAGCAAAGATTAGAGCTAGAAAAGAAGCTAAAGCTAAAAAACGTCAAGAAAAATTAGCTAAAGCTCGTGCTAAGAAACTTGCTAAACAACAAGCAGAACAAGCTTGAAATGAAGAAAGAGCTAAACAAGCTGCTAAGAGAGACGCATGATTTAAAAAACTAGCTCGTGCTAGAAAAGCAAGACACGAAAATGAACTTCGTGAAGAAAGAGCAAGAAAAGAAGCTAAAGCTCAAGCTCGTGCTGAAAAGAAAGCTAAGAAATTAGCTAAGAAACAAGCTAAAGCACAAAAGTTAGCTGCTAAGAAAGCTGCTAAAGCAAAAGCAGACAAACAAGCTAAGTTAGCTGATCAACGTGCTAAAGAACAAAGAGCTAAAGAAGAAGCTGCTAAAGATAGAGCTCTTGCTAACAAGCGTGCTAAGAAATTAGCTAAGAAGCAAGCTAAGGCTGCTAGAAAAGCTGCTAAGAAAGCAGCAAAAGAAAACGCTGTTAAACAAGCACAATTAGCTAAACAACAAGCTGCTGCAGAAAAAGCTAAAAAGTCTCAAGCCAAAGAAGAAGCTAGACAAGCAAAAGCTCAAGCTAAAGCTGATAAGTTAGCACAAAAAGAAAAACAAAAAGCTTTAAAAGCAGAAGCAAAAGCTGCTAGAAAAGCTGCTAAACAAGAAGCTAAAGCTGCTAAGCAAGCACAAAAGCGTGCTAGCCATGGCGAAACTTTAGATATTGGAGAATAACTATGGGTGACTTAGGTTCGTTATTAGATTTAACCTTCCTATTTACTGCCATCCTATTGGCTGGTGCGTTATCAGGATATTTATCTGAACGTGCTGGTATTGTTAACCTAGGTATTGATGGAATGATGTGTATCGGTGCCTTGTTTTTTGGGATTTTCTCATCAACAGGGTTCTGAGGTGGCATTCCTGCTTTCCCAACGATCTTTGTGGCATTGTTCTTAACAATGATCTGCACAATGCTCATGGGAGCAATGCATGCTTTTGTCTGTATCCATTTAAAAGCTGACCACACGATTGCTGGTACAGCTATTAACTTAGTGGGGTTAGCATTAGCTACATTCTTAAACCCAACATTAGCTAAGGTTTTATATCCAGGTCAAGCATATACTAGATTGATGTGTCAATATAATTCATGCTTACCACTTGGACCATCATTATTTGGTAGTAGTTTAATTTTGTTCTTAATTGTAGTGTTAATTGCTGTAGCAATCTTCATTGTTGTTAACAAAACAAAAATAGGTTTAAGATATAAAGCAGTAGGGGAAAACCCTAATGCGGTAGATGCTCAAGGTATTTCCGTTATTAAATACCAATGAATAGCTGTGTTATTATCTTCAGCAATGGCAGGGCTTGCTGGTGGCATCTTCTTATTTAAGATTAGTGCTTTCACTGGTGATGTTCAATCAATGGGATATCTATCATTAGCTATCCTTATTACTGGTGGATGAAAAGTACCAAAGATTTGTGTCTTTGCTGTTGTCTTTGCCTTATTTAATGCAGCAGCTGGTACAACAACATTCACACAATTGGGTATCCCACAATTAGTGGTGTTCTCTATTCCTTACATTATTACTATCATTGTTTTATTGTTCTCAGGAAGAAAGAACTTAGCACCCGCCCATTCGGGTATACCTTTTGAAAAAGAAATGCGGTAAATTATGAAACTTATTAGAAATGCAGTTATTGATCATCAACTAACTTTGATGCGTGACAAGAATTCTAATAGTCAATTATTTAGAAGCTGTCTAAAGACAGTTTCTTATTATTTGGCTGGCGAAGCTGCTAAACATTTAAATAGTAAACCCGTTAAGATTACTACACCAATTGCTAAGATGACTGGATCAAAATTAGCAGATAAAGTTGTGTTAGTACCAATCTTACGTGCTGGCTTAGGCATGGTTGATTCTTTCAGAGATATGATCCCAACAGCCAGAATTGGTCACATTGGTTTATATCGTGATGAAAAGACTAAATTACCAGTACATTATTATATAAAGATGCCAACAACCATCACTGGTGGTACTGTCATCTTAATTGATCCAATGTTAGCTACTGGTCATTCAGCATCAGATGCTGTAGATGCTTTAAAACAATACCAACCTAAGAAAATTATTTTTGTTAGTATTGTTAGTTGTCCAGAAGGAATTGCTTACTTTGAAAAACGTCATCCTGATGTAACTTGCTATACTGCAGCAATTGACAAGAAACTAAACAAAGATAAATATATTGTTCCAGGTCTTGGTGATGCTGGAGATAGAATCTTTGGAACTAAATAGTTATGAATAAACTATTAATTACATCTGTGTTACCAATTGCTTCCTTACCATTTATATCAATGGTAGGCTGTGGTAATCAACCAATTGTTAAATACCACACTATTACCTTCCATACTAATGAGGCAGAAGAAGATATTCCAGTGCAAACTGTATTAGTTGACAATTTACCAATTGAACCTAAAGTGCCTATCAAAGCTGGTTTTAATTTTCTTGGATGATATTTAGATGATGAAACATTTGCTCAACCCTTTAATTGAAACCAAAAATTAACAAAAGATGTTGATTTATTTGCTAGTTGAATGGATGAAGGCTTTGACTATGCTGTAGAGTTGAAGTCAGATGGTATGCTAGAATTAGATAACCGTGGCGGGCAAAGAGAATCTGGTGATTATATTGGTAAAATCACTTTAAACACTCAATATGCTAGAACACATACTTTGCCGGAAGATAAAGCGTATTACAGTGTAATTGTGGGTGGTGACAAATATACTAATTTCATATTGGAGAAAATTTCCTCAAGCGTTGACTACTATATGAAACTTACCATTCCAAATGGTGATTTACCTGTTACTAAAGGGTCTAGAATATCTATCGAAGTAAAACCATACGGTAAATATTTAACCTTTGAGACAAACAAAAAAGGTGCAACTCTTGGTTATGAAAAACATAACTTAACAACTGATATAGATATTGAAATTTGTTATAATATTGATGCTTCTATTCCGACTTGGTCTGACTGAGATGGATCATGAATTGCTTTGCAACCAAACCAACCAGTGTATGTGAGAAACACAAAAGATGTTTTATCAACTGATGAAGGCTATTTCAATTTCATATTTAATACTAGTGACAGTAATCTAGTAAATGTTACAGGCAACGTCATGTCAATGATAAACTTCTCATCTTTGACACCACATTGTTTTAATAATTTATTTTGGGATAGCCAAATATCTTCGGTTCCTACGCTCCCTTCTACTACACTTGCTAAAAATTGTTATAGTGGTATGTTTGGTTGAAGCGATGTTGAAACGACCCCTATACTCCCTGCGTTAACATTAGTGCCTAACTGCTATCAATCTATGTTCTATCGTTGCGATAATTTATCTTCGGTTGCAGCATTAGCTTTTAACCATTTAGACGAAAAATCTTGTCTCCAAATGTTTAATGAATGCAGAAAATTAAAAATAAATGATGGTGGGCCTGGAACGCCTTTCTTAACATGCCCTAATTATGAAGCTTTTAGAGCTGTCTATGCTATGTTTGCGAATACCGGTGGCGACTATACAGCCGATCCAGTTCCTGGCCACACATACTATTGATATGAATAAAAGAGCTTAACTGCTCTTTTTTTATTAAATAATCTATTTACATATATAATAAATAAACCATATTTTAATTTTTATGGTTACAACCGCACTAAATAGAATTAAGTTTCGAACAGGCGAGTCATGAAAGGATATAAACTATGTTTGCAATATTTGAAACTGGTGGCAAGCAATATAAAGTTTCAGTTAATGATGAAATTTATGTTGAAAAACTTGACGCTAAAGAAAAAGACCAAATTACCTTTGGTCAAGTTCTAATGATTGACAATAAAATTGGTAAACCTTATTTAACTGGAGCAAAAGTTGTTTGTTCAGTATTAAAACAAGGCAAAGGCAAGAAAATTGTTAACATTAAACACTTACCACAAAAACACCACACTCACAAAACTGGTCATAGACAACCATATACTAAGTTAGTAGTTAAAGAAATCGTTGGATAATGATTGTTATTAGTTACACTAAAAATTCTCTAGAACTTAAAGGACATGCCTGTCAAGCCAAAAAAGGCAAAGACATTGTCTGTGCAGCAGTTAGTGGTATCTTCTTTGGAGCATTAACATGATTCAAAGCTAAAGACATCCAACTAGCTTATGATAAGAAACACAATGGTGTTAAACTAGAGCTAATTAACAAAACTAAACAAAATCAAGAGTATCTAGGTTTAATTGTGAAACAACTAAAACCACTTACACATGATTTCAAACAATATGTTAAAATAATCAAAGGATAATAATTATGAAAACAATTAATTTACAATTCTTCGCATCTAAAAAAGGAGTAGGTTCGACTAAAAACGGTCGTGACTCTAATCCTAAATTTTTAGGAGCTAAAATTCCTGATGGTAAGGTAGCTAAAACTGGACAAATCATCTACCGTCAAAGAGGAACAAGAGTTTATCCAGGTAAAAATGTAGGCATGGGAACAGACCATACATTATTTGCCTTAAAAAATGGTGTTGTTAAATATACAAGATTTGATAACAACAAACGTAAAGTGAGTGTTATAGAAAAATAAAAAAGGCTGGAGCAAATCCAGTCTTTTTTAATGGTGCCGAAGATCGGAATCGAACCAACAACCTACTGAT
Source organism: Mycoplasmoidaceae bacterium (assembly GCA_049177155.1). Lineage (GTDB taxonomy): Bacteria > Bacillota_I > Bacilli_A > Mycoplasmatales > Mycoplasmoidaceae > Hennigella. The sequence continues at coordinate 369,238 of CP185407.1, read as the reverse complement.
TACAAGTCAGTTGCTCTGCCTGTTGAGCTACTTCGGCAATTTTGATATTTAAATAATTATAACAATAATTCAATTATAAAAGAAAAATATGTATAATGATATCGCCTTATATATTATTTATATAAGTTTATATATTATTTAATATATAAAGCCTCTATGCTACTGAGCTATGTAGCAAATATCCCAAGGAGACTATATATAAATGACTAACTATGAAATTATGTTAGTTGTCGACGGCAACAAATCAGCAACAGATGCTGATGCTGTTTCAGCTAACTGCCAAAAACTTTTAGCAGGCACTAAAGATTTAAAAGAAACTAAATTAGGCCTAAAGAAGATGGCATATAAGATTAATAAATGTTCACAAGCATATTACTATGTGCTTAATTTTGCTTGTGACAAACCAGAAATTATTAGAGAATTTAATCGTTTAACTCTAATTAATAAAGATGTTTTAAGATTCTTAGTTATGAATCTAGAACACAATTATGGTTGAAGAGCAATTCATAATGAAAAGAAAGTAGCTCGTAGCCAAAAGAAAGCAAAGATCTTTGTTGAAAGACAAAAGAAATTTGAAGAACTAATGGCTGCTAAGAAAGCTGCCATTGCTGCTGAAATGGAAGCAAGAGCAGAAGCTAAGAAAGAAGCTAAAGATGAATAAAGTCTTTTTAGTTGGTAACCTTACAGCTGATCCACTACCTAAACAAACATCAACAGGAAAGACATTAGTTAACTTCTCTGTTGCATGTAATGACAACATTCAAGGTAAAGATCACACCAACTTCTTTAACTGTGTAGCATGAAACCAACAAGCTAACTATCTATCTACTTATGTTAAAAAAGGTGATACAGTAGCTATTGATGGTAGATTAAACAAAAGAAGTTATGTAAATAAAGAAGGTAGAAACGTTAATGTTACAGAAATCATTGTTGATTCTTTAAAAACAATTGTTAAAAGAAGCAAACAACAAGAAGGCGAAACATTAGTTTCAGTTAATGATAACTTTGCAACAAAGATCATTGACACTGAAGGTGACTACACTAAACCAGCTCAACCTAAACAAGTTGATGATGGATTATCTGAATTAGACTGAATAAATGAAGAAGAGGCTAAATAATTATGGAAAAAAGAACACCAAGAAAAAATAAAAAACGTATTCAACGTAAAAAACCTTGCTTACTATGTGCTAAAGGCATCGACTATGTCGACTACAAAGATGTTGAATTACTTCAACACTATTTAACACCTAGTTGCAAAATTACACCTAGACGTGTTTCTGGTCTATGCCAAAAACACCAAAGAATGGTAGCTAATGCTATCAAGAGAGCAAGAATCGTTGCTTTATTACCATTTGTTAAATCTTACGAATAATGAAACTAATACTCTTACAAGACGTTAAAAACTTAGGAAAGAAAAACCAAACCGTAGATGTTAAAGACGGTTATGGTAATTTCTTAATTAACGCTGGTAAGGCAATTAGCAATACTACTAAAGCTAAAGAAATTGTTAATAAACAAGTTGCTGCTGAAAAGCAACAATATGATTATGAAGTTAAACAAGCAACAATGCTTAAGAACAAGATTGAAGCACTAACTTTAGAATTTACTTTAAAAACTAACAATGGACAAGCATTTGGTAGTGTATCTAATAAACAAATCATTGACCAATTAGCTAATAAAGGAATTGTCATTGATAAATACATGCTAATTGATGCTACTAATTCCTATGGCCTAGGAAGATACAAACTTGGCATCAAATTACATAAAGATGTTGTTGCCTATGTAACAATATCTATAACAGGAGAATAATATGGCTAAACAAACTGTAGACAATTACATTGTTAAATGTGAACAAGAAGTGTTAACAACAATCTTCAACGATCCAATCACTGTTGAAGAATGTTCTGTTGCTCTAACACAAAAAGATTTCCTAGATAACAAGAATGCTCTATTATATGGAGCAATTCTAGAAATCCACTTAGGCCATTTAAAACAAATTAATAAAAATACTTTAACAGACTATATTGCTAACAATAGCAAATGACAATTTGCCAATTGACAAGCATATCTAGAAGAAATTGCTTCTGGATTTGCTTATGAAGATGATTTAAAAGCAAACATTGAATTAATCAAGAATGCAAGTATTAAACGTCAACTAGATAACTTTAGTCAACGTGTGATCAATACTAAGATTGACTTTGCCCAATATGACAATCAAATTGCGCAACTAGAAAATGAATTTCTAGATATTACTCAATCTAAACATGCTGATAGATTATCACCAATTAGTGATGTAGCTAATGCTTATTTAGATAAAGTTAATAAATTAAGACAACGTAAACAAGAAATTACTGGAACAGCTGTAGGTTTTCCTACTCTTGATAAAATCACTAATGGTTTCCAACCTGGTGACTTAATCATCTTAGCAGCAAGACCTGGTGTTGGCAAAACAGCTATTGCCTTAAACTTTATCAATAACTCTGCCGAAGAAATCAGAGAAAACAAGACAAGTGAAAAAGACAGAGTTGTTATCTTCTCATTAGAAATGGGAAAAGAACAACTATGTCAACGTCTTGTTAGTATGAATGCTGAAGTGGAAGCTTCTTCTCTACGTTCAGGCAAAATGACTGATCGTGATTGAGTAAAAGTTCAATCTTCACTTGATTCATTAAAAACATTACCAATCTTAATTGATGATGAAGCAGTATCAGTTGTTGATATTCAAGCTAAGTTAAAACAACTTAAATCTGAATACAACATTAAACTAGTTGTTATTGACTATCTTCAATTAATGAAGGGCCCAGCTTTAAAGAACAACCAAGCTAACAGACAACAAGAAGTTTCTACTATCTCAAGAATGATTAAGTTGTTAGCAAGAAGAATCAATGCACCAATCATTGCTCTTGCTCAATTATCAAGAGATGTAGAAAAACGTGGTGGTAGACCAATTCTTTCTGACCTACGTGAATCTGGTTCATTGGAACAAGATGCTGATATCGTTTGTTTCTTAAACAAACAAGAAGATGAAAAAGTTGATGATGAACCAATTAAAGCAGCTGGTCCAAAAGATGTACCAGATGTTATTCCTGTTGACTTCATCATTGCTAAACATAGAAATGGTGCATTAAGAACAATACCATTATCAATGAACACTAAATATGGTAAGTTCTATGAATCATTAGGTTACCAAGGAGATAAATAAGATGAAACTAATTAAAACATTATTACTTACTGGTTGTGCTGCTCCTGCCATAGTTGTCCCAATGACAACTATGACAAGTTGCAGTCAATCATGAGGTTCAGCAAGACCATTATCAATTGGTTCAACATTAGCTAGTGGTGGGCCATATAGTGCCTTTAGTGGTAATCATTATGACTTTGATCATAAGAATATGTTATCTTATCTTCAATCTAATTATTCTGTGCAACCAAGTGGTAATAATTATGCATATTCATTACCAATGAAATTTGTGGATGAAGTACCTGATGAACACGGGGAATGAGTAGAAGGCAGTGCTGGTTGATACACATCTGGTGATTCACATCTTATTTCTTATGCAACTGATAAATGAAAAGAAGGCGAAAAAACAAAAAAAGAAATTGTGTTTAATGCGCAAAATGCAGCTTTAGCTACAAACACTAACTTTATTTCAAGTATTGGTTCTGCTATTAAGAGTTTTATCGAATTAGCTTTACAATACCAAGCACAACAAGTAAGTGTTAAAGATGAAAATCAAACAAACTTAAATATTGCTTGAGGTACTGGTGCAAACTACACATTTAACCATGGAACTAAGGGTGACAGCACAAATCAAAATTTCTTTGAATTGGATTTTGCATTATCTAATCTATTAGGTGCAAGTGTTGCTAAAGCAATTATGAGAAGTTCATCCATAAATTTCCATTTTAAAAACTCAACATTTCCTCTTCCTGAATACAAAGCAACAGGTGACTTCACAACAACTTTTGCAAATTTATTAGAAGGACACGACGGAACATTCGAACCTGAAAGTACAAAATACTATAGTTCAAAACATTTTGACAAAGATAAAACCGACAAAGATAACCCTCTTGACGTTATTGATTATGTTTATGACTATGTCCCTGTTATAGTAACTTTTGATGATTTAACTACAACATACTTAAATCCAACTAATACTGATGAAAATGGTAAATCTATAAACTCATTTATTGTCTCTGATTACTATTCATCTAAAAATCAAATTCTATCAACTATTGGTAATAGTTGAGAAAAGGCAAATTACAAAAAATTTGTTGGTGACGATATAGACGCTAAACCTACAAAACAAGCATTTGCGCTTAAAGCACAAAGTTCTACATCAGCTGAAAGTTCACAAGATGCACGTTTAGGTAGCTTATCATGCAAAGATTTTGTTGTTTTATTAAGTTATAGTGTTCGAGTTTATGTAAAAGAAACAACACCAGGAAGTGGAACTTGAATATTAGATGATGAACATGCTGATAAAAATAGAGCAACAATGAACAAAATTCAAAACATCTTCCCTGCCTTCTTTAATAAGTTATATGGCGATGAAATCTATAAAGAATACACAGCTAAAAAAGATGGAACACCAGTTAAAATCTTTGATCAAAGCAAAGTTAATAAGAAATTAAATAATTTCTTAGGATTACTTTCAAGAACTAATAGTGAAGGATGAAAAAAAGATTTAACAAAATTATCAGAAGATAGCAAAAAACTTTTAACATTCCTAGGTTGCTTATTTGGATCAGATACATCTATTAATACAAATGAGTTCATTACTGCAACCGATTTACCACAAGACTAAGTATGCTATGCATACTTTTTCTTTTTATAATTAGTTTATGGATTGAAAACAATTTATTCAACAAGAAATCAATAAAGATTACTTTTTGAATTTAATCAAATTTATTAATTCGGAAGGAAAGACAAAAGAAATCTTTCCTGACCCAGAAAACTTATTTGCTTGTTTTCATTATTTTAATATTAAAGAAACCAAAGTAGTAATTGTTGGCCAAGACCCATATCATACTCCTGGTTTTGCTAATGGTTTAGCTTTTGCAGTTAATGAAGGAGTACAAACTCCTAAATCATTAATTAACATCTTTAAGGAACTTAAAGATGATTTAGGAATAGACAGAACTGATACTGAACTAAAAGATTGAGCAGCCCAAGGTGTCTTATTACTTAATCGTGTTCTTACTGTTAATAAAGGAGAGCCTAATTCACATAAGAATCATGGGTGAGAACACTTTACTACTGCTGTTATTAAAACCATTAATGACCAATGTAATAATGTAGTATTTGTTCTATGAGGCAATAATGCCCAAGAACTAATACCTTATATCGATACTTCTAAGCATTTGATTATTGCCTCTAGTCATCCTAGTCCTTTAGGTTACTACAAAAGCTTTAAAGGATCTAAACCTTTTTCTAAAATAAATGCTTATCTAACTAAGCACAATAAGAAACCAATAAAATGATAATTATTAAATAATTATCATTTTTTAATAAATTATTAGATCTATAATATAAAAGTAATTATTTATTTAAACGAAAGGAAAATTACATGCCAAAAGTTTCACGAAAAACGGCTGGTAAGATTGGCTTATTTAGTGCAGTCATGATTATCTTTGGCGCTGTAGTTGGTATCGGTGTCTTTTTTAAGAACTATGCAGTTTTTAGATCAAACAACGGTAACTGAATCGGCGTTTTAATATCATGATTGATAGCTATTATCATGGTGCTATGTATTGCTATTTCCTATGGAGAAATAGTCACCTGCAAAACTAAAAGCAAATCTGAAGGTCTTGGTGGTTGAGCAACAAGATTCAATGGCCACCATATTGGTCGTTTCACAAAATTAATGTATACACAAGTATACTACCCAGTGTTAACGTTTGCTATCTTGTTCTTTACAGGAGAAGCAGCATTAAACATCTTTGGTAGTCCTGGTATCATTGACTTTGGTGCACCAATGACTACTTTCTACATCTTCTTAGTAGGTGGTGCATTATTTGCTTTATTCATCTTCCTAAACTACTACACATCTAAAGGTATGACTAGATTCAGTAACGTTACTGGTCTAATCAAATTCTTGCCTTTAGCTGCTGTATGTTTACTTGGTATCATCTTTGGTATCATGAACGGTAAAAACGGTTTATGAAACAACCAATGATGAGGACAATGAGAAGTTGGAATTTCAGAATTTAGCTGAAAAGATACAGGAGCATTAGACGTTTCAGGAATTATTTCTTGTATTCCTGCTGTTCTATTTGCCTTTGAAGGTTATCTAGTTATTGGTAACGTAGCTGGTGAAATGGACAAACCAGAAAAGAACGTTCCACTTTCAATTATCTTAGCTATGCTAATCATCTCAGGATTAAACATTGCTATTACAATTGGATGTATGACTGCTGGTACTGGTAACGTTTACCACTTAATGCACTTAGTATGCAATGGTAATGACCATGCAGCTGATATTCTTAACACAATAATGTCAGTATTCATCTTCATCTGCATTATCGGTGTATTAAACGCAATGGTCTTTACTGGTATGCGTGCTTACCAAGTTGCTTGTACAGACAACACATTATTTAAAGGAAAACAACTAGCCAACAAAAAACCTGGTAAATTATTTGCTGGTGCTGTTTACTTTAGTATTATGATCGCCATTTGGTGATTTGGTATTGGTATTCCATCTGTCTTATTGAATACTGATGCCATTGCCGATGCAAGTAGTATGATTCTAGTAGTTATGACATACCTACTATATGGATCAGTACTATTAGGTGGTTTTGTTAATAGATTAACACATAAGGTAGAAGTTAAGAAGATTAAAGTCTTCCCAGTAACTGCAGTTATTGGTGTTTTAGCTTGCTTCTTTGTATTTGCCTTCAGTGGTGTTTATGAAAACATTGTTGATGTTGCCTTAAACCCACACGCAGTTAACCCAAATAACTGAGGATTATTCGTTCAAGATAATGATGGATATCCATTAGCTAACATGCTACACACAACATTTATTGATGAAAGAGGTGTTCATGCTGGTTACCAATGAGAAAACTGATCTGAATGTATTGTCTTCTGATCAATAGCCGCTGTTATGTTAGCTATTCCATTCATTAATGACTTCCTAATTTATAAGAAAGACTTATCAAATTTAACATCATTAATTTGACAATATCCAACACCAGACGAAATCGTTCTAAACTAACAAAAAAGTTCTAGCTGAAAAGGCTAGAATTTTTTCTTGTTCAAAATACCAAAAATAACTATAATTAATATTAATATTAATTTTTACTATTAATTATGCCTAAAGTTAAACAAGAAACAGCTGGTAAAATAGGTTTATTCTCTGCCATCATGATTATTTTCGGGGCAGTTGTTGGTATTGGTATCTTTTTTAAGAACAAAACAGTTTTTAATTTAAACAACAATAATTTCGTTGGTATCTTATGCTCATGAGGTATCTCAATTGTTATTGTTCTATGTTTAGCTCTATCGTTTGCTGAAATCTCAACATGTAGAATGCAAAACAAAAATGCTGGTCTTGGTGGTTGATCACAAATGTTCTGTCGCCATGGCTTTGGTCGTTATTCTAAAGTAGGTTATCCTTTAGCCTTCTATGCTATTAATACCTTCTCAGTTGTTTTCTTTGTTGGCGAAGCTGTTCTAAACTGTTTTGCTAAACTAGGAGTTGAAGGTTCAAGAATTGGTGGGTTTAGTTTTGGTAGTTTATCTGCACTATATATCTTTATTATAGGTGGAGGTATATTCCTAGTTCTATTATTACTAAATTACTTTGTAAGTAAAAGTATGGGTAAATTTAGTAATGTTGTTGGACTTATTAAATTTATTCCTATTGGCATGGTAATCTTATTAGGTGTTGTCTTTGGAATTCTCTATGCAGATAGTGGACTATGACATAATGTTGAGACAACAACATCAACACCTGTTAATGCTAGTGGTTCTTTAGATGTATTTGGAATGTTCAAAGCTGTTCCTGCCATTTTATTCTCATATGAAGGTTTCCTAGTAGTAGGTAATATTGCTGGTGATATGAATGAACCTAGAAAGAACGTACCAATTGCCGTTGTTTTAGGTGTTGTTGTTATTTCATTAGTGTATGTGGGAATAACTATTGGTTGTATAACAGCTGGAACTGGTAATGTTTATGAATTAATGAACATGGAAGGTTTAAATCCAATTGTTAAGCAATTATTAACTTATTTAATATCAATCTTCTTATTTATATGTTTAATTGGTACATTAAATGCTTTAGTCTTTTCTGGAACTAGAGGTCTTCAAGCTGTTTGTGAAGATGGTACTTTCTTTAAAGGTAAAGCATTAACTAATAAAAAACCAAATAGTCCATTGTTTGCTGGAACAATATATTTAGCTTTCTTAGTTGGTATATGGTGAGTAATAACCATCATACCATCAGCAATTAAAAATACTGATACTATAGCTGATGGAACATCAAGTGTTATGATTACCTTCCTATATATCATATATGGAGGAACTATCTGAGGTGGATTGAAAAACCGTGCCACTCATAACCACGAAACTATTAAATTTAAAATCTTCCCAATTGCTGCAGTAATTGGTGTCTTAGCATGTATCTTTGTTTTCAGCTTCTGTGGTATCTATCAATATATAGTTGAACCAGTACAAAAGGTTCTAACAGGTGGCCTTAGCTGAAATGATGACTATCAAAACGGTTGAGGTTTGTTCTTAACTGCAAAACAAGCTAAAGGTGGTTTAATTCCAGAATATCTAACATTTAAAGAAGTAATGATCTACTTCTGATGCTTCTTTGCTTTGCTTGTTGCTGCTCCATTTATTAATGACTGATTCATTAAACATTTTGACAAAGAAAATAAACAAGATTTAATTTGACAATATGTTGAACAATAAGATGACGATCTATCTATTAGATAAAGAACCTGTTGTCACTACTGCTTGACAACAATACTTTCAAAATGAAAAAGATGTTAAGATCATCACTGGTGATTTTAAATCTTTCATGGATAAATATAAAGTAGATTGTGTTGTTAGTCCTGGCAACTCTAAAGGAATCATGAATGGTGGTTATGATTATGCCATTTCTGATTACTTCGGTTGAGAATTAACTAAGAAAGTACAAGCTTATATAGTTAAGAACTATAAAGGTATTCAACAAGTAGGTTCAGCTTTTATTATTGATATTCCAGGATCAAAGATAAAACTAATTCATAGTCCAACCATGATTAGTCCATCAATTATTAAAAATACTAAAGTTGTTAAGGACTGTATGTATTCAACACTAAAAGTAGCTATGGATAACAAGATTAAATCAATTGTTATTCCTGCTTTTGGTGGAGCAACTGGTAGAGTTGCACCATACGAACTTGCTAAACTAATGTATGAAGCTTACAATCAAATAAAAAAAGAGGCATAGCCTCTTTTTCTTATACTAAACGGTTGTATCATTCAACAACGTATGTTTCGTTGATTTCTGGGTTTAGTTCTTCTCTTTGTGGATATCTTACATATTCGCCAGTTTTACCAGTGCCTTCTACTTTAACAAATTCTAGAGGTTTAGCTAAAACTGTATCTTTAACAACTGGTAATGCTTGTGATTTTTCTTTAATTGAAATCTTATCACCAATCTTACAAATTGTTGAAGGGATAGAACATTTCTTTCCATTTAATAACACATGTCCATGTGTTACTAATTGTCTAGCTGCTCTTCTTGTTGGAGCAAAGCCCATTCTGAATACTAAGTTATCAATTCTAGATTCTAGAACGATTAATAGGTTCATAGCATTAGAACCTTTCATCTTCTTAGCAACTACGAATAATCTTCTAAATTGTCTATCATTCATGCCATACATGAATTGAAGTTTTTGCTTTTCTTGTAATTGTTCAGCATAACCTGACAATTTTCTCTTGTTTGCACCATGAGCACCAGGCGCATATGTTCTTTTCTTTCCCTTAGAAAATTCTTTGTTGTTTTCTAATAAAGAAAAGCCATAGCGTCTAGACTTACGGTTTATACTACCTGTATATCTTGACATTTTTAATCCTTTCAAATATTATTAACACAACAATAAAATAACACTTATTTATAGATTCAACACTAATAATTTCGATGATTACAGCTTATTTACTCTTAACACTTACTCGTTGTTGACTAGAGTTAAATAATGTTATTTTGCTGAATGTGTTTTTTAATTATATAGTAAAAGTGAATAATTAATAAAAAATAAGGCTATGCCTTATTCTTTAGTGCTTTTTTTCAATTAATTATTCCAAGTACACAAGTTGCGCACATACTTAGACCAGAAACAAACATTGATCAAGCATTGAAAACATTTTCATCAGCAATCATTGAAGCTTTTAGTGCTCATGTCATTGCAATAGCAACGTCGCAAATAATATAAATTCATCAAACAAAGTCACATTTCTTTAGCATTGGGAAACATGCAGCTACAGTAAACATTAGTGCTGCTGCATCAAATACTCTAATTGGTAATGGTAATGGAGCTTTGTCAAATCATCATTGACTAAATGCATCAATTCCTTCAATTCATGCAAATAATGCGGATAGACCAACAAAACAAGCAATATATATAATGACAAACAATAATTTAAATTGAACTGGTTGAATAGTAATTTTATTTTTTGATGATCTAAATCAAATAATGAATACTATTGTTTGCATTACAGCATTAAATATATACATTATCATAGAACCTGATAATCTATTGCCAAAGGCAACGGCTACTAATAAGATAGAACAAATGATTCCTAGGAAAGGACATAAAATCCTTTGCTTGGCACCAGCCATCACAGAAAATACTGACATAACAGTTGAGATTAATGTTAATCATGTAGTTCATTGAGCATATGGTTTATCATCCTTTGATAGTACCATTTGAGCGATAAAAAGACTTATGCTCAAAGCAACGTTAAGTCAAAGAATGATATGTTCAGCTATAGATAATTCTTTAATATAGTTTTGTTTTGAAACAAAATCTAAAAATTTGTTTTTAGTTATCATATGTATATTATTTTATAGTGTTTTGACACCTATAAATCAATTAATTAAGATTATTTTGCTTTTAGTTTTTTAGCAATCTTTTCAACGTCTTCTATATTAACACGATTGCAATCTAATCTAAAGCCTTGACCTTTAACATATTTAGGAATAACATGGAAATGCACATGTAAAATTGCTTGACTAGCAATCTTGCCTTGATTGCTTAAATAGTTAAAGCCTCATGGTTTTAACTTTTTAGTTAAGATATCAGCAACTTGGACAGACAAATCAACCATATCATGTAAAACATTTAATGGTGTTGCTTGTCAATCTGGATAGTGTTGTTTAGAAATAATAACAGTGTGGCCATTAGCTAAAGGAGAGATATCTAAAAAAGCTAAAGCATTTTTATTCTCTGCTATCTTATAGCACTTAACCTTGCCAGAGGCAATGTCGCAAAAAATACAACTCATAACTATCTTCTAGCAAATCTTAAGAAAAAGATAAAGACAATGAATAGTAAGTTAACTAAGTCAGTTAATAATCTAAAACCAACGAATCAAGTTCAAATTGATTTGTAAGATACATCAGTAACTGATGAGAACTCACTAATCTTACTAATTTGTCAAATATCAATAACAATATATAAGAAGGTAATGACAGCCATGCCCATCATAATAAGTGAGCATACTCAATCCATTGCTCCCATATTGTGCATTGCTAAACTAATAATCATCATTATTAAGAAAGCAAAGAAGAACACAAACATTGTTACTCCAACAATGCCAATAATCTTACCCATTGTCATAATACTCTTAATAGATGCTGTCTTAGCAATCAATGTTGCTAGTAAGAAGATCCCACCAACAACTAAGAACATTGCTCATAGCCAGCCATAATCAGCTTCAAAGCCTAAAGCAAACAATCAGCCAAAGGCTAATGATGTAGATAGAATATATACACCATAACATAATAATGTTAGACCTAATGATCCATTACCTACCATATTCTTTGTTCATAACATTGAAACAATAACACCTGTAAACAATGTTAATAAGAAGATTGGTAACCCCATAGAGATGTTAGTAGCCATGTTTGCATTATTAAACATGTGAGCTCATCCAAAGCTCAATAACCCAATAATAACAAACGCAATACCAGATATCAACATTGACTTAGTCAATAGTGATACTTGGGTCTTGGTATAGGTTTTATTTGTAAATTGTGTTTCCATATATAAATTATTATAATTTAAATATAGATAAAAATTATGGCTATTAGATTAGATAAATTTTTAACCCAATCTTATAAACAATACTCTAGAAACAAACTAAACCAATTTGTTACTACTGGTTATGTTTTTGTTAATGGTGTTAAAGAAACAACACCAAGTTATTTAGTTAAAGATACAGATAAGGTAGAACTAAAAGTTCCAAGTGATATTTGAGTGTCACGTGGGGCTTATAAATTATTAAAAGCTCTAGAAGAATACAAGATTGATCTAAATAACGAGGTGTGTTTAGATATTGGTTGTTCAACAGGCGGTTTTACTCATGTAATGCTAAAGCATGGTGCCAAAAAAGTATATGCCGTAGATGTTGGTACAAACCAATTTGATAAATCATTATTAAGTGATAAAGTTGTTTTACTGGAACAAACACACTTTTGCAAAACTAAATCAAACGATTTTGAACATATAGATTTTATTGCTTGCGATGTTAGTTTCATTTCAGCTAAGAAAATAATCGAACATGTAGTTAAATTATTTAACTATCCTTTTACATTTGTTTGTTTGATCAAACCTCAATTTGAATTAACAAAAGAAATATTAGATAAATGTAAAGGAATCATTCCTGAAAAATATCACAATCAAGCAATTAGCTCGGTTTGCAACTGTGCAACCAAACTAGGATTACAGGTTAGTAATGTTGTTGCTTCCCCAATCACTGGAGCAAAAAGTAATAACACTGAATTTTTAGTTTGCTTAAGGAGAGTGTAATGAACAAGACAATATTTCATATTGACTTAGATGCATTCTTCTGTAGTTGTGAAGAAGCTGTCAATCCAAAACTAAAAGGAAAAATCTTTGTTGTTAGTGGACGCAACAAACGTTCTGTTGTTTCGTGTGCTAGTTATCCGGCAAGAAAACTAGGAATTAAAGCAGCTAAACCTATATATATGGAATTAAACAAATATCCAAGATTAATTGTTGTTCCTGGTCATTATGAACTATATGACAAGATGAGTATGCAATTTTTTGATTACATCAAAAAACATTATTCTAATATTTGTCAAGAAATGTCTATTGATGAATGCTTCTTAGACGTAACTAATGCTATTAAACATTTCAATAATGATCCAGTTTTATTAGCAAAACACTTACAAGCAAGTGTTAAGAAAACATTAGGACTATCTGTTTCAATTGGTATTAGTCATAATAAATTCTTAGCCAAGATGGCTACAGATTTAAACAAACCATATGGTATTACTACTGTTTTAACTGAACAAGAACTAAAAACTAAAATCTGACCATTGCCAATTGAAGAAATGTTCTTTGTTGGACCACCAACTGCTAAACGTTTAAAACAAATTGGTATTAACAGTATTGGTGATTTAGCTAACTATGATGATATCAAGTTGCTAGAAGCAACTCTAGATCGTAATTGATATGTTACATGACAAAATGCTTTAGGTCATGGCGATGATTTTGTTGATACAAGTAAGAATGATCCAAAGAGTCAATCAGTAAGTCATACATTATTAGATCAAACTACTGATCTAAATGAAATTGAAACAACCATCAAATATATTGCTCAAGAACTACAAAGTAAACTTGAAGCATATAAGATGGAAGGTTGTTGTGTTGGTGTAATCTATAAGTTTAACAAAGTTAATAGAGTTAAAAATCAATCATTAACTCGTTACATTCATAAATGAGAAGACTTAGCTAACTATGCTCTTAAACTACTTGGAACAGTTTGAGATGGTAGTAGTCCAATTAGATTACTTGGCATCAACTTATCTAAACTAAGAAGAACTGATTCTAACGAATCATTAGAACAACAACTAATGCCTAAACGCCAAAACAAATTACATAAAATAGTTGAAGACGTAAATAAAAAACTAGGTAAGGACCTAGTCTTCATTGCTAACGATAAATTTATTTCTTAAGTAATTTAGCACAACGTGGACATAGTTCATCTTGAACTTCGTCTGCTGGATAGTAGTTTCAACACCTAATACATTTAACATAATTAGTTTTTGTTGCTTCAACTGTTATCTTGTCATCATTAGTTGAATTAATTGTTACTTTAGCAACATTAAAGATTTTCTTTAATAGTGCTGGATCAATCTTTAGATTGTTATTGAATGATAATGTAATGTCTGCTTCATTATTCTTAGCAATAACCTTATCATTTCTCGTCTTTTCAATTTTTGTAAATACTAAATCTTTTAATTTAAAGATCATGTTTCACATTTCTTGATTGATTGGTTCAACTTCAAATGGAAGTTTATCCACTCATGGTTCTAACATTATGTTAGCTGCTTTGTTTGGTTTATTAACAAAACCATGAACTTCAAATGCAGTATGAGGAATGATTGGAGCTAAGAAACATAAATAACTATTTAATAGGAAATATAAAACAGTTTGAATTGTTCTACGTTTTTCATTATTAGCTTCATCACAATATAAAGTGTCTTTAATTAAATCAAAGTATCAACTGCTTAATTCAATTACATGAGCATTAATTGTTTTAACAATTACTGAGAAATCAAATGTTTCATATGCTTGATTGATTTTTTTAATATTAGTTTTAAGTTGATTCAAGACATATAAATCTTCTGGGCCAAAGAAGTATTTAGCATCTTTAGCAAAATCATAGTCAGCTAAATTACTTAAACAGAATCTAAATAATGAGTTTCTAATACGACGATAGATTTCAGAGATTTGTTTAAGAATGTTTTCTGAAATAGCCACATCAGCAACATAGTTGCTATTTGCTACTCACATTCTTAAAATATCAGCACCATATTTAGCACAAACTTTTAATGGATCAACACCATTGCCTAATGACTTAGACATCTTTCTTCCTTGTTCATCTACAGTCATACCATGAGAGATTAATTGTTTGTATGGTGAACATTTCTTTACTATCGTAGAAGTAATAATAGAAGAGTTAAATCATCCACGATATTGGTCATTACCTTCTAGGTATAGATCACATTGTTTATTTCAACCTAATGTTTCAAACATCATATGACTTGATCCAGAGTCAAATCATACATCCATTGTATCCATACACTTTGTGTAATGTTTGCCATGATACTTATCTGTTAAGAAATATTCAACTGGTTTTTCAAATCAAACATTTGTTCCTTCTTTAGATAAGATGTCAACAATGTGTTTACATAAATCTAAATCAAGAAGAGGTTGTTCTTTATCATCATAGATGATACAGATTGGTACACCTCAAACTCTTTGTCTAGAAATACATCATTCAGATCTGTTTTGAATCATTTCTTTCATATGATTCTTATTTGATTCAGAATTGAACTTAACAGCATTTAAGTTTTTAATGATGTCTTTCTTAATGTTGTTAATATTAACAAATCATTGTTTTGTTGCACGATATAAAACAGGTTTTTTAGTTCTTCAGTCAATTGCGGCCGAGTGGACAATCTTACTTGCTTTTAAAAGATTACCGTTTGCTTTTAATCTTTCAATAATAGATGCATTAGCATCTTCATAGAAGATTCCTTCTAGTTCTTTATCATTTACTTCAGCAGTAAAGCGACCCATTTTATCAATTGGACAGAATGGTTCAATCTTGTATGCCTTACATGCTAGATAGTCATCATCACCAAAACCTGGTGCGTTATGGACACAACCAGTTCCATCATCCATAGAAACATAATCTGCTAAGATTATTGGGCAAGGTTTGTTATATAAAGGATGGGCATACATAACTTTTTCTAAATCTTGGCCTTTAAATGTTTTAACAATCTTGTGTTGGTTTCAGCCAATTGCTTTAGCAACTGTTGTTAAAAGTTGTTTAGCTACAACATAGTGCTTGCTGCCAACAGCAACTCTAACATATTCAAATTCTGGATTAACTGCAACGGCTAAGTTACTTGGAATAGTTCAAGGTGTTGTTGTCCAAATTACAATTTGATCATCTTTTTCTAATAGTTGTTTGCCATCAACAACATTGAAACCAACATAAATAGAATCAGCTTCTAAATCTTTATATTCAATTTCGGCTTCAGCTAAAGCTGTTTGACTTGATCAAGATCAATAAACTGGTTTCAATGCTTGGAAAATTAGTTTTTGTTCAATCATTGACAAGAAAAGATTAAGTTGTCTTGTTTCATAATCTTTTGTCATTGTCATATAGATCTTGTCATAATCTGTAAACAATCCAAATTTAGAGAATTGTTCTTTTTGTTTAGCAATGTTTGCTAAAGCAAAGTCATAACATTTTTGTCTCTTTTCACTAATTAATAATTGGTTGTAGTCTTTACCAAGTTTCTTACTTAGTGCATGTTCAATTGGTAAACCATGTGTATCTCATCCAATAACAAATGGAGCATAAAAACCTTTAGAGTTTTTATAACGAACAATAATATCTTTTAAGATTTTGTTTAAAGCATGACCAACGTGAAGATCACCATTAGCGTATGGTGGTCCATCATGTAAAATTCATTGTTTGTTTTCTTTATGATTGTGTTCTAAAACTTGTTCATAAACATGACCATCAATTCAACTTTGTTGAATCTTTGGTTCTTTAACGTTCAAATTGGCCTTCATTTCAAGACCAGTTTTGCCCATGTTTAAACTATTTTTTATTTGTTCTTTTAGGTCTGCCATATACGTTTAATTATATATTATGATTATTTTCATAGAAAAAATAGATAATTATTATATGAACATTCATGTTGTAGAACCAATAGGGTTTTGCCCCGGGGTAGAAAAGGTCATAAAAAAGACAAGAGAGATAATTGATGATTATCCTTCTTCTAACATTTACCTAATAGGTAATGTTGTCCATAATGATCTTGTTTGTGATGAATTTTTACAACATAAGAATGTTAAAATTCTTGATAATCCTCAACATGATAGATTAGCATTAGTTAAATCGATCACAACTGATAACAACATTATTATCTTTTCTGCTCATGGAACAGATTTTAAAGCAATTGATTATGCTGAAGCAAAAGGGTGAAAAATTTATGATTTAACTTGCCCATATGTTATGAGCATTTTATCAAAGATAAAATTTGCTATCAACCATGGCTATCATGTTGCATATTATGGTGATAAAAATCATCCTGAAGCTATTGCTGCTCAAGCATTAGGTGGAGTTAGATTAACAGTCTATAAAAATCATGATGATTTGCATCATGTTTTAGACATGCCTTATGTCCAAGTTGTTTGTCAATCAACCATGGATAAACAAGATTATTTAGCAACTGAACCATGATTTACTGAACCAGCTAAAATTAAATTCAGTAATACCATTTGTTCTTCAAGTGCAAAACGACAACGGGCAATTGAAGAACTAAAACAATATGATATTGTTTTTGTTATTTCTGATACTCAAAGTCATAATGGCAAAGCTCTTTATGAAAAGCTAAAACAAAAACAACCTAAAGTTATTTTTGTTGATCCAAGAACATACAAACTAACTAAAGAAATAATAACCAACAAAAAAGACTGTGCTATTTTATCAAGTAGCTCAGTCTCAAAAGAACAAGTAGATAAGTTCATTAATGAACTTAAAGCATTAATATAAGTTTAATCTTGCATTAATGGATGGGTTAACTACCTTGCCATTTTCGCAATTAATTTTTCTAGCAATAAATGAACTCTTAGTTCCATTTTCTGCTACATCAATTAAGTATTGCACAGATCCCTTAGCAATAATTTCAGTTGTTTCTTTAGGGGAAAATTCTAGGATGTCACATGGAGCAATATAGAATGATTTGCCTATAGCAATTCACTTAAGTTCCTTAGTAAGGAATTTTTTAGCAAAATGGAATGAATATCCATTTTCTGCTGACATGTCTATTAACAAAGAACCGCGTGGCATTCTCACTGCCATTTCTTTAGTAATTCTTAATTTTGTTGGATCAGATGGGTTAATTGTTGTAACTACAAAAACATTTTGCATTGAAATGACTTCAAGCAATGTTTCATAGTTAGCATCACAAATCTTAATCTCTGGTATTTCTTTTTGCAAGTTTTGTAAATATGCTAAATCATGATCAGAAATGGTTACTTCCATGCCATTTGCTAATGCTATTTTAGCTAATGCTAAACCAGCAAATGTTGCATTAAGAATTAAGATTTTAGGTTTAGGTGGATAAATAACTTTGTTTTTTAACTTATTAGGAATAACATCCACTAACCCTTGTTTAATTCCCATGGCAGTACTTTCTGCTTTTAATTCTTCTAATTTAGGAAACAAAACATAACCATTAGTATCAACTAATGATGCTCATTCTATACCTGTTACACCATTTTGCAACATGTATAAAAGCATATCAACATTATTGAAATAGTTAACCATTGTGATGGCCATTTTGCCATTCATGTTTTCTAATTCATGTTTAGTAAAAGCGTTTACTTTTAGTAAAATTTCTGAATTACCTATAACACTCTTTCAGTCAGGATAAACTTTTGCTCCTACTTCTTCATAAACACTATCAGCAATATTGAATACTGCTCCCATATCTTTGATAATGTTAACAGTAATTCCTTTAGCAGTTAATTGTCTAACTTGTTCAGGAAGCAAGAATCTTTTCTTGCTTTCTTTGTCATATAAGATTCCAATTCTTTTCATGATCAGCCTTTATTTAATAATTTTATGTTATTTAATATAGAAATTTTTAAAAATTACATATAATATATAGACAAAAAATAAAAAAGTAAAACACATTAGGAGTTTTATATGGTAAAAATTAGATTAACAAAGTTAGGTAGACACAAATTACCAGCTTATCGTATTATCGCCATCGATTCACGTAAAAGACGTGATGGCGAATACTTACATTTATTAGGTACATACAACCCAGCATCTGGTGCTATTAAAATTGATGAAGAATTAACTTTAAAATTATTAGCACAAGGTGCACAACCATGTGATACTGTTAAGAGTGTTTTAAAGAAACAAGGAATTTATGCTAAATTCCTAGCAACTAAGAAAGCTAAACCAAACAAGAAAAGAAAACTTTCTAAGAAAAAAGCTTCTAAGAAACAAGCTAGCAAGAAACCTGCGGAGGCTAAATAATTATGGCAAAGATTAATAAACAAAGAATCTTAAGCAGAATTGTTAAAGGTCAAATGCGTGATGACATTCCTGCTTTCAAAGCAGGAGACACGATCTCTGTTAGCTACAAGATCATTGAAGGTAAGAAAGCAAGAATTCAAACTTTCACTGGTGTATGTTTAAGAGTTAAAGGTAGTGGTAATTCTAGAACTTTCTTATTAAGAAAAGAAAACGGTGTAGAAAAAACTTTCCCAATGCACTCACCTCAAATTGTTAAAGTGAATGTAGACAAAAAAGGTAAAGTTAGAAGAGCCTACATCTCTTACATGAGAAAACGTTCTGGTAAATCAGCAAGAATTGCTGAACAAGGTAAATAAGAAGCATAGCTTCTTTTTTTTATTAATTTAACTTAAAAGTTCCTGCATTTTTGACTATATATATATATAATTAACTGGTATTTTACAAAAAAATACAAGAGGAGAATTTATTAATGAAATTATTTAAAAAATTGCTTCCCATTGCTACATTGTCTAGTGTTGCAGCTATAGCTGTTCCAATGCTTGTTTCATGTAACGACGACAATAAAAGCATTTGAGATGCTACATGGAAAATAGAGGATGGTTTATGAGAACCAACTGTAGGGAAATTACCTACTCAAGGGTTTGAAAGCGAATCTGCAGCTCTTAGCAAATACTTCGAAGGTATTGCAAATAATGAATTACTATTGGCTGAAGATATAATTAGCAGCCAAATTATTCAAACCAAAATGTCTACAAAATACCAAACATCTGATGTTGTTTCATCTAGAATGATTTCTTATGACAGCACATCTAAAACTGATTCTTTTGCGTTTTTGGTTGAAGGATGAGACAATATACCATTTGGCGAACGTGGACATCAATATATTCGTACAAGCATTGAAGCAACCAATATTAAGCTTTGTGCTAGAGTTGAAAATGTTCCATTTGTTGGTGATGATCCTAAGGATATGATTGTGATTGCTCCAGAAAATAACAAAACTTCAATGGATGATACAATTCAAGCATGATTAAATACAGCAGAAGATTGAGAAGTATCAGTAAATATCAGAATTTTCAGATTTTCTGAATATGAATTTGAGTTTAAATATAACAAACAATATATTCTTGATTGTCAAGCTGGCAAACATCCTGATGAATCATTAGATACAATGGTTTGAATCTTTGAAAAAATGCCTATTTATTCAAACTATCTTTATGATTGCTATATCGATTAAGGGGGACACAATGAAAAAATTATATAAACTTATACCACTAACTGGTGTTGCTTGTTCAGCACTTATACCAATTGCTTCTTTAACATCATGTAAAAAAGAAAGCATATTAACTGAGTTAGATTGGGACGTACAAACACAAGGTGTTGATGCATATGACGGAAGACCAACTGCTGATGAATATACATTCCTTACATATAAAGAAGCTACTCAATGATATTTTGATGAAGTGGCAAAAGATTATTCAATATTTGCATATGACATAATCCATATGTTAACACATAACCTTCACGAGTGAGCATACAACTTCCTAACTAGTGCGGGGAACCCTTATGGCCTAGACATTTATGAGATGAAATGTACTCATGCAAATGTGAAGCTTTATAAATGAGATACAGTTTCACACAGAATATCATTTGATATGGAAGTTCTAGTGTCAAATGAAGATGGAACTGCTACAGGCGAATGTAAATTTTCTTGAATTAATCATCCAGCAGCAATATCTAGAATGAACCCTGATGAAGGAAAACGATCAGACGAAACAGACCAAGAATGATACCCTTTATGTATACATGATTCATATCATAATAGCACACCATGGAGATTAATGCCTGAAGGATGCGCACATTACCTTCATACACACATTCTAGGAGAACTTGTTGATCCATATTATCCAGGTGGTTCAGGCTGCGGGCACGTTGAAATGTCAATGGTTGATGACTGAGAAATGATTCTAGATGAAACATATCATTTGCCAAATGATACAGAACGTAAATTCTATATCGACTACACACCATCTTGATATTCACAATTTACATCAACTTGTTTTGATGATCCAGAAGTATTCAATTACGTAAAATATATAATGACAACTTTTTATATGAATTCACCAACATATGTGCATCGAATTAAGGAAGCATTTTGAGATTTGTAAGAACCAGACCTATAGGAGAAAATAATATGAAATTACTTAAGAAATTATTACCAATTGTAGGCGTTGCTAGTTGCGCAACTATTTGTGGAGCATCTATTGTTTCATGCAAAAATGATTCAGCTTTTGCTGAATGAGATTTTACAAAAGGTTCGTGACATGGAACCATTCCAACAAAGAGCGGTTTTCTAGAATGTACATATCAAAAAGGATTAGAAATATATCTAGAAGATTGCAAAAATAATATGAAAATTATGGCAGAAGACACTATAACTTCTGCTGAAGTTTCAACTGTTCTAGATGATACTAGAATAACATATTTTGGTACACGTATTAACAATATTAACACAAATGATTCACGTTTATCATTAACTGCTAATTATAAAAGATGAATACAAGACACTGAGACATATGGTTCATTATTAAAAGTAACAAAAGTTGAAATTAAGAATTTAAAGTATAAATTAATGCCTAGAGAAGATCAATATGATCCTAAATATTTTGATTTTGACCCAGTATTGTCTCCTTCTTTCTTATATGTCGAAGGTGAAGATGGCCACCTCCACCCTGCTTCGGACGAAGAAGGTTTGGCAGCAATGTCTGCTGATAACGAATGAAGTGTGACTATTCATGAAGAATTCTGATCAGGTTTAGAAGAAGTCCAAGAATTTGATTATGAATTTGACTCTGATTATGCAAGTCAAGTAAATCCTAATACTGATGAAGCAGCACATTTATTCTTTAGAATGAACAATGTTTCATTTGAATCTGGCTATATGCGTGGTGTAATTTTCTACCAAGAAAATTAAGAACATCAAAAAACAAGAAATAAGAAGCATAGCTTCTTATTTTTTTATCTATAATATGTATATTATGAAAGATTACAATAAACGAACCGACTTCAATTTTGGGAAGTACGAACTTAGACATTTACATGCTAAGCCTATCCCATTTGCTAAGTTATATCTTAGCAAAAATGTAGGATTAAAGTATACCTTAGCTGCACTAACAGGAGTTATCTATTCAGTCCTTGCTTTATTCTTTGTTAAGAATACTGGAGCCTTTACATATGGGCTTTCCAGCTTAATGCAAGGATTTGCAAAATTATTTAGCTTCTTTGCTTATAAGAATCTACCTGCTGATGTAGCAGCTAAGATTTACTCAGCCATGTTCTGAGGATTACTATTAATTGCTAATATTCCACTGTTCATTTTCAGTTGGAAAAAGATTGGTCATCGTTTTACGATGATGACATTAGTATTCCTAGTAAGTAACAGTTTATCTGGTTTCTTATTAGACCTAATTCCAGGCATCGGTGACATTTCATTATTTGGTTCAACTGAATTATGATGCAACGACCCAGAAGTTCATGCCGAATGAATTCACACATTAAACAATTATCACATTCAAATTTTGCCATTTAGTGTTCCTCAAGCATTATTTGTTGATTACCACCCAGCTAACTACGTAAAACCTGTATTGTTGATTCTATCAACAGTTACATATGCATTCATTGCTTCGTTTGTATTTGCAGTGTTATTTATTGTTGGTGGTTCAACTGCTGGAACTGACTTCATTTCAGTTTACTTATCAGGTGAAAAGAAAAAGAGCGTTGGCACTTTGTTCTTTGCCCTAAACTTCGTTTGCATTACAGTTGCATCAGCACTTGGAACATTTACACCTGCTTGTCTAGCAGCACCAGAATGTGCTTCTAGTGAATTCTTCTTTAATGCTAACTGAGTCGGAACAATAATTTCATTATTGCTATTTACTTTCTTATACAAAGGTCTATATCCAACTGGTAGAAGATGCCGTGTTGAAGTTTATAGTCCAAAAGCTAAAAAGATTAGAGACTTACTATACAAGAACAACTATGTTCATGGTAGCAGCATTGTTGAAAGAATCGGTGGCTACAGCAACAAAAAACAAAATATGTTAATTACAATTTGTTCTGCTGTTGAATTACCTATGGTAATTGATCAAATTAACCAAGTAGATAGAGAATCAACAATTACTATCTCACGTATTGAAGCTTTAGATGGACCATTTAACCTACAACGTCCAGGAAGTTTCTAATGAAGAAAATAACTATCTTAACTTTATTTCCTGATTTATTTGAAAACTTTAAGAAGTTTTCTATTATTAAAAGAGCTATTGAAAATAAGAAAATAAAGTTAACAATAGTTGACTTTAGAAAATTTTCTAAAAACAAACATAAGAAAGTTGATGACTACCAATTTGGTGGGGGAGCAGGAATGCTTATTGCCCTACCAGCCATTGTTAGTGCCATCAAAAAATATAAAACCAAAAACAGTCTTGTTATTTTAACAAGCCCACAAGGAAAACTATTTAACCAAGCTAAAGCAAAAGCCTTAGCTAATAATAAAAAAGATTTAATCATTGTGTGTGGACACTATGAAGGGTTTGATGCTAGAATCATCAACTATGTTGATCAAGTTATCTCTACTGGTGATTATGTTTTAACGGGTGGAGAAGTTCCTGCTATGGCTATAACTGAAGCAGTAACTAGATTATTAAAAGGCGTCATCACTGATTCGTCATTAGATGATGAAACCTTTAATGATAATCTATTAGATTATGATGCTTATACTAGACCAGTAAATTTTGAAGGACATAAGGTTCCATCAGTGTTACTATCAGGAAACCACAAGAAGATTGCTGAGTTCCGCAAACACAATCGTTTAGCAAAAACTAAAAAGTATCGTCCAGATTTATTAAAATAAATTTGTCATAAATTCACATTTCATAATAGTTTAGGAAGTATCTGAAAATATTTCCTAAATTTTTGTTTTTTTATGCAGATATATATGTAGGAGAAATAAAAATGGCAAAGCCATTAGAGAAAATCACAAAAACGTCATTTCTAAACAACTATAATATCGTTGTAGTATTAACAAACAAAACTGATATTATGAAATGTTTAGAAACTTTTAATCCTAAAAATCAAGCAGTAGCTCTAGGTTTTAAGAAAATGCACACACTTTCTACTGATGAAAAAATTGATCTAATCATAAAAAGATTAGACCAATACGACCAATTGTTTAAAGAACATGGTTGGATAAAATAATTTTGTCATAAATCCACAATCCATCATAGTTTAGGAAGTATTTAAAAATATTTCCTAAATTTTTTATTTTTTATGCCGATATGTATATAGGAGAAATAAAACATGGACGAAATATTATTGTATTTATCGCTTAAATACTTTGGCGAATGAATGGCTATCTACGATAGCTTACAAAAGAAAGAAGAATTAAAAGTATATGACATTAAGAAGGCAGTCAACGAAGTTGATGCAGATTGAATTACATTAATTAGTTCTGACTACCCTAAGAACTTAAAAGCAATTTATAAACCACCATTTGGTGTGTTCAATTATGGCAAGACAAAATTGCTACATGGCAACATGGTGACAATCTATGGCGAGATAGAACAACACAACCAACCATTCTTAGAATACCTAAGAAGTGAAGGAATAAATCTATTATGAGTTAAGAAATCAAATAAACAAATGCTTGATATCTTAACAACATTTCCTTCTAACAACATCTTCTATTTAGAAGAATTGAAAAATAGTGGAAACAAAACTTTTCAAAACATTTTGGCTGATGAAAACGTCATTATGCAAAATGCTTTCTGCTCAGAAATCTGGGAAAGAAAACCGCAAGTTGATTATTCTAATCAATGACAAGAACGTTTATACATTGGTTTAAGTTTACAAGTTCTTATTATTTCTGATTTGAAAGCGAAAGATCTGTTAGCCTTAGCTGAATATAGCAAAAAGGAAAACATCAAAGTAGGAATTTTGAAAAATGTTTATAGCAATAAAATTGCTAAAGCATTTGACCAAAACCAATTAATTGTTATTAACGAAATGAAGCAATTAAGCAAACTTTACCAAGTCAAAAATTAAAATTTATATATATGTAATATATATAGTTATTATTATTGATACAAAAATCTACCTATATATATAATCTATATTTATTATGGCAAAAAATTTAGTAATCATCGAATCTCCTAACAAGGAAAAGACCATCGGAAAATACTTAGGAAAAGACTTTAGTATTATTGCGACCGTAGGTCACATTAGAGATATTCCAAGTTCTGGTTCAAAGGCATTTGATCCTAAAACATATGAACCAAACTGAAAGATTTCTTACAACCCAAAAACAAAAAAATCTAAAAAAGAAGTCATTGATAAAATCAAAGCAATGGCTGAAAAGGCTGAAAAGATTTATCTTGCAACCGACCCTGACCGTGAAGGAGAAGCAATTGCTTGACACGTTTATGAAGTATTGCCAAAGGCAAGCCAAAAGAAATGTGTTAGAGTAACATTCAACGAAATTACTAAAGATGCTGTAGAAGAAGCTTCTAGACACGAAAGACAAATTGACTTGAACTGAGTTCACTCTCAATTTGCTAGACGTGTTCTTGACCGTATTGTTGGTTATGACCTATCTAGATTTGTTAGAGACAAATTTAATGGTTCATCTGCAGGTAGAGTGCAATCTGTTGCGCTTAAATTTATTTACGAACGTGAACAAGAAATAAATAAATTTAAACCTGTAACTACATACACACTTGATACTGAATTAGCCAATGGTGAAAAAATCTTCTTACGTAAAGTAGGAACTAAAACTAGAGATGAAGAAAAAGAAGACACTTCTATTCTAGAATTTAAAACAGAAAAAGAAGTTTTAGATATTAAATCTAAACTTACTGATACTTTTGAAGTTTACTACCCAAAGGGTAAAGAAGATGTTAAGGTTATGAGACGTAATCCTCAAGACCCATTCAAAACATCTACTTTACAACAAGTTGCAAGTAACCTATTTGGTTGATCAGTAAGCAAGATTACTAAAGTAATCCAAGACTTATATGAAGGTATTAAAATTGATGGTGAACAAACAGCCCTAATTACATACCCAAGAACTGATAGTATCAGAATGTCTGATACTTTCAAAGCTGCTGCTAGAAAATATATTCAATCAACTTATGGTGATGAATATGTTAACCAAGGGGAAAGACCTAACAAGCAAGCTAAAAAAGAAAACGTACAAGACGCTCATGAATGTATTAGAGTAATTAATCCATTCACATACCCAAGCAGTCTTAAAAATAAAATAAAAGACGAATACGCTAAGATGTATGAACTAATCTGAAGAAGATCAGTAGCAAGTTTAATGACACCTTGTCGTTATATCCACAAAACTATTCGTTTCAAAAACGATGGATGTAAATTCTTTACATACTCTAACGTTTTAGAATTTGACGGTTATAAAAGAGTATATGCTGATGCTACACAAGTAGGAGCAGGTACAGAAAAACAATATAAAGACGGACAAAAGATTAAAGCTAAGTCTATTGAATGTGTTAAGCACGTATCTGAACCACCTGCTAGATATAACCAAGCAAGCTTGGTTAAAGCTCTTGATGAAGCAGGAGTAGGTCGTCCTTCAACATACCGTATGATGGTGGATGTTAACCCTGAAAGAGGTTACTGTGAAGTTAAGAATAGAGCTTTCTACATGACAGCTATTGGTAACTCAGTAATTGAAGGATTAATCGCTAACTTTGACGATGTAATCGACAAAAACTTTACAAAAGAAATGGAAGAAAGACTTGATGCAATTGCTGACAAGAAAGAACCATGAAACAAATGATTATTATCATTTGTTCCTCAATTTGAAAAGAAAGTTGCTGCTAAGACTAAGACAATTGAAGCTAAGTCTTTGGAAGTAGGAAGAAAATGTCCTAAGTGTGGTAAACCTTTAGTTTACCGTTTCAGCAAAAAGACTAAGAAACAATTCATTGGTTGTTCAGACTATCCAAACTGTAAGTATGCTGAATTCCCAGGAACTAAAGAATTGGATGTTAAATGTCCAATCTGTGGTAAGAACCTTGTTCAAAGAACAAGCAAACGGGGAAAACCATTCATTGGTTGTACAGGTTATCCAAAATGTCAGTTCATTGCTAATAACTTAGAAGAAGTTAAGAATTGAAAACCGGGTCAACAACCTAAGAAACCAACTTTCAAAAAGAAAGCTAAATAATGATCATCGAATTTAACAATCAATCATTAGAACAATTATTAAAGGATAATAACAAAGTTATTATTGATCTTTATGCTACATGATGTGGGCCTTGTCAAATGCTAGCTACCCAACTAGAAGCATTTGCCAAACAACACAATGATTGAACAATCATCCGTGTAGATTCAGAAAAACATAATGATGTAACTAGCTTATATAATTTACAGGCTGTACCTACAATGATCATTGTTGTAAACAATGAATTTAAAGAAAAAATTATTGGTTTCAAACCATTGATTGAAATAGAAAAAATAACAAGCAAATATTAAGTATAATATTTAGGATAGGAAATAACTATGGCTATAAAAAGAAGTATTAGATTAGAATGTTCAGTTTGTCACCAAATTAACTATTTAACATTTAAAAATGCTAAAAATAATCCTGACAAACTAGAACTTAAAAAGTATTGTCCTTATTGTAAGAAAGTAACCTTACATAAAGAAACTAAGAAAAAATAACGAATGTATATATAATATATATGTTATTAAAAAAGGGCTTCAGGCCTTTTTTTCTTAACCAAAGATTATTTATGAGGAAAAAAGTTATATTAGTTTGCGACGAATGTTTAAGTCGTAATTACCATATTACGAAGAATACGTTATCAACTGAACGTATCGTTTTAAACAAATACTGTCCAAAGTGTAAAAAAGTCACTAAACATAAGGAAACAAGATAATGACTGATATTAATACTAGTAATACTGCTAATACTACTAATAAAAGCAAAAAAGAAATAAAGCAAGAAAAAAAGGATAAAAAGTTTGCTTTAAAGTTGGAAGCAAAGAGAGTTAAAAAGGTAGCTAAGCTAGAAAAGAAAAAAGCTAAGCTAACTAGAAAACTTAATGCTACAGCTAATCCAAGCAAGAAAAGTTCTATCCAAGATAAATTGGATAAAGTAGAAATTAAGATTAATAATCTTAAAAACCCTACAACTACTGATCGTCCTTTTAAAGTAGTAATCAAGACCTGAGGTAAAGGTCTTAAAAAAGAAGCAGGAAGAATAGCTTGACATGATAAAGCTAACTTAGGTAAGGACTTTCTAACAATATTGTTAGTTTGTGCTTTCTTAGCCATCATCTTCTTTGCTATAGATATGATTATCATATCACTTCACTAATAAGGAGAAACTATGGAAATCAATAGAATGCAATGATATGTGATTACTGCCGTAGGCGGACAAGAAGAGTCTATCGCCCAATCACTACGTGAAAAGATGAACAACTTTGGTTATGCTAACTTTGTTAAAACATCTGAAAATGATGCTTCAGCAATGTTACCAAATGGAGAAAAACCAAAGGTTCAAGAAATTCGTGTCTTTATGAAAAGACAAGAATCAGAACAAATCTTTAACAAGAATAGTGCTGAATTACCAAAAACCTTAAAGAACACAAAGACAACAAGATGAGAAGCTCTACCAGATGGTAGATATAAACGAACTAAATCTAAAAGAGTTAATCGTTTTGGTAACTACATCTTTGTTCAATGTGATCTAGATGATGATATCTGATATAACATCAGAAACACCGTAGGTGTTATGGGATTTGTTGGTTCAACAGGTAAAGCTGCAAAACCTATTCCATGTTCAGTAGATGAATATGAACGTTTAATCAACGATGCAGCAGCTGCTGAATATGCAGCAAGAATTGCTGCTGGAGAAAGTGCTATCAAGCTTGAAGTTAAGGCTGAAGCAAAACCAGAAGTAAAACCAGTATTAAAAGAAGCTCCTGTCAAAGTTGGCCAAGATGTTGAAATCGTCAATGGTACATTCGCTGGAGAAAGATGCAAGGTTGTTGCAATCAACCTTGAAAAACAAACAGTCAAAGTTGAGTATGAATTGTTTGGAAGAGCCAACTCTGTTGAAGTTGGTTTCGATGACGTAAAACTTGCTAAGTAACTTTCATAAATACATATAATATCAAAACAAGAGGTAAACAATGCCAAACGAAGTTGAAAAAACTACAGATGTAGTTGCTCCAGAAAAATCTGAAGCAAAAGCAGAAAAACCAGCTGAAGCTAAAAAGCCAGCTGCTAGAAAACCACGTAGAACTACAAAGAAAGCTAGTGCTAAAAAGCCACTAGTTAAAGAAGGAGCTTCAGCTAAAGAAACAATCGAAGCTAAAGTTAACTTATTCTTTGAATCTAACAAAACAAACAAAGAACTAAAGAAAATTATTTCCGTTTCTAAATTAATGGAAGCCGGTGCACATGTTGGATTAGCATCTAACCTATGAAACCCTAAGATGGCTCCATTTATCTATCGATCAAAAAATTCAAGAAACTTAATCATTGATATGTTAAAGATCATTGTCTTTGCAAACAGAGCATACAATTTCTTGTATGACATTGCTAAAGAAGATGGCAAGATCCTATTTGTAGGAACACACAATGATTCTGTTAAGAAATATGTTCAAGAAGAAGCTACACGTTGTGGTGCCTTCTATATCAACCAACGTTGATTAGGTGGAACCTTAACAAACTTTAGAACTGTTAATAATTCTATTAACAAGCTTCATAGATTAACAACTTTACTTGAATCTGAAAATATTGGTCGTTACACTAAAAAGCAACAACTTGACATGCAAAGACAAGCTGCTAAGTTAGAAAAGTTCATTGGTGGTATTAAAAATATGAAGGGCCTACCACAAGTGGTAGTTGTTACAGACCCGATTGCTGAACACAATGCAGTTAAGGAAGCAAGAGATTTACATATTCCAGTAGTAGCCATAGCTAATACTAATGCTAACCCTGACTTAATTGATTTTATCATTCCAGCTAACACTCATTCAATCAAAACTCAATGATTATTAGTTAGTATCTTAGCTGATGCTATTGCTTCAGCTAAAGGTCAACCAACTAAGATCGTTGGTAAGGCTGATGGAGAAATTGTTCTTCCAGAAACAATCAAAGTTCAAAGAAAGATCGTTTTCTCTAGAGGCAGACAAGCTGACACATTTGTAAAATCTGAACCTAAGAAATAAGAAATAGCACCTAAAAGGTGCTATTTATTTTTTTATAGATTTCTAATCAGGGATCTACATTCTCAATTTCACTTAACGATTTAAGATCAGGGATATGATCAATATTACTGATCTTTATATTTTTATTATGAAATTGTTTTAGCAAGTGCAAATAGATTTTTTCGCTTTGTATATTTAATTTATAGTTGTGCACGATAAGATGGATCTTTTTGCCTGCTAGCTTATGTCTTAAAAAGAAATTAATAATATTAGTTGTAATATCTTTTTCTAGGTCAGCAAAGATAACAATATCATCAGCTAACAAATAAAATTCAGTGTTGAGTTGATATTGGTTAGCATTGCAGTTAATTACTAAAATGTCGCTGATGGCTTGTAGGGCCTTGGCTAAATTTAATAGATTATTTTGCGCTGGAGACACTTTATTAACAATTTGGTATGAAGTATTGGAAAATAGTTGAGTTGTTAAAATTTCGCCCTCTTTTTGCCAGTTAGCTATTTTAGGCAATAACGTACTTTGTTCATAATGATTAAGATCAAGTACTGTTAATTTATTTACTTTTTTTTCTAGTATACAGGCAAATAATAATGTTTCAATATTTTGTTTCTTGAAACTATTTAAATCAACTACTGCAATAGTTCTATTCCCCATAATCAAATCCTTTGATTATCTTTTTATAATCTCGTGGATACTTAGGATTTGTCTTGCCAAACTTCTTAGCAATGATTGTATAGAAGTCAATACCGTCGTCCTTTATATAGTCAACAGTCAACAAAGTTGCTGATAGTTGTTTTAGTTCTTGTTTCAAATCTTTTACTTCAGCCAAATAGTTCTTTCCTTTAGGAACAACAACTAACCCATCTGATTTAGCAAATGGAGTAATTAGTTCTAAAATAGTTTCTACAGGAGCTACTGCTTTAGCAGTAACTAAATCAAATTGTCTTTTAGTTGAAGTTTGTTCAATGCGTTGACAAATTACTTCTACATTATTTAAATGTAAAAGTTTAGCAAGTTCAGTCATGAACTCACATTTCTTATGACTTGCTTCAATAATTGTTAGCTTGATGTTTGGAAAAAATAGTTTAATGACTAAACCCGGAATGCCACTACCTGAACCAACATCTAATACTGTTTTAACAGTATTAAAGTCTACTAAGCGATAAACCATCATAGATTGTCAGAAGTATTTAGATCAAATAACATCATCACTATCTAGTCTAGTTAAATTCATCTTAGCATTTTGCCCTTGCAAAAAATCCTTATAAACATCTAATTGTCTACTAAGTTTTTGTTGATCACAGTTTGTTTCAAACTGATCTAAAACATTTTTAATAAATTCTTGCTTAGTCATGTTTCTTGCTTTTATTTGTTATATAGTTTTTAATGATTGCTATATCAACTAAATTTATCCCAGAGATTCTACTTGCTTGTTCTAGATCAAGGGGCATAATCTTATTTAATTTGTCAATTGCTTCTAAAGTTAAATTAGGAACTTCTTTATAGTTCTTAATAGAACTTAAAGAGCATTTAGCTAAGTTAGATAATTTCTTAATGTTTTTAAGTTGGTTAGAAATGTAACCTTCAAACTTAATAGCAATATCTATTTTCTTGCAAATATCTGGATTAAGGTTTTTAACCTTACATTGGGCCATAATGTCTAATGATTTAACTTCTGGGCGTTTAATCAATTGGTACAAAGTGTAACCACCACATTGGTATTGTTTCAAAATACTTTTGAATTGGTGAACCTTATGTGTCTTCAAATATTTAATTTGTTTATTAAACAATTGCATGTTTTTCTTATATGCTTGATAAACTGGCTTTTTGACTAAACCAACTTTCTTACCATATTCAATCAAACGTTCTTGAGCATTATCATTTCTTAAATATAGTCTGTGTTCTGCTCTTGAGGTTAATAACCTATAAGGTTCAGTAATACCTTTAGTCATAATGTCATCAGTTAAAACACCTAGGTATGCTTCAGAACGTTTTAAGATTAGTGGTTGTTGCTTTTTAATATTTAAAACAGCATTAATTCCAGCAAGTAATCCTTGCCCTGCTGCTTCTTCATAACCACTTGTTCCATTGATTTGTCCAGCACAGAATAAGTTTTTAATCTTCTTTAATTCATAATTAAGTTTTAATTGTGTTGGATCAATAGCATCATATTCAATTGCATAAGCATATTTTAAGAATATGGCTTTTTCAAGTCCTGCTACTGAATGCACAATCTTTTCTTGAGTTGCTCGATCAAAGCTTGTAGACAAGCCTTGTAAATACATAGAATCTCAACTTGCTGATTCTGGTTCAACAAAGACTTGATGTCTTTCTTTATCAGCAAATCTCATAACTTTGTCTTCAATACTTGGACAATATCTTGGACCTATTGAATGAATTCTTCCCGAAAACATTGCTGACTTAGAGATATTATCTCTAATGATCTTATGTGTTGTTTCATTTGTATATGTCAAGTGACAATTAGTTTGCATATCAAATGGCATAAATGTTGGTTGATAGTGTTCAAAGGAAAGCAAATCATTTGTTCCTGGTTCGACTTGCATCTTGCTAAAATCAATACTTGATTTTAGAATTCTGGGAGGTGTTCCAGTTTTTAATCTAATAAGTTGGATACCATTAGCCACTAAACTATCTGAAAGATAGTTTGCTCCTTGTTGACCACTTGGTCCTTCATGTAATTGTTCTTCACCACGATGACATATTGGTTTCAAATATGTTCCAGTTGTTAGGACCATCGCTTTACATTGATAAGATTCTTTAGAACATTTAACACCAACAAGAACTTTGTTCTTGATGATTAGTTCTTTTGCCTCATCAATAATTAAAGTTAAATTCTTTTGAGCTTTAATCGACTTAACCCAGAAGTCATGATATTTAACTTTATCAATTTGAGCACGAAGTGCTCAAACACCTGCTCCTTTAGCAGCATTTAAAAGTTTCATTTGCAATTGTGCTTTGTCAGCAGCAATACCTTGCATTCCACCTAAAGCATCAATTTCTCTAGTGACTACTCCTTTAGCTGGTCCACCTACTGATGGATTACATGGAGTATCACCAATATGTTCCATGTTTAATGTAATTAAAGCAGTCTTCTTGCCTAAATTAGCTGCAGCAAATGCAGCTTCTAGACCAGCATGACCGGCTCCTATAACTATTACATCAAACTTTTTCATAGTGCTATATATTATAAAACAAAATAAAAATAGCATACATAGTATGCTATTTCCCTGTGCTTAACATAACCCATGTTCTGTCTAGGTCAATCATTTATCTATAAAGCAATTTGGTGCCTTATGGGCATAGTCTTGATGCTTTATTCTCTAGATTATTCACTTCTAATCTAAAGATTCCCTTACCAAAATTTAGGTTTCTTGCTTGTGGGGTTTACCGCGTTTCATCTAGGCATTTCTACCTAGCTCGTCTCTGTGGTACTATTAAAGTCTTGTCATGGTTTTTCAACTTTAGACTAAACTTTCCGTCATTAGGATGCTGTGACTTATTTATTAATCACACACAATCACTACAAGGTTAACACCTTGTGCAAGCATGGAGTTTCCTCTATTGTTGCCAACAGCGATTGACTGTTAAGCCAAATGATTATACACTAAAACAAACGCATTTGATCATCTTGATCTAAATTATCTAGAACATGAAGATCTTTTAATTTACCAATCAAAGTTGTAGACAACTTTGTACGTTTTTGTAAGTCAGCAATTGATGTAAATGGTTTTTCTTTTCTAGCAAGGATAATTGAATCAGCAGCTTCTTTTCCTAAACCATCTAAACTTGTAAATGGTGGAAGGATAGTATTGCCTTCGGCAATAAATTCTGTAGCAGTTGATTTGTTGATATCAATGTTTTTAATGGTGATACCTCTGGCAAACATTTCTAGACAAACTTCAAAGATAGAAATCAAATCAACTTGTTTATTTGATAATTTGTTTTCACCAACTTTAACATTGGCTCTAGACTTGTAGTCTTTGTAAACACGTTCAACTTCTTTAGGACCTTTGATTACTGTTTCAATATCAAAGACATCTGATCTGATTGAAAATCAGACAGCATAGAATTCTGTTGGATAATGAACTTTATATCATGCCGTTCTAATCGCATCAAGTACATAAGCAGTAGCGTGTGCTTTTGGGAATAGATATCTAATCTTTTTACATGAATCAATATACCATTCTGGAACATTAGCATCCTTCATTCCATTAACAAAATGTTCAGGTAATGGTAAACCATTCTTGTTTTTTCTAATGAACTCAACAGCTTTGAAAGCTTGGGTTTGTTCCATACCACAGTCAATTAAATATTGGAAGATGTTTTCTCTACAGGCAGCAACTTGACTAAGCTTCGCTCCTTTATCTACTAGATCTTCAGCATTGCCTTGTCAAACACCAGTACCATGACTTAATCCAGAAATTCTAATTAGATCACCAACACATGTTGGTTTTGTCTTAGCAACAATTCTTCTTGTTAGCGTTGTACCAAATTCTGGCAAAGCAATTGTTGCAATCTTTTCTTGATCATAGTTTGGATCAGCGATGTTAATTGATTTGCTATTAGCAAATAAAGCAATAACTTTATCATCAAAGTTAGGGATTGTTCTTGGATCAACCTTTGTAACATCATGTAAGTGTTTTAAGATTGTAGGTTCATCATGACCAAGAATATCAAACTTTAATAAGTTGTCATGAATTGATTCAAAATCAAAGTGGGTTGTAAACCAACCTTTGGTTTTATCATTAGATGGATAGTTGTAAGCAGTAAATTCAGTAATGCTATGTCCTTCAGGGACAACAACAATACCACCAGGGTGTTGACCTGTTGTACGTTTTACTCCTTCACACTTACTAGCTAAAGCTAACACTAAAGCATTAGTTGGATGATAGTCAGGATTGATTTGTTCATAATATGATTTAACAAAACCGATAGCTGTTTTATCAGCTACGGTACCAATTGTTCCAGCTCTAAAGGCATGACTTGGTCCAAACATGTCTCTAATGAATTCATGAGCTTTAGCTTGGTATTCTCCAGAGAAGTTTAAGTCAATATCTGGAATCTTGTCGGCTTTAAATCCTAGGAAGGATTCAAACGGAATGTTATGTCCATCTCTAATCATGTCTTGTCCACAGACTGGACATTTCTTAGCTGGTAAGTCAAAACCATCCACATTCTTGTCTGGATATACTTCGTAGTGTTTACACTTAGGACACACATAGTGTGGTGGTAATGGATTAACTTCAGAAATGTTAGCTAAGAAAGCAACAACTGATGAACCAACTGATCCTCTTGAGCCAACTAGATAACCATCATTATTAGACTTTTCAATTAGTAAGTGACTAATTCAATAGATAACTGCATAACCGTTGTTGCAGATACCATTTAACTCTTTATTAATTCTTTCTTCGATTGCTTTATCTAAAGGATCACCATAAATGCGTTTAGCATTAGCTCACACTAAATCTTTTAGTTTTTGAGTTGCTTCAGGCATATCTGGTTTACACAAACTGTCATCGCCTTCTTTAATCGGAATAACCTTTTCAATCTTGTTGGCTAAGTCTTGTGTATTGTTTACAACAATATCATTTAATAGTTTTTCATCTTTAATGAATTTAAATGCATCCAACATTTCTTTAGTTGTCATGCAATGTAAGTCAGGAACAAATGTTGTTCCATCATGACGATATAGGGCATTACGTTTACCACCTAGTTGTTTAGTATAAACATAGATCTCATGAATCTTTTGTTCATTAGGTAATAAATAGTAAGCATCAGAAACTGCACAAACTTTTTTATTTAGTTTGGTTGAAGTTTCAATAATTCTCTTTAGTGCTTTGTTAATATCTAGTTTAGTAATCTTATCTTGTTCAACAAGATGTTGAATGCATTTGCCTGGAGCAACAAAGATGTAATCATATTTGCTAATGCAGTCTTCTAATTCTTTGTCTGTATTACTAATTGCATGTTCTCAAACATCACCATCAAATGGATGAGGACAAATAATTAAGTTGTTACGATATTTATCAAAGTCACTAAAGTGAAGTTTAGGTTGACCATTAGTTAAAACTTGTGTTGGTTCATCATCGTCTTTTTGATAAAGTTGTTTTGTTAATGACAAACTTAACAATTCAAATAAATCTTTTAAACCAGCTTGGTTCTTAACATAGACATCAACATAACTACCACGTCTAGAAGCACGTAGTGCTGCTGTTTGAAGTTTAGGGTTTATATCTTTAATGTTTTCAATATGTTCTTGAGTAATTAATCTTCTAATAAAATATTTTCAAACTTCAAGTAAGTATTCACTATCCTTATCAGCACGGTGTGCTTCTAGTGGGTTATATTCCACTCTTAGTTTACTAACTAGTGTTCCTAATGTGTGCTTTGCTAACTTCTTGTTAACAGCATGAGAGATTTCAAGTGTATCAATTAAACAGTTCTTAATTGGTTCAACCTTATATCTTTCACAAAGTTTATTTAAGAAGTTTAAGTCAAACCTAATACCGTTGTGAGCAATTAAAACATCATTACCAATTCATTCTTTTATTTTTAATAAAGCTTCTTTTTGGCTAATTGCATTTTCTACCATTTCATTAGTAATGTGGCTCATGTTAATAGCAACATTAGTTAATTCTTTTGTTGGTTTAACAAAGAAATCAATCCGTTCTACAATGTCGTTGTTTTTATATCTGATTGCACCAAATTCAATTAGATCATCAAACTCTGGATACAATCCAGTTGTTTCAATATCAAAGACAACATAGTCAGCACTAGCTATGTCTTTGTCAATTGGATTAACAACGATTGGAATATCTTTTTCTATTACTTCAAATTCACAACCATAGATTGGTTTAACATCTGGATGTTTTTTGCTTGCTTTGAAAATATCAGGAATAGATTGAGCATTATTTCTTTCAATGATAGCTACTGCTTTATAACCACACTTACTGCAGTGGTCTAAAATTTTCGCAGGAGAATCAATTCCTTCATAAGCTGTCATGTTAGAGTGAATTAATAATTCAACTCTTTTGTTTTCTGCATCATCTTTAGAAACTAAATGATCCGGACGATCAGCATGACACATCTTAAAAATTCTACCGCATGGTTCGTAGTTAGTAAATTGACTTGATTCAATTGAACAAGCAATGTTAACTCATTCCCCTACTTTAAATGATTCAAGATAACCAAGTGGAAGTTTCTTAACTTTGTTATCATGGTACTTAGGTGCAACTTTTGGGCAGATATAAGTACACTTAAGTCCACCTTCAACTCCGTTGTAGATAAGGAAATTAAAGATTTGGTTGTTTGGATTCTTTCTAGATTCTCTTGATTCTAGTTTTACAATTTCACCAGCAATGTTAATTACTGTTCCTACATCTTCACTATCAATTTCTTCAATGTTAGTAAATGAACCAGAAACTTTAAATGCTTTGTCTCAACGTTTTACTTCACCAATATCACGTTGTGATGCTTGAATCATTTTTTGAATATCACGTTTACGTGCATTGTCTTCTTCCAAAATCTTATTTTGCTTTTCAACATCCAAAATTGGTTTAAGTGATTTAACTTGGAAATGGATACTACGTAAATGTTCAACTAAAGCTGAAGCAATTTTATTTAATTGTTCAATGTCTGGTTCTGACACATATTTAACATTGATAACATCATCAACTATTGAATAGTTGTCTTTATGGAACAAATTCTTTAAAGTATATGAATCTGGGTAGTTGTCATCTATTCAACCTTGGATGTATTCATCGATCTTTGAATAGTCTTCGATGATGTTGTCAGAAACAACACGAATATCTAATTCAGGAAAATTAACAAGTTTGTTATAAATTCTTGTTGGTAAAACTTTTCTTGCCTTAATTTCAATAACTACGTTATCAGAGTTTGGACCAGGCATTTCAATTCCAAAGTCACAAAAATCTAGAATAAGATTAGTTTCATCTTCTTCTAGGACTTTTGCTTGACTAAAAAAATTTTTAATATATTCTTTGGGAACAGACTTCATGATAAAAAAATTATATATAAAATAAATTCTTAAAAGAATTTATTTTCAATATTTTATAGATGC
The DNA here is from genome assembly GCA_049177155.1 of Mycoplasmoidaceae bacterium. GTDB lineage: Bacteria > Bacillota_I > Bacilli_A > Mycoplasmatales > Mycoplasmoidaceae > Hennigella. Next base: position 330,569 of record CP185407.1, on the reverse strand, counting down.
CAATCTACAGGTTTGGTCAAATTCATAGATTTGATCAATATTTTTGATTTTTACAGGCTTAATCTTTTTCATTGAATTTTCGATGTAATCTAGGATTTGATTAAACTTGATCATCTTAGCTTTGAACAATTTATGAGCTACTTCGTTAGCAGCATTGATGATAATTCCTAATGAGTTTGTTCCATCATTCATTACTTGATATGCTCATTTAATTGGTCTTAAATCATTTAACTTAACTAATAAATTAGTTAACTCACGATTTTTGGTATCTGGTTTGAATTGGCTAAAACCAGTTAGAACCATAGTGATTGGTTCAATCATTGTTGGTTTAGAAAATGAATGATAGAAAGTGCCATCATTAAGCAAAATGGCTGAGTGAATATTTGATGTTTTATCTCATAACACACTTATTCTTTTGGTATTGAAATACCAATATGCTTCAATAACTTCGAAGCATTTATTGATTAATGTGTTTGAATCAATAGTTATTTTTTTACCCATTAATCAGTTCTTATGAGTGGTTGCTTCTTCATAAGAAACATTAGAAGGCAAATTGCCTAAATATTTACCACCAGAACCAGTGATATAAATTTGGTTTACTGATTTGTTGTCAGCTAATAAAAGTTGGTAATACAAATTTGTATGTTCTGAATCAATAGGAATAACTTTTAAATTATGTTTTTTCGCATAAGCAAAAATGTATCACCCAGCAACTACTACTGATTCTTTATTAGCTAAAGCTAAATCTTTATTAGCATGCAATGCAGCTAATGTTCCTTGTAATCCAGCAAAACCAACAATAGCATTAACCACTAAATCGGGTTTACATTTTTTAATTAGATCATCAAAACCTAAACAATTACCAAACACTGTATCATTTGAACAATATGAAAATTTAATTTTGTTCTTAGTAATTAGTTCTTGTCCTAACTTAACATTACTGTGAAAACTACAACCAACGATTTTGTAACCTAGCTTTTTAGCTACAGTTACAGTTTGGGTTCCTATGGAACCAGTAATACCAAGAATGCAAATTGTTTTTATGCTGTTCATTCCCATAACAGTAATAGTCCTGTTTGATGCCCTGGGATGAAACAACAAATCAATTGGCAAATAACAGTGATTAAGAAATAGAAAGAGAATGTGAATGTTAGAGCATCAATTCTATCTAACACTCCACCATGACCTGGAATTAAATAACCAAAGTCTTTAATATTAAACCTACGTTTAATGAAACTAAAGAATAAGTCTCCACCAGCACTAACACACATGATGATTAAGATTACTGAAATGTAAATTGCTCAGAAATATGGTTGTAAGTTTCCACCTTCTGGACAAGTTTGACAACCTAAGAATTTATATAAAGTGTGGTCAATAGCTTCTGCTCCATTTATATGGAATAGACCAACAAAACCACAAACAATACCTGTGGTAATACCAAAACCAATGCCTAATCCTTCTCATGATTTCTTTGGGCTAATGTTTGGCGCCATCTTGTGTTTGCCAAACAATACTCCACCTAAATATGCAAACACATCACTTAACACACTAATCAACATTAAGAACATGTATGTTGTTCATGTATGAATGATTGTTGTATATAAAAATCCAACAAAGAATGTATTTAGAATAAAGACAAGAACAGGATATCATACTCTTGTCTTTTTACCAACATAGACAATATGTCTACCAATGTACATTCACACAAATGTAGAAATAATAGTTACACAGATAATAGCAATTAAACTAACTAATAAGAAAATGGTGAAACTATTTCACATTTCAGAAATATGAATTGGAAATAATTGGTATCTAGTTCCAATTAAGAATACACCCATTCCTAAAGTTAGAGCAAAGGTAGAACAAACAGTATAGATAAATACTTTCTTCCTACCTGGAAAACATAAGTTAGTTATTTCTCATGAAACATAATAAATAACTGGTGCTAACATTAGAATGTTAATAAATCCTAATGTAAATTGCACAGCATACATGTTTCCTGGTTCTAAACTTGCTAATGGTTTAAATCAATGTTGATTAGCAAAAAATAAAAGTAACAAATAGGCAGCATAAAAAGCAACAATGAAAATTGCTGATTTAGATCTGGTAAGAAGAGTTTGTCTTCTTTGTTCTATTTGTTGAGCATCAATCATAACTATAAAGACATTAAGTCTTTTTCTTTATTGGCAAAAATTTCTTCTAGTTTTTTGTTTGCTTCTTTAGTTACTTTGTTTAATTGATCTTCAAAGTATCTAATGTCGTCATCAGAAACATCTGGTGCACGTTTATATTTAGCTTGTACATCTTGTCTTACAGCACGAAGTTTTTGTACAGCTTGGTTGTAATATTCTTTCGCTTTCTTAACAGCATCTCTTCTAGTTTCTTCTGTTAAAGGAGCAAAAATAATTCTAATACAATCAGGATTAACTTGTGGGTTAACGTGATATTCAGATTCAGATAATGCTTTAGCAATATCTCTAATTAAACTACGATCATATGGTTTAATTAATAATTGTCTTGCATCAACAGCTTGTACGTTAGCAAGTTGAATTAAAGGCATTTTATCTCCATATGCTTCAACTCTTAGTTGATTAAACATATTAGGGTTTACACGACCAGAATTAATTTTTTGAAACTCATTTTGTAAATATGTATACACATTTTGAGAGTTTCTATCAAATTCTGCTTTTAATACATTTCAATCGATCATATTATTTCCTATTTATGAATGTGAGTAAATTTAGATTTCTTTTTAAATGTTTTAATGATGTTGTCTTTAGCTAATACATCAAAGACATAAATGTCAATGTTGTTTTCTAAACAAAGAGTTAGAGCTGATAAATCCATCACACCAAGTTTTTTGCTAATTGCTTCAAGGAATGTTAATTCTTTAAAGAACTTAGCATTTTTGTTTTTGTTTGGATCTGATGAGTAAACACCATCAACACCATCTTTACCCATTAAGATAACATCAGCATGCATATCAATTGCTCTAATTGCACATGCTGTATCAGTTGTAAAGAATGGATGACCAGTTCCACCAGCAAAGATAATAACTTTACCTTTTGCTAAATCATCATTAATAGAATTAATGGTAATAGGATAAGAAATCTTATCAACTTCTAATGCTGAATAGATTTCTGCCTTAACACCAATTCTGTGAAGTGTTTCTTTAAAGGCAACAGCATTCATTACTGTTGATAACATTCCCATGTAGTCAGCATTAGCTCTTCTAAAGGCATTATCTTTAGTCATATTGCCTCTTCAGATGTTTCCACCACCTAGAACTAAGCCAACACTAGCAGTTTTATTTAAAGTAGCTAATTGCTTGCATAAAGCAACTAGCTTATTGTTATCATAGATTTGTCCATGATCACCTTTAATTGCTGCTCCAGAAATTTTTACTAAAACACGTTTCTTCATTTTATTTTCCCATTTGTTCTTGAACTTCTTTAGCAAAGTCTGTTTCTTTCTTTTCAATTCCTTCGCCTACTTCATATCTAGCAAAACTTAAAACTTTAATACCTCTAGATATTAATAATTTACCTACGGTAATAGCAGGGTCAAAGTCAAATTCTTGGTTACATAAACAAACTTCAGCAAGACGTTTTTGTAATCTACCTTCAATAATCTTCTTTAAGAATTGAGCAGGTTTAGATCCTTGTTGACTTGTTTTTTCAATAATTGATTTTTCAGATGCAACTCAGCCTTCATCAACTTGTTGTGAGTTAATGAATTTAGGGTTTCTTGCAACAATGTGCATACAAATTTGTTTCTTTAATGTTTCATCAACCTTTACATCAAATAAACAAATTGATGCATATTTTTTGTTAGCATGTTGGTAACAACCAACATCTTGGCCTTCTTTTTTAAGAATTCTACCAAAACGTCTAACACTAATTTTTTCACCAATCTTACCAGTTAGTGCATCACATGCTTCAGCAACTGTTTCACCACTTGCTAATTTTAATTGTTTAACTACTTCAACATCTAAACAATCTGATGCATCACATGCTTGACAAATTGCATCACAAAGTTTAATAAAGTTTTCGTTCTTAGCAGCAAAGTCAGTTTGTGTGTTGATTTCAATAACATAAGCACTGTTTGGTGTTACTCTAGCTAAAGCTACACCTTCAGCAGCAATAGCTCCAGCTTTCTTAGCAGCTTTTGCTAATCCTTTTTCTCTTAAATATTTAACAGCAGCATCTAGATTACCATTGTTTTCTTCCAATGCTTTTTTGCAATCTAAAAAGCCGGCTTGTGTCATGTCTCTTAATTGTTTAATTAATTTAACATCAGCCATAATTTACCTCAATAATTTTGTATTTTAATTATTATATAATTAAATATATTATTTATATGAATAAGAATAAGATCTTAATCTTTAGTACAATTGCCGTGCTATTAATTGCCGGAATTGTAGGCGCTTCATGCCTATTAGTTTTTGTTCATGTAATATGACCTTTAGTCATTGCTGTAGCATTAATGTTGATTGTCGAAATCACATTTTCTTTTAGAATTGTTACCTCGCCACGAAGTACTTATGCTAAAGCAAGTTGAATGATTGTTATTCTAGTGTTTCCTGGAATTGGTTTATTAGTTTTTATTATCTTTGGTGTTTATCCATTAAGAAAAAGACAACGAAAAGCTTATTTAAACCAATTAAAAGGAATTATCAATAAAGAAGACTTTACTTATAGTAGAGAAGCAAGAGTTGATCCTAAACTATCTTGAATTTATAACTATGGTTTGAATCACCAATACAAACCTATTTATAAAGATAATGAAATAAAAGTTATTGCTGATAACACCCAATTATTTGAAGAATCAATTAAATTAATTCGTTCAGCAAAAGAATATATTAATATTCAAAGTTACATCTTTAGTTATTCTGGATTCTGAACAAAGATCTTCTTTACAGAATTAATTAAAAAAGCTAACCAAGGTGTTAAGGTTAGATTAATTTATGACTGACTAGGTGCACACAATAGAGTGCATGGAAGAATGTTCAAAGATTTAGTTAAATATGGTATTGAAGTTGCTTGCTTTAATCCTAAAGGATTAACACAATTTAAAGGAGCAACTAACTACCGTTTACACTCTAAGTTTGTTATAGTTGATAATAAGACAGCTTTATATGGTGGTAGCAACTTTGCTGATGAATACTTATCAATGAACACAAGCAATTGTCATTGAAAAGATTTAAACTTTTTAGTTACTGGTCCAATTGTTAATACCATGAACGTAACCTTTGTTAACTACTGAACAGTTTTCTGTCAAACAAGAAACACATCAGCAAGTAGACAAAACTTATTAAATGATGTAAACATCATCTTTAAGAAACAAACATTTAAACCATCAAACACAATTGCTCAATTATTAGTGTTTGAACCAGACTTCAATGAGTTTGCTTTGGAAAATGCATTATTACATGCTTTCTATAATGCTAAAAAATCAATTAAAATTTTAACTCCTTATTTCTGTCCACCAAACAGTATTATTGATGCATTAAAATCTTGTCATACACAAGGAATTAAAATTGAAATCATTGCTCATAATAAAAACCAAAAATATGTCCAAATGATGAACAGAGAAAACTATAAGAAGTTAGCTGATGAAGGTGTTAGTGTTTATGAGTATGATGGATACTTACACTCTAAATGTATCATCATAGATGATGAATATGTTTTAACTGGTTCATGTAATATTGACTGACGTTCAATTTATTTAGATTTTGAATCTGAAATGATTGTTTATGATAAGACATTCACTCAAGAAATTCTAAATGTTTATAAAGAAGTTAAAAATAATTCAACTTTACAAACACCACAAATGCTTAGTGAAAAGCTTAATTTGTGAAGTCGTTTCTTATTGAAATTACTTAACTTTGGAAAAAGTTTATTTTAAAAAAATAATTTTTTAGGTAGATATACATTGGAGGGACATCCAATGAATACGAATTTAGGAATGTATATCGAACAACTAGTTGATCGAACTATTATTTATTATCAAGCTAATCAATTAGGGTTTTTGGAAAAACGACAAATACCAATTAAGATTATTAAACATTTGAGTGAAACAACCATAGTTGGTAAGCTGATAGCTAAAGCTAAAGTTGATTATTTTGGTTATATCAATAATCAATATATAGAAATAGAATGTAAACAAACTAAACATGAATACTTTGATATTTCATTAGTTAAAAGTCATCAACTGAACTATTTAAAGTATGTTAATGAAATGGGTTGTAAAAACTATTTATTAATCTACTTTGAAATGTTTGACAAGATTGTTGCTATTTCATACACTCAACTAATGTTGGCTAAACAAGAAGTAAAGAAAAATGCCCTACCATTTAAGAAAGTGGTAGAGCATGGGATAATCTTAGATATTGTTTATCCAGGAATATTAAATCTTAAAGTATTAATGTAATTCTGGTGGAACCACAATTCCTTTTTCCAATTGAATATCTTGGAATTTTAGTGGTTCAAAACTGAAACCATAATCATCAATTACTTTGTAAGTTTCAGTAATAACTGGTTTTGTTGCTAAATAAGCATCAACTGTTTTTAGTGCTTCTTCTTTAGTTACAAATTTAGAACCCATAACTAAAACATTGCAGCCATATTGTTCTTTAGCAATCTTAGCATTTTCTGGTGTCATACAAACACAACCACGTAAACCTTTAAATTTGTTTACAGCATTGGCAATACCCATTCCAGTTCAGCAGCAAGCAATTGCATAGCTAGCTTCTGGAACGTGTTTAGCTAAAGCTACACCAAATAAAGAATAGTGTGTTGAGTCTAATGAGTTAGTACCAACATCAATAACTTTGTAGCCCTTTTCTGTTAAATATTCTTTAACCGCTTCTTTTAGTGCATAACCAGCATGGTCTGATGCAACTACTACAGTTTTAGTGTTGTCAGCAAATTTAAGTGTTTCTTTAGCTGGTCCAAAAGCACCATGGATGATTTGTAATCTTGTTACATGTCTTCCTGCTTCAAATTCAGAAACTAGGAAAGCATTAATAATATTATTAAGTTTGACATCATCTTTAATTCTTGCTAATGGAATAATGCAAACTTTTGAGTTATTATGTGCACGAATTAAGTTAGCACTAAATTCATCAAAAGCAGATGTTGCTACTAAACCTTTTTGTTTTGATAAGAATAGAAATGGTCCATAACCATAATCATCAATAACAATAAACCTACGGAATTTACCTTTAGTAAATTCTTGGTATGCTTGTTTAAATACTTCATGTCAATTTTTATCATTGTAGTAAGTGATTAAATCTTGACTTTCAGCTAAATGTTGGTTTTCTTTAAGGACAGATAAAACATTATTAGTTTTATCCAAACCTTCTTTAATTAATACTTTTATTTTCATATAGTTATTATAAATAAAAAAGAAGCTAAAGCTTCTTTTTATTCTCATTCAATTGTGCCAGGAGGTTTTGATGTTACATCATAACCTACACGGTTAATACTATCTACTTCATCAGTGATACGTTTAGCAATCTTAGCTAATAGTGCATATGGTAGTTGAGCAAACTTAGCTGTCATTGCATCCTTAGATTCAACTGCACGAATGACAACAAAGTTGTCATAAGATCTTTTACCATGTTTAATTCCTGTTGATTTAACATCTGGGAAAACAACAAAGTATTGTCATAGTTTTTTGTTTAATCCGGCTTTTTCAATCTCTTCACGAACAATAGCATCTGCATCTTGAAGAATTTTAACTTTAGCTGGTGTTAATTCACCAAGTACTCTAACCCCTAAACCAGGACCTGGGAATGGTTGTCTAACTAAGAATGAACTTGGTAAACCAAGTTGTTTACCAACTTCTCTTACTTGTGGTTTATATAACATCTTTAATGGTTCAACTAAACCAAGTTTTAAATCTTTTGGTAATCCACCAACATTGTGGTGAGATTTAATAACATTAGATTTCTTTGATTCAACAATATCAGGATAAATTGTTCCTTGGGCTAATCATTTTAAACCTTTAATACTTTTAACACATGTTTTGAAAACATCAATAAATGTTTTACCAATAACTTTTCTTTTTGTTTCTGGATCAGTTACACCTTTTAGGTTTTTAAAGAATGTGTTTTGGGCATTAACATATTTAAAGTTAATTGCAGGAAAAGCTTTTTTAAAACTTGCTTGTACTTGTTTACCTTCATTCTTTCTCATTAAACCGGTGTCAACAAAGACACAAGTTAGTTGTTTGCCAATAGCTTTGTAAACAATAGCAGCAGTAACTGCTGAGTCTACTCCACCAGATAAAGCACAGATAACTTTTTCTTTGCCTACTTGTTTTCTGATTGCTTTAACTTCGTTATTTATAAATGTTTTAATGTTTAGGCTCATATATGTTAAATCCTTTCTCTTTATCAGATAATGCTACAACATCTTTTAGATTACGATATTTATATTTGTATGCCATTCCATGGCCAGTAATTCAAATGTTAGGGACTTTAACGCCAACATAATCTACTTTTTGTTTAAAGTATGGACGATCTCAAACTTTTTCTAACATCGTACATGTGGCAATCGATTTAGGTTTAGAACGCTTTTTAAGTTCCTTAACCATGAAAGCAAAACTATCACCAGTATCAATTAATTCATCAGCAATGATGACATTACGGTTTTTTAAACGTTGCCAATCAAATGCTTGTTGAATTCTTTCCACATCTACTTTTTCTTCACCACGTTTTGAATAAGTGAAGACTTTGATGAAATCAATTTCTACATCAATAGTCATGTTTTGAATTAATTCACCAAGGAAAACAAAACTACTATTCATTAATCCGACTATAACTGGATGTTTGTTTTTGTAGTCATGATCAATTTCCTTAGCAAGTCTTTTAATCTCTTTGATTAATTTATTGTAAGGAACGACAATTTTTCTCTTACGATAGTAGTCAAATTTCATACAAATACCTATATCTTAATTTTAATATAAAATTAAGAAAAACAAAAAGAAGCCGTTTTGGCTTCTTTAAAATTTTACAAACAGAAACAAGGGACACAATATAATTCTGTTGAATCGGGCGATCACGCACCTGCACCTGCTGGATTTATAGCCGCTCGTCTAGTGCCACCAACATAAGGAATGGAACGCATTCATATTCTAGTATAAGTATCCGAACCATAAATTTTTGTTTTTAAAACTTGATTAAGATTAATTGCACTACTAGGATCGGCATCTCAGTCTTTTTCTTCCTCCAAACGATAGTACTCATATATATCACCAAATTCTTCAACTTGATAACCGTGTTCACTGTCAGGGAAAAGTGGTTCAGGATAACCTCCACTATTTCTTTCTGTTACATCTGCTATAGACAAATTAAATAATCTAGCAACAGCATAATCTTCGGTATCAGTGGATTGTCCAGACCCAGCCGACTCAACTAAAACCTGTGGCAATTCAACATTGCCCATTGCCTCTTCTATTTTCTTATATAAACCATCGGTTTCAGAATTTAGATAATCAAATATGGTTGATTCATCATAAACATTACCTGTATGTCCTGGAGTTTTTTCATTTCAACACACTGCTTCACCAAATGTTGTAGTAAATTGAAATGTTAAAGTCGCATAGTTACCTGTATCATACATCACATCATGATCAGTGCCAATTACTCTAACCTCGTATTCATCACCATCAATTTCTAATGTTCTTATTTGGCCAATAATATCACTATAAGTGAGACCATAATAATCAAAGAATGTTGATAGTTTAGCTTGGGCAGCAACATTTTCTCATGTATCTGTCATAAAGTCATGAACTTCTACAGCACCATCAACTCAATTTGCAGGAAATCCAACGGCTTTTAATATGTTTGCTTGAGTAAAAGTAAGTTTAGTTCCTTCTTTTAATAGAAGCCCCTGATATGGTCCTGAAATATCTGTTGGTAAACTGTCTGCTATTTTACCACCCACTGTTGATAACGCACCAAGTCAACTTATAAGATTATTTAGAGCAGCGCTATCCATCATTGACATGTCAATACACTTTAAATTAGGGCAACCATTAAATGCGCCTCCATAAATTCATCTTATTTTTGGTCCTAAATCAACTCTTGTCAAATTTGTGCAATTAGCAAAAGCGTACGCACCAATTCCAGTTAATGAAGCTTCGCTTCCATTGGTTGATACAAGTTGTAATTCTGTATTATTTTCAAATTGATGTTCTGGAACACTCAAGATATCTCTTCCTTGGCCATCATAATACAACCATGCTCTGCATGTATCTTCATCACCATAGGTGTAATCTTCTAAATCTCATGGTCCTTTAACAGGAATTACTGGACCACTATTAGAACATCATAATGTTGCAAAAACAGTTAGCCAGGTTGCTGATGCAATACTAATGATAGGAATAAACCCAATTCAATTTCTTCTTTTCATAAAGTTCCTTCCTTCAACTCCATTATATAAATATAAAGATAAAAACAAAAAGAAGCTCGTTTGAGCTTCTTTTCAAGAATAAATTTAGAAGAAAATTATGCAATAATTTCAGTTACGTTTCCAGCACCAACTGTGTGGCCACCTTCACGTATAGAGAACTTAGAACCTTTTTCAATAGCTACTGGAGCAATTAATTCAACAGTAATTTCAGCGTTGTCACCAGGCATGATCATATCAACACCTTGAGCAAGCTCAATTGAACCTGTTACGTCAGTTGTTCTGAAGTAGAATTGAGGACGGTATCCTTGGTGGAATGCAGTGTGACGTCCACCTTCTTCTTTCTTAAGAGCATAGATTTGGGCTTTAAATTTCTTGTATGGTTTAATTGAACCAGATTTAGCAAGAACTTGTCCACGTTCTACGTCTTCACGGTTTACACCACGAAGTAAGATACCAGCGTTGTCACCAGCAATAGCTGAGTCTAGAGTTTTTCTAAACATTTCAATACCAGTTACAACAACTTTTCTTGTTGGTCTTAAACCAACGATTTCAACTTCATCGTTCATCTTAACTTCACCACGTTCTACACGGCCAGTTACAACAGTACCACGACCTGTAATAGTGAAGATGTCTTCGATAGGTAATAAGAATGGTTTATCAGTTTCTCTTACTGGGTCAGGAATGTATGAGTCAACAGCATCCATTAATTCTTGGATCTTAGCTTCTCATTCAGGTTTACCTTGTAGGGCACCTAAAGCTGATCCAAAGATCATTGGAACGTTGTCACCATCAAATCCATAACTAGATAGTAAGTCTCTAATATCCATTTCTACTAGTTCTTTAACTTCAGCATCTGTAACAACATCACATTTGTTTACAAATACTACGATTCTAGGTACACCTACTTGTCTAGCAAGTAAGATGTGTTCTCTTGTTTGAGGCATTGCACCGTCAGATGCAGCAACTACTAGAATTGCTCCATCCATTTGCGCAGCACCAGTGATCATGTTTTTAACATAGTCAGCGTGTCCTGGACAGTCAACGTGTGCATAGTGTCTCTTGTCTGTTTGATATTCTACGTGTGAAGTATTAATTGTAATACCACGCGCTTTTTCTTCTGGCGCACTATCGATTTGTGCGTAATCTTTCTTTTCTGCTAAACCTTTTTTTGCTAAGTAAGTACAAATAGCAGCAGTTAATGTTGTTTTACCGTGGTCAATGTGACCGATGGTACCAATATTAACGTGTGGTTTAGTACGATCGAATTTTCCGATTGCCATATTATTTTCTCCTTAAATTTTATTAATATGTATATTTATTATATAGATAAATTGCTTTTTTACATATAAAAATAGTTAGCTTTAGCTACCATGTGGGTAGACTGAAACTTGGTTAGTTTTTTCATCAAAACCTAGTTCATATTTTTTGTTCTTTTTTAGGTTATTACCAATGATTTCATTAGCTAAAATATTTTCAATATTTCTTTGGATAAAACGTTTAATTGGTCTAGCGCCAAAAGCTGGATCATAAGCTTCCTTAGCTACTCATTCAATAATCTTCTTATCAAAATGAATGTTGTATTCTTGTTCAGCTAAACGCTTTGAAACCTCAGATAATTGTGTTTGCACAATTTCTTTGATGTTGTCTTGACTTAATGAATTGAAAACAATTAATTCATCAATTCTATTGATAAATTCTGGTCTTAGTCTTAGTTTGATTTCATCAAGAACTTTCTTTTTATCACCATCTAAAACATGTTGGCCACCAATATTTGAAGTCATGATGATAATTGTATTTTTAAAGTTAACATAACGACCATGACTATCTTTTAATTGACCATCATCTAATACTTGCAATAAGATGTTTAAAACATCTACATGAGCTTTTTCAATTTCATCAAATAATACAACTGAATATGGTTTTGTTCTTACGGCATCAGTTAATAAACCACCTTGTTCATAACCAATATAACCAGCTGGTGCACCAATTAGTTTACTAACTGTGTGCTTTTCCATATATTCAGACATATCAAATCTAATCATTTGTTTTTCTGAATCAAACATATTTAATGCTAATGCTTTAGCTAGTTGTGTTTTACCAACACCAGTTGGTCCTAAGAATAAGAATGAACCAATTGGTCTGTTTGGATCGTTAATACCAGCACGTCCTCTTAAAACCGCTGCTGCTACTAAATCAACTGCTTCATCTTGGCCTTTAACAGTCTTTTTAATATCATCAGCTAAATTATTTAATTTAGTTTGTTCTGATTGAAGTAATTTATTTAAAGGAATATTTGTAGTTTGAGAAATAACTTCAGCAACTTCATTAACTGTTACTGAATCAGAGAAGTTGTGTCCTTGTGAATTCTTTTCAAATTCTTCTTCTAGTTTCTTTAGTTCTTTGGCATGAGCAGGAATAGAAACATAAAGTAGTTTACTTGCTTTTTCAAATTCACCATCTTGTTGTAATCTTTCTGCTTCTAGTTTTTCATTATCTAATTGTGTTTTAAGATCATTGATCTTCTTGTGTTCATCTTTGTTCTTATTTCATTCAGATAATTCTTTATCTTGCTCTTTCTTTAGTTGAGCAAGTTCTTTTTCAATATCTTTTAAACTCTTTTTAGATTTATCATCTTCTTCTTTGCTTAAAGCAGCTTTAGCTGTTTCTAAGTAAATAATTTGTCTATTTCTTTTATCTAATTCAGGTGGTAATGAATGGAATTGTGTTTTAACTTTAGCTGCTGCTTCATCAATTAAATCAATTGATTTATCTGGTAAATATCTATCTGAAATATAACGATCAGATAAATTAACAGCTGCTACTAAAGCTGAGTCATGAATCTTAACTTGGTGGAATAATTCTCATCTTTCTTTTAATCCCCGCATGATAGTTAGTGCTTCTTCTTTAGTTGGTTCTACAACTAAGACTTTTTGCATTCTACGCTCAAGCGCAGAATCCTTTTCTATATATTGTCGATATTCATTAATAGTTGTTGCTCCAATAACTTTAATTTCTCCACGAGCCATCATTGGTTTTAAGATGTTAGCAGCATCCATTGTGCTGCTTCCTGAGTTCTTGCCAGTTCCTACTAATTGATGGATTTCATCAATAAAGAGAATGATGTTTCCATCAGATTCTTTAACTTGCTTAATAACATTATTAAGACGTTGTTCAAATTGTCCTTGATAACTAGCTCCAGCAATTAAACTTGCTAAAGATAGTTCATAAACTTCTTTACCAATTAAATTGTTAGGAACATCTTTGTTAACTATTCGTTGAGCAAAACCTTCTACTATTGCAGTTTTACCAACTCCTGGTTCACCAATCAATACAGGATTATTTTTAGTTTTTCTAGAAATAATCTCGATTAATCTTCTAATTTCTTTTTCTCTACCGATAATAGGGTCAACTTTGTTGTCCCTTACATCTTGAGTGATGTTTCTGCCAAATTGTTTTAAGGCATTTTCATCATCTGGTTTTTGATAATTAAATTCCATAATTTATTACCTCACTACACCTATTATACACAAAAATTAGCACTCTCACCAATAAAGTGCTAATTTAGTATTAAATAAAACTAGTTGAATATTCAACTAGGTTATTATGATAGTGGCAAGCATTCCTTATTTGTTTGGCTTTATCATGAATGTTTCATCACTTTTATAACAAATTCCACCAGTGTTAGCATTTTTAATTACGATATCTAGATAATGCCATTCTCCAGCGGTTCATGTGCTAATTGCACTAGCATTTGCTTCAGATATATCAATGGAAAGAGTATCTGAACTTCTATCGCTAAAATTATTTTTGAAGTGAATGTTAGTAATTGGTTCAGGTAAGGTTCGGTAACCATCAACAGTAATACTATAAGTGAAACTAGGAACAGAACCATCTGGACCAGTTAATTCAAAATTACCAAATTCATATGAACCGGAACCACCTACTTTAATTGTTCGTTCGTCTTCTGAAGTAGTATTATTAGTGATTATATAATCATCATAATCAATGCCTTTTTTTATAATAAAACCATTTTCTTCATTGGTTTCAAAGCAAACGCATCCAGTATTAGCATTTTTAATTACGATATCTAGATAATGCCATTCTCCAGCAGTTCATGTGCTAATTTCACTAGCATTGGAATCATTGATATACAACATAAGGGTGTCTTTACTTCTATCATAAAATTTCCCTTTAAAGTAAATATCATCAATAGTTGATGGCAAAGATTTATCTCTAACACTAATGCTATAGGTAAAATTAGGAACAGGGCCCACTGGACCAGTTAATGCAAAATTACCTAATTCATAATAACCTTGATTATCTACTCCAACTACACATTCATGTTCAGAGGAATTATTAACAATTACATAATCATCCTTATCATTTTGAATGAAAAATGCTTTATTTGCATCTCTTCCATCATTCTTATAATAAATATTCCCAGTTTCGTCTGTGATTTCGATATTAAGGGTGTGAGACTCACCGCGCGTTCATTCTCCAATGGTTACATAATCTCGTGCATAAAAAGACAATTGGTCTGAACTTCTATCTTGAAAATTATTCACAAAATGTGACTCAATTGGTTCTCTTAAAATTACATCATTAATCGTTATGTTTACATCTAATGAAGGGATTGGGCCTTCTCCTTCAAAAGCAAAATCACCAAATTTGTTGACATCTTCACCTTCAAAAACTCTAAAGTGTCGATTAGCTTTAGCAGTATTATCAACAATCTTAGTTTCAACCTCAGGTTCGCCATCACATGAGCATCCCACAACAAGCGGAATAATTGTTGTTGGTAAACCAACAATTCCTAGTGTTGTTGCTAATGTTTTTCGTTTGTCCATATCTGTTCCTCTACTTTTTCTCTTTAGCTAATTTTGCTTTATACTCATCATTATATTTTTTTATAGATTCTCAATCAATTTTATATTTAACTTTAGAAACAAGCATATTAACTGTCTTATCTCTAATTATTAATCCTTTGACTCAATTTATGGTTCCTGGATCATTAATATATTCATGAACGGATTTTAATCCTTCAGCGGCAACATACATTCTTTCAAAGGTTGCTTTAGCTTCATTATCTGTTGCTTGAACTTTCCAATATTTAGCTAAATCATTAATTAATAAATCTTTAATCAATGTTTGTTTAATCATTCCCTCAACAAACGAATCTGGTGATTTGCTAAAATTTGGATAATGTTTAATAAAATCAGCTTTTAGTTCTTTTATATCGTTATCAACAATCTTAACTTCATAAGACTTTAATGCCATGGGAACAGCTTTAGCAAAAATATTGTCTTTTAAGACAAATTCATTCAAGCGTTCTCAAATGTCTTTTTCTGGTAACGTTGGCCAAGCTCTTTTATACTCTGCATATTGTCGTTCAACTATTTCTTTTTTAGCTGTTAATTTATCAATAACAACTTCTTTTGAAAAGTCAAGATCTTTTATACGTTTAATTGATGATTTTATTTTGTATGCCATATTAATCCTTTCATTGCTTTTTTTGCTCCGCAAAATATTTATAATCCTCATCTCAGTTATGGAGATTTAAGATATTGTGCACTTTGTGCATATCTCACGGTTTAACATTAAATATGTCCGAAACATGCATTCCGGTGTAATTGAAATGTTTGATAATTGTATCAGACTCAATTCCGTTTCTTTGATAATTAAAGCGATATTCATTTTTTCATGTCATTATTTTTGTTCAACATTCATTTAAAACTACTTGATCGGCCATATCAGGATTAGTTTTTTTATATAGTTCTAGTGCTTTATCAAAATATTTTGTTTGTCTCACCATATCAACATTGATTAGCAATACACCTGAATTAAACGAAATACTATTAGGATTCTTTTCATGTAATGTAATTAAATAATCATGACAGACGCACATTTCAACTTTTGAGATATCAACATTGAATGCTTTGCTTATGTCGCCATTAGCTAAAGTGTCAACATCTAAATATAAGTTTGCTCCCTTAAAACAGGAGAAACTAGGAATAAACAAACGGAAGATTGCATATGGCGTAAAACGAAAGACATCGTATTCCTTACCAAAATAATCTTGATATTTTTTAGTACAGTCAATAACACTAAATTCATTATTTTTATTGAATGATTTAATCATTGCGTCAAGTTTTGATTGGTGATCAAGACTTAAAGCAGTATAGTCTGGATTAAGATTGGTTAAATTACCAGTAAGAACATGAAAATGAATTTCGCTTTTTGTTCTTCTTAAAATAGATAAAATTGATAGATATAATCCATCAAATATTTTATCATTGCAAGAATAGATAATATTTAACACATATAAATTATAAAATAAAAAAGACTAAAGTCTTTTTTAGTTGATTATTTTCAGTGTTTCTTTTGTTCTAGAAAATATTTATAATCTTCATCCCAATTGTGGAGATTTAATCAGTTTTGCACACCAGCAATATCTCATTGTTTAATTTTGATAAATTGTCCACTAGTTAATGGGTTAACAAAATGTTTAATGATTGTGTCTTTTTCAATACCTGGTTTTTGGTAATTAAAACGGAATTCGTTTGGCCAAAATTTAATAGCTGTTCATGTTTTGTTTAAGGCCGCTTCTTCTAATGTTAGTGGTTTATTTTTTAGATAATAATCTAAAGCCTTTTCAAAATAATGATTCTTTCTAATTAAATCTAAATTCATTAAGAAGACACCGCCATTAAAATATGTTGTATCTTTTCCAAAAACCAATTGAATATTATAAACATGGCAAACACATAACTCTGCTTTTGTCATATCAACATCAAAAGCAATTGCAATGTCACCGTTTGTCATGGTATCAGTATCAATATATAACAATTCATTACCGTGATATTCGTATTCTGGTATGAATAGTTTAAACATATTGTATGGTGTTACCTTAGCAATATCAACTTTGCCAAAACTTGATAAGTATCGTTTGCCAGCATCATACACTGTTAGTGTATTTTGCTTGTTAAATGACTTTATCATTTGTTTTAATATTGAAATATGCTTATTGCTGAATGGTTGGTAATTAGGGTTAATTACAGTTAGGTCACCTGTTAAGATATAAAAATTAATTGAATGTTTAGTTCGTTTCAATATTGACAGAATTGATAAATACAAACCATCAAATATTTTATCATTACAACAATAGACTATATTTAACATACAAAAATTATAAAATAAAAAGACATAACATGTCTTTTTATTGATTTTGTTTATATCTTATTATGTTCTTTGAATATAGAATGCTGTTGAAGGATCATCTCCAGCATTTTTATAATACAAATTACCATCAGTATCTTTGACTGTTATACGTAATGGATGCATTTCTCCTATTTCCCAATTGTCTCTAATAACTGGCCAGCCTGAAGTTGGAAAGTTTGATAAATAAAATCGTATTGTGTCGCTTGATTTATCGCTAAAATTATTTTTAAATCTAACGTTATAATCTGCTTCGATTTCGTCTCAACCAATAATACTAAGTGAGATTTCAAACATATTTGCAACAGGAGTTACAGATTGGTCTAGAGAAAAATTACCTAAATCATAATCTCTACTTGTATTTACACCAATAATATGTCCCTCAGTTGGTGTGTTATTAAAAATTAATATTTCTTTTTCGCCTTCTGGTGATTGTGTAGATCCGTTGTTCAATCATAAAGCAAGAAATACACTTAATTCAGTAACAGCGGTAATACCAAAAATAGTGGCAAAACCTATTCAATGTCTTCTTTCCATAAAATACCTCTTATGGCAATTATATATATATATAGTGAAATCTTCAACAAAACCACCCTTTATAAATAAAAAACCTAGCTGATTCCGTTCAACTAGGTTCTTAATGGCGCGCCAGAGAGGATTCGAACCTCCGACCACGCGCTTAGAAGGCGCGTACTCTATCCAACTGAGCTACTGGCACAGCGTTTATGTATTATAACACAAAATAGATATTTAATCATTTTATACTTTATAATTTAATAACTTTACAAACGAGGTAAAAAATTATGAAAATTTTATCTACTAAAAATGATAAATTAGAAACTAGTTTTAGTATTGAATTAGATGCTAAAAAATGAAAAGATAGCTATGCTAAAGCTAAAACTAATTTGGCTAAAAACATTCAAATTCAAGGCTTTAGAAAAGGCCATGTTCCTCAAGCAGAAATTGATAAGAGAGTATCACCTGCTGATATTACAATGCGTGCTTTAGAAAAAGAACAAAATGAATTAATTCAACAAGTAATTGATTCTAAAGAATTTAAAGATTCTAACTGTATTGATTCAGTTAAAAATATTAGTATTGAAAAGATAGAACCAACACCTGTTTTAAAGATTACTTTTGAAAATGTTCCAAAAGTTGAAAACTTTAAAATGGATGATGTTAAAGCTATTTCTATTCCTGCTTTTAAAGCGCCAGAAGTACCAGATCATATTGTTAAACAACAAATTAAGATGATGATTAAACCTGATGCGATGGTATCAGTTAAGAAAGATGGTATTGTTGCTAAAGGCAACATTGCTGTCATTGACTTTAAAGGTTTTATTGATGGCAAAGCATTTAAAGGTGGCGAAGGTAAAAACTTTGAATTAGAAATTGGTTCTAAATCATTTATCGACACTTTTGAAGACCAATTAGTTGGCTGCAAAAAAGGTGACAAGAAAACAGTTAATGTTACTTTCCCTAAAGATTATGGAATGAAAGATTATGCTGGTAAACCTGCTAAATTTGAAGTAACTATTAACGAAGTTAAAGAAATTGAATATCCAGAAATCAATAAAGAATATTGCAAGAAATTCATGATGGATTGTGCTAACATGCAAGAACTTGAAAAACATGTTAAAGAATTGTTTAGTCAAGAATCTGAAATGAAATACCAAGAAATGGCATTAAGAATCATTAATGATACTATTGCTAAAAAAGCTAAACTAAACTACTATCCAAATAGTTTACTAAACATGCACAAAAACCAAATCATGAGACAATATGAACAAGAAGGTCAAAGAGCTGGTTTTAAAACATTAGATCAATATAAGAAAGCTTTATCTATTGATCAAAAACAATTTGAAGAATCTTTAGAAAAACAAGCTAAGACTACTTTAGTAGTAGCGATGGTTTATGAACAACTAATTGATGACTATAAACTAAAAGTATCTGATGCAGATGAAAAAGATTATTTGTCTAAGTTAACTAGATATTTAGGTGATGAAAAGCGTGCTAGAGAACTTTATGAAAAGAATAAAGATTATGCAACTAACACTATTTTAAGAGAAAAACTAGTTAAAAAGCTAATCCAAGAATGCAAAAAAGATAGCAAGTAAAAGCCCAAAAACACCCTCGAAAACAGGGTGTTTTTTAAAACTATATTTATAAATAAATATAAAATAAATTAGCACTCTCACTAAAAAAGTGCTAAAATATAAATACGGAGGTTATTATGAAAGATTCAAATAACAAAAACCTATTAATAACAAGAGGAGTAATCTGTTTCCCTAATGTGGAGAGAGATATTGAAATAGCTCGTGAAGCTTCTATTAATGCTATTAATGATGCTTACGACCATGGCAATAAAGAAATTGTCATTACTGCTCAAATCAATCCAAAACTTGATACAGTAAAGAAAATAGATGAAATCTATAACATTGGTGTTATTGCTAAAATAACAAAAGTAGCAAGAACAGACAATGAAATGACTATTACTATCATGCCAAGAGCAAGAGTATTAATCAATGCTATCAATGTAGATTCAGTTAAGAAATTAACTAAATGTGAATTTACTGAAATCAATGATCAACAACTATATAAGATTGATGAATCAAAAGAATTTGATACATTATTAGAACTATTGTCTAGATATGATCAAAAGATCACAGCAAGAATTAGAGATGTCATTATTGAAAATGAAAAGAACAACAAACAAAATGATTTTATTGATCTAGTTTATGAAATCACTAATGCTTTACCTGTTCACTTTGACCAAAAGCAACAAATCTTAGCCCTAAACACATTACCGCTAAAGATTGATGCTTTAACAAGTTTATTATCTAATCCTGCTGATTTATCTAAGGTAGAAAAAGATATTAATAAGAAATTAAACGAAAGTTTAAATAAACAACAACGTGAATTCTATTTACGCGAAAAGATGAGAACCATCAAGGAAGAACTTGGTGAAATTTCTTCTAGAGAAAATGATTCAACTACATTTAGAAAGAAATTAAGAGAAAATCCTTATCCTAAACACATTAAGGAAAAACTTGAATCTGAAATTAATCATCTTGAATCTTCTAACCCACAAGAATCTTCAATGATTAGAACATACATTGAATGATTGTTAAACATTCCATGATGACAAGAATCTAAAGATAATAATGACTTTAACAAAGTTAAAAACACTTTAGATGCTAGTCACTATGGTCTTGAAAAAGTTAAAGAAAGAATTGTGGAATATTTAGCAGTTAGAGCTAAAAGTAAAAATACTAAAGCACCAATTATCTGTTTAGTTGGTCCTCCTGGTGTTGGTAAATCATCACTAGCTAAATCTATAGCTGATGCTTTAAACAAACCATTTGTTAAGATGGCTTTAGGTGGTGTTAAAGATGAATCTGAAATAAGAGGACATCGAAGAACATATTTAGGTTCTATGCCTGGTAGAATCATCAAAGCTATGAAGAAAGCTGGGGTTGTTAACCCATTATTCTTATTAGATGAAATTGATAAGATGAGTTCTGATCAAAGAGGAGACCCAGCATCTGCGATGCTAGAAGTACTAGATCCAGAACAAAACTCAAGATTCTCTGATAACTATATTGAAGAAGACTATGACTTATCTAAAGTTATGTTTGTAGCAACAGCTAACTATGCTGAACAAATCCCTGCTGCACTATATGACCGTTTAGAAATTATTGAACTAACAAGTTATACAGAACTTGAAAAGTTAGCTATTGCTAAGAAATACTTAATTCCTAAAGTATTAAAGGATTCTGGTCTAACTAATAAAGATCTAACATTTAATGATGATGCTCTAATGTTCATTATTAGACACTACACACAAGAAGCTGGTGTGAGAGAACTAGAAAGAATGATTAGAAAGATTGCAAGAAAACTTGTTGTGGAACAAATGTCTAGCAAATCTAAAATTAGCAAGAACATTGACAAAGCTGCTGCTAAGTTCTACTTAGACAAAGAAATCTTTGAATATAACATCAAAGAAAAAGAAAACATTCCAGGTGTAGTTAATGGTATGGCATATACTTCAGCTGGTGGTGACTTACTACAAATTGAAGTAACTCACTTTAAAGGTAAAGGTGGAGTTAAAATCACTGGTAACCTTAAAGAAACAATGAAAGAATCTGCTGAAGTTGCTTTAGCCTATGTTAAAGCTAATGCTAAGAAGTTTGGTGTAGAAAAGATTAACTTTGATAAAACAGATATTCATATCCATGTGCCAACTGGTGGTGTACCAAAAGATGGTCCATCTGCTGGTGTCACATTAACTACAGCTATTATTTCTGCTCTAAGTAATAGACCTGTTAAATCAACACTATCTATGACTGGAGAAATTACTTTACGTGGTAAAGTATTAATCATTGGTGGTGTTAAAGAAAAAACTATCTCTGCTCACCGTGGTGGTGTTAACACTATCATTATTCCAGCCAGAGATGAAAGATTCTTAAAAGATGTTCCACCAGAAGTAAGAGATAACATTACTGTCTATCTGGTAGAACAATATGATGAAATCTATAATATTGTCTTCAATGGTAAACCATTAAAACAAACTAAAGTAATTAAAGGTAAGAATGTAAAATAAAAAAAGAGGGTTAACCTCTTTTTTTAATTAAGAAGCTAAATGTCAATGTGTTAAATCGTATGTTGTTGTAATATATCCGCCAACTTGATATCACATTGGTCATACAGCTAAATATGGATAATTTTTAGTTCGTTGAAACATATATCCAAATTTTGTTTCATATCAGTCCATGGATTGTCTTGTTGGAACGCGTATGCAAGTTGTGCCAGTAGTACGACCCTCATCTTCATTTTCAACATCTAATGATAAACAACCTTCAAACATTCAAGCACAACAATTATCAGCATAACTGCTAGTTTTAGTGTAGTCTAATGAAATAGTCGCTGTTGTTAAGCTTGTGCATCCTTGGAACATAGCATAATAACAAGATGGTGCTCCGCTAGAAGTTGTAGCAGGTAATGCTGGTGCAGTAACTAAAGAAGTACATTTAGAAAACATACTAGAATAGCAACCTTGTTTTAATGTAACATTTGCACCAGACAAAGTTGGGGCTTGTTTTAGCTTTGTGCATCCTTCAAACATAGATTCATAACAATATGGTGCTAATGTTGTGGCTGGTAAAGAATAGCTACTACTAGATAATGTTTCCAAATTAGTACAATTTACAAACATTGAACTATAGCAATAGTCTTTCATAGTTGTTGCTACTAATGCAGGAATTGAAGTAATACTCTTGCAATTGTAGAACATGTATTGGAAGCAGTTATCAGCTAATGTATAATTTTGATCTGGCAATGTTGGGAGCCCAGTTAATTTTTCACAGTTGTAAAACATTGAAGAGTAACAACTAGTTGATAATATTGTTGCTTTTAATGCTGGAGCTTTTGTTAAATTTGTACATCCATAAAACATTTGATCATAACAATTTGATGCTTCTTGGACAGATGCTGTACCACCTGTAGGGTAAGGGTAAGTAAAATCAGTAGCAGGAAGTTGCAAAGATGATAAATCTGTTAAACCAAGACATCCATGAAACATGCCAACATAACAGTTACGAGCTAATGTTGTTGCTGGCAATAATGGGTTTGCTTGTGTTTCGTTTATTCTAGTAATACCAACACAACCAGAGAACATATTGCAGTAGCAACCATAATAATCTTTTCAAGTTGCTGTTGATCCTGATCCTACTTGATGTCCTAATGAAGTTGATGGTAAAATTCCGGCATTTAGTTCAGTTAAGCCTGTACACCCTTCGAACATACCATAATAACAGAATGTTGATAATGATCCATCTTCTTGCCCTTCATACCTTCCTGCAGGTAATAACCCTGTTGGAATTTCTTTCAATCCAGTACAGTTCATAAACATACCACAGTAACACAATGTTGCTTGATATGTTTCATTTTCATACAATGAACGGTCATCAAGAAGTGTTCTAGGGAAGTCAGTCAAACGTTGGCAACCTTCAAACATATATGCATATGAATAATCTTTCAAGTGTTTTGCAGGTAAGAAGTTAGATGAAATAGAAACTATCCCAGAACATTCTTCAAATAATTTGTAGAAACAATAATTACATGGAATAGCATCAGTTGTTGCTTCACCATCGTCAAGCAATGTCATAACATTACCGTTTAGACTAACAGTACCGCCAATCGAGAATGAAATGTAATTTGTTTCAGACTCACTCAATCCAGCTTTGTTATTACCTTTAAAATATACAACGTCTCCAGCTTTTAAATCAATAACTAACTGACCACGTTCAGATTTAGTTCAATCATAATCTGTTCAAGCGCCACCATTAACTGAATATTTAATGTTACGTTCTTTTGTAAAGGTACCGTGTTTTACAATAGTAACGATTGAATCATCAAGAGCAGTTAAACCAACACAGTTTTTTAAATCAACATCGTCATCAAATTTAGCATAAATCTTCATGTCTTTAGTGATAAGATCAGTAGGCTTATATTCATTCCCTCCTACATCAGTTCACGCAGAAACAACATATTGGTCCTTAGTAGCAAAAGGTGTTACTAAAGATGCAAACGGTGTGCCTATTGTTGCTTTAACACGAGTGTCACCAACAAATTTAACTTTAGCCTCATCTCCTGGTTTTGCTAAGAAAGTAACATATGTTGTTGAAGAGGACACAACTGGATCGTTTTCATCTTCAATTTTGTTAGTATTAGGAGTACATGAAATACTTGTTCCAATACTTAGTGATATTATTGGAAGGGTAAATAAAGTTGATAATATTTTTCTTTTCATAGTTTATCTCCTATTGTCCATATCTAAAGTATCAGTGTTGGCCAGAAGTTGGTTCATTCACAGGATAAGTTTGTGAGTAAAACATTGCTGCTACTGCTTCAGTTAAACCTGCTGGGTTAGGGCAAGTAAATATGTCCTTCCCTCTCTCGGATGTGTTAAATGTTGTATCTGAAGATTGGTTTGCTTCATAAAACATACGATCACAAGCAAAGTCAGCTAATGAATTTAACTTTATTGCACCAATTGTTGAACCAGCTTTAGGAAGACTGTAACAATATTGGAACATACTTTGATAGCATCCCTCTGCTGCTGCGGTTGCGGGCAAAGTAGAAGATCATGTCAAAGCTTGACATTGATAAAACATCATATGATAACAATATGGTGCTAATGTTTGAGCTGGCAAATTTGGTGTAGTAGTTAAACTATCACAACTTACAAACATTGCTTCATAGCAACTATCACATCCTGTTAAATTTGGAACTTCAAGTTTTGGCACACTGGCCAACTTATCACAATCAAAGAACATTGATGAGTAGCAACCTTTAGATAAAGTTGTCGCAGGTAAGAATGTTTCACTTACACCTTTTATTTCATCCTCATCATAAAACAATTTATTAAAGCAATAATCACATGGAACGGCTGTTTGTTCACCTCTACCATCATCAGTTAAACCCATGATATTTCCACCTAAGTTTATTGTTCCAGCATCGCCTTGGAAGTTGATTGTAGCATAGGAAGCATCTGTACCATCATTTAAACCAGCAGCATTATTTCCCTTAAGGTAAATCTTGCTATTAGCAGGAATTGATACTGCATTCCCATTCCAAAATCTTAATCAATCTTTACCGTCTTTTGAATATTTAAATTCTGGAGCTATTCCAGCACCAACATATTCTCAAGACATAGAAACTGCATTAGTTCCAACGTTAGATATTGTTACACAGTCAATTGTAGTAGGGCCAACATTGATATTTCTAACAGTTATTGTTTTTGATCCAGATACTTTGTGGTCAACTTTAGAATAAGCAACAATATCACAAGTACCAGGACTTAAACCTGTAACAACACCAGATGATGGGTTAACTGATGCAATAGATGTGTTTGTAGAAGCTCAAGTTACATCTTGTGACACGCCTGTTCCGGGAACAGTTGCAACAAATTCATATGGATGATTATCAACGTATTGATAATCAACTCCTTTACTTTGAGTTTCTGGACATGTTACTGTAATTTTATCTGTTGGTGTAGGAGCTTTTTCAATAGTCCAATTTTGAGGTATAGTTGTTCCACTTCTTGCTTGTGGTTCTCCGCCACCATAAATAATCTTTCCTGTTGCTGCAACACCTTCCAATCAACCCAATGTAATTGAGTCACTAAATTCACCTGTGTAATCTATCTTAAGATAATCTAGAGAACTACATGAAGCAAATAGATTGTTATAACAATGATTAGGTAATGTTTCAGCAGGTAATTCTGGTGCTGACTTTAATGTTGTTTGATTTTGAAACAAACTATCATAGCAATTTGCTTTTAATGTTTCTGAAGGTAAGAATGTACTAGATACATACTTAATTGCAGGTTCAAATGTATGTTCGTTAGGATCATCATAGAACAAATTTGAGAAGCAATAATCATTTGGTATAGCTGTAGCTGTTCCCTTACCACCATCGATCAATCCCATAATGGAACCACCAATGTTAACGGCTCCATCTTCTTGACTATCTCCAGAGAAGCCAAATACAGTGGTTCTTGATCCTTGTTCACCATATTTCCCTATATTGAATCCATTTTCTTCGTTGTTTCCTCTAAAGAAAACATTTTCACCTGGATTTAATGTAATTGTTCTTGGCTGAGTAATTTTTTCTCAATAGTTCCCATAATCTAAAGTAACTTCAAGATCTTGAGGAACGGTAGTAATTGGTTCTCCATTTTCATAACTTAAAATGGAAATATTTGTTGTTTCAATTGCCGTAAAACCAATACATTTATTTAATAAAATTTGGTTTTCAAAAACTGGATATAGTGTTAATGACTGATTAATCACTCTATTAGGTTTTACTTCAACAAGTTCGTCATCTACCTTTTCAGCTCAATATCTAAACTTTAAACCACCACACGTTGCTGTAGGTGGAATTACTTGAGCATAATAACTACCTGACATTACTTTAACTTTGGTATTACCAATTATTTTAGTTCCTGGTAAGTCACCCACTTCAAATGAAACATAACAATATGTTATGTCATTATCAGTTCCTGATTGCTTATCATTTGAGTTTGAAGTATTTGTATTAGTAGTGCATGAACTTAAAACAGAAATTGGAACAGCAAGCGAGGTAATTAAGGCACATGAGCCAAGAGTTTTTAATAAACTATTAAATTTGTTTTTCATTTTTTGTACCTCAATAATTTATGATCTTACATAAACAATGTCTCTTCAGAAACCATTAGTAATAGGGAATGCCGCTTCTGGATCAGAGCTTGAGTCTGGGAAGTGGTCATTACTACTCAATATTGTTTCAACATCTTGTGAACATACAATAGTAATACTATGAGTTAGCACTTGGAATTGTGGATTTGGTTCAGCAAATGAAATTGGTGTTACCGAACTGCATTCAAAGACATCAGCATCAACGCCTTCAGCAATAATAATTCTTCCTGGTGTAGTACCAGTAGACATACTAGTGCAGCCATACATGAATGTGTTACCAATATTTTCAATATTGCTTGTAATAGTTATGTTGTTATTAAATGCTGAATTGAATTCAAAGAAGTCTTGACCAATAGTTCTTAAACTTGCTGGTAAAACAAATTCATTCTTTTCAGTGTCACCTGCAACATTACCATTATTAAATAATGTGCAAGAATGCATGAAAGACATACCTATAAAGTTAACAGAATCTGGCAATATTAATTCACTATTAAATTTTGAACAACCAAGCATAAAGTTGTCACAAATTCATGTACATTTACTTGGATGAGCAGTACTATCTTCAAAAGTAATTGTTCCTGTATATCCAGTACAATTAGCTAAGAAATCATCTTCAATCATTATTACATTGTTACCAATGTATAAGTCATTAACGAAATTAGCTCTTGCTATTGGAGTTTCAGGTGTAGCGCTACCTATTAGTGTATATGAAATTGGGCTAGATCCTGATAATGTTGTAGCATCAAATTTACCTCATTTAGCAGATGTTCCAGTTCCAAATTTTCCTCAAATACCATCTGAGTCAATATATGGAGGTTGAACTGTTGTATCAAAAGTTGCCAATACAGCACCACTAGAGTCTTTTGCAGAAACAGTCACAACACCATTTGTGTCAGCAAATGTAGTCATTTTACCTTTAACACCTGTTGGTGTATTATCAAATGTTGGAAGGCCAGGATGTTCAGAGCCATCTTTTCAAGCAGCTGATCATATAACATCAGCAGTTTTGTCAACACCGCCTGGGTATGTTGCTGCTTTAAATGTAACATTAGGATCTGTAGCATTAACTACAGAATCACCAGTAATAATTATTGGTTCACCTACTGGAGCTTCACTGATAACTAAATGTACTATGCATTCTGCAACAGTAGTGTATGGTTCAACATTTTCTTTTGCTTGAAAGTGTAGTGTGTTGTCACCAACAGATAAATATGTTTTAGCGCCAGCTTGTTGGTTTCATTCAAGATAAAAGCCACCACCGCCTTCAGCTAAACGTACATCATAAGTTGATTCTTCAACAACGCTTGGTGTGTATTGTCAAGTTTCATGTCCAAGATCCATTGTCTCACCATTTTTAAGCAATTGAACATAATGTCCTAGTTCATCACCGGGTTCACCATATATTCCTGTTTCAATTTCTTTGTAAGGTTTTAATTCTCAAACATCACTAATAGTTATTGTGATTGTTTCTGAATCATATGTCTTACCTTGAGCATCAGTAATACGTATTTTGAATGTATGGTCTCCGGAAGTTAATTCAGGTAATCAGCTAACCTTGCCAGCAGTAATACTAATACTTTCAGGTGCTGGACCTACAAAGTCATATCGGCAACCAATTGTTGATTGTGCTTCACCATTTAAATATGGTTTTCAAACATTATCGTCTGTACCACCTTCACCAAATGGAGCAGTTAAAGTTGTAGAACCACCCATGGCAGTACGAACATCTACAGTCGCTTCATATATAGCTTTTAAACTCATGTTTTCATCTACAGGTGTATCAGGAGGTAATGGTTCATTAGTTGTTGTATTTTCTCAACCAATGAAATCAAAACCATCTTTTACAGGTGTAGGCAATTCACGAAGTAATGTGCCTGGAGCAACTGTTAATTCAGAATACTCTTGGCCACCAATCTTTCCACCATCCAAGTTAACTTGAATAGTGATATCTTCGTCAACTACTGTTCCTCCCCCACCATTCAAGGCAAAGTAAACAGCAGCACCGGTAGCACCACCAGTAGTTGCTAACCCACCTAATAAAGCAGGAATTCATAGTTTTGATTTATTAAAACCAGCAAACTTTAATTGGTAGTGTAGTTTGTGGTTTTTATTAAATTCAATTTGAATACCCCTTAAGTATTCATTTTGAATTTTCTTCTTTTGACTACGTGTAGGAACGACCAAATATACTTTTTGGCCGTTACTAGACTTATATTTTAAACCTTCTGTTGCTTTCGCATAAGCTTCTTTATCAATAACGGTCTTACCGTATTCTTTGATTGCTTCAGCAATACGAGATTTAATCTTTTGTACTTGTTCAAGGGTGATACTTGGAACAAATGTATCTTTTTTGCTCATAAATTATCCTTTCAATTCGAAGGGGAATGAGCCTGACTAAAGGGCTTTATCTCCCCTTTCTCAATTTGATTATATATAAATATATATAATCAACCAACATTTCTTTTAAACCTAATAAAGAAAAAATGATGCATTTGCATCATTCTTTTCCTATTTAGCTAGAGCTTTAACATCGCCAGCTATCATTAATTCTTCGTTAGTTCTAACCCTAAAGATTCTTGTATCTGAACCAGAAGCTGTTACTTCTAGATAGTCGCCATACTTCTCTTTATTCTTATTTGCATCGTATTTTAAATTCATTAGTTTAATACGATCACAAACACCTTCTAGTAGTAGTGGATCATTTTCTCCACAACCAGCAGTAAAGACAATAGCATCAACTTTACCTAATTCATTAGCATATTGAATGACATAGTTAGCAATTCGTTGTAATTGAATTTCTCTTGCTAACTGTGCATTAGCATCTCCAGCATTAGCTTTAGCTATCACATCTCGTGAATCACTAGAACCAGCTACTCCTAACATTCCAGCTTTTTTATTTAATTCTGCATTAATTTGGTCACCAGTTAAACCTTGAGTTAATAGATATGTACATACTGATGCATCAATATCTCCACATCTTGTTCCCATGATTAAACCTTGTAGTGGGCTTAAACCCATAGAAGTGTCATATGATTTACCTTCTTTAATGGCACATATTGATGCACCATTACCAATATGACAAACAATTAAGTTAGGGTTTTTCTTACCTAAGATCTCTTCCATCTTCTTAGCTATATATCTATAGCTAGTACCATGGAAACCATACTTCTTAATTTCATATTTAGCTGTAGTATTTCTATCTAAACAATAGTCAGAGTTAACTGCAGGAATTGTTGAGTGGTAAGAAGTATCAAATACACCTACATTGTAAGCGTTTGGTACTAACTTCTTAAACACTTTAATAACTGTGGTTTCACATGGATTGTGTAAAGGAGCAATCTTGCCATATTCAATGGCTTTATTTAAAATATTTTCATCATCAACAATAGTTGATTCTTTAAAGAATTGTCCACCCATGGCAATTCGATGACCAATACCAACAATATCATTTAAGTCTTCAATGATCTTTAATTGCTTCAAAGCATCTAAAGCAATTTGCACTGCAGCTGTATGATCTGGCATTGGGGCATCTTTTTCAATGGTTTGGCCATCAGCAGTTTTAACTTTGATGTGACCATCAACAAAGATTCTTTCACATAATCCATTACCTAATTCTTTTAAATCATCATAGTTGTAAACTCGAAATTTAATTGAGCTACTACCAGCATTAATAACAAGTATTTTTTTGTTCATTTTCTAATTTCCTTTGTAATGTTTCAATTATAACTTTTAATAATTACATTATTAAAACTTCTTAAAATTTACTAGTTATAACTGCACAATTCATCATAGGTTATGACGAATTTGCAAATATTTTTGAATTTTTTTATTTGTTAGGTAGATATTATGTAGGAGACCATACATAGTATGGTATTAATTTCATGGATCATTTTACAAAATACTATTCATATAATCAAGTTATCGAAAAACACGACGTCTTGATTATGACCCAACAAGAATATTTAACAAACAAAGATAACTTAGACAATCCTAAACAGATTGTCTTAGTTAAACGTGAGGGTGGACCAAAAGAACCAAAGATGCCTCAATGGTTTAAACTATGAAACGAAAATGTTTATGAAAAACGTCAACCAAAGTGATTTCAATCTTACAAGAAAGAAGCGGATGCTCGTTTTGAAAAGATTGAAGAACAATTAAAAGAACCAAAGATGCCTCAATGGTTTAAACAATGACTTGTATCTTATAGCAGAAGCATTGATAATAGGTTTGCAAACGTTGATAAGAGATTAGAAACAATTGAAACACAATTAAAATCAATTAGTCTTGAAATAAATCAATGATTTCAGGGCAATAAAAAGGAATAGATTATTATAAACTTGAGTTTTATAATACAAGACATTAATTAATTAATTTTATTTTTAATACATTGTAAAAATAAAAATGTTATTTTAATTTCTATTAAATAATTATGCACGATTCTTATATAAACCTATAATGAAAGCAAAACATTACACTAATGGAGGGAAAAATATGAAATTTAGTGACATTAAAAACAGATTAAGTGAACTGTTTGCTAATGGCAAATATAAGATTGATTATAAAATTCAAGAAAACGAAGCGTTAGTGGCAACCAATTATTATGGTCGGCAAAAACAAACTATTCAATGGTGAGATATTTCAAACTGAAGCAAAGTTTTAGATGATATTTCATTTATATCAAATCTAAAATGATTGGGGGATTCAAATTCAATATCAAAAGTTATTGAAACACAATCATCCAATAATGTTGCTAGGCTAAGTGCCGCTTCTTTCAAATCATTAGAAAATTGGTTCACAAATATTAATACAAAATATCAGACATTTTTGCCTTTAATTAATTCAATCAACACTCCAAAATATGATTGAGCTGACTTATGTATCAAATTAAATGATAATATAAAGTTGGCTGACATTGGAACACTTGTGAATAAAATTAATAATTTGAACGAAGAACTAGCTATGATGTTTAGTCAAAGTAATAATTCTTTTATTAAATTTAAAAGTTTTGACATTGGTTCAAACTGATTAAATGTAGGTATTGAAATAGGTGTGGCAGTAGCTTCTGGTGTCATTGTTGAAGCGCTTAAATACGGCGTTGTGAAAATCATTAAATGTGTAAAGGATCACAAAGCTAAAAAAGAACTCGTTAATAGCCAAGGAATCAAATCTTTAAAAGCATCTGATGATATAAATCAAATAATTTTTAATGAAATCGTTGACCAAAAGGAAATAACAAAAGATAAAGTAATAAAAATGATTAATGTGAATTGTGATAAAGAAACGTTAGAAACTATTTGTGAAGTTAGAAGAAATATTTTACCCAAATCTCCACAAAAAGTAACTGATAATGATTTAAAATATTGCGAGAAAATAAGGAAAACGATCGAAGAGATAGAAGAACTTGCATGTATAAAACCTGCTTTTATTGAAAATAAGGTTCTCTTGAACAATAATAAAGAATTTCAAGATATAAAATTTATTGATAAAGAAGTTGAAATAATTCTTGAAAATGCTAAAAAAGAAAAAAATACAATAAAACAATTAGATTCCAAACCATCCAAAAAATAATATCAGAGGTAACAAAATATGGGTTTAGACAAGAAAAATTGAGTGACACCTTTAGAAAATTGCTCTAAAAATATCAAAGGTGAAAAAGGTGAAAATTTTATATTAATAGATTTTCAAAATTTCATAAACTCTCGCGAGGCAATCATTGAAATGTTTTCATCTCTTACATTTGATGGGAAAATATGAAAAGAAAAGTGGTTAATAAAAGATGTTTGATTGATTGATAGCAACATAAATGATGTAAAATCATCCGATTTAACACCATTAAATCATGGTGATACCAAAAAGTATTATAAATTTGATAAATTGGGCCCTTGGGGAGAAAAACAATTAATTAGTTGAGAATCGATTCTCGATACATTAACAATTCCACAACTAAAGTTAATAAAAACTAGTCTAAGTTTTTATTTTGATAGAAAAAATTCGAACAATAACCTAGATTCTTATTCATCACGACTTATAGAACATGTAATAAGTCTCTGTGTAACCCTTATTGATAAAAAGAAAACATCTATATACAAAAAGCATTTTAAAATAGAAATTATAGCTTTAATTGGAACAATGTTAACTGCAATTGCTGCTCTTATTACAGCAATCATAGACATCACATAAGTTATTCTTATTTCATATTTTTTTCAGTTATATCAATAAAAAATTCTTTATTCCAAACTTTTAACTGTTCTATATCTTTTACAAACGGTTTAATATCATCAATAGCTTTTTTGTATGTAATATGTACAAAACGATTTTGAAGTAAACTTTTTAGTTTGGCGAGAGTTAATGTTTCTCTTGCATTTCATTTGCTATTTTGAGATAACTTGCTTTGCAAATAATTTAGGTTTACTGGTGTTTTATCACTCAGATAGAAGATGTAATCATATAAATCTCTCCCCTTAAAACCACGATCCCCTCATTTGCGGAGCAAGATTGCTGCTATTTTACTAGCAAATAGTGTAGGTTTATCAAATAGTGTTGCAGAAAAACTTTGTGGTTTTAAAAGATATTTTGATTCAATATGAATCCCATCAATAATTTGAGTATCAATATCTATTTCTATTTTTAATATACGTCCATGTTCTACTCTAATGTGTTCCTCTGGATAATATTGATCATATAAATCTTGAAGATTAAAACGTGCGTTAAATACAACAGTGTTTCTTTCATTTTTTCTTATTTTAGGATCAATATCAACTTTTAGTCCAAATGATTCAATGAATGTTTTCATTTGTGGAACGTAGGTATTAAAATCAAATTTTTTGTCTTCTTTTAATAAGGCAAAATCTAAATCTTCACTAAAACGATCTAGATTATGAAAGATTCTTAGGGCAGTTCCACCAATAAAAGCACATTTCTTAAAAAAACCAATACGATATAAACTACACAATACTATGTCTTGCAATACTTGTCTTAAGACATTTTCCTTTTGAATCTTATGTTCTGGATAAGACTCAATCATTGTTTTAATAATGTTATTCATGATGAACCCTTCTTAGATATTGTGCTAATAATCTAACATTAGTGCAATGATATAGATCAGCTAGTTCATAGATATCTTGACGATTAAGATTATTAAATTGTTCTTGATCTAATCTCATATCTTCAAATAAGGTATAGATTAAATGCTTTAGGCCTTGACAAGGCGGAATGTGATATAGTTGATCACATAACGCCTTTTCTCTAGTTGCCATATAGAAAGTGTTGTTGTTTTCAGTTATTGTATTAATTCCTAAAGGATATGCCTTCTTTGGTACATCATTAAAGAAAAATGTGCCTCACTTATTCTTATAGCTTCTGCTCTTACGCAAGTTATAAGTAGCACAAGTTGTGTTATATGTTGCTTCAGGAATCATCCCATAATAAGCTAATGCAGAATTAAATGATATATATGACGGTCCATATATTGCATTAGCAATATAAAATGGGCTAGCATTAGGGTCTGTTTCATAGATACCTCTAATAATAGGAAAAAGCTTCTTGTCCTTGACAAGATGATAAATCTTATCCTTAGGACTAGAATAGTCCTGATACTTTTGATTAAGCATTTGTGTAGTTAAAATCATATTATTTTCTCCACTTATTCGAATTATATACGATTATTTGGAGAAAATAGCGAAAAATTGATTATTTGTCGTTTATAAATGCTATGATATTCATTGAAATACTAGCTGTAGCGGTTGCGAATGTTGATATGGCAGTTATTCATGTTGCAATAATGACTCTTTGTCTTCTTGCCTCGTATAGCGATTCAGCAATGGTTTGATATGGTTTTGCTTTAATTATCGCTCTGAACCGGTTCTAAACATTTAATACTAAAAAAAGAGCTATTAGCTCTTTTATTTTACTAATTTTCACAAAGCATTAAGGACTTCTACCATACTTAAGGTATCTAGTTTGCAATACTCTAACATTCCTTGTCTAGTAGTTGCTAATTCTTTTCCTGACATCTTAAGCATTTTAGGAAACAT
This sequence comes from Mycoplasmoidaceae bacterium, assembly GCA_049177155.1. GTDB lineage: Bacteria > Bacillota_I > Bacilli_A > Mycoplasmatales > Mycoplasmoidaceae > Hennigella. The sequence goes on along the minus strand of CP185407.1, from coordinate 295,661 downwards.
GGCTAGAGCTTGTCCACCATTGTGGACAAGGGGTAGGTTATGGTAAGCATGTTCTAAATGTGGACAGATGGCAGGCATTACTTGTTTAATAGAATTAGAACCATTTTGTTTAATACTATAGAAACAACAATCTCTAAATGGTACTAATAGATCTACCATATGATCATGAATATTCATTAAATGATCAGATAGATCTGGAAATCTTTGGGCTAAATGTTTTAATACTTTCTTTTCAAAGGCCATGTTATAGGACATTGATGTAACATCTAAAGGGATATCCTTACATAACTGTTTAGCCAGTTCATATTCACTATCTAATTTATTTCCTAAAAATTCTTTATGGATAGTTTTACCATTAGGTGATTCTTGAATATGTAGTGAATATTGGAATGGTATCTGTTGATAACATCCTACACCATCAAATGGTGGAACAGCTTCATTCATTGTTTCAAAGTCTAAGTGATAGATAGGGAACTTAAGACTTTGAAAGAAATGATTAATGATATCTTTGTTAACATATGGTTTGTTATCTTTAGATAAGTGAGCTTCCATTTGAATCATTTGGTAATGATTTAACTTTACTTTAAATTCGTTTAAACGTTCTTTGTTAGCTAAAACTTGATCAAAGGTGATAATACCATGTTCGATCATGGCATGAGCTTTGGATGCTCAAATACCACATAAATCTAGAACATTTGGTTGCGGTAAGTCTTTGTGACAAAATTCATAGAAGTCACAATTCTTACAGTTACCATAATTTGGTAATTGTTTTAATTGTCTCATTAAAGTAATAGTACTTGGTACTATTTCACATTCATCTTTAAAGAGTTTAGCAATCTTTTGTTTATCTTTTAATTCTTCATGTAAACCATTTAGTGCATAAGGAACTAACATTTGTTTAACATCAATGTTACCTTTTCTAATATAGTTTGGGTTTAAATGAAGAATGTAACAATTTTTAATTTCTAAACCACATAGCTCTAAAACATATTTTTGAAAAGCAACATCGGCGACATATTCTTTAATATGCTTATAAGCATCTGTTGATGCTTTTACTTCATAGATATCATAGCCATCACCATTTTTAGCTAAGATATCTACAGCACAGAATAGATCTTCAAATAAGAATGATGCTTCGGCAATGTAATCATTACTATCTAATAGCTTTTTAGTAATAGCTACTTGATTTTTAATATCTACTGTATCAGGATTATCTTTTACTTTAACAGTATGGGCAAAGTATTGGTGAGCATAATCACCAATTAGCTTTCCTTCATCTATTCTTTTTTGTTTAACTTCATCTGTTGGTTTAGCTTCATTACTATTATGTAGTTGATAGTAATAAGCTCTAGGACAACATCTAAATATTACATAGTGTGATTTTGTGATCATAGTTATTTATCTCCTTTGTTGTTTCATAATTTGCTTAAATTAAGGAATTTATACTTTTTAACAAGATCATCAAATTTCTCTGAGAACAATTTAGATTGATCATTATCACAAATTGATAATAAATATTTAATTACATTCACTAAAGCAATAATTGTGTTTGAATTTGTTTCATCAACATTTAATTTCTTACAATTTTTAAGTGATATTAATGGTTTGCCATATAAACGATTAAAATGACAACATATATTTCTCACACGCTTAATAGCATACATTCAGTTTTGCAAGCGTGGTATATCAATGTTGTATTTAGTGGCAATAGCAAATTTATCTGGGTCAGATAAATTAACGTAAAAATAGAAAAGGTCACCGAATGAGAATGACTCAATAATAACCCAGATAGGGAAATGACCTTGTTTATCTTTAATGAAGTGTGCAGCCACATCATTAGATACAGAATGTCTATTGTAATCGTCATTTAATCGTTTCTTCACATCTTCAAAAAGTTTTACATTTTCTTCATTATTGCAAATGTCAGTAGTATTGCATTCAGGATCATTGTATTTACAACAAAGGTGGTTAGCTATAGTTACTCTGAGATTCTTTTCTATTATGCCTATAGCATACAACAGGATATTTTTTAATTCGCAATCGAATAAATAAAAATCATATAAAGTTGTAATTTTTGTACCAGATTTGAATTCATACCCATCTTTGTCGTTTCTTGACAATAAGTTTCCAGCTATACCATAACCTTTTAAGATATAGTAATTCATATTCATGAGAATCAATTCGGCTTGTCTAACTTCTTCAAGATCAGATAAATTAATATCTAACTTGTGTTCATTAACAAGAATAGATAATTGCTCTCTAAAACTTTTAGGTGGATTTAATCCAAATTTATTATCTGACATATAGTAATTAAAAAATATTATATAATATTTTTTAATTACTTGCATAAAAAGTTGAAAAATAAAACCCGGGGCATATAGCTTCCGGGCTGTGCACTAATGTTATAACACAAAAAACTTAAAATGTTAAAAAGTTTTTAATTTTTGTAAAAATGCGTTATAAGTAATTTAGATAACCTAGGCTCCGGCTGCACTCGATTGCATGTTGCTCCTGGGTTTTTTGTTTGAAATACTATCACTTAATAAATTTTGCCTTTTTGATTTCATATTTTGTACAAAAACTTTCTTTGATCTTTTTTTCTTCTTCAGAATGATAATAAAGTTCTCATTGCACGTTTTTAAATTCCTTAACAATTATTTCTGAATAATATAATTCATCAGTCTGAGACATACTATGTCCTAAAATAACTATTTTATCTATATCTTTGTTAATAAAAGTTTCTAATTTAGAAAAATTAGACCTTACATCCTTAAAACAAGAATCCAAAACTTTCTGATATGAATGCAACCCTGGTTCAATCGAAACACTATATCATTCAACATCACCATATTCATTTTCGAAATAATTTATCACATCAATCGGTTTTTCATCCTCAGAATAATAACCAAATTGTATCTTATTATCTGATTGCATTCCATGTATATGAAAAATGTTTTTTTCATTTATTTTGTAAATTTGTTCTAAGGTTTTAGTGTAATTAAATGAAAGATATAAATTGTTATTTGTGATTAAACTAGTTAATGAATTATCGACAGCGATTTTTGAGGTATCAATAGAATCGACTCATTCCTTAAATTGCTCTCTTGTAAATTTTGGCAATCAGTAACAATCAGCCTCTATAACTTTTTGAATTCCGTTCCAATCTGGATTTTCATCGCTCATATCCGGATAATTGCCATCAACAACTTCATAAAATTTATCATCAAAAAGCCAATGAAGTCTTTGCTCAATGTCATTTCACTCTTTTTTGATTGTTTGTGGTGTTATTATTTCCTCATGAACTATGTAAGGGAAAAAGTAATAATTATTAACTAATTCAGGGCATCGTTTTTTTAGAAAGAGATAGTAGTCACAAAATTCGGACTTTAGACCATGATGAATATCAAAACCATTTCCTATTATGATAAGATTCATATTTTAATTATACTTTTAACCACTTCAGTGCTTAAGTAGAACTTAACCAATGATTTATTATGTCTTTGTTCGAATTGAAGTTCTTAACCGGTTCTAAATGCTTAATAGCAAAAGAAAAAGAGCAGCTGCTCTTATTTTCTTCATAATCCATGGACATTGCAATAAGCATAAGCAAAGCGCAATTGTTCTTGGTCAGCCAATCTAAATCTAGCTGATGGTTGTTGGTGGGGTTTTAAATATTTAATTTGTCATCCTAAATTAGTTTCAATACATATTCATTCAATGTAGTGGGCTTCTTCCATGGGATGAGGTTGGGAGCCAATAGAAACTGTAATTTGATTATTAGTAGTTTCTACTACTGGTACATGTTTTTCTATTGCTCCATCAGTAGTATTGGGTGTTATTTCATGCATTGGTTGATTACAACATACAGTATCAATTCCTGTCGGATATGATGTTACTACGATTACTTTATGACAGATATCACATTTATAAAATTTTAATTGCATAGTTTACCTCTATGGTTATTATATGTTTTTAGGTTTTATATATTTATCTAAACTAGTGTGATTAGATAAATGTTATATTTATATAGATTTTGTAATCTATATAAAGATGGTAATAGTCTTAATCATTAGGGTGATAAGGGCGACTAACTTTAGTTAGGAGCCACGATTATTTTATAATTAGGATATGGATAAACGAATTGAATTGCATTGTGAAAAATGTCATGAAGTCTTTGATATGAATGACTATGTTTTTACTGTATTCAATGGTGGAGACCTTCACAACAAACCAGTGACAATCTGCCCAAAATGCTTAATGGAAATAGTTAGAAAATACACAAATCTTAAATGGGATTTTAGAACATTCTTAAAGCATTATGCTAGGTCAATTAGAAGAATTAATGAAAATGGATTTTCAATTGATGAATACGTTTCTTCAAAATTTTATTTAACAATAAAACAAGTAATGGAAAGAGTTGATAATACAGTATATGCTAATGATATTCAAACAGAAGCTATGTGGATTAAAGACTCAGAGTATTACTTTTTAAATACAACTATTGATAAGTCGAATGCATTGCCAAGAAGATGACTCGATTATGAATGTGTTGAATGAAAGAAAAATCATGGAGGCCCTGATTTTAAATTTGTTAATAATATTGATGAGTCACTTGGTTTGGAATTAATAGAGATATCGCATAATTTTTGTGAAATACCAGAAAAAACAACTAATTCTGGTTGTTACATAGAAGGTTGGTCGAAAAAAGTCAAAATCAAAGAAGGTTATTTTGAAAATTATTTATTAAGATGCATCGACATAGTCAAAGATAAAACTAATAAATCAATTGGGTACGATAAAACTGATGCACTATATCTTGGAATTATTGGAACACAATCTATGGTTATATGGCACCACTGTTTCCTAGAAATCATATTAAACAATTTAAATTTTGAAACGCCGTTCAAAAGAATCTTTATCTTCTAGATTCCTTTAATGTTGTCTTGTTGATATCTTTTTTATTTCTAAAACTCTCAATATGTTTAAATATATAAATGATACCTTTGTTGGCTTCATTTGCAATTTGTTCTCTATCATTTGAATGATAGTGTATTACGTCTCCGGCTTTGCTGTTTAAATTAATTCAAAATAGTTTTTCTTCCTTTTGCATGTATCCTGCTCTACAAATATTTTTAATATTTTCTTCAAATAGAATTTCGCCATTTTTATCTTTTAATTTTAAACCATAGAATTGGGCGATTTCTAAAATCATTTCACGAGTTAAACAGCAACATGCTAAATAGTGTTCGTTATCATAACATGACATGAATTCATTTATTAGTTCACATAGTGAATAGGGAATTAAACTTTTAAAAATTGTTATTGAGCTATCGTAATGTGATTGATATTCACAATTATCTTGATTATTATGTTTTCCATACTCAAATGGGAAGATAAGATTTTTTAAACGGTCAGAATCTAAGCCTATCATATTTGCGTTAGCCAATATTTCTGATGAATAAAAAATATCAGAATTATTTTTACAATAATTTATTGTTATAGTTCCCAAACCAAACTCATCAAAGCAAAATTCAATTTTTTTGGTTTGATATTTTGGCGTATATGAGAAAGAATCAAAATTATTTATTCCTAGAACACCAGTCATATTTGCAGACAATGATGATTCGAACGATCTAGAATAAAGGAAGCCTTGCATAAAATTTTTTATTTTTTTAGCACACATATAAATATTATATATTTAAAGTGTTTATATGCTATAATTTTGATATAGATATGAACATTACTGATCAAATTTACAAAATCACTAGCATTATATTCGCTATTCTATCTTCGCTAGTCATATTGGTTGGATTGATTCTCTGAATAATTAACGTTATTGTCAAAAACAACAATTTAAAATTATTCAATAAGTACAAATATTATTCAAGTTTAATTCCATTAAATACTACTTACTATAAGATTACTGACAGATTTGCAAATTACTCAAACGAAATTAAGGAAAACGATAAACATTATTCATTTTTCGAATTTTGAAAAATTCATATTGCAAATAGAGCTTTTAAGAGAATAATTTCTGATTATGAATCATTTTTGGATGCATACAAATCAATTGATCCATTAAAGGGCAAATGATGATTTGAATCCCCTTTTAAAGGCAAATTTCATTTCCCTATTAAATGAAACGGACAAACATTACATCTGTCCTACGAGATTAGGGACATACCTTTATGTCATTCCATATCAGAAGACAAATTTTTTGTGTATTTTAAGCTTACTGATCAATGCTTGTCTGGATTAACCAATGAACAAAAATTTTATTTAAGTGATCACAAATACATTTGTTTACCAAAATGAACCATTTCTAGACTTGAAGATAAGAAAGACACAAATTTAATAATAGATAACGATTTGAAAAGAAAAAAATATAAAATCAGAAGATTCATTGTAAAAAAGATAACTCCGTGCACAATTCAAGATTATCAAAATTCTATCGAAGAAAAAAGAGAAAGAGAAATGGCCCAAAAATATGGGAAACATGATTATTACCCTAACTCTTCGGAAACGGATGAATTATTCAAAGAAAATGCAATTAACTTTCTATCATCGTTAGGCTTCGTAATGAACTTTGCAAAAGATGAGAATGATGGGGTTAGTAATTAAGTAGGTTATGATAAAATTATGAAATGAGAACAATTAGTTAAAGATATAAGATCTAAGCTTTTGCTATCTCAAGAAGAGATGGCAAATTCGCGAGCCATATAATGGCGAGCTGTTAGTTTGTAATTACAAATTATGATTTTTTAGCTTCATTTATCAGTTCTATTAATAATAAAGTGGATGTTACGAGTTCGTTGTACGTATATTGTGTTCTGTCTTTATTTTCTGGATGATCTATGCAATTTCTAATATATATTGGCAAAGCAACGTTATGAGCCTCTGGCCATGGATCAGTTTTAATTAATTCTGGCTTATTAGGTATTAAAGATAATAGTTTTTCATTAAAATTATTTAAATATCTGTATTTTTCGTCTTCTTTCTCACAATATATTTGTTGTAAATAACCAAATAATTGAATATGAAAATCTATTGAATATAGTTTGTAAGCAATATAGTTGATTTCTCCTAGCGATATAAATGGAAGCATACAATTATCTCCTTGTATATAATCATGTTTAAAACTTCCATCTTTATCCTTATAGAAATTGATAATCAATGTATCCTCTCTCTTTTTATTTAGAAAAGAATTAACAATGAACGGCGAGTGAGTTGCAACTATTAATTGCTTTTTGTCAGAATCATTAATTTCAAATTGATCAATAAATTTTAATTGTAAATTAGGGTGTCAATTATTTTCCGGTTCATCAATTAAAAGAATGTAATTTTGTGTTTTTAAAAATAAGTGCATATTGATTGCATAGAATAATGCTTTTTGTTGTCCACCGCTTAAGGCGTCTAAATTTTGTTTATGCTTTGTGTCAATATAGAATGTATAACTTTTTCTATCCTTATTAATAAGTGGTGAGAGTGTTACCATCTCTTGATCGTCTAATAAAGATCTTAGAAGCTTATTAATGTTCTTAAAATTATTGATTTTAGTTGTATTTTCTTCTGGATGGTCACTAAAGTACCTATCTTCATCCCAAAGAAGAGTTAACTTTTCTTTTATTTTCGTTAATTCATTGATTCCTTTATTTTTTGCTGTTACATTTGCTGAAAAGGTAGTTATTGCTTCGATAAAATCAACAATCAATCCTTTAAAACATTGTGCTGTTGTTTGCATATATGGATAACCTGGTTTAGGATACAACGAAACATTTGTCTCAACAGAAGCTACATTTTTATTTTGACCCTTAGCAATAGATACAATTTGCTCAAGGAAGTGTGTTTTACCAGAACCATTTTCGCCAATTAATAAAATGTACTTATAAGGTTTAAAAACCCACCTACCAACATTGTTTGTTCCATCGCTATACGTTAAATCAAATTTGACATTATTTTTAAAATATATTTTATGAATCATAATTTCACCTACAAATATTATATATTTAAAGATACTTATATGCTATAATTTTGATATAGATATTATGAAATGAGAACAATTAGTAAAAGATTTAAGATCTAAGCTTTTGCTATCTCAAGAAGAGATGGCAAAAGAACTAGGTGTAGCTTTTTGTACACTTAATAGATATGAAAATGGACATTTTGAGCCAACATTTAAAATACAAAGAAAATTAAAACAATTAGCTATAGCTAATGGTATTAATTGGGACAAATATGTGGGAGAGCTTAAATGAAAAAAAACAATGTTTTAAACGATCAATTTTACACTAAGAGAAATGTTGCAAAATTTTGCATCAGCAATATATTAAATATTAGATCATATTCCTCTATCATAGAACCATCAGCGGGTACAGGAACGTTTAGTTCTAATTTTAGTAAAAATATATTTGCCTATGATATCGAACCAAAGGGTAAATATATAAAAAAACAAGATTTCTTTAAATTAAATTTCCAAAAAAAATGAGGAAAGAAAATATTATTTTTAGGTAATCCACCATTTGGCAAAAGGTCTGTGTTAGCAAAGAAATTTATAAAACACGCTATTGAACTAAATGCAGAAACAATTGCTTTTATTTTACCAAACACTTTCAAGAAAAACACAAACCAAAAATATACACTGTTTCCCAAAAATTGGAAACTGGTAAAGATTGTTGATATTGGGGATAATGCGTTTTATATTATGAATAATTCTGTTCATGTGACATACCATGTTCCATGTTCTTTTTTCATTTGGACTAAAAATACTAACAAGGATTATATTAAAACTAAAGATCTGCGACATTTAGAAAAAGCTTTCCCACCGAAGGAATTTTCTTTTCTAAAACGAGGAGACAAGACAGCCGATTTTGTGTTCAACGGTAATTCGGCAAAAATTAGGAGCGTTTCTGATGTGACAAACAGCAAAGCAGAACATTATATACGTGTTAGCAAAAAGAAAGATGTCAAATTTATTAAAGAAAAATTTAAATTATTAAAATTTGATAATTTGTCATCGGTTAACGGTGGCAACTATTGAATTAATCAAACAGAAATAATTAGAGCTTGAAATAGTTTGATGGGGGTGAAATAGAAATGAGCAAAAATTCAACTTTATTAGACATAAAAAAACAAATTGACATATGAGAAATTAAGAGAAAAAATTTTGTGAAAAGATTTTCAAAATTTTCATGAAAAAAAATATCAACACTTATATCGAGATTAGGAAATAAAGATTTTTTCCTTGCTGTAGCCGCATTGACAGCACAGCAAAAAGGACCAAAACACGAAAAAAGATTAATTAAAATTTTTAAAGGAAAAAAAGTAAAGGCAAAATTAAACAAAGGCGATTTTGTAACAAAAGCTGGTAAGTATTACGAAGTAAAATGTTCTACGCCATCGGCTGATGGTAATGTCCTAAATCTTGTACAAATAAGGACATTTCAAAAAATTGATTATTATCTTTGTGTTTTTATCGATGATGTTTATTACAAAAAGAACTATGTTTTTTTACTCAACAAAAAACAAATGAAATATGAATGCGAGACAATTGGGAACAGTGCTCATATGACTTCTGACATTGTAAGCAAAACAAGGCACAGAGAATATAGAATTTCGATCTTTTTAGACAAACCAAATTCTAAAACAACAAAAAGATGACTAAGAGATTATAGAAACAAGAAACTTGAAGAAAAGATTTTTAAATAACTGTCTTCCGGCTCGCAATAGAATAGCCTACTTGCTCGCTTTTAAAGACTTATAAAACTCTACAACCTTTGGATCAATCTTTATTTGATCTAAAGTTAATGGTTTAGTTAAATATAAACTATTAATATCTTTAGTTCTACTTAGTGCGACATATACTAATCCCGCACTAAGTTTCTTTTTATCTATAGATGGATCAAAGATAACACTATCAAAGGTTTTACCTTGAGCCTTATGAATAGTTAAAGCATAAGCTAACTTAATTGGATATTGTTTAAATAATCCTAAATATTCATCTTGAACAATCATGTCCATGAATAATTTAGGTTGTTTATTGATCCGATGTGCTAGATTATATTTATGTAAATGTACTAACTTACCAGTCCTATTTACTTTCACTACTACCTCTTCAGGACTATCACATCGTATCACTATTCCTAAGTCTCCATTAACAAATCTTCTGCCATTATCTTTGCCTAACTTATCATTTTTAATAAACATAATCTGACAATTAGGTTTAATTGTTAAACATAAACTACCAGGTAAATCACTAGCATCCAGCTTATGGTGCTTGATTGCACTTCTAACTTCATTATCATAATAAGCAGGGATAGCTAATGCTTTCCCTTTTAGTCTATTTAAACATGATAAGTTAGTCTTATCTACTAACCGATTAGTAGCAAATAACCTAACAGTATTAGCTATTTTACTAGTGCGAATCACCCGCCTGTTAAAATAAGCTAAAGTAGTATCTAAATCTAAGCCTAATCTTAAATTATTCAACATTGCCAAATACTGTTTATCATTAACTACTCGCATACTAGTATCTAAGTTAATGACTTTAAAGTTAAAGGCTTTTCAACACTCATGTTCAAAAGCATAACCAGTATTTGTCAAATATTTCTTAGCTAAGATCTTAGCTTCAGCTTCAGTCATAATTGGTGGTAACTGACAAAAGTCACCACTAACTATTACTTGAATAGGTACTTTACGATACTTATTAGCTTTAGCTATGATCTTAGCGATATAAGCAAAGTAATCAATTCTAACCATACTTATTTCGTCAATAATGACTACATCGAACTTACTAAAGTAAGTTCTAGATAACCACCAAGGTGGTAACTTATGGTTAGAGATCACACTAGTTATTTCTAATTGAGCAAACTTAAAACAAGTATGAATCGTTCCGATTACATCATTTGGTTTATCTTGAACCAAATTATTAACCGCATTAGCGGTAAAACAACACTTTAAGACTTTCTTATCTACACAGTAGTACTTCGTGTAATAGTCTAATAAGAAAGTCTTACCAGTACCAGCTAGTCCATCTAAAAAACAGTTAGCACCTGACTTTAACGCCGCTAACGCACTTAACTGAGATTTAGATAAAGTAATAGACATAAGTAAATTATATAGATTAGCTAAACTATATAAATAAAGCGTTTTTAACCGGTTCAGGACGATAGAAAGAAAAAAGATGGGACAAAACCCATCTTTATTCTGTTAAAGGACTGAACCAGTTCTAAATACAGAAACAAGGGGCGATGTAATAGTCAGCAAAGTTGATTACTATCGTTGTACTAATTTTCCCTCCATTTTTACTATCAATACAAAAAGCGCTGGTAGTATCTTTCATATATGGAGTAGTAATTCAATAATTTACTGGTTTATTACCATGGTCTTTCTTTATCAAACATGGAAATTGATTTGCACTTTCTATAACATCTTTTTGAGCAAGGGGGTTATTGCCCCCGACATATTCTTTATAATATGTATATTCCAAATTTGAGCCACGAAAATCTTCACCCATGCTTTCTGGAATATAAGTTTGTGTTGCTCCATCAAAAGAATTCATTAAACCACTTATACTGAATATATCGCCTAACACCGGCATAAAAAACCAATTACCAGGTTTCATATCTTCTTTTCCGTTAATTAAAACTTTTCTTTGCACTGGCAAAAGGACACTTTTAGGATTATTACCGAAACTTTTAATTCGCGTTAACAAACCTTGGTCACCTTCGCCTAATAAAACATTTTGACAAAGCGGAGTTTGCCAGAATACTCTATTATTTTCTTCATAGTTTCATTCATATGGACTACCATAAGTGTCACCTACAGGTGTATCAAATTGGAATGTCATACCAACACAATCATGTGGTGGATTTGTAAAATCTTGTCCTATACCCAATACTTTTACAGTATATTTATTTTGTTCTAACAAACCATCTAAATAAACAGTACGTTGTTGACCAGCAAAATCTTCTAAAGTTTTTGGATAATCTTTTGACCCAGCATTTCCAAAGTAAAAATTATTTAAAAAAGCTTTTGGATCATGAGTGTTTTCATATTCACGACAACTATTCACCACATCTTGTCAATCGCAAATGTTAAAACTTTTTCGCTCAGGAGCATCTATGAAAATATTTTGAATATTAACAACAATTCCTGCTTCTTCTGTTGTTAAATCACTATAAGTAAATGATAATTTACCATTAACAATATCATCTTGTGGTTCATCAAATTTTAAAGTAAGTTTACCTTTTGTGTCATCAAAGCTAATATTACTTGCTTCACCAGAAGCACAAGTAAAAGATCAACTTGATGGGTCAAACTCTAAATCATGACCTTTAGTCCATTTGAGAACTATATTTGCTTCATAGGCTGATGTTGTAGACTTATCAGCAATACTAAATTTAACTTCTTTAGATGGTGGTTGACATCCACACCCTACTAAACTAAGTAATGGCATACTAGCAGTAGCGGCTAGGCTAGGTAATAAAATTAATAACTTTTTCTTCATATATATCCTTTATTTTATTATAAGATAATAAATATAGTAACTATGAGTATAGATAGATGTCCATTTGATAATAATAGCTTGGTGAAGATGTTAAATCAAGTCTATGGTGAAAATAAACATACGGTAACATGGTATGAGATAGATAATACAAAGAAAGAAGTAAGATGAAAGTTTGATAACCAAACTTGAATCCAAGGTCAATCTTTTGAATTATTAAATGTTGTTAAGATAACAGGTAAAAAACCTTTAGAAGTATTTAAGGAAGAATTGGCTAAAACCCAAACTGGTACTAAAGGTTGTTATATGCCTAACTTACCAGCCATGTTACAAGCCTGAGCTATTGAATTTAATGAGAATCAAAAAAAGAGCTAAAAGCTCTTTTTTTTAGTTATTAAATACCTGCAGCAAAGATACAGAAGTAACCAGCAGACTCATAAGTATTAATTTCAGATAATTGGAATCTTATTGTAATGATTGATTTATTTGTCAAACCTCATGTGTCTGTTGGAACAATACCATAGTAAGAATCGCTGATTTCGAAACGAGTTTCTTGACGTTCTACTCCGTCTTCTTTAATAGCTATGCTTACACTATTGTATTTAATGGTGTTGTAATATCAACCTGTATCATATGTTGTAGTAGAAGCAACACATCAACCATGAGATGAATCTGAAATTTCAGTTGCATATTCTTCTTGATATTCCATAATTTGACCTCAATCTATTGTTAGAGTGTAAGTGTCAGTTAAGTTATATGGAATTTCAGTATCTTCAGTTCCAAATGCAGCATTTATTGAAAGATCAGGAAGATCAGAAACATTGTAATATGTGTCAAGTGCTCTTGTTTCTTGGTCAATTTGGTTGTAATAGAAGTGATCACTTGTTAAATCATAACTATATGATGGAGTTCCAGCAAATGTACCAGATGTACCAGTAAACATATCAAATGCATATGTGTTCATTGATAAATCAGCTTTTTCAATATCATAGTCAGGACAGAAACAATATTCCTCAGGAGCAGTACCTAACAAAGCTTCACTAACCTTAATGCCCTTGCAATCTTTAAACATTTCTTTGTAACAATCTTTAGCTAGTTCTATTGCAGGCGCAGCTAATGTTGGTGCAAATGTTAGACCTGAACCAGCATACATGCCTTCGCAGCATCCTTCGGCCAATACTTCAACTTTAGTCATAGCTTGAGCTGATTCTAGTTTTTCACAACCTGCAAACATGTGGTAGTAACAGTTAGCCGCCAATGTTGTAGCTTGTAATTCTGGAGCAACTGTTAAACCTGTACATCCTTCAAACATACTTGCATAGCATCCTACAGCTAGTTGATCAGCAACTGGCAATGCAGGTGCTTGAGTTAGAGATGTACAACCTTTAAACATACTGTCATAACAGTGTTGTGTTAAGTTTTGTGCTGATATGAATTTACCTGTATTTTCAATGCTTGTAATACCTGTACTACCTTCAAATAAGTGAGCAAAACAATAGTTGTTTGGCATTGTAGTTATCTCACCACGAGCATTATCTAGTAATCCCATAATATTACCATCAAGAGATATATCACCAGTAAACTTTAATGTAGCATATACTGTATCAGATGTTGATCAACCACTAGGGTTGTCACCTCTTAAGTAAATTGAACTTCTAGCTGGAATATTCTTGCTATCAGTTAAATCAACTCATTCTTGTTTGTCAATATCTAAACAATATTGTAATTTTGGTTTTGTAGACATTGCAGGAGATGCAACAAATTGTAATAATGTATCAGCTTTAGCTGTTACTTTAACACAATCTTCTACTCCAACATCTTCTTCTTTAGAATAGAAGTAAACTGTAATAGCAGTTTTAGTAATGTCTTCTCAAGACATACCTAATGTATAAGTGTTGCCTTCAAATGTACCAACTTTAGCAGCATTTAACTTCTCATCATTGATTACAATGTAACTCTTTTCTTCATCAACAATGTAATGTTCACCAGTTATTGTATATTTAACTTGAAGTTTACTTCCATAAGTAAATTTTTGTCCAGCTTCAACAGTTAAGTGTTGATCGCCAGTTGAACCAACAACAATTGGATATGGAATAGCTTCATCACCAAGGTAAACAGACAATGCGTCAGCTTGGTTTGTTACTTCGGCTGGAATAGTTACGGCATCACCTACAACTCATGAAGCTTCAAATTGAATATCTCTTGTATCACCACCAACAGTTTTTGTTACATGTGAGTTAGCAACATTGAATTTAAATCATTTAGCTCAATCCCCTTTAGCTGCTATTGTAAATGATACAGGTTGGCCCTTAACATATTTAATTTCTTTTTCTGCGGATTCAAAGTGGTCACCATTAATTAGAAGTTCATATTCCTTAACTTTAGGCACTAAATTAACTTCTACCAAAGCAGCATCTACTTTATTGGCTAGAATTCTAAATGATTGTTCTGGTTTAATGTCAGTAGCAATGTCTTTTAATGGTAAAGCATTCTTTTTGCCAACTTTAATAGTTGAAGCTTCATCATCTAGTTGAATGTCATGACTTGGATTTAATTGGAATTGAACTGTGATGTCATCATCACCATATTGGAATGGCATTGGAGAATACCAAGCTCTTTTGAAATATTCTGTATTATATTTTAAGTCAACTCTACCATCTTGTTTCCTAGCAGCTAAAGTCGCTTTAATATTAGAAGATGTAACAATGGATGCAGGAACATGTACCTTTCCATCATTTCAAGTAAATTCTTCACTAACAGTATCATGTCATTCTTGGAAAGTTTTTCTTTCGTTAGTAGCGCCATTAACTTCTAGGAATGAATTTGTTGGGTCAATTTCATACTTATATTCTTCTTTAAAACTATATGGGATATTCATGTCTTTGTTTTCAACAAAGTAAACATTATGGAAATCTTCAAAAGCATCTTGTGAAAATTGGTCTGCAGGTTCTGGTTCAAAAGTTTCTGATGCAACTTCTCAGTGAATAGTAACATCTTTACTTTTAACTCTGGTTGCAGGAATATTAATTTCACCTGATTCACCAGATTGATCAGCATCTATGTAGTTAATAAGGTGAAATCATTCTAAACCAATTTGAACTCATGAGCCATATTCACTAATTGTATATGTTCCATTAACATCGGGGTTTTTAATTCACTTAAATGAAATTGATTTATTTAATTCAAAAGTTAAATCAGATTCTGGATCTGGAATGAAAATTGGTTTATCTTCTTCCATGGCCATATCTGAATTAAATTGAACGGTATATTTTTGTGTATTAGCTTGTTTTGTCGTTAAATAATAGATGGCACCACCAGCACCACCTAAAATGGCAGCACTACCTAGTACACCTATAGTAATACGTAATCCGTTGTGTGTTTTTCCACTACCCATAAAAAATCTCCTTATATAGGGTTTCTATTTTTTATATTATATAAAAAATAAATAAATATTAAAAAAATGGATTTTTTGTTATTAATCCATCTTTTTAGCTAAGTGTTTACCCATGAATCAACCAATAAAGACAAGTAGTGGGCTGACCATACCGATAAAGTTGATCCAATCAGCAGTTTTTAACCATGGTAAATAGAATAAAACTACCATTAAAATATCAGGAGTTAAAACAAATCATAGAGATAAAAACAATGTTCATCGAACTTTAGCTACTGATTTGTCTTGAACATGGACTCTTCCAGCTAAAATTATCAATAATAACCCACAAATTATCCATATTAATGAGTTAAATAAGGTTATTACTGATAGGATTTGAATTGATAAGTAAAACTCGTATTTTCCTGCCAAATAGTTTACCAAAGACATAGCAAACACTACCACTGAAATTAAAGTATGAATAAACCCTGTTTTATTAAATCATTTAATGACCTTTTGGGTTTTTGTTAAATTTTGTTCCATAACCATATTATTATATGGTAATAATTTACCTTTTTCCCAGAGGTAAAATGTATATAATATAGGTGTAAAGGAAATAATTAATTAATTATGGGAAAAAGTATTACAGAAATTAAATTACAACCTTCTGCTGCATTAGAAACAGTAATCGGCAAAGGTAAAGTTACTAGACCACAAGCTGTTAAAAAAGTTTGAGCTTACATTAAAGCTAAAAAACTTCAAGACAAGAAAAACAAAAGAATGATTAACTGCGACGAAAAACTTGCAAAAGTTTGCGCTGGCAAGAAAAAAGTTTCTATGTTTGATCTTGCAAAGCTATTGTCTAAGAACTTAAAGTAATTATTTTCAATACAAAAAAAGAGGGGTTTCCCTCTTTTTTATTTTTTATTCAGTTCTTAGGTTATTTAGTTTAACAATATTTTTATTAAACTTGGCTTGTTCTGCTATGAATGTTTCAACTTTGACAGCAAAGTCTTTAAATCAAATTGGTGGTTGAGTGTTTCTTGCTTTTCTTTTCATCATAACTATAATTATTTACATTTAAGATTATTTAATTTAGCAAAGTCTTTAAATTTTTGGTCAATTTCTTTTCTAAAACTATCCATATAATCCACAAATCATTGTGGTGGCTGGGTGTTTTTCTCTTTTCTTTTCATCATAACTATTATTGTCTGTAAATTATCTTTATATGTTCTAGATAGTGATGCTAATTCTTTAGCAGTCACAATCTTGTCTATATTATAGTTTTTACTTATTTCACTTTTGTTCATATTTGCTAATACCTATAAGGTATTCCCATAGACATATTTACCTAAAGTCGGAAGAAATTATAAAAATATTTAAAAAACATATATATCTTTGATATATATGTTAAGTGCAAAATTTTTGCTTACTTTTATTTAAAATTTTTTTCTTGAATAAACTAATTGTCCATCAATGTATGTTTGATAAACATTAAAGTTTTTATCAATAATAACAAAATCTGCAGGATTGTTGTTTTTGATAATACCACAATTATGTAAATGCAAGTTTTCTGCAGGATTTTTAGCTACTAAATCTATACATCTTTCCAAAGAGTAACCAAATACTTTTTTAGCATTTTTCAATGCTTGAGTTAATGTTAAAACTGAACCAGCTAATTGTCCAGTTTTAGTGGTTGCTTTGCCATCTCTAACATAGATAGTGTTAGTACCTAATTTATATTGACCATCAGGCATATATCTTGCTTCATTAGCATCACTAATTAAGATAAGATTTTTGTGATGTTTTAACACTAATGCTTGTTCTTTAGAAACATGTTTTAAATCTAAAATTAATTCAGCATACATATCTTTGTGTTTAAGTAGTTGACCAATAATTCCTATTTCATCATCAACTACTTTTTGCATAGCATTATATGTATGAGTAACGCAACTTAATCCAGCATGATGGGCTTTGATCACATCTTTACCATTGGCCATAGAATGGCCGACAGAAACAACTATCTTTTGTGTTTTTAAATATTCAATAAAAGATGGTAAACACTTTTCTACTTGAATAGTGATCATCTTAATTTTATTTCTAGCTGCTTTGATAAATGTATACATGTCAGCAAGATTAGGTTTCAAAATACACTTTTCATCTTGGGCACCTTTTTTATCTTTAGATAAGAATGGTCCTTCTAAATGTATTCCAATAATCTTGGCTTCATTCGAAAAGTGTTTTTTGTTAGCAATTGTTTCTAAGGCTTTAATAATGTCTTGCTTAGGCATAGCCATAGTTGTTGGACATCAACTAGTTATTCCGTCTTTAACAATAGCTTTAGCAATATTGTTTAAAGCTTTACTATCACAATCCATGACATCACTACCAGCTGATCCGTGGATGTGTTGTTCAATAAAGCCGGGAACAATAATGTATTTATCAGGTAAAGTGATAGCACCTTTACCTTTAGTTAATTTGAACTTACCTTTTTTAATAGTTAAATTACCTTTAACTATTTTCTTATTATTTAAATAAATATTTGAATTGGTAAAACTTAACATAATAAACTAGCTGCTTCCTTATCAAGATAAATAGTTACATTGTTATGTGTTTTTAAAATTGAAGCAGGTAAATTAATGTTAGCTTCTTGCTCAACTAATTGTTTAATTGCTTGAGCTTTATTTTTACCTGTAGCAATTAAAACAATTTCTTTTGCTTGCATAATAGAGTGTAAACCCATAGAAATAGCTTGGGTTGGAACATCCTTTATATCATTAAAGAATCTAGCATTATCTTTAATGGTAGATGGTGCTAATTTAACCATATGGGTTAAACTATCAAAACTTGTTCCTGGTTCATTAAAAGCGATATGACCATTAGAACCAATACCTAATACTTGGAAATCAATTCCTCCGGCATCAGCAATTAATTTATCATATTGTTGATAATTAGTAAAAGATGGGAAATGTGTATTTGCTTTAGCAATATCAATCTTATTAAATAAGTGACTATTCATAAAGTAACGATAAGATTGGTTATTATCATCACTAATAGGATAATATTCGTCTAAGTTAAATGTTTTTACTTGTTTAAAGGATACTTTGTGCTCTAAACAACCTTTAACTAATAAGTCATATACACCTATAGGACTTGATCCAGTAGCTAAGCCTAAAATAGCATTAGGTTTGCTATTAACTAAGCTAATCATTCTATTAGCAATATCACTATAAATTTGGTCTTTGTCTAAAACTTTAATATTCATATTTGGTTATTATAATAATTATATTATTATAATAATTGCATATGAAAATAACGTCGCTCTTATCAGAAAAAACAATTAATTTGAATGCTATCTGTAAGGACAAAGCAGATGCAATCGAACAAGCTGTTGCCTTAATGGCTAACTCTGGTGCAATTGAAGATAAGAAAATCTTCATTGAAGGTGTATATAAAAGAGAGAAACAATCTTCAACCGGTGTTGGTGAAGGAATTGCTATTCCACACTTTAAGTCAACAACAGTTAAACAACCAATGCTTGCAGCAATGGTTATTAAACAAGGAGTAGATTTTGAATCATTAGATGGCGAACCAGTCCAACTATTATTCTTAATTGCTGCTCCAGATAATAAAGATAATGTCCATCTAGATGTATTAGCAAGATTATCATCAATGCTAATGCATCCAGAATTTAAAGATTCTTTATTAAAAGCAACTAACGTTCAAGAATTTTTAAAGATTATTGATGAAAATGAACAAAAGAGAATAATTGAGGAAGAAGCACAAAAGAAAGTTGCTGAACAAACTCAAGAAAAATCTAAAACTCATGCAAGAATAGTTGCTGTTACAGCCTGTCCAACAGGTATAGCTCATACTTATATGGCTCAAGAAGCTTTGGATAAAGCTGCTAAAGAAATGGGTATTTCTATTAAAGTAGAAACCCAAGGAGCTAATCCAAAGAACTTCTTAACAGATGAAGATATTGAACATGCGGAAGTAGTTATTGTAGCAGCAGATATTGCTGTCCCAATGGAACGTTTCAATGGAAAGAAGTTAATTTCTGTTGGAACATCTAGAGCAATTAAAGATGCTAAAGGATTAATTACTAGATCATTAGAAAAAGATGTTCCAACTTATACATCTATCTTAGATAGTACTAAGACTAAGATGCGTAAGATTCAAACATTTGGTGATCGCCCTAAATTAGCAACCCAATTATGAAGACACTTGCTAAGTGGTATTAGTCACATGCTACCATTCATCGTAGCTGGTGGTATATTATTAGCTATCTCATTTATTATTGATGGTGCAATGGGAACACCAAATACTGATCCATTATTTGGTCAAAGACATTTAGCTGCTTTAGTCTTCCATATGTTGGGAGCTAACTTAGTTATTGCTTTAATGGTTCCTGCTCTAGCAGGATTCATTTCCTACTCGATTGCTGGTAAGCAGGGACTGGTTGCCGGATTCTTTGCTGGTATGGCAGCCACAACGGTGGTATTATGAGCAGGATATACTCAAACAGGTGATCCACAATCAGTAAGTGTAAGTTTTAACATCTTATGGTTTATTGATGTTGGTATCCATGGTATAGGTGCTGATGGAACGTTACCATCATTGGCTAAACTAGCAGTAGACTCTGCACCAGGATTCTTTGGTGGTCTATGTGGTGGTTTTGCTGCTGGATACTGTGTATTAGGTTATAGAAAATTAATGAATAAGTTACCTAAAACACTTCATGGTGTTAGAGACTTATTATTAATGTCTGTAATGTCAACATTTACTGTTGCTGTCTTTATGTTCTTAATGAATGCACCATTCTCATACTTCTCATATGGTATTAAATTAGGACTAGAAGGTCTTAACCATTTTGGTCAATTATGATTAGTATGTATTTTGGTTGGTGCGTTAACATCTATTGATATGGGTGGACCAATATCCAAAGCTGCTCACCTATTTACAATAGGTTATATGCAAGATGCAATGAAAGGTCAAGCTGATTTCCAAATCGCTCAATATATTATGGCAAGTAACATTGCTGGATCATTGATTCCACCATTTGCTATTGCTTTAACTACATTATTATTCCCACAAAAATATACTAAAGAAGAAAGAGGAGCTGGTCCAACTAACTTAGTATTAGGAATAAGTGGTATTACCGAAGGTGCTATTCCATTTGTTGCTAAACAACCTAAGATGTGAATTGGTTTCATCTCTGGAGCTGGTGTAGCAGGATTGATGAGTTGAGTATTCCACGGAGTGGCTATTTGTCCAGAAGGTGGAACAATCTCATACTTTATCATGGCTCAAGATTGTTGAAAAGCATTACTTGGTGTAGTTATTGGTGCTGCTTGAGCAACACTTGTAATTTCCTTAACAAGAAAAGATGTTGACCCAAGAGAAGCACAACTTGGTAAATGAAAAGGTATTCCAACTAAACATTTACAACATGCTGCTTTGATGGTGTTTAGTAAGAAATATCGTCAAGAACACAAACAACAAATTAAAAAAGAGGCTTAAACCTCTTTTTTTTAATCATTAACTAAGTTAATAATTTTGAATTTAGTTACATCTACTAAACCTTTAGTAGTGATCTTTAAATCAGGAATAACTGATAAAGAGATGAAAGCCATATTCATGAATGGTGATAATTGTTTATTAACACCAAGCTTTGTTAATGCTTGTTGTACCTTTTGGCTTTCTCTAATAACAGTATGAATACCTTTATCAGACATTAAACCAGCTATTGGCAATTGTAGTTTAGCAATTACTTTACCATTTTTAACAACTACGTTACCACCATTAATTTCTTTAATCTTATTAATAGCTAAAAGAATATCTTTATCACTAGAGCCAATAGCAATGATATTGTGAGAGTCATGGCTTACTGTTGATGCTAAGGCACCATTTGTAAAGCCAAAGCCATGAATATAACCAATACCAATATGACCAGTTCCTTTATGTCTTTCTACTGTTACAATCTTTAAGACATCATTATTAGTATCAATACCATTCTTTTTACTAAAGTTAAGTGTTTTAGTTATTAACTTAGTAATTACTTGTCCAGGAACTACTTGGATAACATTAGTATTGTGTTTACCAGTTAGATTAATTTTTAAATCGCTTAATTTCAATGGTTTGATTTTTATAGAATTATAAATTCTATCATATTGTTTAGCATCAGGTTTGATGTATGGGATTTTGATGTTTTTATTTTTATCATAAACGCATTTACCATGATAGTAAACTTGATTAATGTGTAATTTGTTTAAATCATCAAAAATAATAAAGTTTGCTTTATAGTTGGCTTTGATTTGACCTAAATCTTTTAAGTGGAAATATTTAGCAGGATTGTAAGTAACCATTGCTATTGCTTTTAATAATGGTTTATTATGTTTAACAGCAAGTTTAATATTGTCATCTAAATGTCCATTAGTAACAATATCTAATGGTTCTTTATCATCAGTTACAATCATACACTTACTTGGATACTTATCAAATAACTTAGATAAATCAACCAGGTTCTTACATACTGAACCATTACGAATCATGATTCATTGTCCTAGTTTAATTTTTTCTTCTGCTTCCTTATATGTATAGCATTCATGATCAGATTGAATGCCTTGACTAACATATTGCTTTAAAACAGAACCAGTTAATTTAGGCGCATGACCATCAATGGTTTTATTAGCATCTTTAAAGATTTTAATTTTATTAAGCATGTCAGCATCGCCATTAACAACAGCTACATAGTTCATTACTTCAGCTAAACCAACAACTCTATTCATGTGAACATATGGTTTTAGTTTTTCTGATGATAATGTTTCATATGATTCATCAAACATATCTACTGCAGGAACACAACTTGGAATAGCAAAGAAGATATCTAATGGTGCATCTTTAGATGCTTCTAACATAAAGTCAATACCAGTTGTTCCAGCTACGTTAGCTATTTCATGTGGGTCAGCAATAATTCCAGTTGTTCCATGAGCAACTAAAGCTTTTGCTAATTCAATTGGTAATAACTTAGAACTTTCAATATGGATATGTCCATCAATAAATCCTGGACATATTCATTTACCTTTTAAATCAATAACTTCAGCAGAATTATCTTTGATATGTTTAGCAACATTAATAATTTCTTGGCCAGAAACTAAAACATCACCCTTGATGACTTTTTGTTGTTTAGTGTCAACTACTTTTGCATTCTTAAATAAAATTTTCATATAGTAATTATATAAATGATAGGTATAAAAGAGATACTCATTTATATAATTTAAATATAGGAAATTATGAAAAAGATAACATTAGCAGGATTATTACCACTAATTTGTTCAACTAGTTTAGTCTTGCCTTTGGCTTTAACTAGTTGTACAGATGATAATGAAATGAGACTAGTTGAACCCACTTCTAAAGTTTGGGATTGCCACGGTTACACACCAGAAACATCACCATATGCAACTGGACCTCAAACATTAGCATTAATTGAAGGTTTTAGATTGAAAAATGCTCCAGAATCAAAGACTCTATCTGTTACTGCAAAGGAAGTAGTAGGAGAAGCAGGGCAACAATTTGGTGATATCCAATCTACCATTATCCCTGATGGCAATAATTTCAATGTGTTATTAAATCTAGATACAATCATGTCTGCTCAACCAGGATCATATAATGTAGATTTAAGTTTTTATTTAGATGATGATTTAATTAAAACTTCAAGATACACAATTAATGTATATTGTGAACTTGTATATCTAGAAAGTGATGCAGCCAAAAGCAAACCGAGTATAGCTTTTGCTACTGGTATGACCTATCCACCTACATATCGCTATGGAGGTAGTTTTGGATATTTATTTCATAGACCAAATGGTGCAACATATAAAATGATTATTACCGATGCTAGTCCAGAGCTTGGTGAGTTTGACCACCAACTGATATTAAACGTTTCATCTGGTGATTACTTGGTTAATGCAACAATCAACTTTAATAACGTTGGTGATATACCAGAAGATAAAGATATCACCCTAAAATGAAAAATTGTTACTAATTCGGGTATAGAAGTATATTGTACTAAATCCCAAGACACATTCAAATTTGCTGGTAATATGTTTTTAACTAACACTACTGTCACAAATTTTACAATCCCAACAGAAGGCAGTATAAATGTGGATGTACCTAATCCACTATACTTCTGTGGAATTGATACAACCACTTTAACTGAAATAAAAATACTTACACATACAGATGAAGTTATTCCTGGTGTTAGCATGTCTTTAGCTAAAATAGACGATCCTATATATACTAAATACAAAATAACTCTTAATATTACAAATGAATGTGAATGAGAAGCAGGCAAAGAATATTACTTAAAAATAGTTTTACCAAAAAAAGATGGTAGTGGATATTACGCAAACACTATGCTTTCAGCCAAACCTGTAGCAAGTAAATAAAAAAAGAGGCAATCACCTCTTTTTTGTTTTAATGGCAGGGGTGGCAGGATTTGAACCCACAACACGCGGATTTGAAGTCCGCAGTTCTGCCGTTGAACTACACCCCTAAAATAATAACTTATATATTATAAGTATAAAGTTATCAACATTTATATTTTAGTAATTCGCATATGGCGATTATCACTAAATTAGGAATGTTTTTATATTTTCTAATTAAGTGAGAGAATTTAGGTGCATCACCACCTGTAACAACAACACTATTAGATAAGAAGGAATATTGTCTAACAATATTATCTGCTAATCCTTCTATTGCTCAGTTAGCACCAGCAGAGAAAGCATCAGGAGTATTTAAACCTCTTGTGGTTTTATATTCTTGTGGTAATAAACCTTTATCAATAGCAGTGTAATCAGGAATTTGATTCATTCCTCTTACAATACTAGGAATTAATAACACGTTAACAATTTGACTATGGTTAAAGATAACTGCTGTATAAACAGTTCCTAAACTGATGATAGCACCACTATTTAAAACATAGATACCATAAGCTGCCATTAAAAGTAAATCTGAACCAATTACAACATTTTTATCAATGTTTCTGAAATCGATTATGTCTGTAAAGTCTTGTTTACCAATAACTTTAACATCTACACCTAAGATCTTTTTTAATTCATCAACAAATGGTTGAGATACTTCTGGTTTAGCAGTTATAGACATAACTACCTTTTCAACTTTAAATTTATCTTTTAATGTTGTCATTTGATCAAGCAAAGCTTGAGCAGAGCTACCAGCTTTAACTTGAACATTCTCAAGCATTGCATTTTGCATACGATCAAAAGCACATGCTTTGATACGACTATTACCATAATCAATTATTAAATAATTACTTATTGCCATTGTTGATTACCTTTCTACCATATCATTTAACTTGACGTAATGTTGTCTTACGATACTTTCTAATTTTCTTGCTATCTGGCATAACAAATGTTCATAGATATGCATAAACTGAACAAGCAAAGATAAAGTCTTGTAACTTTAACATATTGAAGTTATCAATATATTTGTTTCATTCAATATGGTCATATCTAATTCTTGATTCTCTAATAAAGTTAGCATAGTCTCAATAATCACTAGCTAAACCACATCATTCATAATCAATCAAGTGCAATCTCTTGCCTTTGTCCATAATGATGTTTAAAGGATTGATATCGGTGTGATTTAATACCATTACTTCGTCACGATATGTATCAATAATAGATAAGAACTTAGTTTGGTATTCTAGTTTTAATAAATGTAAATTTTCATTGTATGAATCAAAGTTTACTTTATGTAAAGGAATCTTTTTAAGATTAACTTTCGCCTTGTGAATGTTTTTGATCAAACTAAATAATTCATCAGTGTATTTTCATTTTCTTCACTTATGAATTTTTACATAAGAACCAGGAATTCATTGTTTAACAGCAACTCCTGTTTTAGGATCGAAGTATGGAAAGTATTTATCTGAACCTAATAGTTTCATCACACTATATTCATTCTTACGATTTAATAAATCTTTTATTTCATCATGAGGAAAACGTACTTGGTACATTTTACCATTAGTATAAGTAACAAGATAAGAAAGGTTAGTGTAACCATTATGAATATCTTTAATGGATACAATTGTTCCATTATCTTCTTTTAATACTTTCTTTAATAGAGCTACAGCTCTAGTCTTATATGGTTTTGTCATCTTTGGCCTCAGATATAATGTGATCTTCTTTTTGTTTTTGTTTTGTTGCATAGAATGTTTTAATAATGTCAACATCAATTGTTAATTCAGAGTAGTTTAAGTTACATACTTGAACACGTTCCATGCTTGTTTGTCTCTTACCATGGTAGTGTAAACAGTCACCATTAGAGTGTAATAGACATCCACGATCATTCTTAAAGATCTTTTCACTTTCATCTTTATTAGATAATGCTAAGATATATTTGTCTGATACATTATCAAAGATAATAGGATCAATTACATCATTATTAACTGTGTATGATTGTAACACAATATAAACACCAGCTTTAGCTCCAGTATTTAATAAGGAACTAAATGTTTTGTTGTTTTGGAAAGTTTCTCTCAAGATAGTATCAAAGTTTCCAATAATAACAAGAATGTGTTTTAGTTTTGGTTGAGTGTTAGCTAAATTCTTGTTGTATTGATCAATTGATTCAACATTAGCTGCTTGTAATAAAGCAATACGTTCATTAATAGTATTTTGTAATGTGTGTAATTGTTCAATACATTCATTCATTGATTCATACACTTTATTATTAGTGTGTGGTAAATTACGGAAGTAAGTGTATGTTGCTTCGCAATTAGGGTTTAGAACAACAAGGTCCATATCATCTGGACTTGTAATGTAACAAGTAGATAATGCCATTAATACTGTTAATGTAGCAGCACCAGATCCTTTTTTACCTAAAATCATGGCACTAGAGTTTTCTCTAAAGTTTTGCATGATTAACTTGTTAGTCTTGTCTAAACCAAAGACTGCTGTAACATCTTTGCCAACATCATAAACATTCAATACTGTTTTTAATGAATATTTAGAGAAGTAAGCATTATCAACTTCAATGCAAACTACGTTTTCATTAATAGAAACATTGAATTTGTCTAATTTCATTACTCTTGCCATTAATGGTTGTAATGCTACCATGTTTTGTACTTCTGTTTTGTTTTTAGCTTCAAAACAAATTTCAGAGAAGGCAGAATATACATTGATATCTGTTGGAACACAATCAATGTTTTTATTTCTAAATAATGTTGTTAATTTAATTTGTAATTGTCTTGCATATTTGAAGTTACCATCAAATTTGTTAACATCACTATCAGGTAATAAACTATATGGAATAGAGTTAGCAGACATTGCTACATTTTCAATGTCAGCTCTAGTTGATTTCTTAAATTTGTTTTGGTTTTCTCTTTCAGATTTAAGTTCGTTGTAACCATCGTACTTAAATGTACCACCTAATTTTCTAATCATTCAACTTCTAATTTTTAAACCAACTTTAGTTGAACGATAGTTGATGTTGAAAATAATGAAGATAGTTGTTACTAAGACAAATGATGCAACAACAATCAATACTACATATGATAAGAAGTTGAATAAGTAAGATAGTAGTTCAGCTAGAATACCACCAGAGATACATCCTTTATTAAAGTAGTAACCATAATCTCAGTGTTTTAAATAAGCAAACCAACTATTGTGGTAGTTAGTAATTAATTCAGAGAATGATGGTGGATTAGTAAAGGAGTTAATCATGTTAGCAACTCCTGAAATAATACAGCATGCTGATAGTAAAGCAATAAAGCTAAAGAAAATAAATCTCTTGGTCTTTACTACCTTTAGGTAGTTAGTTTGGAAGATTCAACCTACTTCCATAAAGATAGCAAGTAGATAGAATAGATATTTACCTTGACCAAAGACATAGTCAATTAATCCATCTAAATAACTGCCAATAAAAGGAATTCTAGCAAAAGCAAAGATGGTAAAGACTAGTAGACCAATCTTACCAACTCATTTTCATATTAAGATACTCTTTTCATGATCTTTATGAACAACAGGTTGTGGTTGCGGTGGTAGTGGATTAGTAATAATTTGTTCATCCACTGGACGCATTGGTGGTAATTGCATATTGTTTTCCATAATTATTCAATATTATCCTTTGCTTTTTCAATTGCATCTTTATATAAGATGGTTAGTAATACTAATGGACGTTTACCAAACTTCTTTTCGTATTGCTTAACAATTTGTTTCTTAAAGTAATCTTGTTGATCACGACTTAAGTTAGTGTTAGGCGGTAGAGATTGTAATAACTCTAACATTGTGTTATTTAATGTTTGATTAATTTCATCTACAATAGCTTGGTTTTTTGGATCAGCTTGATTCAAAACACCAACAATGTTATAGTTGTAGTGATTAATCTTCTTTGTGTTCTTGTCAATTAATAAACTAGCAAGAACACAACCAGAGTCAGCCATTTGTTCACATTCAAATAAACCTGATGCTCCAACATCATATAACCCTTGGTTGCCAACATATTGTTCTACTAATTTAATATGTCTCTTGGCATCAATAAATTTACCACCATCAAAAGTTGCTACTTGTCCATTACCTAAGGTAATGATATTCTTTTGTGGTGTTATAACTTTTCTACAAATGTCTTTATATTGAGCAAATTGCATAAATAAACCATTAGTTGGAATAATAAACTTTGGTTTAATAATGTTAATTAAGAACTTGTGGTCTTCTTGACTTTGACTTAATGGAATGATGTCTTTAGGTAGTTTTACTACTCTAGAAACATCCAATCTATTAATAGAGTCAAATAGGTTAGCTTCAAGTTTTTCATAACCTGGTGTAGTTAAAATTGAATAAACAAAAGTATCTGTTGGTTTAAATGTTAATCGTTGATCATCACCAACAACAATCTTTTGTAGTTTTGTAAATAATGATTGTTTATCACCAGAAACAACAATAATACCACGATCAACAGTGTTGATTTGTTGTTCATTCATATAAATTAAGTTTGTAAAATTAACAATCTTATTTTGTTGCATGTAACTAAATGCACGTGATAAACTTGGAGAATATATATAGAAAGGAATAGTATTTCTAGCAGCAATACTTGCTAACTTAGTTAATTTGTAGATATCTTCTTCTTCAATGACAAAGATACCACGATTTGGCATATCTAGAACACAGTTTTCAAAGAAGTTATCAATGTTATAACATGGTGAAGTAAAACCACGATGGTCAATGTTTTTACCAATAGAAGTGATTAATAACAATGTATTATTCTTTGTAAATTTGTTAACTTGATCTAATAGATCATATGTTGCATTATTAACACTTGTTGGAATAATGAAATGATCAACATAGACTATTGCTCCAGCATCAGTGTTAAAGACAAAACCTAATGATGTTGGCATAAAGCTTGCGGTTCTAAAAGGTAGAATCTCCACTTTACCTAACTTGAATGTTTCAAGTGGTTTAACAGCATTAATGTTAAATCTTGTCTTTAATGCATTGTGATCTTGTTTATGACCATGTGGTCTAAAACATCAATCTAAGTTATTGTTAATAATCATTTGTCCTAAATGACTAGTAAAAACTGGAACATTAGGAATGTTCTTTAAAAGAAATTCTAATCCTCCATACATGTTATAGCTAGGAGTAGGAATGAAGATTCCTTTAATCTTTTGTTTGTTATCAATTAGATAAGAAAAATCAGCAACGATCTTCTTAATTCCTAATTGAATAACACTAGGGCAGTGGATTCCACAGCCTAGTACAAAAATATCTCCATCGATAACTAAAGCGTCACAGACTTTATCTTTTTCGTCCTGTCCGCCTAAACATAAAAATTCTATTTTTGCCATTTTTAATTCTTTCTATTTCTTTCTAGTTTCCTTACGGAAGTAGAAGTCTGGTTCAGTAATATATACAAAGTTTTCTAGAATATTGAAAGCATGGTCAGCATTTCTTTCAATGTGTTTGATTGCAGTGAAAATAGCAATCTTACTTGTCACATCTTTCTTTGCTTTAAAGATTTTTTGACCAATGTTTTTAAAACATGAACGATACTTGCTAGAAAAGTCTAAGAAGTTTTCTGTCGCATGTTTGTAATATTCTCTTGTGTTTTTAGAACCAGATAGCAAGTGTTTGTAGATTTTGCTACCAAACTCTTGTGATGCTTCCATAAGCTTAACAATCTCACGATGAATAGTATCATCAACGTTTTTTTGGTTATATAAGATACGTGATACTCTTTCCACGAAGTCGCCCATTCTTTCAAGGTCTTTGATTGATCTTAAGATGGCAATAATGTATCTTAAGTGAGCAGCACGTGGTTGATCCTTAGAAATAATTCAACAAGCTTCATCAAGAATTTGTGCTTCATATTGATTAGCAATACGTTCTCTGTTGACAATGTAATTGTAAGCAACAGATGATAAATGTTTGCTAGGAGCAAATTTCTTTAATAAATAATCTTGTGACTCTAAAACATGGTTAAAGAATTCGAGAAATAATTTTCTTAAACCATCTTCCGATGTTTTTAAGGTATCAAAGTTAATAGGCATATATAACCTTATCCTACGTTACTTGGTGTATCTTTGTGAGCGTGTTTTTCTGCTTTTAACATTTTTCTCTTAGTTTTGTAAGATTCGTAGTTTTCGCAGAATTCTTTTTCAGTAACATCAAATTTCTTAGCTCAGTAAAGTGATCTTAATTTGAATACCATTAAGATGACACTAATAGTTAGTGCAACTACGTTTGCTAAGAATAATGGTAAACCAGCAGATAATCTTCCAGCTAATTCTGGGATCTTAGCAGTATCTAGTAATACACCAATACCGTTAAGTGCAAAGAATAAGTTACCAACTATTAATAGCAGTAACATTCATACTGACATACCATTTGTGTTTTTTGTTTTAATTACTTGAATTAATTGAGGTCCATTGAAGACAGCAATACAAATTGCGGCAATTAATCCAACTATTCCATATCAAGCCATATAAATTCTCCTTAATTATTAATATGATTAATTACTTGGGCAGTAATCATTTAAAGATAGTGTTATAGTAATTATAACCTATCTACCCAAGATGTAGTCTTTAGTTAATTTTTGTTTTGGGTCGCTAAAGACTTGTCTTGTCGGCCCAGCTTCAATAATTCTTCCTTTATAGAAGAAGAAAGTATTGTCGCTAACTCTTTGTGCTTGACTCATTGAGTGAGTAACAAGCACGATTGTATAACGCTTCTTAAGCGATAAGATTAGGTTTTCAATCTTAGTAGCAGCAATAGGGTCTAGTGCTGCTGTTGGTTGATCCATTAATAAAACTTCTGGTTTTAATGCAATTGCTCTAGCAATACACAAACGTTGTTGTTGACCACCAGATAAACTTGTTGCAAAATCAGATAGATGATCTTTTACTTCCGATCATAAGGCAGCATCATCTAATGAATCATGAACAATTTTGTCCAAAACATTCTTATCAGTAATACCATGTAATCTTGGTCCATAAGCAACATTATCATAGATACTCATTGGGAATGGAGTTGGTTTTTGTTGAATAGTTCCAACTCTTGTTGTTAATTCAACTTGTGGTATTTCTGGTGAGTATAAGTTTGTTCCATCATAGAAATAAATGTTTCCAGTTGTTTTAACATCGTTAAACATTTCATTATTCATTCTGTTTAAACATCTTAAGAAAACTGTTTTACCAGCACCGTTAGGACCAATTAAGCTTGTAACTTTATTCTTTTCAACATTAACGTTAACATCGATTAAAGAATGAATGTCACCATATCATAAGTTCCAGTTACGGACTTCAAAAGCATTTTTATTCTTATTGAAGTCAGGTTTAACTTTTAGTAACTCAACGTTACGTTTTTCTGCTACTAATTTCTTGTGTAATCTTGTTTGTTTTTGCTTTTTCATAACTGACTCCTACATGTTAAGGTTGTAATACAACTTGGCTTTTGTCATTAGATTTCTAAAGCGTTCAATTGATTGTTCTTTGAAACTCTTTTTAGTAATCTTAATTCCTGCTGATGATGCCTTTTCCTTTTTCTTATCAAAGTATCATGGAATAACAATATCAACAACAATCAGAATAATGATGATTAGAATTAATGTAACAAAAGCACATTCATACATGATGTTTTGGGCAGCAACCATATCATTAGAGTTTATTTGTGAATAAATTCTAGTTGTTAGTGTTTGCCCAGCTGACATTAATGAAATCTTGCTTCCACCACTTAAACCAGCAGTTAAATATAATGGTGCAGTTTCAGCAAGTACTCTACCAATAGCGATTACCACACCTGTTAAGATGTGTTGGAAAGCAACTGGTAAAACAATCTTCTTGCAAGTTTGTCATTTACCAACACCTAAAGCATAGCTTGCTTGTCTTGCTTCCACTGAAACAGTTTGTAATGCTTGAATAATTGTTCTAGTGAATGAAGGTAAGATAACAAAGATCAATGTTAAAGCACCAGCCAATAATGATTTACCACTATTACCACCTTGACTAATACCAAGTAGTTCCAGGAAGAAAATCATACCAAACATACCATAGATGATTGATGGTGTTGCTCCTAATGAATCAACAAAGAACATAAATCCATTTTTGACTTTGCCTTCTTTCATAAATTCATTTATGAAGATAGCAACAGCAAAGGCAATAACAAAACCAACACCAACAGCCACAATAATAACTAACAATGTATTAACAAAAGCTTGACCTGTTGTATCTCGTCCAAATTGGAATACTGTTGAACTTGGTGCAGATACACCAATTATTCCTTTAACAATTAATGTGAAGAACATTCATGCAACAAAAGCAAACATAAATGAGAAGCAGAATATTTCTCAGAATAGTTTTCAACCTTCATAGAAGTTAGAGTTAAGTCTAACTAAGTTAGCACGTTGGTTGTAATACTTAGGAAGTGTTTCGTGAACGTTTTGTTCTGTAACATAAACACTTATCCGGTTTCTATTTAATGCTTTATTCCATAAATGGCTAAACTTTCTTGGAATAAATTTAACAGCATTAGAGATAGCTAAACTAATTCTGCTTCTTCTTACAGATTCTTTTTCTCTAAATAGAATCTTAACTACTGCATTCATAAAGACAACAACAATGAATAAGAATAAACCATAAACAAATAGCAATCCTCTTAATGCTTCTGTTGCAGTTTCAGCAAACATGTTAGCAGCAATTAAACCACCTAGAGTTTTTAAATAACTCATTCATACAGCACCAAAACCTTGGTTAAATACTTCATTAAAGTTTTGGCTTTGTAAGATCATACTTACACCCATTGTTTCGCCAAGACCACGAGCTAAAGCAGTAATTAGAGCAATAACGATCTTACCTCTAATCTTCTTTTTATAAACTTTATAAATAGCACCAGTCTTAGTGTTTCCCATCATCATTGGTGAAACAAGGAACATATTATCTACAGAGTCTAAAGCCGACAATGTTAATGAAACAACTGTTGGCATCATTAAGAATGCTAACATGAAAGCAGTAGTAATTAAGTTATATGCACTAGGCATTTGGAAAATAACTTTTAATACTGGGCCTAAGAATGTAACAGCAAATAAACCAAATACTACAGATGGAATATCAGCAAGTAGTTCAACTCCCATCTTAACATATCTACGATATTTATTTGGAATTCTAAACTTTAAGAAGGTTGCAGTCTTAATTCCCACTGGACCAGCAATAATGATTGCTAATGTGGCAACCATAACGGTTATACATAATGGTAATCAAGCACCAGCTTTACCATTTGCTAAATCATAAGTTGATGTACCAAAAATATTTTCAAAGCCATAGGCTTGTCATCCAGGAATTGAACCATAGATGATAAAGGCAATTACTCCTAAGAATAAAACTCAGAATAGAATACCAAAGAAACCAGTTGTTCATTTAACAACGGTATCTTTACCTATTCTTTTTGTTTTAGTAGTAGGAGACTTTATCATGTGGTCACCTCATCCATAGCGCCATAGACAGTGTCAAATGGTTCAGATCTAGTTTCTTCTAGAACTAAATCGCTTGCATTTAAGTCTAATAACATTTCTTTCAATGTTGTTGAAGCAATCGGAGAAAGATCTGTTCTAAACATTGTGTGAAACAAAGTATAGGAAACAGGCTTAGCACCTTTAGCATAAACTGTATCAATGTAGTATTGACTAAAGCTATCAGCAGTAAAATTAGTTAATAGCATATCTTCGTGTGTACCGAAATAAATTCAGTAAACAAAATCTCTTGCTTTTTCTAAATTAAGATCGATCATTGTATTGATTGGTCGATATCAGTTGTAACCGTTTTCAGAACAAATCTTTTCTAAAGATTGTTTTGTTCCATCAATAAAGATAGGTGTATCTCCATTTTTCGGTAAATATCCTGCCAACCTGTATCCATGCTTAGCCATTTCCTTACGGTTATTCTCATTAGCAATGAATGATGTGGTTAAATAAACCATTGAACCGCCTTGTCCTTTGTCTGCTGCTACAAATGAGTCTCATGCTCTTGAATTAGAATCATCTGTTTGCATAATAGTTAAACCGTCACTACCATATGATCCGGAAGCAAAAGCATCTTGTTGTTCTTCTGTCATGTCGCTCATATCATAATTATTTGTCAAGTTACTATAGTAAGTAAAAGCGATAGAAGCATTTGAACCTGTGTTACCACCAGCACGTTCAAAAGGTTGAATTTGTGTATTCATTAAAACTTCTTTATCTTGTACGCCTGTTTCTAAACTTTCAATTTGTGCTTTTGCTTGGTCTGTAGCAAAATACCACAAACTATTCATATTATCAGTTCAACCACCACTTTTTAATCCGTAATGTCCAGAGAATATTGCATATAGGGGCAAAATATTAGTAGATGTAATAACAATTTCAAAAGCATCTTTTGCTTCTTGACTTAATCTTTGTGGTAAGGAATACATTAACACCAAACCTTCTCATCCAAGGGTGAAGGTTTTCTTGTTAACTCATTGATCTCTTAATCCATTTTCTTTGTTAATAATTGGATAAGGGTTACAACTAGCATTACCAATATTTGTATAACCTTGAGCTAATTTGGTAATACCAAAGGTTGTACCACCAGCTTCTACAGTCACATCATATTGACCATATTCTTGGTGATATTTTTTACCAAATGATTCAATAAAAGGTTTAACTCCACCTGAACCAACGGCAGAAATAAATATTGTATGATCTCAGTTAACGGATAGACCTACTACCAAACCAACAGGAATGGTACAGGCAGCGCCAATTAATAAGGGTTTAACAAATTTTGGCTTGGGCATAATATAAAAATATTATTTATGTAAATAATTATACAAAATCTATATTATTTATAAATAAATAATATTTATCAAAAAAAGGCGGTTTTTTCGCCTTTACTTTGTGTTTCTTAAATTCATAAATTTTTTTGGTCTAATTGGTGCAGTTAATTTATGTTTGTTAGCTACATATCTTGTGGTAATTTTACTATCTTGAATTTGGTCAATTACTGCATAAGATAAGTAGTGATCAATTTGATCATAAGTGATTTCCATTTCTTGTTCATCAGTTTGACCATCAAATAAACCAGCAGATGGATGTTTAGTGATAATATCACTAGGCACTTTTAAATAATCAGCAAGATATCTAATATTAGTTTTAGTTAAATAACAAAGTAATTGAACATCACATGCATTGTCACCAAACTTTGTATAATAACCAACTAATCTTTCATCAGCATTTGTTGTTCCAACTGTTAATAAATTATTTAAGTTAGCAAGAGCATACAATGTAATTGATCTTAGTCTAACCTTTAGGTTAGCTTTAGCCATTTTGTTATTTTCTAAACCTAATTTTCTAACTAACATTTTGTATTCATCAGTTAGGTTAATATAACGATATTCAAAATTGTAAATTTTAGATAATGATTGAGCATCGTCTTTATCCATTTGACTAGATTCAATATCAATGAACACACCTAATACTCTAATTCCAGGAGTATTAGCTAGAATAGCTAATGCTAAAGCTGAATCAATACCACCAGATACACCTAAAACATAACCATCACAAGATGTTTTTTCTAAACATTTTTTAGCAAAACCAGATAAATATCTTGCATACTTTACAAGCTTGTGTGGTTTGTTTTGATGTTTAACATGTCATTTTTTTATTGTGTTTGCTTTTTCCATATTAATCTAGTTGAAATTCTACATTATCTATTATGATAGTATCTTTTGGTTTTGCACCATGTTTTTTCAAGATATTATCAATGTTGCAATTATTAAGTTTTTGATTAAATCTAAAGATATTATCTTTAGTTGTTTGGGGAATTTTGTATAGTCAGTAACTTAAGTATTCACTATGAATAATTCATCTTCCTGCTTTATCTTTTTCAAAAGTAAATTCACGTGGCATAAATTTCTTTTGTCTCAATTCTACAACCTTAACTGCTTCTTGTTTTGCAGTAACTTTTTGTTGTTGTAAATATGAATCATTAAGAGCTAAAATCTTAGATTTTAATTCTTCCAAATTTATTTTGTCTTTAGCAGAAACAACAACCAAACTGTCTTTCTTTTTAATAATTTTTTTAAGTTTCTTTAATTGAGTTTCTGCAGAAGGGCAATCACATTTATTAGCAACAACTAATAATTGTTTCTTTAATAAAAGTTTGTTGTATTTATTTAATTCATTGTTGATTGTGTTGAAACCTTGAACAATGTCTTCGTGATCCATTTCATCAAGAGAAATTACATGAATTAGAATATGACATCTCTCAATATGTTTTAGGAAATCAAAACCTAATCCAACACCTTCTGATGCACCCTCAATTAATCCAGGAATATCAGCAATTACAAGTGGTTTTCCAGAGGAAAAATTGATTGTTCCTAAAACTGGAGCAAGAGTTGTAAATTGATAATTTGCAATCTTTGGTCTGGCATTTGATAAGCAAGTAATTAAGCTTGATTTACCAGCATTTGGTAAACCAACTAAACCAATGTCAGCAATGAATTTTAATTTCATTTCAACATCGATTGTTTCGCCTTTATCACCATTTTCATATAAAGTTGGGGCTTTATTTAATGATGATTTAAAGTAGGCGTTTCCATGGCCACCAATACCGCCTTTAGCAATAACAAATTCTTGTTTATCCTTAAGGATATCAACAATTAATTCACCAGTTTTTTTATTAAAAATTTGTGTTCCAACTGGAACTTTAATTATTTTATCTTGACCATTTCTTCCGGCCATTTGTTTGTTTTGACCGTTTTGTCCATTATCAGCAACAATCTTCTTTTGGTAACGTAAATGGAATAATGAATTAATGTTTTCATCTCCTAAAATGATAACATCTCCACCTTTACCACCTTCACCGCCAAAAGGACCACCTTCTGGATAGTGAGCTTCTCTTCTTCAGGCAACAATACCATTGCCACCATTACCAGCTTTTATGAGTAAACTACATTGATCAGCAAATTGCATTTTACTCACCTTCCTTTACTTCAACAAAAGATTCTTCATTATCTTTTTGCTTTTTGAAAATATCAACATTTTCTTTTAATTGTTGTCTTTCTAAAGCTGTAGCTTTATCAAGTTTTGAATAACCAAAATAAATGTCCATAGCATATTCTCTGCCAGCCATAAACTTATTAACAAAATAGTTTGTCAATAAGAAAATAGCAACAGTTGATATGGCTGCAATAGCTAATCTTGTTAATCAATAAACAGGAATTAATTGTTGACCTCATTGATCAATTAAACCAGAGATGATTAGAATAATCATAAATGATCCTAAACTAAAACTAAAAGGTAGAACATCTAATCCAGAAATTTTTGTTGCATTGAAAATAATTGGATAAACAAAACTTCAAACTAATAAACCAAATAATGGTGCTAAAACAATAGGATTAAAGAATGTCCTATACGAATTAATTGATGCCATTGTGTCTTGATCCATATATTCTTGTAATTTAAGATATAGTGCTTCGCGTCCACCAAAATAAAAGTTTTGGTACCGATCAGCTAACAAATCAATATTTCCACTTGTGACATATCCATGTCACACACTAGCATTTTTAGCGACAAATCAATCATTACCTAAAACATTAAATTCTCCACATAATAACCAAGTTATTAAAAAGGGAACAAACACTAAAACTAACACAGACAAAAACATTCACCATGTTTTTGTTTTGTGTGTTGAATTTACAAGAAATATTGATTGACTTTTCATTGTATATAAATTATATAATAATTAATATGACTGAAACAACGACAGTTAAAGAATATTTTAAAAGTTGTTTTGAGAAAAAACTACTTATTAAAAAAGGAATAATTGCAGCTATTGCTTTAGCATTAGTTTTAATTTTTAGTCTTTCGTTTTTTTGTTGATTAAAAGATGCACCAGTAAAAGAATAT
Source organism: Mycoplasmoidaceae bacterium (assembly GCA_049177155.1). Taxonomy (GTDB): domain Bacteria; phylum Bacillota_I; class Bacilli_A; order Mycoplasmatales; family Mycoplasmoidaceae; genus Hennigella. Next base: position 257,358 of record CP185407.1, on the reverse strand, counting down.
ATTGGCGGTGACAATGGTTTTTGAAATGTTTATGTAGTACATAATGATGGAATAGGTTGAAGTGCGTTGTCAGGAAACTTTCCAGCCATCTATACAATTCAAACGTTAATGTTTATTTTATTACTTGCTGTCTTTATCTTTTTAACTCATGATAAAATTACTTCAAGCTTTATAGCTTGTGCAATGTTTGGTGGTTTATTTAACTTACTACAAAGGGCAGCATCTGCAGACAATACTGTCTTAGATTATTTCCAATTTGGTTTTTGAAAAAACTTTCCAATTTTCAATTGGCCTGATATGTTTGTTGTGATTGGAATCTTTGGATTTGTTATTAGTTTTGTTACTCTAACAATCATCCAATGAAGAAGAGAAAAGAATGAGTATCCGCCTAGATAAATACCTTGTAGAAAAACTAAATTGTTCTAGAACAAAAGCCATTAACTTAATTAAAAATGGTTTAGTTTTAGTTAACAAACAAGTAGTAAATAAGCAAGGTGAAATGATTAATGATAATGACAAAGTCATTATCAAAAAAGAAGCAAAGCACGAAGCAAATTTAATCAACATTAATTTAAAACCAAGTAAGAAACCGCTTGATATTATTTATGAAGATGCCTATCTAATGGTCATCAACAAACCTAAAGGTTTGTTAGTTCATCCAACTACCTTTAATGAACAAGATACAGTAGCCAATAGATTAGTAGCATACTTAGGTAATTTTAGCAATGACAAAATTCGTCCTGGAATTGTTCATCGTTTAGATAAAAATACTTCTGGATTATTAGTCATTGCTAAGAGTTTAACTATCTTAAATGACTTGCAATTGCAATTGCAAGATAAAACATTATTTAGAAGTTATGTGGCTATTTGTCATGGACATTTTGATAACCAACATTTAATCATCAAAGCACCAATTATGCGTGCCAAAGATGGCACTATGAAAATGATGGTATCAGATAGCTACAAAGCTAAACAAGCTATCACCAGAGTTAACTTAATTAAAAATTTAAAAGATGATTTGGCTTATGTAGAATGTATTCTTGAAACAGGAAGAACACACCAAATCCGTGTCCATTTAAAATACATAAATCATCCGATTTATAATGATGAATTATATGGAAAGATTGAAGCTAAACCAGAATATGGTCAATACCTTCATGCTTACAAAATTCATTTCATTCATCCAATCACAAACAAACCGATGAATTTTGAAATTAAACCTGATCGAACATTCATGAGTTTAGTAAATAAAAAATAAAAAATATCATATAATATTTTCGTGATAGAATTTCTCATACGAAATTAAAAAAGGAGCAGGTGGTACTGCTCCTTTTTCTTCTGTATAGTTATGTGATATTTATTAATAGAATTAATAAAAGAATCAAAATAACACAGAACAGAACTGTGATAGAGCCTTTCATACAAATCCTTTCTATGGGCAACAAAAGTGTCCATAGGATAACTAATGTTACCCATAAGGATGTATAAAAAATCTATCTCTATTATTATACAACCTAATATAAAAATTTATTTATAAATTTTTATATTACTATATAATATTTAGTATGAGAAAAAATTGTACATTATTTATTGACACCACAAATAATTACTGCTATTTAGCAGTAAGTTATAGTTGCAAAATTCTAAAGAAAGCTAAATTACCAGTTAACAAAAATGTAACTGATATTATTGTTGATTCAATTCATCAATTATTAAAACAAGCAAAAGTTAAACCAACAGATTTAACACATCTTGTGTTAAATATTGGACCTGGAAGTTTTACGGGAGATAAAGTTGGAGTGACTGTTGCCAAAGCATGAAAACTTTTTGATCCAAGAATTGAAATTATGACAATCAACAGTTTGCTTTTGCAAACTAAAGATGGAAATGGTATTAGTGTTATTGATGCTAAAAGCAACAAACTGTATTTAGCTGTTTATAAGAATGAAAAAGAAATTGTTAAGCCTTGTTTAATCAATCAAAAAGATTTAACAAAATATACAAAAAAATATTCTCATTTGCCTTTGATTAAAGATCAAACTAATAACATGTATGATAATTTCTTAAAACACACTAAGAGTTTTAAGAAAGTGCAAGATATAAAATATCTTGAACCACTTTATTTAAAAAATCCTATTCAATAATATATATAATTTACAAGTAAAAATATGAATCTAATAGATGAATTAAAAGCTAGAGGCATTATCAATAATGTCTCTGATGAAAAGAAATTACAAAACGCTCTAGATGAAAAACTAGGTGTTTATATTGGTTTCGATCCTAGCTTTAAATCATTGCACCTTGGCAACTACATCATGATTCATTTACTTAATTTATTTGCTAAAGCAGGATTACCAACTTATGCTGTCCTTGGCGGAGCCACAGGAAGAATTGGTGATCCTTCTGGTAAGAAATCTGAACGTGTTTTACTTGATTTAAAAACTCTTGATGCCAACATTGAAGCAGTTAGTAAACAACTAAAACAACTTGCTCATGTTAAAGAAGTAATTAACAATTATGACATTTACAAAAACATTACTTTGTTTACTTTCTTAAGAAACATTGGTAAGTTAGTTAATGTTAACTATCTTTTGGAAAAAGATATTATCAAGACCAGATTAGAAACAGGAATTAGTTTTGCTGAATTCTCTTACAACCTAATCCAAGGTTATGACTTTGTTTGACTATACAATAACAAAGGTGTAGCTATCCAATGTGGTGGTTCTGATCAATGAGGAAACATTACCACTGGTTTGGAAATGATTAGAAAAGTTAATGGTGAAAAAGCAAAAGCTGTTGCTTTAACAATTAACTTGTTAACCAAAGCCGATGGAACTAAATTTGGTAAGAGTGAAAAAGGTGCCATCTACCTTGATCCAACTATTACTAGTCCATATGAAATGTACCAATTCTTTTTAAATCAAGCCGATGAAGATTTAAACAAAATGTTTAATTTCTTCTCTGATTTATCATTAGATGAAATCAAAACATTACTTGCCAAGCACAGTGAAAACAAAGGTGCAAGATTAGGCCAAAAAACTTTAGCTCAAGAAATCATTACCAAGATTCATGGCAAAGATGCCTATGACCAATGTCTAAAAATTTCTGATGCATTGTTCTATGGTAAGTTTGATCAACTTACAGTTGATGAACTTGACATTTGTGCTAAACAATTTAACCTATACAAGATCAATCAAGAAATGAATCTTGTTGATTTCTTAATCACAAACCAAATTGTTCCATCTAAACGTGTATTTAGAGAATTGCTACAAGCAAAGACTTTGTCAGTAAACAACATTGTTGTTGACAAAGAAGATTTTAAATTAACTAATAAATTAACTTACTTTGACAAATATACAATCATCAAGAAAGGTAAAAAGAATTATTTCATGTTAACATGAAAGTAATTAGAAAGGAGTAATATGGCAAATATTTTCAAGTCCATGATTTCAGGCATCATTGCTAGAAACATGAAGAAAAAATTAACTAACTGAACCATCACCGAAGAAGATGTTACAGAAGTATTAAAGCAAATCCGTATTGCTCTTTTAGATGCTGACGTTAATTTATTAGTTGTTAAAAACTTCATTAAAGCAGTAAGAGAAAAAGCTGTTGGCTATGTCATGGAAAAGGGACAAGAAGCTGACAAAGTCTTACTTAATATTGTTAAAGAAGAATTAGTAACCATTCTTGGTAAACACCAAGAAGATTTAAAAATTGATGCGCACCAAACAAGAATTATGCTTGTTGGTTTAAACGGCGCTGGTAAGACAACATCTATTGCTAAAGTTGCTAACTGATTAAAAACTAAAAAGCAATTATCACCAATGCTAGTAGCATTAGACGTTTATCGTCCTGCTGCTATTGAACAACTAGATCAACTAGCAACCAAGATCAACATTCCTTGCTATAAAGAAGATAACAAAGATGTTATTGGAATTGCTAAACGTGCACTATCTCAAGCTGAAGCAAATAACAATAATGTTATTTTGTTCGATACTGCTGGTCGTTTACAAACTAATGTGGAATTAATGAACGAGCTTAAAGAAATTAAGAAAGCTGTTAAACCACAAGAAATTATTTTAGTTGTTGATGCCATGGCTGGTCAAGACATTATTAATGTCGCTAGAGAATTCCATGAGACTTTAGACTTAACTGGTTTGATTATTACTAAACTAGATTCTGAAGCTAGAGCTGGTGCTGTTTTATCCATTACTAACTTACTTAACATTCCTGTTAAGTTTACAGGTACTGGTGAAGCTATTGGTTCATTAGACATCTTCTATCCAGAAAGAATGGCTGACCAAATTCTTGGTTTGGGAGACATTATGTCTCTTGCTGAAAAAGCAGCGGACAGAATGGATGAAGACAAAGCTAAGAAGTCATTCACAAGAATGATCTCTGGTAAATTTGACCTTGAAGACTTAATGAGTCAAATGGAACAAGTAAGTAAACTTGGTTCATTAGGTGGCTTAATGAAAATGCTTCCAGGCAACTTAGCTAACAGAGTTAGTGAAGATCAAATCTCTGATGCTGAACAAAAAATGGTTAGTTGAAAAATTCTTATGTCTTCTATGACTAAGAAAGAAAGACGTAATCCAGCTTTATTTAAAAAACAACCTAATCGTAAGATTAGAGTTATTAAAGGATCTGGACGTAAACCTGATGAATTAAACAAAATGCTTTCTCAATGAGAAAAAGCAAAAGTCAAGATGGATGAAATCGGTAGAAAGATTCGTTCAGGAAAAAATCCATTAATGGATTTATTAAAGGGTGGTAAGTTGCAATAATGGACTTTTTGAAATATTTACCCAAATATTTAATTATCAAAAATGTCTTCAATTTAAACAACTCTACTACTCACCGCTACATTATTAGTCAATCAAAAGATTTAAATATGAAGTACTTTGCTCATGACAAAATTCTGTCATGACATCCTTTAGTATTAAAGGATGGAAATAATTTCTATTATTTCAAAGGTATGAAAAGACAAGACTTTATCATTGCTTCCTTCTGTTTAAATAATCAAAACTTTGAACAAATCTTTAACAATAGCGTTTTAGAAAATTACTTTGAAAAGAATTCATTTGAAATATAAAAAGCTGCACTAGGCAGCTTTTTCTCATAAGTGAATTTTTCTATTTGCTAATCACAACAACCATGTGACTAGGAATGAAATTCCTACAAATAAAATAATAATGATAGGAACCATAAACACACCAGCACTTAGGAAATGATATCAGTCTTGTGCTTCTACTGGATTTGCATAATAATTAGCAATATAGAAAACTCCATATATAACAACAAAGATCAAACCATAACATAGTTCTGGTAATTTTATTTCCTTTGCATCTTCAAATAATATGAAGATGATAATACCTAATATTGGGTTAAATAAATGGAAGCAGAAACCAGATCCTCAGAATAATCAAAATCCTGCAGCAGCTCCGCTTTTAACTATAGTCAAAGGAAATAAGAAGAATAAAACGACTAAGAAAGTGATGGTTGTTGAACAAGTTGCAGACAACTTAACTATGTTAACTCATGTCGGAATCTTTTTAATTCTTAAATTTAAATATAAAGATTCATAAGTAATAGAAATAGCAGCACTTATAAATAAAAATAAGTTAGATAAGACGGTGAAGTATTTAAATAATTCGCCATAACTCTTTCCTACAACATCTAATACACCTAGGCCCATACCAAGAATGGTAATGGCTAGAATGACACTATTTAATGCTATAGAAATAATTATTTTTCGTTTATTCATAGTTTTAATATTATAGCAAAAATAAAAAACTAGGCTTTTAACCTAGTTTGATTTAATGGTGCAGTGTGAGGGGATCGAACCCCCGACCCTATGCTTGTAAGGCATATGCTCTCCCGGCTGAGCTAACACTGCAATATATGGTGACCTGTACGGGATTCAAACCCATGAATGCACGCGTGAAAGGCGTGTGTGTTAAGTCACTTCACCAACAGGCCAATATGGCGGCCACCACAGGGTTCGAACCTGCGACCAACCGGTTAACAGCCGGTTGCTCTACCACTGAGCTAGGTGGCCACATACTTCTTTAATAATATCATAAATTATACATATTATTTAATAATTTTAAGTAAAATATAGATATGAAAGAATTGATTCTAAATACAATAAGAGAAGTCGCGAATAAACAAAATTTTAATGTTGTTCTAAATGAACAAAGTTTATCAGTAGATTTTAAAAATTTAGGTGTAGATTCCATAAATGTTTTAGGCATTATTGTTGCCATTGAAGACAAAGTTGGATTTAAATTAGAAGATGCTGAATTGATGAAAATAAAAACTATAAATCAATTAATTGCGGCATTTGAAGCAAAAAAGAAATAAGGCTTTGCCTTATTTTTTTATTCATCTATGTTTTTTAAATTGGTCTATTACCAATTTTTTAAAAGGCCCGTAATCTGTTTCAACTCACTTTTTAAATCATTTAGGCATTTCTTCGTCATCATAAGGACCAGACACTTTAACCTTATGTGTCTTTTTAAATTTAGTTGATGATTTTTCAATATCAGAAATATACATACTAATAATTTTATTAGTCATATTATATACTCCGAATTTTTCTAATTATTGATAAACCTTCTGATAAAATTTTTCTGCCGTGGGTTGTTTTAACAACATATTTATTTTTAAATAAATAAGGTTCAATTTTTTCTTCAATAAATTGAATTTCAAAATCGGTCATTTGACTTAGTGTTTTAATTCCAATAGTGTCTGCACCGTGTTTGAAACACATTAAATATTTGATGTCATTATTATTCAAACCATTTTCATAAATCCCAATTTGCTTAAAGATCTGCTTTATGCTTGCATCTTTATTTACAACTTTGAAATCAATGACTCTTGATAAGATAGTCAATGCATTTCTTGGTATACCTTTAGAATTATTAGCTATAGCTAAGATTTCTTCTTCTAATAGTTCTACCTTTGTTTTCTTTAATACATTAATGATAATAGTTTTGATTTCTTCAAGACTATAATCATCGAAATAAAAATGAATGCCAAACCTTTCTTCTAAAGGTTTTGGAATTTTACTTAATGAAGTTGTGGCACCAATTAAAGTAAACTTTGGAACTTTAATTCGTGTTGTTCTAGCATTAAAATCTTTGCCTATGGTAATATCCATAGAAAAATCTTCCATTAATGAATACAACAATTCAAAACAAGCTTTATTGATTCCATGAATCTCATCAATAAAGACAACGTCGTTGTCTTTAATTGTTAAAGCAAAATTGTAAATGTCAAGATTCTTTTGAATTGTTGAACCTTGCAAGATTTTAATGTTTGCTTTTTGTTCATGAGCAATAATGAAAGCAAGTGATGTCTTACCAGTTCCTGGTAAACCATAAAATAAACAATGATCTAATGGCTCATTATTTATGGTGGATGCTTTTAAATAAGTCCTTAAGTTTTGTTTGAGTGTTGGTTTACCAACAAACTCAGTCAAATTCTTAGGCCTTAGGGACTGCAGCTTCATTTCTAGTTGATATTAATTTGATTGCCATAGCAACTACATCAGAAGTTTCCATTGTGCTTTCAATAGAGTTTGTTTCACACAATCTATTGATAGCAAAATTTATGTCCTCTTGGTTATATCCTAATGTCTTTAAGACATTAATAACATCTGCGATGTTATCATAATTTTCTGCTTTATTCTTAACATAGAAGTCAGCAAGATATTCTACCAATAGATAAGCATACTTTTTACTAATACCTGGCAATTGTTCCAAAGCGTCAGTATCTTTATTAGATATTAATTGTTTAAGAACATTAATGTCATTTTGTAAAAAGTTCATTCCAGATTTTGGCCCAATTCCACTAATGTTTAAACAATTCATGAAGAATTCTTTTTCTTCTCAATGTCTAAACCCATAGAATTCCTCTTTCAAAGCATTCTTATTAGATAAGTATGTATATTTATGAATATACAATCTAATAGTTTTACCTGTTTCAAAGTTATCAGTTTTTGGTACATAAACTAGATAACCTACATAATTATTTTCTAGCACAATACTTTTCTTGTGCACAGAAACAACTTTTCCTACAATATATGAATACATAATTTTTTCTCCTACTAACATATCTGCATATTTGCAAAAATTTTTGCAAAAATTTTTTTTCAAAATTCGTCTTAACTAATGATGAATAGTGAAGATACAACTAAATTTTTTTGCAAAATTTTTACAAAGTTTTGAAAATTAATGGTTGTTTTGGTTGATATATAGTGGAGAAACTATGGGATATTCAATAGGTGAAATTAAAAATAATACATGAAACCATTACAAGTATCATTATTTAGATCATTTAACTACTGTTATTGATATTAGGCAAAACTATTGATCAATAGCTATTGATTTATATAGTATCAATAACTTTAATCTACCGATTAATTCATTGGCTGGAGATTTACAAATACCTTATCAACAAATAAAAGACATTCCTTTTAATTTAGCTAGTGATCAATCATTAGCTAAATCGTCTGTTGAGCATAATGCAGATTATTGCAAAATTTATTCTACCTTCTTTAATATTGACGTAAGTCAAAATGAATTTTTTAAACAAGATTTAAGTGATACATTAATTAATTTTGATTTGACATTATTTATTGATCCTGAAGCAGCTAAAGCTGCTGGTAGTCTTGATCAAGCAACTTTAGATAAATTAATTAATGAAACACAAGAACAAAGATGATCATTTGAAATGTATTACACCAATACATATCTCATTCAACAAACTGATATTATTGATAATATTATTGGTTATTCATTACAAACAGGACATAGTTGTATGCCAACAATTAGAAGAATGAAATTATCATCTGCTTCTTATGTTGACATGATTACACCTTTTAATAATTTAGCTCATATTGAATCTCTTAGTCCTTTTCAAGTAATTAGTGCAAAAGTTAAATTCTATTATTGAATAGAATTAGCTGTTGAACCAAAAATACTTGAAAAGGTTTTGACTGTTGATCGGTTACCAACCAAACAAATAACAATATCATTTAACGAAACAACTTTATATGACTTTGCAAAAGATGAAGTTATTTTAAGTCCAATTGGAATAAAAGGTTTCAATATTCCTAAGTATTCAAATGGATATTATGAACTAGAATTACAAATCACTCAAGACAACACTATTAATAAGTTCATTATTAAAAATGACTTTAATTTTACACAAAATGAAATCCAACCATACATATCTATCATTCATCATCGAATTGAAAGTTTAGAAGGTTTTAAGGAGGTTAAATTCTAATGATTAAATTATCAAAGAAAGCAATAGGTGCAATAACTGCCACATCTGTATTATTAATAACTGGCTCTACTGTTATTGCAAATGTTCTACTAAAAGATGAGCAAGGAATTAAGCCTATTGATAATCCTTTAGGAAGGGATAAAAGCTATCATTATTATTCACTTGTGAATAAGATGGCTGCAAATGAACATTTAAATAACTTAATAACTGTAGTTCAGTCAGGAAGTAGTATTGCTTACATTATTGATGAAAATAAATTCTTAAGCAATATTAAAATCATTGTTCAAGATACATTAAAACAAATCCCAGCTTTTGCTGAAGATTATTTATCTTATAGTATTGATTGTCATTATCAAATAAATACCAAATCGATTTTAGTCGATTTGGTATGAGCTAAACCAGATGCAAAGAATAAATTCTTTGATCAGTTTGAATTAATTTTACAAAGTTCCTAGTTTTTCAATTTGTTTAGTAATTGATTCTAGATCGTTAGCTGTAAATTGTCTAGTGTCAGATAAATAATATCTAACTGTGTAAATTGTTTTGTTGTCCTTATTAAAGATATTGATGATCTTAACATCTGTAACATATGGAATATGTTTAATTTGCTCAATCTTCTTGTTTACTAATTGAACATTGCTATGGTCAAGAATAATGTTTATGTCTTTTGATAACCTTTGGAAAATACCAAATGATTTAACATTAAACTTTTCAGTTTTGTAATTTTCAACTAACTTATCAATATTCATTGATAGAGCATAAACTTGTTTGTTAGCTAAGTCATAATCTTTTAAGTGGCTTATTTTTATTTTGCCCATGTAGCCAACAATTTGGTCTTTGCAAACAATTGCCATTGCTTCATTGTTATAGAATTGTTCTACAGTTGCTGGTTGATATGTAAAGTCTACATGTAATAATTTGCCAATTTGGTTGATAACAGATTTATAGAAGTTTAAATTTGTATGTATCTTGCTTTCAGTAATGCTATCAATAACATACTTATCTAAAGATAAGCAAGATAAATTTAGTGCTTTGCTATTGTTAGTAAAGATCTTTTGAATTTCGAAGATTGGACAAAGTGGTAACTTTCTTGCATCATTATATTTATAGACTTTAAGCATATTATCAAGTAAGCCTAATCTAAAATATTCACGGTTAGTATTGTTGCTAATAATCTTGATTGGATTCTTTAAACCAAATAAATTAAATTTATTAAGGTAAGCTTTATTAATTAAGTTGTAGGTTTTTACTTCATTAAAGTAATTACCAGTCAAGATATCTTTGATATCTTCTTTAATTTCATATTCCTTATTATTAGCAATAGGAATTAAGTTATCAGAAACTTGAATAGGTTTTAACTTATTCATGTCAATGACTTTTAAAATATCTTCGAACATGTCTTCTTGACTAGTTACATCTAAACGTCATGTTGGAGCAATAAATTTATTTGGTACTAATCTATTTGCTTTGTAACCTAGTTTCTTTAATGCAGAAACAACAAATGATTTGTTTAGTGATTCATTAATGAATCATTTCAATGTTCGATAATCTAAAGTAATATTTTTCTTGTTTCAATTTTTTGTATATCAAATTGCTTGAACTTTTGGACTACCAAAATATTTTCTAATCAATTCAATTGTGGCAATATTTAAGAAAGTACTTAATGGACGTGAAGCTTTCTTGCTTGCATCAGTTTCACAATTTAATCTAATAGAAGTACTACGTACTTGAGCAAAGTTGAAGTTACCAATTTCAATTCTTGCTCTATTTGTTTTCTTTGTTAACTTAGTATGTTCAGACCCAATAACTGATGCAATAGATACTGGTTGTGATTCATCACAAATTAAAATATCATTGGCAGCAAGAGTATATGTCTTACTATTTAGGGCCATGAACTTTAGTTCACCTCTAGATCTTTTGCAAGATAATCTACCTTGCAATTTTTCAACATCATATACATGTGTTGGACAATTAGTTAATAAGGTAATGAAAGCTAATTGGTCTAACATTTGATTAATTGGTTTAATACCATGATTCATTAAAGTTGATTTAATAAATCAATCAGATCTTCTAACATAATCTGCTTTCACATCATAATCCATAAAAGCTAAGAATGAACATATTGATTCATCAACTGACAATTTAGTTTTCTTTGGCAATGCTTTAATTAGTTGATGTCATTTAAAGTTAAATCTTAAATTCAACTTATGTGCTATTTCATAGCAAAATACTAAATATGCATTCTCATCATTTCTATTAGCTGGTACAGAAATGTCATATATTGTGTCATCTAAGCCAACAAGGTCCTCTCATTTGCTTGAACCAACTAATCCTTCTTTCATCATGATGATTTCATCTTTTTCAGCATCAGCTACAAATGAATCATCATTAGTTAATTCAGAGTAAGCACACATCATACCATTTGATTCCATACCATGGATATTTCTCTTAGCAATGGTAATACCATTAGGTAATTTTGCCCCAGGCAAAGCAACTAATACTTTTGCCCCTTCTCTTAAACCACTTGCTCCACAAACAATTTGGTTTGTTTGGTTTTGGTTAATCTTGACTTCACATAAGTTTAAGTGTGTTCCTAATACTGGACGACAAGAAAGAATTTGACCAACAACTACGTTGTTAATTGGTTCATACTTCTTAATGGATTCAACTTCCATTCCTAAAGCATTAACTACTTGAGTAAATCTTTCATCAGTGATGTTACCAAAGTCAGGAATAAAGTGAGTTATTAATTTTCTAGTGAATAACATTATCTTACCCCTTTCAATTGTTCTAACAATCTAAAGTCATTATTGTAGATATCTCTGATATCTTTAATACCATATTTAATCATGGCTATTCTTTCTATACCAATACCAGCAGCTAATCCAGAATTAACTTTTTTAATATTGGCTGCTGATAATACTTTCTTGTGCAACATTCCAGCTCCTAATATTTCAATTCATCCTGAATGTTTACACATTGAACATCCTTTACCACCACAGTTTACACAAGTAACATCAACTTCAAAACTTGGTTCAGTAAATGGGAAGTATGATAAACGATAACGTGTTTTAACATCGTTACCAAATATATATTTGATTAATCCATCAATGACTGCTTTCAAATGATTGATAGATAAATTGTTTTTTACTCAGACAATATCAATTTGACTAAATTGATGACTGTGTGTTAAATCGTCATCATCATTTCTATATACATTACCATAAGATAGCACTTTAATTTCTCTATCTTGGTTATGAATAACTTCAGCAGTTGTTGATGTACAGTGAGTTCTTAACATTCTCACTGCATCAATATAGAAGGTATCCTTTGGATCTCTTGCTGGATGGGTCTTATCAATATTTAAGCGATCCATGTTGTTTTCAATAGTAGTTACTTCATCACCATCAACTATTTGGAAATTTAATGTTTTAAAGTATTCAATGATTTGATTATTAATAATAGATAAAATGGTCTTAGAACCTTTAGCAAGGTTATAAGTGTCGATATTTATATCGTAGTTTAATTTATTGCTTGTTAATTCAAGAGCTGTGTCAAGTTCTTGTTTTCTTGCTTCAAATAATTTAGTTAGTTCTTCATTAAAAGCATTAATCTCTAAACCAGCATCTCTACGTTGTTCTGGAGGTAATGCTTTTAATTGAACATATAAGTTAGCAACATTCTTCTTAAAGAAGATGTTTTTGTTTTCAATTAACTTAGCTGTATTTGTTTGGTCAGCAAGTAATTTCTTAAATTCAGCAATTATTTGTTCTTTATTATTAATAATCATAATTCCCTTTCAAAACAAAAAGAGACACCAAATTGGGATGCTATGACCCGTGAGGGTGGTACCACATAGCTTCACAAATTAATGTGCTCTTTTGTTCTATTTAGTTGTTTAATCAAGTGAATAGTTAATTCTAGTTATGTCTGTATTCCACCAGCACAGGCTCTCTTTAATAACTAATCTGAACCAACAACGGCTTGATCAATTTTATGGTGTTAAATATTTCTACTTAACTTACTTATTATATAAATATATAATTTAAGTATGAAAAAGAAAAGCTGATGATTAGTTAAAATTTTATCACCAATAGCTGTTGCTGGTGGTTGTTTATCTATCATCCCATTTACAACATCCTGTTCATTTATGTATCACGACTTAAAACACATTGCCCCTTATCTACACGAGATAGTCTATGACGACTATCGTGAAGATGTAAAATACGAAACAATAGACGATTCTGAAGCCTTTGGTTGCTCATCTGTAAGATTAGGTAACTACTATGGCAGAAACTTTGACTATGTCTATAATGACACACCTGAATTTGTTGTTAGAGTAAAAGCAAACAAACAATTACATCGTCATGAATCTATTGCTATCGCTACACACTTTGGATTAAGAGAAAAGAAATTGTTAAACGGACAATATCACAAACAATTGGAACTTGTTCCAAACTTAACAATGGACGGAATAAATGACGCTGGTGTTATTTGTTCATCAAACGTTGTTTCTATGGAACCAAACAAAGAAGTTTTAACTGCTGAAACAAAGCCAGGTGAAGGCAAGAAAAAATTACATGCATTATTTATTCCAAGATATGTTTTAGATAATGCTAGTAGTGCAGAAGATGCAGTTAATAAGTTAACAAATGATGTAAACATCTTTGGCAATCTAAAAAAAGAAATGAATCTTCATATTATGATTGCTGACAAGACTAAAACATATGTTGTTGAATTCTTTAAAAAGAAAGATTCTAATCACAATCACTTTGATGTAGTGGCAGAAGAAAAGTCTGATAATTGAAACAATCCTACATCAATAATGACTAATCATTATTTAAATACAGATCAAGCAACATTTACTAATGAAGAGAAGTTTGGTAATGAACGTTTAGAACTTTTAAAGAAACATTATCCTCAAACTCAAGACCAATACAATAATTTTGGTTTTGATGATATGGTTGCTTTAATGAGAAATGTTCAATTCTCTAAAGCTTATAGAATTCATACCGACCCATCAGAAAAAGCAACCAGTCAAATCCCAATGGGTAAAACTGGATATGATTTAGAACTTTCTGAATGATATTCAGAAAAGGTCAAACAAAAAGATATAGCAACATGAGAAGAAAGTAAAACACCATCTCAACAATCTGACTTCTGACAAGACCTATTTGTTGGCTTTGATCAATTAAAAGAAGACTTTGCTGAAAAAGTCCGTGAAGAAGCTAATCCTTCATACTGAATTACTACTCACAATACAACATATCATTGAGACTGAGAAAAGAATGAAGGTTTGTTAAGTGTTATTGTTCAAGAACAATACGAACACCATTACGATTACCACATTAAAATAAATGCTAATTAAAAAATAAAAAAGAGGCATCGCCTCTTTTTTAAATGGTGGTTCATCGCGGAATTGAACCACGGACACACAGATTTTCAGTCTGTTGCTCTACCGACTGAGCTAATGAACCTTAATGGCGGTCGATACGAGACTCAAACTCGTTTCATCCCCGTGACAGGGGGATATAATAATCCGTATACCAATCGACCAATAAATGGTTGCGGAGGGTGGATTTGAACCACCGGCCTTCAGGTTATGGGCCTGACGAGCTACCAAGCTGCTCTACTCCGCGATAAATGGCGGATGCTGAGGGATTCGAACCCCCGCGTGGCTTGCGCCACCTCTCGGTTTTCAAGACCGAACCCTTCAACCACTTGGGTAAGCATCCATTATAACAGTGTTATATCGCTGTTTTTTTTATTACTATGGTGGATCTTGTAGGACTCGAACCTACAACCTACCGATTATGAGTCGGGGGCTCTAACCATTGAGCTAAAGATCCAACATGGTAGCAGGGGTGAGACTTGAACTCACGACACCCCGGGTATGAGCCGAGTTCTCTAAACCAACTGAGATACCCTGCCATCACTGGTCGGGAAGACAGGATTCGAACCTGCGACCCCTTGGTCCCAAACCAAGTGCTCTACCAAGCTAAGCTACTTCCCGATACATCTTTGTTAATTATACATATTATTTATATGCACACCAACAAAAATGTCTAATATGGCGCGCCTTGCAGGAGTTGAACCCACAACCTCTTGGTCCGTAGCCAAGCGCTCTAATCCAATTGAGCTAAAGGCGCAATATATGGAGGTGACTGTCAGATTCGAACTGACGAATACGAAGGTTGCAGCTTCGGACCTTACCGCTTGGCTAAGTCACCGCTAATATAAATAATATGTTTAATTATTATAATAGAAATCTATTTTTAAGAAAAATGTTTTTTAACCTTAATATATATTATTAAAATATAAAATTTATAGAAGTTGACGGTTTTTAAGTAAAATAAAAATATTGAAGGTAAAAAATATGAAGAAATCTAAATTATTATTTACTGGAATTACTGCAACAGCTTTAGCTACTGCAGTTGTTCCTGCATTAACATTAAATAGTTGTGGTAATCCCAGCGATAGTAGTGTCTTAACACTTTCTGATGATCAAAGAGTACAATTTCTAAGTGGCAATAACCACCCTGAGATTGTTTTTGGTTATTCTAAAACATTAACAACAGATGATAAAATTGAAATTAAAATCGATGCACTTGAAACTACACAAGATGCAGATATTGAAATTGAATATGACCAAGAAGCATCAGTTGTTACTGAAAAAGGTAAAAAATTAGTTCTAGCTTGTACATTGACAAAAGATGATGGTACACCAATTTTAGATAATTCAAATTTAAAATTTGATTTAACAATATCTTGTAAAAATGACAAGACAGGAAAAAAATGATCTGAATCATTTACTAAATTTGATTTCACATACACAGCTTCTGCTGAAAATATTACAGTAGTGCCTGGATATGATAAACTATTTACACAACCTAAATCAAACATTCAATGTTTGCGTTTCCAATTAAATGGTGTTCCTGTTTCAGAAGATGAATCATCAATTGGAATTGAAGTAACTGATTTCACAGGTACAGGTGGTGTTACAGGTGTTGAAACATCAATTATTGCTGGTCACCGTACTTTTGATGTTGAAAAAGGTATTTTATACGTATGAGTAAAATTAACTGGTGAAGACATTAAAGCTGGTGATTGTGCTAATTTTAGAATTAGACTTACATGCGGTCAATGAATTGAAGGCGAATATAAGGATGCTTGAAAAAAAGATTTTGATGAACAATTCGTTCTAACAAAAAACGATGATGAAAATCAAGGTGCAATTGTTCTTCCTGATGAACGTATTGATAACGGCGCAGGACACAATGCTGGCGATATGGAAAAGACATACCGTCTTTTCTATAGTTCTGACCTACAAGGCCAAAATGTAAATATTAGCTATGAACTTATAGATGAAAACAATTTAAACATTCAAGGCTTAGATGTTGGTGCTGAAAAAACTTGAGGAGATACTGGTATCTTCTATAGAGAATTCACAGTAAGATTTGGCAAAGACGGAAGCCCTGTTGAAGGAGATGACATTTCATTCAAATTAACAGCCGAGTTTAATGATGGTATACTTGCAAAACAATACGACTTACAAAATTTTACTTTTACATTTGTTAATCAAAAAATTGAAACTGATTATCCAGAACCAGAACAAAAGTCTCTATTCACAACGTGAACTGATACATGACAAATGTTTGAATCTAAACTAGTAAGTCCTTTCTCTTACGAGGAATTTAGTCGTATTCAATATACTATCATCCCAACTGAAAACCACACTCCAAACATAACTATTGAAAATAGAAGAGGTGATGTTCTTGTTACTAAAGATGATGTAATCATTCAATGAGACCCAACATTGAGAAATATTAATCGTGATACAGTTAAATCTAAAGATTTTGCTGAATTTGATGTTTTATTCATGGCATATGACCCAAATAAAAATGCTATTTGACAACAACAACTTGATGGTTTTAGATTAACTAAACAAAATACACCTCTTACTCCAGATTATTCTATGGATCAAACTATTGATATTACTGATCCAGTTGGAATATATAAATTTACTCTTGGTTCTGTTTTAGACAATATTAATCATCTACATGCTAGTGTAGAAATGACAGGAAGTTCTACACAACACCCTGTTAAACTTGGAGCACCAACATTAGAGTTTGTCAAAGACAAACAAAATGCTATTTATGCTAAGATTCCATTTGAATCTGACGGAGGAGATCTTCAAGGTGGTGACTTCATTGAATTTAACTTAACAATTTCATCTGATGAAGAAGGTTATCAATGAAGACAAACTATCAGTGGAAGAATGGAAATATGAAAAGGTTTCAATTTAAGTAGAGGTGTAGAAATTGAAGTTACAGCTAAACGTGACAAACAATGATTCTTAACTTCAGGTGCAAACGCTGAAGACCCTCAAGGATTAGTACCTGCAGGTACACCATTTGGTTCAACATCATCAGTAACTATTGACACTAGTGTTTGACATGATCAAACAGGTACTGACTTCCCAGAAAATAGAACTTATGTTCTATACTTACCTGAAGATCCAAACAAAGGTATGATTAATTTCTATAGCTTTGACTATATTGCAATTGAAGTTGATGGTAGAGCCTTAAGTGAAGAGGAATATAAAGTATCTGATAGTGGTGCTATAACAATCAATAAAGGTATTGTTACTGGCAACTCAATCGTTAAATACTATTTACGTCTAGCTTCCAAAGAAGGAAAATCTAGTGTAACTAAAGATACTAGATTCTACTGAACATTCAGATAATAAATAAACACCCGCTTGGGTGTTTTTTTATTTTATTAATTTTATTAAGCTTGGTAGTTTGTAATCATTGGCTAGCTTAATAAATTGTTCTTTATTCATTTGCCCTTTAACAAATTCTTCTATTTGTTTACTTGTAAACAAGTCTTTTTTAATAGTAGCGATTTGATAACACAATTCACCTTTAGCTTTGTTATCAATAAATTTTTGGGCTTGACTTGCTGGTAGTTGTGATAGATTTTGGTAGATATTAGCAAAGCTACCAAACTTTTTTAATAGTTCGGCAGCTGTCTTTGGACCTAAACCTTTGATTCCAGGAAAGTTATCTGAACCATCACCAACGATAGCTTTGTAGTCAACAACCTGACTTGGTTGTAAACCAAAATATAAATTAGCAAAGTTATTAGGTTCATATTTGACTGTTTCACTAACACCAACCTTAAATAAGTTAACACTTGTTAATTCATTAACAAGTTGTAACATATCTTTGTCTGATGAAAAGACATCAACTTGAATTTGGTTGTCATTCATTAATTTACAATAACTTCCAATTAAGTCATCTGCTTCGTAACCTTCCTGACTTTGATGTTTAATTCCCATGGCATCTAAGAAAGTATGAACCATTGGTAACTGAACAAATAGTTCAGTTGGCATTGGTTTTCTATTTGCTTTATATTGATCTAACATTTCAGATCTAAACGTATGTTTAGCATGATCAAAAGCAACAAACACATAATCATATTGATCACGTTTTAAAAGTGTTAGTACTGCTTTAGTAAATAAGTTAACAGCGTTAGTTGGAATAAGATTGTGTTGTTGATAGTAAGGCAACATTTTAAATGTTGCTCAATACACACGATAGATTAGTGAGTTGCCATCAATTACCATTGCCTTTTTCATTATGCTTTTACCTCACTTATAATTTTTTCTACACGTAGTGATCTTCCTGTTTTAGAAACAACGCAATATAGATACTTGCCTTTGGCAAGTAATGGAGCTTCAGTAACATTATCTAAAACATTGTTGAAAGTTACTGCATCAGAAATAGTCATTGTTTCATCTTCTAAAGAGATGAAAGCCATATTAGCTCCCGCTTTAGTTTTTATCTTTCTTAATGAGTTAATATAAACTAAAGTTTTATATTTAACATATGGTTGAGCATTTTCTTTAATATATGAAAGTGTAAATGCATCTTTCATTAATTCTTGATTTGCCTCTTTGATTTCTAAAATAGGATGAGCAGCAAAAGCAATACCTAAAATATCAAATTGTTCTTGGTTTTCTTTCTTACTTGTTTCTTTATTATCTTGAATCTTAGTATAAGTAATATTTGATAGATAGCCGTACTTAGGCGTATATGTTTTAACGGCTTTAACAATTGATTCCAAACTAGCAACAATACTTGAACGGTTTGGTAAATCATCATTGATAAATTTATCAAAACATCCAGCTTTAGCTAAAATTTCCAAAGCAGATTGGCCAACACCATTTTTAACCAAGTCACGAATACAATCTTTGATTGCTTTTCATTCTTTGGCTTCTTGTCTTGCGACAATTATCTTTTCAATTCCAGCAGCACCAATTCCTTTGATTGCTCCAAAACCATAAATGATTTTTCCATCATAGATGCTAAAACCTACTTGGCTATGATTGATATCTGGTGGCAACACAGTAATGCCATTGTTCTTAGCTTCTATTACATAGGCAGTGGCTTTACTTGTTGGGTTATAAGATAACAAACAAGCATAGAACTCATTTGGATAATAAGTTTTTAAATAAGCTAATTGATAGCTTACTAAAGCATAAGCAATTGAGTGACTATGGTTAAAACCATAGCTAGCAAACTTAATTAAGTAAGTTCAAATTTCGTTTGCTTTCTTATCACTATATCCATTTTTAATTGCTGCTTCAATGAACTCTTTTTCAATGTCCATTAGCTTATCTAATTTCTTTTTAGAAATTGCTCTACGAACAATATCGGCTTGTGCTAATGATCAATTAGCAACTATACATAATGTTTGGATAACTTGTTCTTGATAAATGATGATTCCATATGTTGGAGCAAGGATAGATTTTAATCTATCATCAACATATTCAATCTTGTCTGGATTCTTTTTATTTTTAATATAGACAGGAATGTTTGCTTGTGGTCCTGGTCTAAATAGGGCAGAAGCAATGGAAATATCTTCAATCGATTGTGGTTGAATTTTTCGTACCACATTTGTCATTCCTGGAGATTCAAGTTGGAAGATTCCTAGGGTGTTGCCCAAACATAGTTGTTTGAAAACCTTTTGGTCATCAAGTGGTATTTGATTAATATCAAATGTCTTCTTTGCGTGCTTGTTTATTTCATCAACACAATCATTAATAATACTTAGGTTAACTAAACCTAATATATCCATTTTGATTAAACCACAAGGCTCAACATATTCCATAGAATATTGGATGGTGTTGATACCTTCAGCTGATAAAGTCGTCGGCACTACATCATGTAGTGGCTTGTTACAAATGACAATTCCAGCAGCATGAGTACCTATTTGTCTAGGCATTCCCATGATGAATTTTGCTAGCTCAAAAAGTTGTGGGTATTTCTTTTGATAATCAGCAACAACTTTCTTCTCTTTGATAACTTCATCAATGTCTGTATCAAATCAATCAGAGATTGCTTTACAGATCATATTAACTATTGATAAGTCAATATCTAATATACGTGCGATGTCACGGATAGCAGTTTTAATTTTTATTTTTTGGAAAGTAATGATATGGCCAACTTTATCTTGACCATACTTACTAAATAAGTAATCGATGACTTCTTGTCTTCGATTATCCATAAAGTCAATATCAATATCTGGTTTTGTTTTTCTGTGTGAGTTTAAGAAACGTTCAAAGATCAAACCATATTGTAAAGGATCAATATTAGTGATCTCTAGAACATAAGACACTAGTGAACCAGCAGCTGAACCACGACCAGGTCCTACCATAATGTTGTTTTGCTTTGCAAAAGCAACATAGTCTTGAACTACTAGGAAGTAGTCATCAAATCCCATCTTATGGATGATGTCTAATTCATATTTAATTCTTTCAATATATTTCTTTCGGACTTTTTCACCAAAACGTTTAATCAAGCCTTGACGGCAACGATCTTGAAGTAATAATGCAGAATTCTTTTTAGGATCAAACTTAACAAAGAAATTATCTTTGTTAAGAGGAATGTTTAGATTTATTTCATTTAATAATTTATATGTTCTTGTTATTTGCTCAGGTGTAAATATTCCTTGCGCTTGTTTATCAGTTAATAAATATTTTTGCGCTATTTCTTTATCATCATCTATCTCTGAATATAGACAACTTTTATTTATAGCAAGAAGAGCTTTATATTTAGAAAAATCGCTTTTAGAGACGAACAAAGCTTCATGGATGGCTAAGTCTTCAGGTTTGGCTCAGTTGTTGAAACCAGAGGCTTTATTTTGGCTAATAAGGGTAATGTGGTCTGAAGCAAAATCTTCAATCACTCACTTTTTGTTGTGGTTAATAGCAGAAGATAGATTACATAAAATAATATATCCTGCGTAATCGCGCGCGAGTAACACATACTCCTTATTGTCTGCATACACGCTCAAGCCAATAACTGGTTTTAAGTTAGCAGCTACAGCTTTAGTATAGAACTCAAGTGCTCCATACATGACATTAACATCTACTAAACACACATAATCTTGTTTGTTTGCTAAAGCATGGTTAATAATGTCGTCTATAGAAATAGATGACATAGCCATGCTATAGTGGGATCGTGTTTTGATGTTAATGTACATATCCTACGCTTTTGTTTTAAGAATCTTCTTAATTAGAGCAATAGTATCAGGGTTAGTTTCTTCGTAGTTTAATCTATGAAGCAATTCTTCCCTTGTCATTTCTCTTAATGTTTGTTCAAGATCATCATCTTGATCAATATCAATTTTTTCTGTTGGTTCAACTTTTACTTTTTCAATTTCCATATTTGTCTCCTTTATTTTTCTACGTATGGGATATTTTGTTTTAAATATTCTTTAATGTCTTCAATCATCATTTTAAATTCTTTGCGTTTTTTGATGGTGACTCCCGCCGCTAGTTTATGTCCTCCACCATGATACTTTTCAGCAATCTGGTTGATTGGTAGTTTGTTCGAGCGGATTGAGCCTTTTCAAACTTTCAAGACATTATCGTAGTAGAACGTGAATCAAATGTTAATGCCTTTAATATTATTAAGCACGTGTACCATAGACATTCTTAGTTTAACACCATAGCGATCAAAAGAATTTTTACCAAGTTTTGCTCAAGCCATACCTAGTGTCTTATCAAAGTGTGCTTTCTTAAGCACATATGATGAGAATCTAGTTTGGTCAGCATCTTTTAAATAGATAGCATCATGTACTTTTTGTCTGTTGGCACCTTTTTCAATAAGTTTACTTGCAATTGCATAAGTCTTAGGCGTAACAGATGAATATAAGAATCTTCCTGTATCAGTTAATAATCCTGCGTATAAACAATTACATGTAGGAATAAGAATGGCATTGTAATCTCATTCAAATAATAATTCAGCAATCATTTCAGCCGTTGCACAATATGAATCATCGATTCATTCATAATCTGCCACAGTTTCTAGTTTAGGGTGGTGATCAATTCTGATCAACTCACGGCAGAAATTATGACGTCCAGATCAGATACGGCTAGCATTAGCTGTATCAAGAACAATTCCTAAAGAACTAGTTAAGAATTCGTTAGGGATATGTTTCTTATCAAAATAAAATAAATTATTTTCGAATTGACTACTTAAAGTGTCAAGACCAATAATTTGAACATTCTTGCTTGGGTATTTAGCTTTAATGAAATATTGTAATCCATAAGCTGAACCCAAAGCATCTAAATCAGGAAGTTCATGGAAAAAGATAGCAATATTTTCATATTGTTCGATCTTTTTAACGATTGTATCTTTAATACCAACCATTAGATGAACTCCTTTGTTATGTGCTTACCAATTACCCGTTTATAGATTGTATCTATGAGCATTAATTCTTTTTCTAATTGTTCCGCTTTAGCTACATTTGGTTTAGTTGTAGGGTTAGCAGGAACAAACATACTGCATGCATCTGGGTATGGAAGTATAGATATATTATAAGTATTTAATTTCTCTGCCAAAGTGATTATTTCTAATTTATCGTAAGTTAGCAAAGGCCTTAGAACAACTACGTTGTCTAAGACTGCAGAAATTGTTGTCATACTTTCTATCGTTTGTGAAGCCACTTGGCCTAAAGACTCGCCTGTTGCCATGGCATCATAGTGTTGTGTTTTACACAAATGTTGAGCAATTCTAAAGAAGTAACGACGCATAAGTGTAATTTGATAACTATGATTAGTTATGTGGGCAATTTCATGTTGTAAGTCAGTAAATTTGCAAACATACAACAATGGTTTTTCTAATCTGCCATCCAAAGTTATTTGCTTAATTAGTGATCTAACTTTATCTTCTGCCTTCTTTGAAGTGTGAGGTGGAGAAACAAATGTTAGAAAGTCTACATGAAATCCTTTCTTCATTAATAATGAAGCTGCAACTGGCGAATCGATTCCACCAGAAATCAACATCAACACTCTACCATTAATTCCTAAAGGGAACCCACCACGTCCAGCTACTTTATTAAAATAAACAATGAAGCAGTCTTCTTTAATTTCTACATTTACTTTTAAATCTGGTTTGTGAATATCCACTGATAAACTTTTAAAATTCTTTAAAAGATAACCACCTAATTGTCTAGAGAACTCCATTGAATCAACTGGATATTTTTTATCACTTCGTTTAGTAATTACTTTAAAAGTTTGTTTTTTATTTTCAATAGTTGTTTTTAAAAACGCGTGTAATTTATTTTCATCACGAGCTAGACAATGTGCTTCAATAACAAAAGCAATTCCTGGAATAGCTTTGACAATTTCAAAGATCTTTTGATATTTGCTTGTGGCAATATGACTAATAGTCATGAAGTCATACTTAAACTCAATCTTTAATGTTTTGAAATCTGCTAAAGCTTTCTTAACATTATTACATAAACATCTAGCAAACCCTCTTCGGTTTTTACCTTTAAGAGTTAGCTCACCATATTTAATGTAAATAATTTTTTCTACTTTAGTAGTTCTACTTCTTTGAGCCATTGTTTATCTGCCTCAGTTATTGTTGGAGATATACCATCTTTAATATATCTACGATATCATGTCCTTGCTGGTTCAATTACTTGTTTTTCAAACACATCAAAATTTGTAATTTTTAAGTTTCTTAAATAAACTTCATGATCTTCAATCTTGAAATTTTCAGGATGAAGATAATCTTCTTTAGTTAAGAAACAAACAGCAAACATACCTGTGTTTACTTTTCTTAAGTAAAGATACAAACCTAATTGGTATTTATATTCATCACTAATTGCAAGCTTACCATCAGCACCAAATCAAGAAAGTTTTTTCTTTCCTGGTTCTTTAATTAATGGATAACCTTGTTCATCTTTTTGCATTCGTAATAAACCTTTTTCAGTTTTATAAACAAATGCATCTATAGATGAAGTCTTAATTTCTAGCATTGGTTTGCCAGATGCATAGTCAAGATTACCATCTTCATCAACTGGTTCACCATCTGGAATACCACCAAAGACATCATCAATGTTTTTGAAAACATCTCACTTAACTTCAGATGGAACATAATCTTTAAACTTAATATTAAGATTGTTGGAAACATAATCTCTAACTTTTGGTTCAACATACATTCCTAATTTAGCAACTGTTGGATCTATTGGTTCAGTGTATAAACCAGTCATACAACACCATTGCTTCAATGGTGAAGTATATTTATTTTTTCCAATGATTGATGATAGTCTTGTACCAGTAATTTTTTTAAATTTAAAGCTATTAGCTTTAATATATTCTGGTGTTAATTCAAAGTGATCATCTCTGATCACAAAATCTTTATTTAATTGCTTAACAAATGGCATATGATATTTTTAGTATTATATACTAAAAATATTTACTATATTAAGTTAGTGTGGATGCTAATAGCTTTACCTTTTAGGTAATTAAGCTTTCCTGCATCAGTTTTAAAATCAAAAACTAGTTTGTAAGCAACTAATGCTTGAGATTTAAATTTGTTTGTTTTGTTTATTTCTTTAGAAATATATTTTTGTTCACCAACTAATGGATGACCAACAAAAGCTAAGTGTGCTCTAATTTGGTGAGTTCTACCAGTTAGTAATTCAATTTCAAGTAAACTGATATCATGTGCTTTGTCATACTTTAATACTTTGTATTTAGTGGCTATTGGTTTACCATTATTTACTGAGCTATTACTAATTTTTACAATATTACTGTTTTGTGGTTTTGATCAGTATGCTTCCAACAATTGTGATTGTTGTGGCATCTTGCCATAAACTAAACATTGGTAAAACTTACCAATTTCTCTATCTTTTATTTTTTGACTTAAGATAACTGATGCTTCGTGTGTTTTAGCAATCATCACCAAACCAGTTGTGTTGAAATCAATACGATGAACTAAACAAGGTTCAAATTGGTTTTCTTTACTTGGAATTCATTTTTTATTTTTAAATAAATATTTCTTTGCTCTGTTAATTAATGTGTCAGCAATTTCTTCAGTTTCATCATTAACAAGTAATTTAACTGGTTTGTTGACCACTAATAAATTATTGTCTTCAAAAACAACTTCTAATTTATCTGATGCTAACTTCCAGTTATCTTTTTTAGCTCCGACATTCGTTTCTAAAAATATTTTTACTTCATCATTAAGTTGCAAACGATAATCAAATTTTGGTTTCTTACCATTAATCTTTATCTTGTTAGTTCTAATTGCTTTGAAAATAAAAACTTTAGATAAATGAGGAAATAACTTCATTAAGAAGTTATCTAATCTAATGTTTGTATCATTTTCATTTATCTTAATTATTTTCATGACTTAAATAGAAAGCAACAATACTTGCAGCTACTGATGCATTTAGTGATTCAACGTCTTTGTTTAAAGGAATTTTAATAATGGTTGAACATTTGTTCAAAATTTGTTCAGGAATACCTTGACCTTCATTACCAATTATGAAGCAATTATTTTTTCTATTTTTATAATTGAAAATATCAATTGCTCTATCATTATTAGCCATAGCTAATAAATTCATATTATTTGTTTTGATGTATTGATAAAAGTAGTCAAAAGAATTAAACTTTTCTACTTGGATTTTAAACACATAACCCATAGATGCTCTGATTACTTCTGGATGATATAAATCACAGCAATTTCCTATTAGGAAAATGCCTTTAATATTAAAGCCTAAACAGCTTCTGATAACTGCGCCTAAATTGTGTGGGTTTTGTAAGTTATATAAAGCTAAATAATTGCTGTTTTTATCATAGATAATTTTGTTTTTATTTGGTCTAAAAACACAAATAATTCCATCAGGTGTTTTTAGTCCTGAAGTTGAATTAAAAATTGAATTTGGACATAAATTAATTTTGTCATTGAACTTATGTAAAAGCTTCTTGTTTTCCATCAAAAAATCATTTGTAACAAAGATAGCTTCAATGTTTTTAGAATCAATAGATTCTAGAACAGTTAAAAAGATTTTTTTGGTTTCAATAACAGCAAGATTTTCTTGTTTTCGTTGTTTTGAATCACTAAGTAATTTCTTTACTCATTTAATTGATTTATTTGTAAATGATTCAATCTTTTTCATAGTATTTATAATAATATTATAAGTATGAAACAATATGACATTGCAATAATTGGTGGCGGTCCTGGTGGACTTTATGCTCATTATTATGCGCATCAAAAAGGATTGACTTCAATACTAATTGAAGCTAACAGTGAACTTGGTGGACAACCAACCATTTTATTCCCTGTTAAAGCTATTCATGACTATCCTGGATGAGAAAGTATTCAAGCCAGCCAATTAATGAATGACTTCATTAAGAAAGCTAACTATCCTGATATTGTTAAAAATACTTTTGTAACTAAAATAGAACAAGCAGATGGTGGTTATCGAGTAATTACAAACAGCGAACCAATCAATGCTAAGTTTGTTATTGTAGCAACTGGTGGTGGCTTCTTTAAATTCAACAAAATATCTGGTGTTGAATCTGATAAGATTCACTATTGTGTAAAAGATATAAATGTTTACAAAAATAAAAAAGTAATCATTGCTGGTGGTGGTGATGCTGCACTAGATTGAGCTGCTGAAATTTTAAAAAGACATTTAACAAATGATCTATCTATCGTTCACCGTCGTGATGAATTTAGAGCAGTTAGAACTAAACTAGAATGTTTAAAAGGTTTTAAATATAAAACCTACATGAACAAAACATCAAGAGTTGTTGCTAATAACCAACTTGAGATTATTGACAACAAAACAAATGAGAAACAAATTCTTGATTTTGATTATTTGATTGTTCAATATGGACAAACATATTCATTACAAGACAATCAAATGTTAAAACCATTTAACTTAGATTTGCAAAATAGAATCAAAGTTGATTCTAGATGTAGAACTAACATGGGTGGAATCTATGCTATAGGTAATGTGGCAAGTTTTGAAGACAAACCAAGATTAATTCATGTTGCTGTTTCAGATGCTAAGAAAGCAATTAATGATATTTTAAACCATGAATAAGTTAATTGTTATTGTCGGACCAACATCTTCACATAAATCAGCACTTGCTTTAAAAATAAGTAAGATGCTTAACTATCCATTAGTTAATGCTGATGCATTCCAAGTTTATAAAGAATTAAATGCTGGTACTAACAAAATGGATAAAGATACCATCAAGAATACACCAGTATATTTAATGGATTGTATTTCTATTTATGATGATTGAAATATTAAAGTATTTCAAGATGAAGCTAAGAAAATCTTAGCTACTATTTATAAGAACAAACAAATTCCTATTATTGTTGGTGGAAGCAATTTATATGTTGATGCTTTAATTAAAAATTATGATTTATCTTCTAGTTCCAAAAGAACTAATAGTTATGAAGATATGACAAATGAACAACTTCATCAACTTCTTCAAAAATTAGATCCTGCTGAAGCCAAAAAGATTCCAGCCAATAATCGCAAGAGAGTTATTCGTGCTATTCAAATCATTGAAGAAACAGGAATGACTAAAACATCTAAAGATGTTCAAAGAAAAAAATATTTCTACGATTGTTTAGTTGTTTATATGGATGTTGAAAGAGCTAAACTTTATGAAACAATCAACAACCGAGTTTTAGAAATGATTGACTTAGGTTGAAGAAAAGAAGTTGAAGACCTTATTAAAAAAGATAAAGATGTTATGAAACTAAATGCTTTAAAAGCATTGGGTTATCAGGAAGTTTATGATGCAATTAAAAACAAAACTTCTATTAACACTGATCTTATTGCTCAAAAAACTAGAAGATATGCAAAGCGTCAAGTAACTTGATGTAAACATCAATATCCTAAATTGTTTTCTTATCACGGTCCAATGGATGATGATTTATTAAGAAAAACAATTGAGGGGTTTATTAATGACTAAATCTCTTTATATTCACATTCCCTTTTGCAAAAAGTTTTGTGCTTATTGTGATTTTGTTAAATGTATTTACAACAAAGAAACTGTTGATAAATATATTGATTTAGTTCTAAAAAAACTAAATAAAAATAAGTATGAAACAATTTATTTGGGTGGTGGAACGCCAAATTGTTTAAATGATGAACAATTAGAAAAATTATTAAAACCACTATCAAAATGTTTAGCTAAAAATTATGAATTCACAATTGAATGTAATCCTGAATTTATAACTGATAGTCAAGCTAAACTATTTTATAAATATAAAATCAATCGTGTTTCTTTAGGCGTACAAACATTAGATTTCAATATTTTGAAAACAATGAATAGATCAAATCATAAATTTATGGTCGAGACATCTATTCAAACTTTATTAAAAAATGGAATCACTAACATTTCTTGTGATTTGATTTATGGTTTTCATAATCAAACTAATGAATCAATTAAAAATGATATTGACTTTTTAGTTGCTAACAAAGTTAAACATTTATCTTTGTACTCTCTTGAAATAAAAGAAAACACTGCATGAGGTAGACAAAAATATCTAGTTGATGAATTGCAAATAGAAGATCACTTAAAATTTGCTATTGATTATTTAAAGAAACTTGGTTTTATTAGATATGAAGTAAGCAACTGAGCTAAAAGCTTAAAATATGAGTCTAAACATAATGTTGCTGTATGAAAAACTAATGATTGAAAAGCAATTGGTTTAGGTGCTCATGGTATGGAAGATAAAACTTTATACCATTATGAAGGCAATGTTTTGAAATGAAAATTAGTTAAAGAACCATTATCAAATTTTGACTTATATTATCAAGTTATGATTATGGGATTAAGATTAAAATCTGGTCTAGATTTGTCTAATCCCTTGCATAAGAAAGCATATACTTTCTTTAAAAAAAGAATTGATCAAGATCTTTTGATTAGAAAAAATAAAAAAAGAATTTGATGCACTATTATTAATTTGTTAGATAATTTTCTTATAAAATTAAGTGAATATGAAAATAAATAAATTTTTATTTTTAACTCCATCTGTTGCATTAGCAACATTTATGCCATTGGTATCGTGTGGTGGAGACGCAGAGGCTGAAAGAATAATTCACGCTATTTTTGATCCATTGGATGTTGAACCTTTTCAAATAGATGGTGGCGAATTTACAAACAAATTGAAAGAATACTCATCTGATGAATTGAATAAAGAATTAATTTATGACTTATTTCTAGAAATTAATACTACAAAATATACATTTGATGGATACCACATGAAAGAATTGGTTGACAAGGGTGATGTTGGTATCAAAACTATCATCAACAATTGCACGCTTGCATTTGATGGTGATGATTTAAAAGCATCATTCTTAGGTTATGTAAGTTTTATCTTTTTAAAGGAACATGAAAGTTTTTATGTTAATGACTATATTATGTACACATATGAGTTTAAAAATTTAAAAGTCATTCCTTATGATTTAACATGTTCACTATATTATCAAGATATACGTTACCCAGATGTTGCTCTTGGCTTTGTAAAAACTAGATGTTTTGGTGGTGAAGATGAATGGTTAAGATATATTAAGATGGTCAACACCAACCAGACAGAAGCCCCAACCAATAGCAAAAACTATTTTGTCAAATAAAAAATAGGGTTAACCCTATTTTTTTAATGACATTCCTACCTCAAAGCCTTTAGCTATTCTTTTGCCAATTACACGATATGAATGATCTGTCATATCATAAGTTACTATTTGCATCTTATCAATTAGTATCTTATTGCCTGACATATATTTCTCATCAACACTAACATTAACTATGTCACCAATTAAGTTTCCACCTTTTAAACTTTTTAATTTACATTCTAAAGTTAATGGATATTCAGTAATAATGGGTGCATTAATGCAGTTAGATTTAACAACATGAGCTTTAGCTCTTGCTATCTTATCTTGTTTATCACCAGATACTAAACCAAAGTAATCTGTCATCTTAATAGTTGCTTTGGTTGCAAATGCTAAAGTAAAACATTTATTCAATTGAATGTTTTTAGTTGTTTTGTGTTTTGATACTGATACAAACACTTGACCAAAATCATAAATTGTTGATCAAGCAGCTGTCATAGCATTAGCTTTACCAGTTTTATCATAAGTACCAATTACCACCACTGGTAGGGGTGGAAATACTAAGTTTTTGCCTAAATTTCTTCTCATACCTCCATTATAGTATTACAAAGTAATACTAACTACCAATTTTCAAATATTAGCACTTTTTTGGTTAGAGTGCTAATTTTTGTGTATAATATATATAACATAAATTGAAAAGGAGTATTTTTATGGCAAAAGAAACAATTATTGGTATTGACTTAGGAACAACAAACTCATGTGTTTCCATCATGGATGGAAGTAAACCTAAAGTACTAGAAACCCCTGAAGGAAAAAGAACAATTCCTTCTGTTGTAGCTTTTAAAGGATCAGAAGTAATTGTTGGTGAGGCAGCTAAAAGACAAACTATCACTAACAAGAACACTGTTTCTTCTATTAAAAGAAAAATGGGTACAAAGGAAATGACTAAGATTGGTGATAAAGAATATACACCAGAAGAAATCTCAGCAAAAATTTTAAGTTACATTAAAACTTGTGCTGAAGATAAACTTGGTCATCCAGTTAAAAAAGCAGTTATTACTGTACCTGCTTATTTCAATGATAGTCAAAGAGCTGCTACTAAAGCAGCTGGTAAAATTGCTGGACTAGAAGTTGAAAGAATTATTAATGAACCAACAGCTGCAGCATTAGCTTATGGTTTGGATAAACTAAACAAAGAACAAAAGATCCTAGTTTATGACTTAGGTGGTGGTACATTCGATGTATCTATTCTAGATATGGCTGAAGGTAGCTTTGAAGTATTAGCTACTTCTGGTGATAACAGACTAGGTGGTGATGACTGAGACCAAAGAATTATTGATTGATTAGTTGAAGAAGTTAAGAAAGAATCTGGTGTTGACTTATCTAAAGATAAGATGGCATGCCAAAGATTAAAAGATGCAGCAGAAAAAGCAAAGATTGATCTATCAGGAACTAAAGAAACTCAAATATTATTACCTTACATCTCTATGACTTCAGATGGCCCATTAAACGTTGAAAAGACTTTAACAAGAGCTAAGTTTGAAGATTTAACAAAAGATTTACTTGAAAGAACAGTTAAACCTGTTGAAGATGCTATTAAAGAATCAAAACTATCACTTAGTGATATTCACCAAGTATTGCTAGTTGGTGGTTCAACAAGAATGCCAGCTGTTCAAGAATTAATTAAAAAGATTACTGGCAAAGAACCAAACAAAACAGTTAACCCTGATGAAGTAGTAGCTATGGGTGCTGCTATTCAAGGTGGTGTATTATCTGGTGATGTTGATGACATCTTGTTACTAGATGTAACACCATTAACTTTATCTATTGAAACATTAGGTGGTGTTGCGACTCCTTTAATTAAACGTAACACAACTATTCCAGTAAGCAAGAGTCAAATCTTCTCTACTGCTGCTGATAATCAACCTGCAGTTGATATTCACGTAGTACAAGGTGAAAGATCAATGGCAAGAGATAATAAATCTCTAGGTAACTTCCAATTATCTGGAATTGAACCAGCACCAAGAGGTGTTCCACAAATTGAAATTACCTTCAACATTGACGTTAACGGTATGTTAAATGTTAAGGCTAAAGATCTAAAGACAAACAAAGAAGCAACAATCACTATTAAAAATAGTGGAGCGTTGTCTGAAGAAGAAATTGACAAAATGGTTAAAGATGCAGAAGCTAACAAAGAAGCTGATGCTAAAAAGAAAGAACAAGCTGATATCAGATACAAAGCTGAAACATACATCAATACTTTTGAAAAAGCATTGAAAGATGAAAAAGTTGCTGCTCAACTTCCAGCTGATCAAAAAGATCAAGCTAAGAAGATGGTTGATGAACTAAAAAAATTATTAGATGAACAAAAGTGAGATGAATTGAAAAAGAAACTTGAATCACTTGACCAACTAATGGCAACTATCTCTCAAGCTGCTCAACAAGGCCAAGGACCAAAAGATCCAAACAAAAAATAGGGTTAATCCCTATTTTCTTTTTTTACCACAGCAACATCCACATCCACATTTAGATTTCTTTGCTGTTTTTTTTGTTTTTTTACAAGCCATTGTTCTCTCCTCTTATATATTAATTATAGGTGAGACAAAAACTATTTTTTAAGAGAAAGTTCAATTTGTTGTTTCTCTGCGAGATACTTAGCTAATTTATCTTTTTCTGCTTGAACTTTGGCCGCTGGAGCCTTAGCAACGAAGTTAGGGTTAGCCAACATACCTTGGGCTCGTTTAATCTCAAATTCAACGATTTCTAAGCGTTTTGCAAGGTCTTGTGTGTTGTTTTGTTGTTCAACTTCTAGACAAATGATACCATCTTCAACAACTAAAGCAGTAGTGTTTTCTGGTTTAACATCTATGATGTTATTAACTTTTATGTTGAATGCACCTAATAATTTATTTAATGCTTTTATATCTATTTTATTTAGCGTTACATAGTCAAAGTTAATTTCATTCTTACGACTTAAACTATGTTTAATACGATAGTCTCTTAAACAATTTGTGATGTTAGCAAAGTGTTTCATTAACTCTCTATCAAATGAATATTTGATAGTTAGTGGTTTAACTTGTGTGTACCAAATATACTTGTGATTGATTTCGTAGAATAAGTAATCACTTATTGCTGGAGCGATTGGATAAAATAATTTTAAGAATTCATCCAAGATGAATAATGCTACAGCTTTTTGTTTTGTTACTTTTCGTTTATTATTTAAGTTTATCTTGATAAATTCAAGATATTGGTTACAGTAGTCATTTCAGAAGCAATCAATCAAAGTTTTGTTAGCAACTGTGAAATCATATTTGTTGTACAATACAACAACTTGCTTAATCAAATTATTTAGTTTTTCTAGCATTCAGCAGTCAAATTGGTTTAAGTCAGCTTTGCTGAATTTAATCTTTGGACCTGATATTAAGTTATATGAATTTCATATTTTATTTAATACTGATCAATAATATGTGATCTTTTCTTCATTAAATCTAAGATCTTCACCCATTGTCGAAGAAGATGTAAAATACATCTTCATAGCATCAGATCCATATTTATTAACTAGTTCATTAGGGTCAACACCGTTACCTAATGATTTAGACATCTTTCTACCTAAACTATCTCTAACTAATCCATGGATTAGAACTTGATTGAATGGTTGTTGTTTAGATCAATGACCACACATGGTCATCATTCTAGCAACCCAGAAGAATAGAATATCATATGCAGTAACTAGTAAACTAGTTGGATAAAAGTCTTTTAACTTATCATCATCTTTTCAACTTGTACATACAAGTGGTCAAAGACCAGATGAGAATCATGTATCTAATACATCTGAATCTTGTCTTCAGTTTTCTATATCGCTAGGAGCAGTAGCTGACACCAATACTTTACCAGTTTGTTTATTGTAATAAACAGGTAATTGGTGTCCTCATCATAATTGTCTTGAAATACATCAATCTTGAATGTTTTCCATTCAAGTTAATAGCGCTTCATTAAATCTAGCAGGAATAAATTCAACACCATTTTTCTTTTGGTTTTGAATAATTTGCTCTGCAAATGGTTTCATTTTTACAAACCATTGTTTAGATAAGAATGGTTCAACAATTGTGTTGGTTCTTTCAGAATAACCAATGTTGTTGATGATATCTTCTACTTTAACAACTTTGTTGTTAGCTTTTAAAACTTCTACTAGTTTTGCTCTTGCTTGTTTAACAGTTAAACCAGTATATTTATTACCAGCAAAGTCAATAGCATTATCATTCATTGTACCATTGCCATTCATCACATTGTGATAGAAGGTAATGTGATGTTTCTTAGCTAAGTTATAGTCATTAAAATCGTGGGCAGGAGTACATTTCATGATTCCTGTTCCAAATCCTAATTCTACATATTCATCTCCGATGATTGGTAGAGATTTACCATTAGCTGGGTTGATTGCCGTCTTACCAATGTATTGAGAATTTTTAGAATCCTTTGGATTAATAACTAAACAAACATCACCAAACATTGTTTCGGGTCTAGTTGTTGCTACTGTTAAGAATGTGTCACTATCAACAAGTTGATACTTGAAGTAATACATCTTACTATTTGTTTCTTTATAAATAACTTCAATATCAGAAATAGCAGTTTGTAATTGAGTATCTCAATTAACTAACTTGTAATCTTGATAAATAAGGCCTTTGTTGTATGCATCAACAAATCATTCCATACATGCTTTATGAACATGCTTGTCCATTGTAAAGCATTGAGTTTTTAAACTTAATGCTAAGTTTAATTTATCTCATTGATCAGTAATGAATGATCGTTGTTGGTTAGATCAATCATGAAGTTTGTTTAAGAATTCTTCTCTAGTAAAATCAAACCTTGATTTTCCTTCAGTTTCTTTTAGAATTTTTTCGTATTTTGTTTGGGTTGCAATACTGGCATGATCCATACCAGAGATTCATAAAGTATTAAAACCTTGCAAGTGTTTGTAACGAATTATTGCATCTTGTAAGCTAACGTCCCAAGCATGACCTAAGTGTAACTTACCTGTAATATTTGGGGGCGGTAAGACAATAGAAAACTTTGGTTTATTATCTTCATGGAACTCATAAAAATCTTTGCCTTGTAACAAAGTTTTTACCTTTTGTTCAACAAAAGAGTGGTTGTATTTCTTATTGTCTATACTAGCCATATATGACTATTTTAACTTCTTACTTAATATATTCATTAATCTTTTTAAATAAGAAATATTTAATTTCTTAAAAGCGCTGATTGGAATCAAATTTTCTGGTTTGCAACTAAATAATTTAGCAATTTTTTGTTTGTTATTTGTAAAGAATGATTGATTAACTTTATCAGCTTTGTTTAACACTATATAAACGTTTTTAAAACGTTTACATACATTTTTATAAACATCAATATCCATTTCAGTTATGTGTTGGATATCACAGATTTGAAAAACACAAAATAAGTTAGTTCGATTAGATAAATAATCAACTACCATTTGGTTGATTTCATATTTTTTAGCTTTGCTAACTTGTGCATAGCCATAACCTGGTAAGTCAATAATTCTATATTGTCCAAAATCAAAAATATTGATTAATTGAGTTCGTCCAGGTTGTTTTGATGTTTTAGCAATTGTTTGATTTGCTAAGGCATTAATTAATGTTGATTTACCAACATTAGATCTACCTATAAAGCAAAATTCAACAACAGTATCGTTGATAGCAATTGCTTCAACACAATCTGCTGATTTTATAAATTTAGCCATAACCCTATTTACGGTTGCGTTTCATTGCTTCCATTACTGCATTGATTTGAGATTCAGATGGAGTACGTCCCATTTGTTGGTACATAGCTCTAATTTGTTCTCTTGTAACGGGAGGATTATCATTTAATTGCTTTTTAAAGTATTTTTGCCCAATGGCAAAACCAATAAAAATACCTGCAATTATTGATAGAGGAATTCCTAATCCTAAACTTAATCCTAATGCTAATGCCATACTATTCTCCTTTATTTATCTAATCACTTGTTTATTTTATTTGCTATTTGGCCACAAGTTAAGCCAAGCTTTTTGACTACGTCATCTGGTTTACCAGCATAGCCAAATTCATCAAGACCAATGGCTAGATCAACATATCTATATCATGGAGCCGTTGCACCATATTCGATAGAGATCTTCTTTGATTTATCAAAGATCATCTCTTGATAATCTAAATCTTGCTCTTGTAATAATTCTAAACTATTTATTGCAACAACACGTGAAGGAATATCTAATTTAGTTGCTACTTGTAAAGCAACAGGTAATTCTGAACCAGTTGCATACAAAGTAATCTTGTGGTTCTTATCTGATCTTACTACGTAAGCACCACGTTTAGCTAATTCATAGTCAACATTGACTTGATCAAAAGCTTGACGACTAGTAATGATTGTTACAGGTGTATGTTTAGATTTAAATGCATGTTCTAAGGCAACAACTGTATCAATTGAACTAGTTGGTCTAAAGACCATATGATTTGGAATTAAACGCATTGCTCATATTTGTTCAATAGGTTGGTGTGTTGGTCCATCTTCACCAACAGTAATTGAGTCATGTGAGAAAATATTAACAGTTGGTAAACCACTAATAGCAGCCAATCTAATTGCTGCTTTATTGTAATCACTAAAGCTTAAGAATGCAGAACCTACTGCCTTCATTCCACCATAAGCAACAATTCCATTGTTGATCGCAGCCATAGCAAATTCTCTAACACCACAATCTAAGTTTTGTCCTTCTCAATTAGTTGATCTAATTTTGTCAGAGTTATTAACTTTGATCATTGTTGAACTAGATACATCAGCAATTGAACAAATTAAATTTTCATTGTTATCAGCAATTGCTTGGAATAAGTTTCCACAAATTTTTCTGGTTGCATCTTTAGATGGGAAGCTTGCTGGTTCAAATCATCTACGATCAAAGTTAATCTTATTTCTTTCTATTAAAGACATAAGTTTTTCATATAAAGTTAGGTTAGCTTTTTCTAACCTAGTAACTTTGTTATTGAAATCAATAATCTTCTTTTCAACACGATCAGTTATTGTTTTAGGTAAGTTACTTAAAGCAGATGGAATAGTAAAGTTTGGATAGTCAAACTTTAAAGTTTTCTTTAACATATCAACTTGTTCATCTGTTAAATATGTTCCATGTGCTTTATTGGTGTCAACATTAACTGAACCATAACCAATGTGTGTCTTGGCAATAATAACAGTTGGTTTATGTTTAGATGCTTTTGCTCTAGCAAAAGCTGCTTTTAAAAATCTATTGCTATGACCGTTTGGACAATAAACTACATTTCAGCCCATTGCTCTAAAGTATTTAGAAACAGATATAGCTGTTGAATCAGATACTTTACCATCAAGTTGAATTCCATTAAAGTCATAAATCATAATCAACTTGTTAAGTTGTAATCTACCAGCTACGGCAATAGCTTCGTAGCTAATACCTTCTTCAAAACATCCATCACCAAATAAACAATATGTGTAGTTATTAAATAATTCAATCTTTGGTGTATTAAAGATGTTTGCCATCTTCTTGCTTGCTATAGCAAGACCTACAGCCATAGCTATTCCTTGTCCTAGTGGACCAGAAGAAACTTCTACGCCTTGTAATAACTTTGGTTCTGGGTGACCTGGAGTTTTAGAATCGATTTGTCTAAATTCTTTTAGATCACCCATCTTAATATCTTTGTAACCACAAACTAACATAGTTGCATAGAGCAAACTACTTCCATGTCCACAAGATAAAACAAATCGATCACGGTTAAAATAATCATTAACTGTTGGACTAGCATTCATTTGGTTAGCAAATAGTTCATACATAATATCAGCAGCACCTAAAGCAACACCTGGGTGTCCTGATTTTGCTTTAGCAATAGCTGCAGCAGCCAACACTCTAATTGTGTTAGCAGCTAATTTTGCATTTGATCCTAATTTCTTCTTCATACTATTTAACCAACTTTCTAATTGCAGTTAATACCAAATCTAATCCTGCTTGATTGTCTCCATCATTTCATGGCAGGATTAAATCTGCCATGTTCTTTGTTGGCACAACAAACTTCTCATACATTGGTTTGACTGTTGTTTTTCAACGTTTAGTTATTTGATCTAATTTTCGACCACGTTCTTTTTGGTCTCTTTTTACTCTACGAGCAAAGCATGTATCAATTGGTGTATCAACAAAAATTTTAAGTGCAGCTAAGTCTCTAATACGTTTGTTGTATAAAGGTAATGTTCCTTCTAAAATAATTATTTTAGAAGGCTTAGCTTGTTCAACCTCTTCTTTTCTTTTAGAAATTGTGTAATCATAGCAAGGTAGTTGAGTTGCCTTATTCTTTAACAAATCAGTTAATGATTTATATAAATATTTTCAATCCAATGAACTAGGATGGTCAAAGTTATATTGGCCCGTTTGTTTTACAAACGGAACCTTTGGACATCTACCAAAATAAAAACGATCTAAGCAGATAACTTGGGCTTGTCCTTTATTAAAACAATTCAAGATTTTACCTGCAATTGTTGTTTTGCCTGAACCAGAGCAACCAGCAACAATAATTAGTTTATTTTTCATATATAAAATTATATTTTATTTATAAATAAATAAGTAATATTTGACAATATTTCATTTATTTGATATAATTAAAAAACGCGTAAAGGTAAGAAACAATGAGTAGAAAAGATTATTTCACAAATAAACGTGCAATGAGTGGAAACAAAAAATCACACGCCATGAATCATTCAAGACGTCAATGAAATGTTAACTTACAAACAGTTAGAGTAACTCTACCTAATGGTCAAGTTAAGAAAGTAAAAGTTTCTGCCAAAACACTAAAGACTCTTAACAAGAGAAAAATTAACGGTGCTAGCAAAGGTAGAAAGGCTAGCAAAACAACTAAGTAATTTTAATTACTTATGGGAGTATAGCTCAGTTGGTTAGAGCACACCCCTGATAAGGGTGAGGTCGATTGTTCGAGTCAATTTACTCCCACCATTAATGGGGCCTTAGCTCAGCCTGATAGAGCACCTGATTTGCACTCAGGGGGTCGAGGGTTTGATTCCCTTAGGCTCCACCATTAAATCAAAACTAGGTCAAAAGCCTAGTTTTTTATTTTAAAAGTTGGATGTCCCTTATAATAAAAAATATTAAGGAGAAAATATGTTAAAAAATCATACCCCTGGAACAAGAAGCTTAAAATGATTTGCATCTGCTTCTGGTTCATTTGCTGGAGCATTATTGTTCTTAGCATTATTAGAAGGAATTGCCTTCTTATGAAAAGAAGGAGAACCAATTAAAGACTTTGTTGGTGCTATCTATGTAGTAGTTATGTTTGTTATTTGTATTGGTACTTTATTATTTTCAATAATAACAAGTATCTTTGCATATAGAAATGCTTGTAAAGAAGGACAAAAGAAATTCTTATTATTTGCTTTACCTGCACAAATCATTGCAATTGCATTAATGTTTATTTCTATTGGTTTACTTTTCCCTGCACTTAAAAATGTAGACCATGATGGAAAAGCTGCTGCTTGTGTATTAAATCTAGTAGCCGGCTTGATTGGTGTTTACATTTGCATTATTTCAACTGTATTCAAACATATCATTTACGGAAAATCTAAATAAAATATTAAGACTAGGCCAATGCCTAGTTTTTATTTGCTTATATATCGATTAATATATAATTTGGCTATGATTAATGAACAAGTAATTGATGTTAATTTGGAATCACATTCAAAACCACAAAACATACAACCAGCTCAAAAAAATCTTTATATTAAAGATAAGAAAAGGAAAGCTTTTAAAATTTTAAATATAATTTTTATTAGCATAACTATCTTTATCTTTTGTATTCTAACCATTGTTGCTAGTATTTTTGCTTATCTAATTGCCACAAATAATATAGGCCGTGATATTAATAACCCACTAATCTATGCATTATATGTGACTGTCATAACCTTTACCATTATGGATTTATGTTTAATGGTAATTTGAATTGGTTTAATAATTACTGGCTTAATCATGTCTATAAAATACCACTATTTAACAAATAGGAAACATCTATTTGTTGCCATAAATGCTACTAGTTTAGCTTTGTTTTTCTTACTAAATGTTGGTGTTGTTGTTTTATTAGTATTATGGTTGGGTGGATACTATGATCTACTAAGAACAAGAATTATGTTAGTTATTGGTATATGCTGCATAGAAGTAATAAAAGCGCTTATTATGATAACTGTATTTGTAGTAGCTTTAGTAGTTTTTAAACGCAATAATAAAAAACAACTGTAGTTGTTTTTTTATATAATATACATATGAAAAATAGGAAGTGACTTTTAGCTAGTTCAATAATTGTTGCCGGCGCTACAACATCCTTTTCTTTGATATCTTTAGTTGGATGTCAAGATAAAAAAATTGAGTTTGAAGTATATGCTAAAGAACAAGATTTCTCTGGTAGTAATGAAATGTTTGAAATACCACTTACATTCTCATATACACCAAAAAATGCTGTAGCAATATCTTTAATTAATGAAAGTGAAGAAGGGCTTGATGGAATTGATTTGGTCCATGATTCAATTAAAATTAAGAACAAACAAGCAACTATTCAACTACAAATTGATCCTTCTTTATGGGTAAGCAAAGATTTTAAGTTTGGTATTAAGTTTAATTATAGTTATACAGAAACACCTTTTGAGTTTAGTGGGTTTAATGTTTGTTACGAATTTGAAGAACCACAAAACAAAGATAAAATAAAATTAATTAGTAACAAAACCATCTCAACAACAGAAACTTCATGTAAGTATAAAATATTGTTTGATAAGAGGCCTATTGAAAACACAATTACTACACAGGCTCTAAATGTAAAAACGAGTCGTGTGGTAAGTGTTGGATTTACTGAAACCGCTGAAATTGTTGAAGAATTGGGAAAGCACTATTTATATTTTGAAATAGGTTTCAACTCAGATCCAGTAGATGACTTGGTAATAGCATTTAATATGAATGTCAAGTTCACTAATTCGTTTGGTTTTCCTCAAGACGAAACATTTTATAATTGCTCAATGATTTACAAAAACAAATAAAAAAAAGAACATTTGTTCTTTTTTTATTGTTCTTGAAAGTTTCAATGATCTAATGATGGTGTTTCGTAATCTGTCTTATCAAAATGCAAACCTTGTTTTTCAAATCATTCTACTCATTCATCGAAATGTTGACTACCAGTCACAAATCCTTTTCTAACAAAA
Source organism: Mycoplasmoidaceae bacterium (assembly GCA_049177155.1). Lineage (GTDB taxonomy): Bacteria > Bacillota_I > Bacilli_A > Mycoplasmatales > Mycoplasmoidaceae > Hennigella. The sequence continues at coordinate 215,855 of CP185407.1, read as the reverse complement.
ATTGTTCCAAATTTGCTTCCATGAGCAAAGACATCTGCCACTTCTCCTACACCGATATTGTTTTTTCAACTGTCTGGGACATTATCATTGTACTCTAAAGATGTAAAGTCCAAGAATCTTAAGTCTTGATTAAAAGCAAATACGCTCGGAGAAAGCCATATGTATTTTTTTATACTAAAAGTTCAACTTGTAAATGAACATGCTTCAAATAATGATTTAGCTAGTTGTGAATCTGTACCTTCTCTTGCAGAACCAAAGGGATTATTAATTAAATAACTTCTAGGTTCTAGGCATTTGTTATTGAAGAAGCATGCTTCTTGCACTATTTTCATAGTTAATCTTAATTCAACTGATTCAACCTTGTAAAAGAAGCCTCTAAATAGTAAGCATCCAGAAAAGGCAGATTCACCAACTTTTGAAAATTCCATATCTTGAGCAGGTAAAGTTATTTTCTCTAGTACACTACATCCCGAGAAAGCTCTGGCGCCAATTCTAATGATTGAGCTTGGAAAGGCTACTTGTTTTAATAAGCCGCACGCATTGAAAGCGTCTTCAGGTATTTCTTCTATTTTATTGCACATTGATAAATCAATTTTTTTAATCGAAGCGCCGGCAAAAGCGCTTGGTTCAAATGTTTGAAAATCACTACCAAAAATAAGATTACCTTCTATTGGACAACCATCAAAAGCAAATGCTCTAACTGTCACTAATTTTATTGCTCAATCATAATAAATCTTACCATTCTTCTTAACACAAATTGTAGCAAGATCTGAACACTCTTGAAAGGCAGCCTCATGAATTTCTTTAGGGTAAGTGTGAAAAATTATTTTTGTAATTTTATCATCATTTTGAAAACATCTTGCTGGTATTACATCACAAAAATCATTTAATTCAACACTTCCACTAAGTGTGTCAGTACAATCTTGAAAAGCTTTTTCGTCTAACACGACTTTATATTTTGACCCTTGTCACATAACATAGTTAGGAACTACTAAGTTATGAGCTTTAAGTTCATACATATTCCAATATGTGACTGTTTTGTCTTCAGTATTTATTTCATAGTCATCATCTTTTACAAAATAACCTGAGATTCTTCCTAGTCAATCAGAACCATCTATTTGTTTTGGCATAATTTTCAAATGTTCAACTATTGAACAGTTAGTAACAATAGCTACACTAGGAACAACTATTGTTGGTATTAAACTTAATTTTAATATCTTACTTTTCATAATTATTCCTCAATCCATTGAACTCAGAATTCTAGTGTTGCAATGTGAGACTTGCATTCAACATCTGAAATATCATATACATGATAAGTACCAATCAAGAATGAATCATAATCTAAGTCTTTAATCAAATCTTGATCAACAGTATATGTTAAATCAAATGTAGCTATTGGATAGTTTCATGATCCAGGTAAATATGTTCCAAATTTTAGGTCCGAAACTTTTGGCTTGCCTTCTTCAGTAAATATATTTGGAGCATCAATATTTGGTTTTCATACACCTTTTAGCGATTGTTCCATTTCTTCATATGGTTTACGGTATAAATAAATGTCTCCAACACGTTTTTCTGTGTTTTCCTTTAAATTTTTTGAACAAATAATTTGTGAAGTGTACATACCATCTTGAAGATATGTAACACTATGTTGGTCTTCTGACCTAGGTTTATCTTCTTTAGGGTTTGGATTATAGTCAAAAACTGGCAAAGAATTATCCCTTGGATTTTGATAAACGTCACAAATAATTTCCATATAACTTTGTCCAACAGAAACATCTTTTTCACAATCAAACGTCACTTGAATGTATTGTTTGTGGTACCAAGGAGATACGGCCATAATTTTTGGTATATCTAACGTAGATTCATCATTTTTATAACCGACTCATGAAACACAGTTGTAGTCAGGGTTGTCATAAGCATAGTTGTTATACAAATGGAATTTCATATATTTACTAACATCCGGTCTAAAGATTGGAGTAAATTTAATAAATTCATCTATACGCCCAGTATATAAATTTATACCATCTTGTTTTTCGATAGGGTCGTTTGGATTGGCACCTTCTAAGTAATAAAGATCTCCTCCTGTTGGAGATTTTGTTTTTAATATTTTTCTAGATGCTGGTTTGCCATCTCTACCTAAATACTCTAATTCACCACTTAATCCTAATAATCTTTTTTCAGTATTAGCGATAGCTAAAAGTGAAAAAGTATCAAAAATATTTGGGTCTTTTTTCGACGTCGCTTTAATTTGCACAGAAAATGAATCATCTGCAGCAAAAGTTTCTGGAGCTTTTAATCAACCTTCATCAGAAATAGTAAATCCTTCTACAGGCGAATCAATAGATCATATTAAATCTTCTTTTGATGATAAAATTGGGAACAGTTTTGCTTTAATTTTTAATTTTTCACCAGGATAAATATATTCACGTCTAGCTGAAAGTGTAATACTTTCAATTTTTGGATTTAATACTCCACATGATGAAACAATACAAGTTGTTGATAAACCAACAGCTAATGAGGAAGCAAAAGGAATTATTTTTTTAATAACATTTTTCATAATTACTTAGCCTCCACAATTTTCCAGTTGTTTTGATTAAAACCGATATCAAACTTTTCTTGCAATCTTATAAAGTAATCAAATAATTGATCGGCTATTATTTTATTTTTTGCAACAATAGTTCCTTGAGCGCCGGTTTCAAATTTAATTCATGGACTAAATTTCAAAGCATCAATAGATGATATCTTACTAAAATCTAATGTTTTGTTGGCACTATTGATAACAAATGCATTATCACTTACAAGCGTAAGATTTTCAGGGAATTCGTATCCTGATAGGTTAGTGCCAGAAAAAGCATCTGTACCAATTATTGGTTTAGAACGAGGAAAAGATAATTTTCCTTGTAAGCATACACAGCCATAAAATGCTCTTGCACCGATTTCTTTAATTGTATGAGGCAAAACTAAGTTGCCATATAAACCAGTATCTCCTTCAAATGCAGAATCTTTTATAGTTTGCAAACCTTCATTTAAGAATAATCTCCAATATGTTACTCCAAAATATCTTAATTTGCCTTTAAATGCTTCTTTAGCAATAGATAAAGTTGTAAGTGGGGTTTTAATTTGTCCATATTCATTAAGGACCTCAGGCGAAGCGAATGCTTGTCTAAATCCCATCAAGTTGTACTGGTCGATACTTGTAAAACCATCATCTGGAAAGACAAAACTAGAAACATCACTTCTTGCATTTAAAGTTCATTTGGAAAGTGTTCCTACATCAGTGATGTTATCAGTCATACCTAATGACATAAATTTACTTAGTCATTCACTTTTTATGGAATCGCTGAACATAAATATCGCACCATTGTCATTTAAACCATAAAAAGGTTGGTCTCCAGTTTTTGATTGTGCTTGTCAATCTGGTGCATGGTTTCTAAAAGCGCTTACATCTATCCAAGATAATTTATCACAGTTAGTAAAAACATTTTTACCTAAAGCTTCAACGCCATCATGGAAAGTTACTCCAGTGATACCTGAATCATTAAATACATCATCATTTAATTTTGTTACACCATCAGGAATTACTACATTTCCACTTAAATTAGTGCATCCTTTAAAAGCAGCATTGCCAATACTTTCCAATTGATATGGTAATTCTAAATCGCCATATAATGCTGTACATCCAGAGAATGCATTTGCTCCTATCTTTTTTAAATTCTTATTTAAAATAACAGGGATTCGCCTTGTAACTTTAAAAGAATCTTTAAATGCATTATCAGAAATCTCTGTTACCTCATCTGGAATAACTAATGCATCTATTGAAGTAGGGATTCCATTAAGACCGCTAATAACGTGTTTTGTTTCACCGTCAGAATAAGTAAAATCATCAACATTTGTAGGACGTTTGCTAGTTATAGTTCATGATTTTGACAAATTTTGTCTATTTTGTAAAATTGCTGCTCATTGGGTTGGTGATATACCATTATAGTAAACTATAACTGATGGTGATTCATCATCATTAACTTTGTTTGGACCAGCTTGATTGAAAATTCATGATGAAGATAATAATCATTTTGGAAATTCAGTAAATTCTGATAAATTAATTTTCTTTAATCCTGTACATTTTTCAAATGCGCTGTTACCAATATCAACTACACCATTTGGAATTGTTAAATTTTCAATACTACTACATTGAAAAAAAGCATGGTCAGCAATTTTCATATCAGTAACTTGGTTATTTAATAAAATAGATTTGATTCCAAAACAATAAAAGAAACAATTTTTACCAATATATTTTAATTGAGGGTTTTGTGTCAAATCAATATCACATGTTAAACCATGACAATAATTAAATGCATTGTCGCCAATTTTTTGCAAACTTATTGCTTTGGAAAAATCAATATTTGTTATTTTAGTTTGAGCAGAGTCAAAAAGATACGCAAAAGCATAAGGTGCAATTTCAACAACACTTTCAGGTATTTGCAGTGTATCATATTCATAAATATGTGCTGGTGAAATTCCTTCAGCTAAACCATATAAAACACCGTCTTTAACTTCAAGGTATTGATCCGGAATAATAGAAGCATTTCTAGTCAATGTTTTTCTTGTTTGTGTCCCTGCCGCAGGGATAATTGTGCTTACACTTAAAGCAAAGGGTGCAATAATACATAATGAATATAGTTTATTAATTTTCATAATTATCTACTCCACATAATCATATGAATAAGCAGTTTCTTGCAAAAGCTTTGTAAAAATCATTCCTATATATGTTTCTATGACAAATTCTGCTATTGTTAGCATGATTGGTGATTCGTATTCAGGTTTAATTAATTGTCCTATAAGCATTCTGATACCAGAATAACCATAGTTAGCAATATAACATTCACCTGTGTACATTCACGTACCAAATTCTTTTTTAAATGCAAGGGGATCCACATTATATTTTTTAGTCAATTCTCTAAAATCAACAAATTCTTTTTGAATCATAATTGTTGAATAATATTGGAAAAGTGGTCTAGCTTTTGTTGCAAATGGCAATCCTCTAAAGAATGTTTCTTTACTTTCATATTCATTCTTTGGGAATTTACCATTATCATCAGACACACAGAAATACCTACTATCTTCTGCTAAACGTTCTTGCATTGCCTTAAAGCAATCAGATCTTCTAATTATTTGAATTGTGTCAACATAATCATCAATAGGCTTGACCAAATATTTCTTATATACTGGTCAAATAATTCCTAATACAGCAGCATTTGCTGCTAACAAACCAATGTTATAAGCAGCAGTAGCCTTTGCACTAATACTAGCAATAAATAATAACTTCAGCACGTTTGCTGCTATCATAACTGCTGTCATACATGAATTTGAAACAAAGTTGGCTTCTAGGTCATTACAATTTTGTTTAATTTTATTAAACTCATTGTCTTTGTATCGTTTGAATAATTTATATGTTTCATCGTATTTTCTGTTGGCAATCACAAAAAATTCTTTAGAAATCATAAAACCATTTGATTGTCTTATGTCTTGTTCTGTATAAATCGAACTATCTTTATATGTAGAGTTCGCGTATTGGTAATAAAATTGGTGAGAAACCTCATGTTTATCATCATCTACAATTTGTACATTTGAATTCAATGTACAATATTTAACAAACTTTTCATGCAATTCTAAATCTTCATCTGGTCTAGCAATGTCAGGATCTTGATTCTCGCGATCCATACGATCAATTACGGTACTCAAATCTTCATAATCATAACCATTTGGTGAAATTCTAAGCCCAGAATTAGCTAATGAAGTTCGATCCAAAACACCTTTTGAGGCATTTTCCTTAATTCCATCAAAGAAACATTCATATTTGTTTTTTTCGTTTGTTGGAACAATGTTTTGTCATTCTAAACAAATATGATCGGCTTTATTTTCATCAAAATAAGTGTCTTTTAATGCACTAATTTCGTATCCTGCAGAAGCTCTAACATAATATCTGGTTGTTACATGTTCAGAAGATTGAAAAATTTCGTGCAATGAATCATCTTTAGGCTCAAATGTTCCTTTTTCAATCTTTTCATTTCTACCATATAAATGCGCTGTAACAATAGGAATTAATGGTCTAAGTTCCTCGTGATCTCTATATGACGTTGGATAAATCTCTCAATCAATATCCATTGCATAAGAATTGGCGTATGGGTTCTCATACCAGGCACCTAATCTTGGTGTAACAAAATAGCCAGGCAACATTTCATTGTCGAAATCTCTTGGATATCCAGTTTGTTGATCTACACAATGAAAAATAAGTTTCATTTGTTCTGGTTTTATTTCTTCACCAACATCAATACTATCTACTAGGTCTTCATAATATTGAGGATTATCTTCATTTTCGTAGTATTCAAAAGTAAATCTATTAGTAAAATCTGAAAGACGATTCATAGACGCAACAAACGCCGCTTCAGCATTAGTTGTTTGATAAACATCCAATAACCTTACTTGAGATTTAGTAATACCTAATAATGGGTCATAAGGATATTCTTTTGTGACACTATTTAGTAAATCATCAAAATTTTGATCGCCTTGTTTTAAAATATTATCAATCATAGGTTGTTGAACTTGGTGATTCCATAAATATGTATATGTTGATTGTCTTAACCCTTTATATTGAGCGGTAAAGTCACTCCAAGTCACATTGGACCTACGAGTTAAAATTATTTGGTACTTGGTTGAAGCAATTTCAGACAATGCCATTGTCGCAGATGTATAGTCAGCTGGAGCAGCTTCGGGATAATCTGGATCAGATGTTAACGAAAGGTCGAAATTCAATAACCAATCATCAAATTCCGTCATTTTTTCAGCAATTTCATCATCAGACAAAAGTTCTTGATTTCTTAATTTATCTTCATATTTAGATCTAAATTCTTTTTTCATTCTGTTATATGTAACAGAAGAAATGCCGGTTCTTTGGTCTGTTTCATCTTTTTGATCTCCCAATTCATTAGTACAGGAAGTCAAATAAATGGTAGGCATAGCAACCGAAGCTGCTACTAAAGCACTACTACACAATAAAAATAGTGATTTTTTTGGTTTTTTAAATTTACTCTTAATCATAAAATTATTATATTATTTAAATATTTAATTTATATATTTATTAAAGCAAAAACTAAGTCAATTTTATTTTGTCTTATAATTAATATACGAGGTTAGAAAATGGCAAACTTAGTATTAGATGTAACTGTTGAAATCCCAAAAGGATCAAAAGTTAAATATGAATATAATAGAGCAACTAAACAAATTTCAGTTGACCGTATTTTATACGGAGCAAGTGGTTATCCACAAAACTATGGTTTCCTAAAAGAAGCTTTAGACTGAGATGGTGATGAACTAGATTGTTTAGTTATTGCTGATCAATCAATTGGCACTGGTATTGTTGTTCCAACAAGAATCATTGGTGCAATGGAAATGATTGATGATGGTGAAACAGACACTAAATTAATTGGTGTAATTGATTGTGATCCAAGATATACACACATCAAAACATTAAAAGATTTAAACCAACATTTATTAGCAGAAATCAAAGATTTCTTCCAAACATACAAGAACTTACAACACAAGAAAGTTATTGTTAGAGACTTTAAAGATCAAGCTTGAGCAGTTAAAGAATATAAAGAATGTGTTGCTTTAATGAACAAGTATCGTAAGATACCTAAAGCTACATTCTTAAAAAAGATGAAACAAGCTCATCCAGAAAAATATCGTTAAGAAAAAAGTAGGGGAAATCCCTACTTTTTAAATGGATCTTCTTTACAACCTTTAGTTAGTTTTCTAACTGTTAGTTTTTGAACTTTAGTGTTAGCGGTTGTTAATTGAGTGCCGCTAGTCATTAAGAATTCTTTTGTCTTTTGCAACTTTTCGATGCTTGCATCGATAGCGTCAATAGCGGCTTGATAATTATTGTGTGCTCTTGTAACAGTTGCAGCAATATCTTTTTGTGCTTCTTGCAAATTAGAAATGAATGTTTCTTGATCAATAAAATCAATTTTCTTTTGATTTAATGTTTGAACAAGTTCAAAGTTTTTATTTAAACTATCTTTTAATACATTGATAAAGGCAACAAATGTTTGTGGTCTAACAACATACATTTTGTCAAACCCTCTAACTTTGTAAATACCATCAAAGTTTTTATTATCTTTTTCTAGTTCAGAAACTAATAGAGCATATTCACACTTTTTATTTTTTCTATCATTATCAAGTTTTTGATAATGGTCTCTATTTTTCTTTTTAGATTCAGTAGTGTTGTTTTCGGTTTTAACTTCTATTTCTACTGATAAGATTTCAATTCCTTTATCATCATAGTCTTTGAAGACAAAATCACCTTTTGATCCTTTTAGGCTATCTGCTGAAGTGATAACTTCGTTATCCTTTCAGAATTTAGCATTAGGGAATGAACCTTGTTGTTGAGCAGCTTCAAATTCTTCTCAAACAAATTTTTCTAGTTCTTCACCCATAGCTTTAGTAGAAATGTGTCTATGGTTTCATTGGTTTTCTAGAGTTTTAATTTGATCTTTTAAAGAATGAATTTGGTCATCTTTAACTTTTTCGGCTTTTAAAACTGCATTATCAATTTTGTCTTGGACTTGTGAATCATTAGCTTGTAAATCTTTCTTTAGCAGAGCTAAATCTTTCTTTAATTCAGCTATTTCTTTTTCTTTATCGCTAACTGCTTTTAATGCTTTTGCTTCCGCTAGTTCTTCTGCTTTTTCTTTAGCTAAAGATTCAATTTGTGAATTGAAATTTTTAATAACAGATTTAGTATCTAAATCTACCTCTTCTGTAAGGTCAATAATGTCACCAGCATTGGCATTTTCATTTAATACCAATGTAGTTTCATCTTTAATTTGATATTTAACTTTCTTACCCATTATTTACCTCCGTGTTGTTTCTTAGTTAGAATAACTAAGTTGTTAATTAACATTAGTACTGTCATTGGTCCAACACCGCCTGGAACTGGACTAATTGCACCAGTAAAGTTCTTTAATGATTTAATGTTAACATCACCACAAACTTTATTGTCTGCCCCTCTATTAATACCTACATCAACAATTACTGCATCTTTCTTGAAATATGAATTGTCAAAGAAGTTGGCTTTCCCAACTGCAGCCACAACTATATCTGCTTTTTTGCAAATTTCTTTTGTATTTCTAGTTCTTGAATGACAAATTGTTGGAGTTGCATTTTCTTGTAAAAATAAAGTTGCTAAAGGTTTACCAACAATATTACTTCTATTAACGATTGCTACATTCTTTCCTTGTAAAGGAATGTTGTAATATTTTAATAATTCAATCACACCAGCAGCTGTACATGGTTTAATTAAATTGCTTGCATCTGATGCTGTTCAAATTTTTCCAACATTGTAATTATGGAAACAGTCAACATCTTTTAATGGACAAATTGCATTAATAACTTCATCATCATTTATTTTGTCTGAAGTAGGCAATTGAACAAACAAACCATTAATGTTTTTGTCTTTGTTTAATTTATTAATTAAAGATAACATTTGTTTGTTAGTTGTACTAGCTGGTAATTTAAATAATTTAGATTTAATTCCTAAATCTTTGCAAAGTTTTTCTTTGTTAGCAACATAAACACTACTAGCATAGCTGTCATTATTTAAAATAATGGCTAATGTAGGAGTGATGTGTTTTCTTTTTAATGCAGCAATATCTTTTCTTAAGCCACTAAGAAAATGTTCTCTCGCTTCTTTTCCAAGCAATAATTTCATTATTCAACTTCCTTAAAAGGAATATCATCAAAGATTAATGGAATTTGTTTTCTTAAGTCTTTTAATAAAGGAATTAATAATTCTCTAGCTTGTGGATGAGCATCTGGTGCACATCTTAATCTTAAGATATTTCTTCATTCTCTAAAGTTAGCAGAAATTGTAATTTCTGTTTTTAAACTATTTGGTAAAACACTTCTAGCCTCTTGAGGAGTAGAACCAGCTTTTAAAAGAGCAAAATATGCTTTTTCAGCTTCTTGCATTGCTTTCTTTCATACTTGATATCTCTTAGGATCTTTCTTATAGAAATATGGTTCAATTACTGTTATTTGTTTACCAAATTTATCATTAGCATAGTTACAATATCTAGTTGATTCTTGAGCAAAACTAGCAATTCTATGTCTAACTAATTCGTGTGTAACACCACGGTCACAAACAAATTTTACAGATAAGAAACTGTGTTCAATAACCGCTTCATGTCTTCACTTTAATAGGTTACCTATTAATTTCTTAGCTGAATCACCAGTTTTGTCAATTTTGTCTTCTGATTTGTAACAAACACGGCCAATCTTTTCAATTAGTTGTAATTGACTGATTGGATCAATCTTGCTTAAAATTTTATATGATGGTTTAACAATAATCATAAAAGCTCCTTAATCAATAAAGGTCAAACCGTATCCCTACGATTCAACCTTACGATTTAAATATTACTATTTAACGTTTTTAATTTTTTTACCATTGTAGTAGCCACAATATTTGCATACTGTGTGTGGTTTAATTGGTTTACCACATTTTGGACAAACGGTAGTAGTTACAGGCTTCAATGCGTGGTGACTTCTACGCATTCCTTTTCTGCCTTTTGATGTTCTTCTTTGTGCAACTGCCATAGGCGTTTTCTCCTATATCATTATTATATTTAATATGTAAAATTATTATATAATCATTTAATGAAATTACATGACATTATTTCAATAAATCCACAAGTGTTGGAAAATATTTTGTTCGAAGAGATCAAAAAAATTCCAGGAGTGGGTAGACAAACCATTGAAAACATAAAAATCAATGATGCTAAATGTGAGATAAATGTATATTTAACTCCATTTAGTTTATTAAGTAATGTCTATCAAATTGCCAGAGAAATGCAATCGGCTATTAATTTCTACTTGACAAAACAATTTGATATTGAAGAAGGAAGAATTAAAATCAATATTATTGTTACAAGTACTGATAAGGGAGACAAATAATGACATCTTTGAATGCTAAAACATTAAAAGCAATGTTACAAAATGGTACCCAATTTGTAAGTAACAATTTTGAATACATTGATGAACTAAACGTCTTCCCAGTTCCTGATGGTGACACAGGAACCAATTTAAAAATCACCACAGGTGGTGCTTGAGAAGCTATTAGTGATTTAGAAACAGATGATGTTTCTGTATTAGCTCAAGCTTTTGCTCGTGGTTTATTAATGAATGCTAGAGGTAACTCTGGTGTTATCTTAAGCCAAATCTTTAAAGGATTTAGTTCTGGATTTAATGCAGGACAAAAAGAAATAAGTCTTACAGATTTGATTAAAGCTTTTGCTTCAGCTAAAGACTTTGCTTATAGATCTGTAGCTACTCCAGTAGAAGGAACTATCTTAACTGTTATTAGAGTTACTTCTGAAAAACTAAATGAAGCTAATGGTAGATTCCAATCAGTAGAAGAACTATTTGAGTTAGCTCACAAAGAAGCGAAGATTATTCTTGATAAAACTCCAGACTTTTTAATCCAATTAAAAGAAGTTGGAGTCGTAGACTCTGGTGGTTATGGTTTAACTTGTTTCATTGAGGGAATGAAAGAAGCATTATTACATCCAGATGCTAAACCAGTTCAACCAAAACCAAAAGATGACACTAAACCAACACCAATTAATAAATCATTCGTTGATAACAACGAAGGTTTTGGTTACTGCACTGAATTTATTTTAAAACTTGGTTCAAGAGTTTCAACTGAACAACAACCTAAATCTTGATTCGATGAAAAGTACTTCAAAAAACGTATTGAAGAAATGGGCAATAGTTTTGTTTATGTTAAAGACAATGATATTGTTAAAGTCCATGTCCATGTTATTCAACCATACAAGTTGCTTGAATTTGCTGCTAAATATGGTGAATTTAACAAAGTTAAAATCGAAAACATGACTTTACAATTCATGATGAGAAACAAAAACACTTCATTAGAACAACTAGAAAGTTCTTATCGTGCTGATAACGAAATTACTAATGCAACTAAAGTTGTTGCTACAGTTCCAAGTGAAACTATGAAGAATGTCTTTGCTAATGAATTTGGTATTAACAATTGTTTAAACTGTGAAGACGTTGGTAACCCAACAATTCAACAATTCTATGATTTAATGAAATCTGCAAAGAGCAAGAATGTTATTCTTGTTACCGACAATGGCAACACATTAATGGCTGCTGATCAAGCTGCTAAATTATTCCCTAAGAAAGTTTACAATGTCCACATTGTTCCATGTAAAGACATTGCAACAAGTTACTTAACATGTTTAAGCTTCAACCCAGAACTTGATCAAAAGAATGTTATTAAGGAAATGGAAAGAACTTATAGAAACTGTGTTTCTTGTAAGATTTCTAAATCAGTTAAGAACATTCACTACAAGAACTTAAACATTAAGTTTGGTGATTACATTGGTGTTATGAATAAAGATATTATTACTAACTCTCGTTCAGAAGGTGCAGTATCTATCAATATGATAGACACTCTATTTGACCAAGTAAGAAGACCTCGTTCTGCAGTTATCATTTATGGTAAAGATGCAACTATGGAACAAGTTAACCGTATGTATAACTACATAAATGAAAGATATTTGGTTAAACCAATCTTAATTCAAGGTAACCAATCAACATACCACTACTATATTGGTGTAACAAGGTAGGTAAACATGAAAATCGCTTTAGATGTAATGGGATTTGAAAATAAAACTAGCGAAGCTATTGTTGCTGCTAGAAAGTTTCAAAAGAAAGTTCCTGGAGCAAAAATTATCTTAGTTGGATCTGAACAAGCAATTAAACCTTGTTTATCTTCTAAAGATAATTTTGAATTTGTTTTTACTAATGAAGTTATCGACATGAATGATACACCTATTACTGCTTTAAGAAAGAAAAACACATCTATGTCTGTAGCTATTAACTTAGTTAAAGATAAAAAAGCAGACGCTGTTGTTTCTGCTGGTAGTACGTCTTGCTTTGTTCCTTTAGTACAAACTATTTTAGGATCAATTGACCAAATTAAGAAGTTTGGTTTTATGCCATTTATTCCAACAACTAACAAAGTTGGTTTTAACATGATCGATGTTGGAGCTAACATAAATGTTAGTGGTCTTGATTTATACCACTATGCTTTAATGGCAAATGAATATGTTAGATTGGTTAGAAAAATTTCTAATCCAAAGATTGGTGTATTAAATATTGGAACTGAACATCACAAAGGTTTTGATTACCATCGTGAAGCACATGAACTATTAAGTAAAAACAAACAACTCAACTACGTTGGGTTTGTAGAACCTAAAGGTTTACTTGATGGTGTAGTTGATGTTTGTGTGTGTGATGGTTTTTCTGGAAACATTTGTTTAAAAGCTTTAGAAGGTTCATTGAAATCTGTTAGTCACATTCTAAAGAATGGTTATAAAAAACCATGAAACTGATTAGGCGCTGCTTTTAGTTTACCAATCATTACAACACTAACTAAAACTTTTGATTATAGAAACAACGCTGGAGCGATTGTATTAGGAGCTGATGGTATTGCTATTAAAACACACGGTTCTGCTGATGCTAAGCAATTCTATGCTGCTTTAACAATGGCTCACGATTGTTTCAACAATCATCTAGTACATAATATTAAGAACATTAAATATGAATAAGGAATATCTAAATAATCTACAAACTTGGTTAAAGAATGATTTAGGTTTAAAACCTAATAATCTTTCTATCTATGTAGAAGCCTTAACTCATCGTTCTTATGCTAATGAGCACAATCAACATTATTCATACCAACGTTTAGAATATTTAGGTGATAGTGTTCTTGGTTTTTTAACTGCTGATTATTTGTATAACAAATATCCAAATAAAAATGAAGGTGAGTTAACAGTATTAAGAAAACGTTTAGTTTGTTCTCATACTGAAACAGCAATTGCTAAACAATTAAAATTGCAAAACTATGTTTTGTTGGGAGTTGGTGCTGCTAACTCTACAGGTATCGATAAAATATTAGAAGACTGCTTTGAGTCTTTAATTGGTGCTATCTACTTAGATTGTGGTTTAGAACCTATTACAAGATTGCTAAATAATACATTATTTAAGTTTAGCAATGAAGCAGTAATGAATTCTGCTCTTGATTACAAAACACTTGTACAAGAAGCATTAATGAAACACAATAGCAAGAATGCAATGTACCACACTAAACAACTTGGCCCAAATAGTTTTGAAGCAACCTTAAAGGTTAATGGAATTGTTTATGGCCATGGTGTTGGTCAAAATAAAAAACAAGCTGAGAAAGCCGCTGCTGCAGAAGCTTATTCTAAGCTTGTTAAACAAGGAAGGTAGAGACAATGTTATTTCTTAAGAAATTTAAAGCTGTAGGATTTAAATCATTTGCTAACCCAATTGAATTATCATTCAAAGATTCAATGATTGGTGTAGTAGGACCTAACGGTTCTGGTAAGTCTAACATTGTTGATGCTATTAAATGAGTATTGGGTGAACAATCTAAGAAAGCACTAAGAGGTAAAAGCTCTAGTGATATTATCTTCCATGGATCAAAAGATAAAGATGGTAGTGACTTTGCTTTAGTTTCACTAACATTTGATAACTCTAACAAAATCCTACATAGTGATTTAGAAGAAGTAACAGTAACAAGAAAACTAACAAGAAATGAAGGAGCTAATGACTACTTTATTAATAATGAACCTTGTCGTTTAAAAGATATTCAAGAATTATTTTTAGATACAGGTTTAACCAAAGGTTCATTAGGAATCATTTCTCAAGGTACAGTTCAATGATTTGTTGAAGCTAAACCAGAAGAACGTAGAAAAATCTTTGAAGATGCTGCTGGTATTGGTTTGTATGCTAAAAAAAAGGAAGAAAGTGTATCAGAACTTGAAAAAGCAACTGTTAATTTAAACAGAGTTTCAGATTATGTCAATATCTTAGAAAAAGATATTAAGAAACTTTCTAAGCAAGTAGAAAAAGCAAAAATCTACCAAGAAAAGAAGAAACAATTAATGGAACTAGAATTAATTATCCTAGTTAAAGATATTTCTTTCTATCAAGCAAAGCTTGGTGAATTAAAAGCTATTATTGATAGAAACAGACAAATTGTTACTTCTAATGAAGCTGACATTGAAACAGTTAGTCAACAATTAGTTTCTGTTAAAGAAAAAGCTAATAGATCTGATGCAGAAGTTGAAGAATTCAACGTTCGTTTCACTAACATCATTCAAGAGATTAACAAATTAGATATTAAGAAGTCTGCTATTGAATCTAACTTACAAAATGATTTAAGCAGTGGTTCAGCAAAAACTAAAGCTAAAGCTTTAGGACAATTAATTTCTAACTTAAAGTATGATTTAAAAACTGCTAAAGAAAATAAACAAAAACTTGAAGATGAAATTCAAGGTTATGAAGAAATTAAGAATGATCAACAAATTAAAAGTGACAATGCAAGTGCTAAAGTAGCATCATTAATAAATAAGATTTCTGAACTTGGTTACAAGTTAAGATCAGTAGAAGATCGTATTGATAATGAATATGTTAATGATGCAGGAACTAAAACTGTTATGGAAAACCAACAAGCATTACATGGTATTGTTGGAACTGTTAAAGATTTCATTACTGTTGATAAACAATATGAAACAGCTATTACCTTAGCATTAGGTAGAAGTGCTAACTTCGTTATTACTGAAACAGAAGATGATGCTAAATATGCTATTGACTTCTTAAAGAGCAATAAAGCCGGTAAAGCAACATTCTTACCATTAACTTTAGTTAAACCTCGTCCTCTAAGAGAAGAACATGCTCTAGTAGTTAAACAACTAGATGGTTATATTGATACAGCTGATAAGTTAATTAGCTATGATGTTAAATATACTGATTTATTTAGTATGTTACTTGGAAGAATCTTGATATCTCAAGATTTAAATGCTGCTATTACTATTTCTAAATATACGCAATCTGCTTACCAAGTTGTAACTCTTGATGGCCAAAACATTTCTGTTGGTGGTGCAATTACTGGTGGATATAGCAAAGCTAAGTTTGCTCCAGTATTCAACTTACAAGAAAATAAAGAACAACTTCAAAAAGAAATTGCTGACTTAACAAAACAAAGTTCTCAAGCAAGAATTGAACAAGCTCAATTTGCTAGTGGTCTTGAAGAAACTAACAATAAGTTAAATGAAAAGAAAATTCTTTTCACTACTTATGAAGAAAAAATTAAGAACATTGAAGCAAACTTATTCCGTTATCAAACTGACTTTGATCAACTAGACAAATCATCTAAAGATGAAAGCAAAGTAGAAACAGTTGATGAAATTACAAAACAACTTGCTGAACTACAAGCTAAGAAAGATAAGATTGTTCAAGATCTAAATGTTGCTAAAGCAACAAAACTAACTAACCGTCAAATTGCTGATGACTATCAAGCAAGACTTGATGAAACTAGAGCTTTAGTTAATAAAGCTAATGCTGAACAAGCTCGTGCAGAAGTAGATCTTGAAAAAGCTAAAGCTGTTATTGAAAATGCTAAATCTAGAATTTCTAGTGAATATCGTATGACAGTAGAAAATGCTGTAGAAAACTACAACAAAGAATTACCAATGTCTGATGCTCAAGCTAGAGAAACAATTCAAACCTTGAGGTTTGAAATTGACCAAATTGGTGCTATTAATATGGAAGCTTTAAAAGAACTTGAAGAGAAACAAAAAGAATTTGATACTCTATCAGTTCAACATAAAGAACTTATTAACGCTAAAGAAACTATTGAAAAAGCCATTGCCGAACTTGACAATAAGGCAAGAAATAGTTTCAGAGAAACTATTGAAAAGGTTAATGGTGAGTTGCCAAAAGTATTTGGCTACTTATTTGGTGGTGGAACAGCATCTGTTCAATACACTGATCCAAATGACATTTTAAACTCAGGTATTGAAGTAACTGCTGTACCTCCTGGTAAGAAGATAACTACGTTAAACCTACTATCTGGTGGTGAAAAATCATTAGTAGCTTTATCAGTATTGTTTGCTATCCTACGTGTTCACAACTTCCCATTAGTTGTATTAGATGAAGCTGAATCAGCTCTTGACCCAGCTAACGTAGAAAGATTTGGAAATATTATTAAGAATAATTCTAAAGAAACTCAATTCTTAGTAATTACACACCGTCCAGGTACAATGGAACGTTGTGATAGTTTATTTGGTGCAACAATGCAAATTAAAGGTATCACAAACATGTATAAAGTAACTTTAGCTAAAGCTAAAGCTGACTTTGGAAGTGATGGTCAATAATGGGTTTGTTTAAAAACTTAATCGCTAAGATTAGACATAAGAAAGCAGAAAAAGCTGCACAACAAATTCAAGAAACAACTCAGATTGCTAAGGTTGATCAAAAAACTTTTGATCAAGGCTTAAAGAAATCTGGTGGGGTTTTTAAGTCTGCTTTAGATGATTTAGTTAAACAACATAGAAAAGTAGATGCTGCTATGCTTGAAAGCATAGAAGAAATGCTAATTGGTTTTGATGTTGGTACTGGTGCTACCATGAAAATCATGCAAGCCATCGAAGATGAAATCAAATATCAAAATGTAACTGATGCTTCATTAGTTAAACAAATTATCATAGATAAGATCTTCGTTTACTATATTCAAGATACAGTAATTGAAAATGGTTTAAAACTAACTAAGGGTGAAACTAATGTTATCTTAGTTTCAGGTGTTAATGGTGTTGGTAAGACAACATCAATAGCAAAAATAGCTCATTATCTATTAGATAAAGGAATGAGTGTATGTTTAGTTGCTGGCGATACCTTTAGAGCTGGTGCAGTAGAACAATTAGCTATTTGAGCTCAACGTTTAAACATTCAATGTTTCAAACCTAAAATTGCTAATCAAGATCCTGCTTCAGTAATATATGAAGGTGTTAAATGAGCTAACGAAAATAAAATTGATGTCGTTTTATGTGATACCTCTGGTAGATTACAAAACAAGATCAATCTAATGAATGAATTAAAGAAGATTGATGGGGTTATCAAAAAATTCAATCCACATCAACCATGTGAATCATTATTAGTATTAGATGCAACAACAGGTCAATCTGGCATCCTTCAAGCTAAGGCTTTTAGTGAAGTAACGAAGTTAACTGGTATAGTTTTAACTAAAATGGACTCAACATCTAAAGGCGGAATTATCTTAGCTATTAAAGATAACTTCAATATCCCAGTTAAGTTTATTGGTTTGGGTGAAACTTATAAAGATTTACAACCATTTGACATTGAAAGATTCGTCTTAGGTTTAACCAAAGACTTTGGCTTTGAAAAAGAATAATGCAGGCTACGCCTGTATTTTTTATTAAACAAATATCTATTTTTTGATATTTAATAAATATATAAGGAGAAAACATGGCATTTATTACAAACGAAAAGCGTGAAGGCTTAATCAAAAGAATTAATGAAAGCTATACAGTTAAAAAACTTCTAATGTCATTAGAAATTGTTTTATTAATTGCATTTATCGTATTAACCTTCATTAGTATATATGAAACAGACAGAGGCGTAGAAGGATGAAATTGATTTGAAGGCGATAAATTAACTGGATTGGGTATTGGTATGCTTATCTATGCAATTGTAATTGCATTGTTAGGTGGTACTAGCTTAGTTCTAATCTTTACTATTAGATCACCTAAAAGTATTAAAGATGATGTTAAGAAACTTGAATCTTCTGCACTAAGTGGTAAAAAAATTAAAAAAGATGAAACTGCTGGTGATGTAATGAGATCAAGAAGAAATCCAGAAAACGCTATTCCTGTTGAACAACCTGTAAACAAAAAGAAAAAAGGTAAATAGGAAAAAGAAAAACAGGCAATCGCCTGTTTTTTTTGTGATAAATAATTAACGTTTAGTGAATTGAGGAGATCTTCTTGCCCCGTATTTACCGTATTTTTTACGTTCTTTAACACGAGAATCTCTTGATACTAACTTAGCTCTTTTTAATGTTGTCTTTTGTTCTGCGTTGCAATCAATTAAAGCACGGGCAATACCTAATCTAATTGCTCCTGCTTGTCCTTTAAAGCCGCCACCAACTACTTTGACTTTAATGTCAAAAGTTTTAAGTTGGTTAGTTACTTCTAGAGGTTGTAGCATATCTTGAATAACTAATTTATTTGGAAAGTATTCAGCTGGTGTTTTACCATTAATAGTAATTTTACCAGTACCTGGTACCATTAGTACTCTAGCTACTGAGCTTTTTCTTCTTCCTAATCCTTTGTATTCGATTTTAGTGGCCATGATTATTTACCTACCTTAATTAATTTTGGTTTTTGTTTGCTGTGATCTTTTCCAGCATCTTTGTATACGTGTAGTTTTCTAATTATCTTTTCAGATAATCTGTTTTTAGGTAACATACCCTTAACAGCAATAGTAACTAATTCATCAGAGTAATTAGCGATCATTTCACGTAATGATCTTTTTCTAATACCACCAATGTAACCAGAATGGTTATATCTGAATTCTTTATCTAGTTTGTTACCAGTAACAATAACTTTATCAGTATTAATAATGATAAGGTTATCACCACAATCAGTATTAGGGGTAAAGTTAGGTTTATTCTTTCCACGAAGAATATTAGCAGCTGTAACTGCTAGTTTACCTAGAACAACACCAGTAGCATCAATTGTGTATCAAACACGATTGTTTGCTGCTGTTTCTTTTTTAAGCATCGTTGTTTTTTGCATAAGTTTTCTCCTATATTGTATTTATTATTTTATCACAGATGTACAATTAGTATTCTTTTTTGTACATTTCGTCACCTTTAGCGATGACATCTTCTGGTCTTTCAAGACCAGTTCCAACTGGTAATAAGTTACCAATCATAACATTTTCTTTAAGACCCATTAGTGTATCTACGTCACCTCTAATGGCAGCATCAGTTAAAATCTTCTTTGTGTCTTGGAATGATGCAGCAGCTAAGAATGGACCCTTCTTGCTTGTTGCAACGTTATCTAGTCCATAAATTTCATTCTTAGCGGTTGGTAATTCTTTACCAGCAGCAAATAACT
Organism: Mycoplasmoidaceae bacterium; assembly: GCA_049177155.1. GTDB lineage: Bacteria > Bacillota_I > Bacilli_A > Mycoplasmatales > Mycoplasmoidaceae > Hennigella. Next base: position 195,774 of record CP185407.1, on the reverse strand, counting down.
TGTTGCATTCTTCAGTGAAAGTATTAATGTCTGTTGTTTCACCAATGAAGTATGAACTGTCACCAGGACTTAATACTTTTAACTTATTAGTTAATTGTCTAACAATGATTTCAATATATTTATCTGAAATTTCAATACCTTGAAGACGATAAACTTTTTGAACTTCTTTAATTAGATAATCTCTAACTGCTTCAATTCCAGCAACATCAAGTAATACTTTGATGTTGATAGAACCTTCAGTAATCTTGTCACCAGGTTCTAGATGGTCATTCTTTTCTACTCTAATAACTTGTGACAAGCTTGCATTGTAGATCTTTTCTTCATCAGTTACATCATTAATAACATAGATTCTTGTTCCACCTTCGTGTGGTTCAATCTTTGTTACTTTGCATGCAGCATTAGCAATAATTGCTAATTCACGTTCTGCAGGTGGAACTAAGTCAAACAATTGTTTCAATCTTTCAAAACCTTGAGTAATGTTAGCTTCACCGGCCGCACCACCTGTATGGAATGTTCTCATTGTTAATTGTGTACCAGGTTCACCAATAGATTGAGCAGCGATAACACCAATAGCAGTACCAATTTCAATTGGTTTGTTTGTTGTTAAGTCGTTACCAAAACATTTTTGGCAAATACCATCTTTACATTGACAATGTAAAACAGATCTAATTGTTACTTCCTTAATACCAAGCTTTTCAATTCTTGCAGCCATTGAAGGAGTAATGATTTCGTTTTTAGCAACTAGAACTTTATCATCCTTAGGATTGATAATGTCTTCAAATGCATAACGGTTAGCAATACGATCAGCTAAAGATTCAATCTTATAGTTTTGTTTTGTATCTTCAATTGCTCTTACTACCAATCCTGTAGGTGTACCACAGTCTTCTTCTTTAACAATAACTTCTTGAGCAGCATCTACTAATTTTCTAGTCATGTAACCAGATTTAGATGTTTTCATGGCAGTATCTGCCATACCTTTTCTTGCACCATAAGATGCGTTAAAGTATTCAGCAATTGTTAAACCATCAAGGAATGAGTGTTTAATTGGAGTTTCAATTGTATCCTTAATTACATTAGATTTTGTTTTTTGGTCATAGTTATATGACTTGCTCATCAATCCACGCATACCTAATAGTTGGGTAAATTGTGATTCGTTACCTCTGGCACCAGAGTTAGCCATAATAATAACTGGGTTATTACGGTTCTTTGGATCAGCTAGGATAGCTTTAATATCTTCAGTAACTTCGTTCTTAACACCTGATCAAAGATCAATAACACGTTTATATCTTTCATCATCAGTTAATAAACCTTTTTCAAATTGCTTTTTCAATTTAGCAACTTTAGCATCAGCACCAACAAAGTATTGGTCTTTCTTGTTGTAGCTTGGTAAATCAAATGCAGAAATAGTTACAGATGATTTTGTAGAGAAATCAAAACCTATGTTTTTGATTGCATCCATTGTTTTAGCTGTAACATCAACAGCAAATTGTCCATATAGACTATCAACAATTTTTTGTAATGTTTTCTTAGTAAATGGATTTGCTGTCTTACAATCAGCAATTGCTTTTCTGGCATTTTCACCAGCTGGAATTAATCTTTCCTTATCTACACCATCAATGTCTTTACCATCATTAATGTATGGCATAGTTGAAGGTAAGATATCATTGAACATGATTTTACCTATAGAGGTAATCATGATGCAATTACTTGGTAAACCTTTGTCTTTGTAAGCATTAGTTGTAATACCAACAATAGAGTGAATATCTACTTGTCTTAAGTGGTATGCACGTTTTGCTTCTCTTGGGTTAGCAAAGATTGTACCTTCACCTTTGCATCCTTTTTCTTCTTGAGAAATATAGTAAGCACCAAGAATCATATCTTGTGTTGGTGTAACAATTGGCTTACCATCTTTAGGACCAAGAATGTGTCAAGAAGCTAATAGAATACTTCTTGCTTCAGCAATAGCTTCCTTTGATAAAGGAAGGTAAACACCCATTTGGTCACCATCGAAGTCAGCGTTGAATGCTGTTGTTACTAGTGGGTGTAATCTAATAGCTTTACCATCAACAATCTTAGGTTCAAATGCTTGAACACCTAAACGGTGAAGTGTTGGAGCACGGTTTAATAAGATTGGGTGCGTTTTAACTACTTCATTAACGATTGGTCAGATTAATGAATCTTGACGAAGAATCATCTTTTCTGCTTCTTTAATGTTTGTAGCAATTGGTTTACATGGTAAACCATCTTGGTCAATCTTAGTAATTAGTTTGTGAATAATGTATGGTTTGAATAATTCCAAGATCATTACTGATGGAATACCAGCTTCATACATTTTTAATTCTGGACCAACAACGATAACTGAACGTCCTGAATAGTCAACACGTTTACCTAGTAAGTTTTGTCTAAATAAACCTTGTTTAGATTTTAAGTGGTCAGTTAAAGATTTTAATGGCGCTTTATCTTTACCCTTAGCTGGGTTAGATTTAGAAGCGTTATCAAATAATCCATCAACTGATTCTTGTAACATTCTACGTTCGTTGTTTAAGATAACTTCTGGAGTTGGTTCAGACATCATCTTTTTCAAACGTTCGTTTCTGATAATAATCTTTCGATAGAAAGTATTAATATCACTTGTTGTAAATTTACCGTTATCAAGCTGAACGATTGGTCTTGTTTCTGGCGGAGTTACAGGAATGTAATCTAATACCATTCATTCTGGTTTAATCTTAGATTCCATGAATCACTTAATTAACTTCAAGCAGTTCATTTGTTTTGTAAACTTAGGGTTGCTTGGAGATAATTTAGATAATTCAGCTTTAACTTCTTTATACTTTTTGTTTAAGTCAACAGCTTGAAGTAATTGTTTAATAGCTGCTGAACCAATAGATATTTCAATATCTAAGTGTTTCTTTAATAAACCAAAAACTGTATGTAATGAGAATGGTAATGTAGTGTCTTTTAATGCTTGTGCATATTGACTTGCCATTTCATGGTCAAAGTTTAATTCTTTAATCTTAGACAAGTTTTTGCTTGTGTTTTTAGATAAAGATTTAATTTCTTTTTCTAGATCCTTAATGATAAGTTCTAGTGCAGCACGAATGTTTTGTCTAGCCTTTTCATTTCCTTTTGGATCATTGATAGGAATAATTTGGCAAGGACCATAGAATTTTTTACATCTAGGGTTTTTAATTACTACGTAGTTTACGAAGTAAATAATTTGTTCAACTTCCTTGTAAGTCATACCAAGTAATAATGAAATCTTACTTGGGTTAGGAAGTTCCTTGCTCATTCAAATGTGAGTACATGGATAAGCTAGTTGAATACAGCTCATTCTTTCACGTCTTACAGATGAAGAAATAATTTCTACACCACAGACTTCACAGACTTTTCCTTTGTATTTAACTTTCTTATATTTACCACAGGCACATTCATAGTCTTTAACTGGACCAAAGATCTTTTGACAGAATAAACCGTCTTCTTCTGGTTTTAAAGATTTATAGTTAATAGTTTCAGACTTAGTAACTCTAGTACCTCTAGCTCATTTCAGAATTTGTTCTGGACTAGCTAGCGTTAATTGTAATGATTTGATATTTTTAGCGTTAATCATAATTCCTACTCCTTTCTATAAACTTCCATATTCTGAGTCATCAACAACTTTTGATGATACTTCTTCATCAGCAGGTTGTTCTGACTTGATATTTTCTTCTTCAGCATCGATATTAGCTTTGCTAAAGTCATCCATATCATGTTTAACACCCTTTTGGTCTGTTACTGTCATTGATAGACATAGACCTTGAAGTTGTTTAGTTAATAACTTAAATGATTCAGGTAAACTTGGTCTTGGTAATGGTAGACCTTTAATGATTGAGTTGTAAGTTAAGTTTCTTCCAACTGTATCATCTGATTTGATTGTTAAGATTTCTCTTAAGTTGTAAGTTGCACCATATGCTTCAAGTGCTCAAACTTCCATTTCACCAAATCTTTGTCCACCGTCTTGGCTACGTCCACCAAGTGGTTGTTGGTTAACCTTAGAGTAAGGACCAACAGCACGAGCGTGAATCTTATCTTCAACCATGTGGTCAAGTTTTAGCATATACATTACTCCGACAGTAATGTCACCGTCAAAGTATTCACCAGTTTGACCATCAATCAATCTCATCTTACCTTTTGTCTTAATTGGATCAATACCAGCTTCTTTTAAAGCAGCAGCAACATCATCTAGTTTTGCTCCAGCAAATACTGGTGTTGATGCTTTATATGATAAGTCTTCAATAGACATACCAGCTTTATTTAGAATGATTGTTAAATCAACGTTGCTGAATTGTTCAAATTTAGTAATCTTGTTGTCTTTAAAGTATTTGTTGCAAACTTTCTTTAATTGTTTTGCACGGTAAGAGCTCATACCAAATAATTGACAGAATTCAGCTGGTGTAGCTTCTTGTTCAAGAAGTTCTCATAGTTTCTTCTTAGCAATATTTCTCATTGCTCAACCTAAGTGAACTTCTAGAATTTGTCCGATGTTCATACGTGATGGTACACCTAAAGGTGATAATAGAATATCAATAGGTGTTCCGTCTTCCATATGTGGCATGTCTTCAACAGGAACAATTCTACTAATAGTTCCTTTGTTACCATGACGACCAGACATCTTGTCACCAATTTGTAGTTTACGTTTTTGAGCAATGTAAACTTTAACTAGTTCAATTGTTTCGTCATCAAACTTTTCACCATCAACAGTTCTAAATCTCTTAACTCCGATGACAGTACCTTCTTCACCAACTTTAACTTTTAGAGATGAATCTCTAGCACCGTGTGATTTGTTACCAAAGATAGCATTCAATAGTTTTTCTTCTGGGCTGTAGTCGCCTTCACCTTTTGGAGATGTACGTCCAACTAGGATGTCGCCTTCTTTAACTTCAGCACCAACTAAAATAATTCCATCTTCGTCTAGATAAGTCTTTAGATCTTCAGATACGTTTGGAAGATCACGAGTAATTTGTTCGTCACCATTCTTAGTTGTTACACAACGTAATTCTTTTTCAATGATTGAGATTGATGTATATCAATCATCTTGAACTAAACGTTTAGAAATAACAATAGCATCTTCGAAGTTGTAACCATGTCATGTTGTATATGCAATGATTGGGTTACGTCCAATAGCAAGTTCACCATTGAACATAGCTGGACCATCAGCAATAACTTGACTAGCTTTAACTTTTTGTCCAACTTCTACAATTGGGAATTGGTTGTTGCAAGTGTTTTGGTTTGTCTTACGATACTTAACAAGTTTATACTTGTCAGTTTGGTTGTTGTTAGTCTTAACAACAATTTCGTTACCATCAACAGCTGTAACTTCACCATCATGGTTAGCTAAAATGTTTAAACCAGAGTCGTGAGCAATCTTATATTCTGCTCCTGTACCTACGATAGGTGCGTATGGTTTTAATAAAGGAACTGCTTGACGTTGCATGTTAGAACCCATTAGGGCACGAGCAGTATCGTCATTTTCCAAGAATGGTATTGCTGAAGCAGCAATAGAAATAACTTGACGAGGTGAAACATCGATGTAGTTAATTTGTTTTGCATCATATAGTTCTTGCATACCACGATAACGACCAACAACTTTAGCTTGTGTGATCTTACCGTTTTCATCATGTGGAACTAATGATTCACCAATAACATATTCGTCTTCTTGGCTAGCATTTAATCAACGGATCTTATCTGTAATTACTCCGTTTTCAACAATGAAGTATGGAGAAATTAAGAATCCATTTTCATCTACTTTAGCAAAACTTGCTAAAGCCATAATTAAACCAATGTTTTGACCTTCTGGTGTTTCAATTGGACAGATACGACCATAGTGACTATAGTGAACGTCACGAACGTTTAAGTTAGGGTCGTCTTTTCTAATACCACCATCACCCATAGCAGAAATTCTACGCTTATTAGTTAATTCTGATAGAGGGTTAGTTTGGTCAATGAAAGCAGTTAATTGGTAAGTGTTAAAGAAAGCTTTAACAACTTGTTGGAATGGTTTAGTGTTAACAATAGATTTAATTGTTGCACTAGTTGACTTTCTAGCTTTTTCTTCAGCATTCATTGTTGGTGAAGATAAAGAAGATAATTTATCCTTAATGTGTTTTTCAACACGTGCCATACCAGCAACAAGTTTAGATTTAAATTGTTCGTGAATTAATCTTAAACGTTTGTTACCTAAGTGGTCAATATCATCATAGTTACCAATGTTTCATGGTAAGTTGATAGTATATGAAATCATGGCAATAATATCTGAGATATTAAGAGTTTCTTCATCAGCTGTTGGAGAAACACCTAGAATACTTACATAGTCATCTCATTCATCGTTGTCAGCATAAACATTGATGATTTCTGCTTTAGCTGTTTTATATTTGTGGAATCTTGAAACAGCAGTTAGTGGTCATTCGTTTTCAAGTAATAATTCACCATCAGTGATGGCTTTCTTAATCATGTCGATTTCTTTTTTGTTGATTAGTGTATCTTTCTTTAAGAACACTTTTCCATTCTTGTAAAGAATATCACTAGCTAAAACTTTTTGGTAAAGTCTTTCAGTAACTCTTAACTTATGGTTGATTTTTGTTCTACCAGCAGATGATAGATCAAAACCTTTTTGTTCCATAAAGTGTTTTACTAAATAATCTTGGTAACAGAAACCAGCATATTTTTGGCTTAATGTTTCTGTTGGTCTAATTGAAATAGATAATTGAGTAATAATATCTTTTGCTGCTTTTTCAGTAATTAGTAAATCTTTTTGATCTCTAATTTGAGAAAGTAATTCAATTTGTTTCTTCTTCAAACTTAAGTTTGTTGGATCAGTTTCAAGATTTTTATTTACTTCAGATAATTGATCTTCAAGTTTAGATCATTTATAAACAAGTACTTGTAATTTGTGTTGAATTGGTAAACCTGTTTGCTTAATATCATTTACTGAAGGTAAATCACAAACAGCTTTTCTGATTTTCTTAATTTCATCATCTTGTCCAATTTTTTCGTGTGTATATGAACCAATGAATTTATTGTTGTATGATTTTGCTTCACCATCAGCTGTTAATGAGTTGATAATGATTTCAGCATTGTTAAAGATTTTACCAATAGTATCTTGGTTTAAACCAAGAGCCTTTAAGAATTGAGTTGCTGATAGAGTAACAGCAGCATCAGATGTAGCATTTCTTGCTACCATCTTAATAATTCTGTTTTCTGTTTTCTTATCATCGATAACAAAGTTCAACATTGTTCCACGGTTTGGATAAAGTTCACAAATGTAACCTTCGTTAACTTTTTTCTTACCAGAAAGTTTAATTTGACTCTTAGATAAAATGTATGCACCTGGAGATCGAATAGTTTGAGAGTTAACTAATTTTTCAACACCGTTGATGATAAATGTTCCATTGTCAGTCATTAATGGAATATTTGCAAAGAAAACACCATCGTGTTTATCAGTTTTAGATTTTCTAACTTTCTTGATTTCACCTGTTTCATCATTAACAAGGATTAAATCAACATAAACTGATGTTTCGTATGTTTTGCCTTTGTATCTTGCTTCTTGTTCATCAAAAGCACCAGGGTAGAAATGAATACCATTAATACCAGTCTTGGTATTAATTTCTACATGGTGGGTTTTGTTCTTAATGTGTCTAATTGGAAAATAACTTTCAATTAGCTCACCAAGTTCTTTCTTAAGGAATCTTTCATAAGATTTCTTTTGAATTTCCAATAGGTCAGGTTCTTCGAACTTAACAAATTGTTTCGCATAGTCACGTCTAGTAACTAGGTTTGCGATTTTTCGTTCAACAAACATTGGTTTTGTAGCCATATAACACTCCCAGGATAATATATATCTAATATATTATTATTTAACTAATAAATAATATACGAGTTTATTAATTATATACATTATTGGACTTTTTGCACAAAAACTTTTAAAAAATGTTTTTTTAGTCTATATAATATACAAACTTACGCAGATGTAATTCAATGATAGAATGCGACCTTGCCAAGGTCGATACGCGAGTTTGATTCTCGTCATCTGCTCCATTAAATCAAAGTAGGTTAAAACCTACTTTTTTATTTTATAATTTGGGTATGATAGCAGCGATTATTGTTGTTCCATTAATTTTCTTTTTCAATGCCTTTTTTATTGGCAGAATTATGAAAAAAGTTAGGATTAATGTCAATCCTTTTTTAGCAACACTAATAGGATTAATTGCTTACTTTGATGTCTTTTATTTTATCTCAGTTTGGATGTATGCTGGACGAGCAATTATTTGATCCTACTTCGTAGTTTTTGGAGCAATTCAGTTAATTTTGTTAGCTATTTACATTGCTAACTGAAGATATGCTTTTATTACCTGAAGTGTTAACTATAAAAAGGTGTTAACATTCTTAATTGCTTTTGGAATGACTATTGTCATTGGTTATCTTTGCTATAGAAATTTCAACTCAGAATTTGGTCGCAACTGATACAAAACAATTGAAGCATTGCAATATGATATTTGAAAACCAATTCGTTTACAATTGGACTCAGCAAATGTTGTTTCTAATTTCTCGATAGTTAATGTTTTTAACACCTTCTGAATTAATGCTTTTAGCATTAAAAATAGTCAAGATGCTTTAACATATTGCAATTGATCATGAACAATAATTGCAGCAGGTTTTGTTGGTTGTTTATGTGCATGACTTTATGGCAAAAATACAACAATTCCTAGGATGTTAATTTCAATTGGAATTGTATTAGTATTTGTCGTCTTAACTCTAGCATTCATCGAGTCTTACGCCGTAGGCGATGCTTGAATTTTACTATTACTTTTTGCTTTTGTTTTGATCTTAGCAAGAGAAGGAAAAGCACTAACACTTTGACTATTCATGTTAACAACTCTTTTAATTGGTTTTGTGGCCATGAGTTGTACTAGTTACTTCACTGTTTTATGTGTTTGAATTTTCTCAACATACTATGCAATTAGAAACAAGAAAAACTCATTCAACTTTATTCTATTTATGTCATGACCACTATTACTAGCTATTGCTAGTATGTTGTCTATTTATCACTACACTTATTGGTTGTTATCAGTAATAAATCTTTTGTATTTAATCTTTGCATTAATCCTAATTATGGTTTATCAAAAATTTGGTACACCAGGTTGAGATACAAAAATTGCTTTAGGTATTTATCACAACTCAGGAAGAATTGTTTATGCTGGACTTGTAATATTAATTGCATTAATATTAGTTGCTAACTTCTTCATCTTCCAAGAAATTTATAAGTGAAAAGCAGAAAATATTAACTATCGAAACTTCCTAACTTTCACTTATACATACATTTGGTCATTTAACATTACATCGGCTGTTAATGTTGCCATCTTTAATACTCTAATGTATGCATTGTTCTTGGCTTTAACTCTAACATATTTAATTGTTAGAGCTACTAAAAAATCACAATTAGCTATTATGTTTAAAACTGATAGTGTTATTAAGTTTGGAATTGTAAGTTGCATTCTATTTATTAACCCTTTAGTTATTCACATGTTAAAGATCTCAACTCAAAACTTCCCACTTAACACTTTAGATTTAAATATGTTATTTGTTATCCCAATTTTCATTGTTGCTTTAAAAGCTACTTTCAATTACAAAAAAGACCAAATTGGTAACTGAAAATATAACTGATATTAATAGAAAAAAAGATTAGTTTACTAATCTTTTTTTATTTATAATTTATTTAGTTTATGGACCAAGTTCAACAACGTATCGAAAAGCTTAAAACATTGTTAAGAAAATGAGAATACGAATATTATGTTCTTAACAATCCAACAGTTTCCGATGAAGAATACGATATCACTTTAAGACAGCTTATTGAGTTAGAAACTCAATATCCTCAATTTTTAACACCAGACTCACCAAGCCAAAGGGTTGGTGGTAGTGCTAGCACTAAGCTTAAAAAATATCAACACAAAACAAAAATGATGTCATTAGCTAATGCCTTTTCAGCTGATGAAATGAGAAAGTTTGACAATGACATTAAAAAGGCTATAGGTTCAAATAATCAAATTGTTTACTGTGTTGAACCTAAAATTGATGGTCTAAGTATGAGTTTAATTTACCAAGATGGTAAATTAGTTTCAGGAGCAACAAGAGGTGATGGTTTAACTGGTGAAGATGTTACAGCCAACGTTAAAACAATTAAATCAATCCCTTTAATGATTGACTTTCAAGATGATATTGAAATTCGTGGTGAAGTATTTTTAACAAAAAAGAATTTTGAAAAAATCAATGCAGCAATAGAAGATGAAGAAAAGAAATTTGCAAACTGTCGTAATGCTGCTTCTGGTAGTTTAAGACAACTTGATCCAAAAATTACTGCTAAGCGTAACTTAACAATGTATTGTTACCAAATTCCCAATGAGTCACAATACGGATTAACAAAACAATCTGAAGTAATTGATTTTTTAAAGAAAAACAAATTCAATGTTGCACCAGATATTAAAATCTGCAATGGTATCGAAGAAGTTATTAAAGTTATTGATAACTGAACTGATAAGAGAAATAATTTAGATTTCCCTATCGATGGTGTTGTTATTAAAGTTAATAACTTTGCAGATCATGAAAGAATTGGTTACACATCTAAATTCCCAAAATGAGCTATTGCATATAAATTCCCACCAAATGTAGTTGAAACAAAACTAGAAAACATTACAACAACAGTTGGTAGAACCGGAAGAATCAACTACGTTGCTAACTTAACTCCAGTGTTATTAGATGGTTCAACAATTTCTGCTGCAACATTACACAATGCTGAATATATCGCTGCAAAAGATATTCGCATTGGTGATACAGTTAAAATTTTCAAAGCAGGAGAAATTATTCCTAAAGTAATTGGTCCAAACACAAAGAAACGCCCAAACAATGCTACAACTTATGTCCCACCACAAAATTGTCCTGTTTGCGGAAGCAAACTAGAAAAGGTAGAAGGTGAAGTAGATCAATACTGCGTAAACATTGATTGTCCAGCAAGAGGATTATTAAACATTGTTCACTTTGCAGATAGAGATGCAATGAACATTGATGGACTAAGCAATAAGATTCTAGAAAAATTCTGAGATAACAACATTGTTAAAAACATTATTGACTTGTATTATCTAAAAGATAAAAAGCAACAAGTTTTAAATTTAGATCTACACATTAAAGACAAAATGTTTGATCATTTAATCACTTCTATTGAAAACTCTAAGAAAGCAAATTTAGATAAACTTATCTATGGTTTAGGAATTAGACATATTGGTGCTATTACTGCAAAAGTGCTTGCAGAAAAATTTAAAACTTTAGATAATCTAGCAGTTGCACCACTAGAAGCTTTAGTACAAATTAAAGATGTTGGTGAAACTGTTGCTCAATCAATTGTTGACTTCTTTAAGATTAAAAACAACTTAACTTTGATTAATAAATTAAAAGAAGTTGGAGTAAACACAACTCTAATTGAAAGAAAGTATGATACATCAAGTCCATACTATCAAAAGAAGTTTGTTATTACTGGATCATTTGAGATTCCACGAAGTGAAATCATCAAAATCATGGAAGAAAAATATGATGCTAAATTCTTTGGATCAGTCAATAAAGAGATTGACTATTTAATAGCAAATGACTTTGAAAGCACTAAATATAAAAAGGCTAAAGAGTTGGGCATTAAAATTATCACCAACAAAATTTGATAATAATATAGTAATATATAGGGGTAGTTATGTGAGTATATAATTCCGCAAAAAAAGAACTAGTTGAACTAAAAGATAGTCGAATCACAATTTATAATTGTGGTCCAACTGTTTATAACTATGTTCACATTGGAAATGTTCGTCCATTAGTTATCTTTGATGTTTTAACTAGATTCCTGCTAAGATGTGGTAGAGATGTTTATAGTATTCAAAACATCACAGATGTTGATGATAAAATTATCAATGCTGCTGCACAAGCTAACATTTCAGAAGAAGAATTAGCAACAAAATATACTTACGCATACCTAGACTTATTTAATTTATTAAATATTAAACCAATGTTAATGCCAAAAGTATCAGAACACATTGGTGATATTCAAAGATATATTCAAGGATTGATTGACAAAGGTGCTGCTTATATTGTTGACGGTGATGTATACTTTGATGTATCAAAGGCTAAAGATTATGGACACATTAGTGGTCAAAACATTAATGCACTATTAGAAGGTGTTAGAAAAGAAAATAAGACTAACAAGAAAAGTCCTTTAGACTTTGTTTTATGAAAAAAGACTGATACTGGTATTAATTGAGATTCACCTTGATCAAAAGGTCGTCCAGGATGACACACTGAATGTTGTGTACTTATTAATAAGTATGCTGGTGATCATGTAACAATTCACGGTGGTGGAGTTGATTTAAAATTCCCGCACCACGAAAATGAAAATGCACAAAACGTTGCTATGACTGGTAGAGATATTGCTGATGTTTGAATGCATGTTGGCCATATTAATGTTAATGGTGCAAAGATGTCTAAATCATTAAACAACTACATTTTAGTTAAAGACATTATCACTAAAGATAATGCTATGGGTTTAAGATGATTCTTTTATAAAGCTAAATATCAACAACCAGTTAACTTTACAAAAGAATTACTTGATGCATCAACACAAGAAGTTAATGCAATGATTAAGAATTTAAACATTGCTAAAACACATTTAGTTGCACATGATTCATTTACATGAATGCCTAATGCAAAAATAGATCGTGATTTTGAAAAAGAATTAAGTGAAGATTTAAATTTACCTAATGCTATTACAGTTATCATGAACCAAATTAGCCGTCTAAACGTTCTACTTCGTTCAAAAGATTATCAAAATGCCAATACTATGTATTGTGTTATTGCTAAAGAATTAATTGTTTTAGGTTTCCCTGAAACTTATGGAAACCTTCATGCAGAACATATTGGTACTATTAAGAGTTGGCAAAAAGCAATTGATGAACATGATTATGCTAAAGCTGATGAATTAAGAAACATCTTAATAAGCAAAGGTCTTCTATAATGCAATTAATCATTGGCAAAAAGGCAATTCTTGATGCAATTGCAAATAATTCATTAAAAGAAGCAACTATTAGCAATAAAGACAAAGTCTTCTTTAATAAAGTAAAAGCTTATTTACCAACAGTTAAAGTAAATAATGACAAGTCCTTCTATGAAAAATTAGCTAAAGGACAAAACCACCAATTTGCAATTGGTTATGCTGAAGGAACAAGTTCCTTATCTTTATCTACATTCTTAAGCACTACTAAAAATAATCCAACATCATTAGTGTTAATGTTAGATTCAATTGAAGATCCAATGAACTTTGGAGCAATCATTAGATCTGCTGAATCATTTGGTATTGATGCTCTTATATATAAGAAGGATGGACAATGTCAAATAACTCCTGCTGTTATTAAAACATCGCAAGGAGCTATCTCTAACCTTAATATGATTAAGGTAACAAACCTTTCTGATTCAATTGCTAAATTAAAAGAAGCTGGTTATTGAGTATATGCAAGTTGTTTGGATCAACAAGCACATAAACTTGATGAAATCAAATTTAGTGGTAAAGTAGTTATCATTGTGGGTAATGAAAATAAGGGAATAAGTCCTTTAGTTCTAAAGAACTCTGATTTCAAAGTATATATAGAAGCACCAGGTAAAACACAATCATTAAATGTTTCGGCTGCTACAGCAATCTTATTACATACTATTTCTAGTAAGTTAAAAAAATAAAGAGGCGATTGCCTCTTTTTTATTAGTATGGAATAATTCCGTTTTGTTCCAAGATACCTAAAGTGATATAGCTAATATATGGAAGAACAGATAGACCAAGTAATACTGCATTGATTGTTATTGCTTGTCTATTACTTAAATATGATTTTACTGATCTTGAGTTAATTACTAAGTAAATTAACACAAACAAACATTGAAGTAAGAATAATGATAATTGAACGGCTGTATCACCTTTATCATTTAAAACAAACATTGGATCGCCAACAGGGTTTGTAGCAATGCAACCATAAATCATATTAGATAAGAATAATATAGTCATGTTGAAAGCACAACTACCAACCATTGAGTCTATAACCATGTTATAACGTCTATTAATTGCTAAGTTTACAACAGCAACTAATTCAGGTAAACTTGTTGCAACACCTAATAATAAAGTTCTACCAAATACTTGTGGTAATTCTCATCTAACGATTAGTCCACCACAACTAGCCGCTAAAACTAATGAACTTAATGTTAGAGCAACAACAGATCCTACTAATAGTAGAATTAGTGATCACATTGGTAATTGTAGGAATTTAGATGGTTCGTGTTTTTGGACTGCAGGTAATTTAACTTTTGTCTTTAAACCTTTACCAGTAACACCAGCAGAAACAACCTTAGATCCAAAAATCATTGAATATACAGCAATACCATATGACGCGAAAATAAAGATACTAAAGAAATTGAAACCGTTCCATACTAATGGACTTGGAATAGCAATGTCTGGATTATAAATTGGTCCATTGTTATCGAAAATACATGCTACAAAACAGAATATTGTTCCAATAACCATAAAGGTTAAAGAAACTGTGTTGATTTGGTTTGCTTCACGGTGTTTGAATAAAACGACTGTACCAATTAGAACAACCGACATAATTAACATGCAGAACATGTTAGAACCAATAACATCACCAAATACAGATGATGCATGAACTTCTGTGTCGGTTGTTGATTGTACTACTACACAAATTGATGTAATCAATTCTGGAATGGAAGTAATGGCACCAATTAAAATACCACCAACAACGCCATCAGGTAGTCTAGCTTTATCTTTAATGGCTAAGGCAAATTTGGTCATTAGCGTAGCTAGGACACAAACTAGAATAGCAAATGGGATGAAGTATCCCATTAGCGCTCCTACACCTAAACCATAAAAATAATTTTCAAAAATCATAATATTACTAATAACTATATATTAAAAATAAATAAAAAATATATTATTTTAATTAATCTTTAGATTAAAGGTGGTTGTTGTTCAGTGTCCTGAACACTTTTAATTGCTTGTTCAATTTTTTGTTGGTTAGGATCATTATCTCTTTTTTTCTTCTTAACAATTAGTACTAATCCTACTCAAGCAATAATAACTAGTGCAAGTACACCACCAAATACTGATAACAGTATCACTCAGTGTTGTTTTAGTTCACTAGAAGTAACTAGGAAAGTAAAAACAAAAACAAGAACAAAGACTACAACACCAAATGTTTTGCTTATGTTCTTTACATTCAGTTTAGATCATCATGTGTTCTTGTTTTCCATACTAGTTTGCTGCCCTTAAGTTTAGCTTCTTAACTAATTCACGGTACTTTTCAAGATTTGTTCTTTTTAAGTAGTTTAAAAGATTACGTCTTTTAGAGTTCTTTGCATACAAAGTTCTTTTAGAAGCAAAATCTTTTTGATTGTTTTTTAAGTGTTCAGTTAAAGAATTAATTTCAGCAGTTAAGATTGCGATTTGAACTTCAGTATTTCCTGTGTCCTTTGCATCTTTTCCGTATTCTTTAACTAAGTTTTTCTTAGTTTCTTTTGTGATAGCCATATTCTTAATATGTCTCCTTATTTTATTTAATTTTTACAACACTTTTTATGTCTTCGCTTCGACAGATAAAGCAATCATGTCTTGGTTCCAACGTGTTTAATTTATTATACTTATATTTAGCCAAAAGTATGTATAATTATTAGACATTATGGCGTTTATGGTGAAGTTGGCTAACACACCTGACTGTGACTCAGGCACTCGTGGGTTCAAGTCCCACTAAACGCCCCATGATGATAAAAATCGTTGAAAAGACGATTTTTTTCTTTTTGTATTTATATAATGATTAAACTTTAATCATGAGCAAGGTAAGAAACAGAACATTAACTAAGGAAGTGGTGGTTGGTAATCTAACCATAGGTGGATACAATGAAATTGTTATCCAAACTATGACTACCGCTAAAACTAGTGATGTAGAAAAGACGTTGGCAGAAATTAAACAACTAGCTAATTATGGTGCACAACTAATTAGATTGGCTGTATTAGATGATGCTGATGCTGCAGCTTTAGCTGAAATTGTCGAAAAGTCAACAACTCCGTTAATTGCTGATATTCATTTTAATTTCCAGTATGCTTTAAAAGCAATTGAAGCTGGTGTTGCCAAGATTAGAATTAATCCAGGAAACATTGGTTCTAGAGAACAAGTATTGCAAATACTTCAAGCAGCAAAAGCTAGAAATACTGCCATCAGAATTGGTATAAACGGTGGTAGTTTAAAAGTTGATCCACACCAACCAAAAGTTCCACAATTAGTTAGATGTGCTTTTGACTGAATCAAATTCTTTGAAAAGAACAACTTTAAAAATTTAATTGTTAGCATTAAAGACTCAAATCCAAATATTACATATTTGGCTAATATAGAATTGGCTAAAAAATGTAAATACCCAATTCACTTAGGTATAACTGAATCTGGTCCAGAAAAATTGGGTATTGTTAAATCATGTATTGGTATCATTCCTTTATTAAATAAAGGAATAGGTAACACAATTAGAATTTCTTTGAATGGAAATAGAAAAGAAGAAATCAAAATTGCCAAGACTCTTTTAAACAATATGGGATTTAATATCCCATACTATAACATTGTTGCTTGTCCTTTATGTGGACGCAATCAATTCAATACTACTAAGTGAGTTGAAGAACTAGATCACTATCTAGAAGACAAACATTTAGCTATCAAAGTAGGAATTATGGGTTGTATTGTTAATGGTCCTGGTGAAGCAGATGGTTGCGATATTGCTATTTGTGTTAAGGACAAAACAACAAGTTTCCTTTATATTAATGGAACATTAAATAAAGAAATCCCTAACACTGAAGTTATGAAAACTTTAAAAGAACTAATTGATAAAAAATATAATCAATCTGTAAAACACCATGAAAAGCTTAACAAGTAAAATCACTAAAACTGAATTTAGTAAGATAGATGCTTTATATAAAGCATTCAAACAAAAAGATTTAAAAAACGAAAATCTTTTAGCTTTTTATAAAACTAAAGACTTGGCAATCAGTGTTTTTAAAAATGGTACTTTATTACTACAAGGTGAAGAATCAGCAATTATTAATTTTGGTAAGAGTGCTTCTAAACCTGTTAAGAAATCTTTATCTAAAGATATAGATGGAACAATTGGTATGGATGAAGTTGGAACTGGCGATTATTTTGGACCAGTTGTAACTTGTGCTTGTTATGTTCCTAATGTTTGCATTGACAAAGTCAAAGCTTTAAAAGTTAATGACAGCAAAAAGCTTGATGACAAATTTATTAAGAGTATTGCTAAGGATTTAAAAAAATTGGTTGTATCAGAAACATGTGTTTGTCAACCTGTTGTTTACAACAAGATCATTGATAAGTTTGACAACAGCAATATTGTTAAGGCAATCTGCCACAACGATTCTTTAACAAAGTTAACAAACAAACTAAAAAATCAACATTACAAAGTAATCCTTGATCAATTTGTTGCTAGAAACAACTACTACAAATATCTAGAACAAGCAAAAATTAAACCAGTATATATAGATATTATTGAAATGAAAGCTGAAAGCAAATACTTAGCTGTAGCTTGTGCTAGTGTTATTGCTAGAGATGCTTTCCTAACTTATATGGATAAGTTATCAGCTAAGGTAAAAGTTAAACTACCAAGAGGCTCAGTTGAAAAGACTAAGATTATTGATGCTGGTAAGCAAATAATTAAAAAAGCAAAACTTGCTGAATATGCTAAGCTTCACTTCGATTCTATTACAGGCGAAATATTAAAAAAATAAATTAATATCTTACTTTAACTAAACAAAGGCCACAAGCAGGAGCTTTATAAACTGCTTGGCCTTTTTTTGGTTCATTTAATCATTGCTTTATTTGTAATAAAGTTATTTTGTTTTCATTTAAAGCAAGCATTGCTCCAACCATCATTCGGATTTGACTTCTTAGAAATCCAGTTCCAGAAACAGCAATAGAAACAATGTCTTTTTGTTTCTTAACTTTAATAGAAAGAATCTTTCTTTCTAATGCTTCCTCAGATCTTTCGTCTGTAGAAAAAGATAAAAAGTTGTGTTGTCCTAAAAATACTTTGTTTGTCTTTTTTACTAAGCTAATATTAATTGGTTTGTTATATTGATAGATATGACTAGATTTAACTGCATCATTAATAGTATTAGTATTGATATAGTAAATATATGTCTTACTCTTGGCATCAAATCTAGCATTAAACTTTGAAGATACCTTTTGAATCTTTGCAATCCTAATGTCATAAGGCAAAGCCTTATTCAATGCTTCTTTAATTTGTTTTGGTTTAATGTTGATTTCTAAATCAAAGTGAATAACTTGTCCAACAGCATTAACTCCAGCATCTGTTCTACCAGCAGCATAAACCTTAACCTTTTGGTTAAGTACATTATTAATAGTGTTTTCTAAAACACCTTGGATAGTTTCTTGTCCTGGTTGTTTTGCTCAACCATGGTAGTTACTACCGTTGTAAGTTAATGTGGCTTTGAATCGTTGTTTCATATTTATATGTTAAAGCAATCAACTGCTATGAATGGATAAATTATAACTTTACATACGCGTAAATATATAAATAGCGCAAGCAAACAAATTAAAATCGCAAATGAGACTCAGTGTGAAGCTCGACAATGGTAGAGTCTATATTTTGTTCTGCCGGCCCTAGGAGCAAAGTTTCTGGCTTCCATAGCGTCAGATAATTTATCAGCATGATTGAAACTTGCTGCAAACATCGGAACAACTAATGATCCAACTGCTTTAATTTTTGTTCCTAGTCTGCCGTTTCTAAAATCAACACCCCTACTTGCTTGCGCGTCTATTATTTCATTTGCTTCTTCAAATAGTGTCGGAACAAATCTAATAGCTACAGCAATAATATAAGATATTTCAGTTACAGGAACCTTAATTCACTTTAGTGGTCATAATACATGTTCAAATGCATAAGTCAATTGTAATGTTGAAGTTGTATTAACTAACAAACTAAATATTGCAAGCATGCAGAATAATTTAATACACATGCTTATAGACGAAACAACAACCAAACTACTTAGTCCATATCATGGACAAGAGTAATTAAGGTACATCTTAACTCCATTAACAACTATAGTCATATGAGAAGGTGCTGGATCAAGTCTTAAGACTGGTTCAACTCATCCACCCCAAATAACACCATGGGTTCAATAATAATAAGTACGGTCTTCAAGTTCTTGTCAATGAATTCATCCTTTATTAAATAAAGATTCTCAAGTACTTCCCCATAATTGATAATGGTTTGGTAAATCAAAACTAATACCTGGAGCTTTAGCTACTAACCAATTAATTAAGAAAATAAAGAAGAATAACACTAAAAGTGTTTTAAAGATAACCTTCATTTTTCTAAATGGTAGTTTAGCAGAAATTCATAAACTAATAACTAGTATTAAAATACAAATTTGAGCTACAGCAGTAACGGGAATGAAAACTAAAACCAATAATAAAATAGTACAAATCACTTTTAGTGTTGGATTAAATCTATTTAAGAAAAGAGGTCTTTCTTCTAAAGGTGTTTTAAAAGAATAATGTGAATACATTAGTAACCTCCTTTCTTAAGGATTTTTGCCAAGTCAGCAATTGTTCTTGGTTGTTTATTGCGTATGTGTAATTTATTTAATACATTAATAATAAATGGAGTTTCTAAACCAACTTCATTCAATAATTTCTTATCACTAAAAATTTGATAAGGTGTTCCAGTTTTATATAGTTGTTGGTTATGAAGTACAAGCACTTCATCAGCTAATTCTAGAACATTGTCCATATTGTGTGTAACAATAATGACAGTTTTATTTTTATTTTTTAATTCATTAATAATATGAACAATGTGTTTTTGACCTTGAGCATCTAGTCCAGCGGTTGGTTCATCAAGGATCACAACTTCTGGTTCTATAGATAGAATGCTAGCAATAGTGACTAAACGCTTTTGTCCATTTGATAAATCAAATGGGTTAGCATAAAGTAATGATTTATCTAGTCCAACTAAATACATATATTTAGAAGCTATTTTTTTAGCTTCTTCTTTATTAACATGATAGTTAATAGGTCCATACAGAATGTCTTTTTCTACTGTATCTTTAAATAGTTGGTGCTCAGGAAATTGAAAAACTAATCCAACAGTTTTACGAATATCTTTATAGTATTTAATCTTTCTTTGGTTGGCAGTAATAACTTTATCTTTGATAAAGATGTTTCCACTGGAAGGTATTCTCAATGCATTTAAATGCATTGCTAATGTTGTTTTACCTACACCAGAATTTCCAACAATAGCATATACTTTGCCTTTTTCAAAGGCATATGATAAATTGTTTAAAAGCATTTGTTTGTTCTTTTTTAAACCGCAAGAAACAGAGATATTATCACAAGTGATAATATTTTTAGTGTGGAGATTTTTATTGATGATTTTATTTTTCATTTTTAATCTCTTTCACTAATTTAGCCAAACCATTTGTTGGAGCAACATGTAGTTGATCAGCCAATCTATAAATAAATGGTTTATCTAAAGATAAAGTATTTAATAAAGGATTAGCAAAAACCTTATTAGGTTTGTCAATACAAATGATACGGCCTTGATCCATAACAATGATTCTGTCTGCTTTCATTGCATCATCCATATTGTGAGTAATGGTTACTATAGTTTTCTTTTTTGTCTTTAAAGACAAGATTAGCTTATCAATCTTGTTTTTAGCTGAAGCATCCATCATAGAAGTAACTTCATCAAAAACTATTAGTTTAGGGTTCATTACTAATATAGAAGCTATAGCTACTAGTTGTTTTTGTCCACCAGATAGATTCTTAACACTTTGTGTTAAGATATCAGATATACCAACAAATTTAGCTATTTCATCAATCTTTGGTTGCATATCTTTATGTAATACTCTTTGGTTTTCTAATCCAAAGGCAATATCATCTTGAACACTTAAACCAATAAATTGGTTGTCTGGGTTTTCAAAAATAGCACCTGAACAACTTCTCAATTCATTAATATTAAATTTATTAACTTCTTTGTCTTTAAAAATGATTGAACCACTTTGTGGTTTAAGCAAACCAACAATTAATTTTCCTAATGTTGATTTACCACAACCATTTGGACCAACAATACAGATGTGTTCATTTTCATTTATTGAAAATGAAACATCATATAAAATAGGGTTATCTTTCTTATAACCAAAATTAATATGACTAAACTCTATTAATTTTTTATTCATCTTGAACTTTAAATAATTATATTATTTACTTATTTTGTTCAAAATATTCTTTTGCTTCTTTAATATCGTCTTTGATTGCTTTAATCAATTCTTCTTTGCTAGCAAAGGTCTTTGGTTCACGAATATATTTTAAAAATTCAACCTTAACATTATCTTTAATCATTCTTGGAAAGAAGAATCTTGGAGGAATAGTTGTTCCAATAACATGAGTCTCTAATGTTGGTTTTTCAGCATGGAAGACAGGGCTCTTTCCATAGAAAGTCACTGATCTAAATGTTCTACCAGCTAATTTTATCTTGGAAACATAGCAACCTTCTGGAACATAAACAGGATAATCAATTGCTAAATTGATTGTTCTACATCCAATTGTTTTACCACGGCCTAAACCAGTAATTCATTTTGAATTGTAATAGAATGGGAAGAACATTAAGCCATTGGCTTTTTCCATATCTTTGTTTTTTAATAAATCAGCAATGATGGTAGTTGAAACTCTCGAGTTGTAATGCATTGCTTCAACTTTAAAGTATTTCTTTAAAATCTCATACGATTGGTGGTCAGAACCAAAAGTAAAGTCAGTTCCAACAATAATTGAGCTAGGGTTTATTTTTAATAAAATCTTTTGAATAAACTCTTCAGCCTTCATATTGTTTTTAGCAATATCATAAATAAAAATATTTCTAGGTTTGAATTCAGCAATGTTTCTAATTCTATCCTTATAAGGATATATTTGCGTTCCAACCTTGCTTGTCATATCTTTAAAAGTTAAAACATTGTAATGATGGTACATTGTAAACAATTGACCATGCATAACATGAATGCAACCAAAATAACCAATTACCAAAGGTAAAGAAGATGGTTTAACGGTTTGTGTATTAATTACTTTAACTTGCATGTTTGTTTATGTAATCACTTAAAGTATAAGCATTTTTTAATTTAAAGTCGCCACATTTAGTTCTTACTAAAGTAATTATGTGCGCAACCGTATGTAATCTAGCTGCTAAGTCCTCTGCAAATGAACGAACATAGAAACCTTTAGTTACATTTAAAGTTATCTTTAATTCTTGTTTGTTAGGATTAAAATCATTAATTTTAAAACCATTAATCTTAACTAATCTTGGTTCTAATTCAAGATGTTGACCTTGTCTAGCATATTCATATGCTTTCCTACCGTTTACTTTAACTGCTGAGTATGGATGTGGTCTTTGCAAGTAATCTTGATCAACAAAACTAGCTAAAGCTTGTTTTACTTGTTTAATGTTTAGTTTTGTTTTTTGTTTTTCAATAACTGCTCCAGTTCGATCACCGGTTTCGGTTCTAATACCAAACTTGATAGTTGTTTGATATTGTTTGTCTTGCAACATTAAGTCACCTAATAGGTGGGTTCCTTCATCATAACCCAAAATTAAAAGACCAGTTGCCATTGGATCTAATGTTCCAGCATGACCAACTTTTTTATAATGACAAGCACCACGAATTTTAGCAACTACATCGTTGCTTGTTCACCCTTCAGGCTTGTTAATCAATATAAGTTTATCAGATATAAACATAATATAATTTTATCATAATAAAATTATGAGAATAGTAATTGGTAACATAATTAGAGCAAACAGTATTTTCCATATGATTAAAAAAGGTGATCATATAGCTGTTGGTGTATCTGGTGGTAAAGATTCTTTAGTTTTACTAAAGTCACTAGATATTCTTGCTAAAAAACTAAACAAAGAAAGCAATTGAAACTTAAAAGTTAAAGGTTTTCATGTTGCTTTAGGTTTTAAGAAAGTCAATTATGCCAAACTAACTAAGTTTGCTAAAGCAAACAATATTGATTTAGAAATTCTAGATTCTAACATTGCTGAAGTTTTAAATGTTAAAAAAGAGCATAACAAAATTCAATGCTCACTTTGTGCTAAGATGAAAAAAGCTATTTTAATAAAAGCAATGAAAGCCCAAAAGTTTAATAAACTTGCTTTAGGTCATCATGCTGATGATGCTATTGAAACATTCTTTATGAATATGCTAAATGAATCTAGATTAGCTACGCTAAAACCTGTTAATTATCTAGATCGAAACAAAGTTTGATTGATTAGACCTTTAATTCTTTGTAGAGAAAAAGAAATTGAAAAAGTTGCAAAGAAATATAAGTTCCCAGTAATTAATAATTTGTGTCCAAATGAAAAGATTACTCAACGAACTGAAATTAAAAATTTTATTAATAAAAATTTTTATGATACTAAAAAATGACCTAATGCTTATGTAAATATTTTCAGAAGCTTCCTTAATAAGGAAGGGTCATACATTTGGTTTGATGAAAACTTTGACCAAAAATTATTAAAAAACCACAATAAAATGTAGGTTTTTTATTTTCCATAGGTGAAATGCATTTATAATTAAAGTATATTTTTATAAACATGAAAAGTATACAAGTTAAAATTACAAACCCATCTTATCTACATAATAAAATGGCTGCCAAATTACAACAAATCGCTGGTAAATATACTTGCGATGTTGATGTTATTGTTGGTACAACAAAAGCCAATGCAAAGTCATTAATCAACCTAATGAATGCTTACACTAAAGTAAAAGTTCCAGGCAAGATTGAAATTAGAACTTCTAATTGAAATGACGAAACTGCTGCTATAAAAGAAATTGCTTCTTTCTTCGCAGTTGAATACAAAGAATAAAAAGAGCTTCCATAGGAAGCTTTTTTTAATGCAAATAATTTAAAGTTATTTTTTCAGTTAGATTTTTCTTTAAACCAAACTTAATAGCTAGCTTTTTAGCTTTAGCTAATCATTCTACTGTTAATGGAGGCATTTCATGTGCGTCTGCTTCAATAATTACAGGAATATTTGTTTTAGCTACTAATTTTCAAAAGTGTTCACATGGATAGTGTCATTCACTCTTAGTTTCGAAAGATCTAATGTTAACATTGAAACCTAAAGGTAAATGATATTTAATTGCATAATCAATAATATGTTTAGCAACAGCTTTAGCTGTTGAATCTCATTTTTTATATGAATTTAAATAAATGTCTGGATGAGCAACTCAAGACATTAAACCACTAGACATTGCTGCTTTATTGTTGGCATTAAATTCTTTTAATTGCTCTTTTGTTTTAGTAACATTCACTACCAAAGGTAGTGGCATTTTCATTTTAAATAAATCACCGTAGAAGTGATTACCAAAAACAAAGAAATCACAGATACCATCTTTGGATAATTTCTTAATGTATCATCTATCTGCTTTGTTATATTCAACTTCATAACCAAAATAGATTTGTAATCTATTTTTATATTTCTTGTTGGCTTTAACAATCTTATTCTTTAGTTCAACAACATCTTCATAACTTGCACGTCTAACTTGATATGGGCATTTAACAGTAATGTATGGGTGTTCAGTAAAATACAATTTCTTATATCCATGTTTTAATGCATAATCAACAATTTCTTCAAATTTATTTGAAGAGTGTTTACAAATATAAGTGTGAATATGAAAAATATTCTTTTGCATATATTAGTAATTATAAAAAGAAAAAAGGTGCTCGAGCACCTTTCTTCGTCAATGTGTTATAAGAAAAATTATTTGTTTTCGATAGCTTGTACTGGACAAACGCCTGCACATGCTCCGCAACCAACACATTTAGATTGATCTACGCCGGCTTTGCCATCAGAACCGATAGCTACAGCACCTACTGGACAAACGCCAGTGCAAGCGCCACAACCTAAACATTTTTCTTTATTTACGACAGCTTTTGACATAATGAGTTAATTAATCTCCTTATTACTATTTAATTATACATATTTTTGGACTAATTTTTGATATAAATTCAATATATTTTATATATTAAATAAATTCACGTTTTTTGTAGCTTCTATGAAGGATTTCATGAGCCTTGTGTGAGTTTGGTTTTTCAAAGAAATCTTTGTAAATTTTAATGATAGATGGGTTTTGGTGACTCTTACGAAGTTTTCTGTGGCTATCATTTTTGTATAGTGCTTTAGCACGAGCTTTGATGACTTCGTCACGATCATATTTGTCATAGTCAATGTATGGCATACCACCACCATTAACACATCCACCTGGACAACACATGATTTCAACAAAGTGATATTGTTTCTTTCCAGATTTAATATTTTCTAGAACTTCTCTAGCATTAGCTAGACCAGAAACAGCACATACTTTAATTTCTTTGCCTTTTAAATTAATAGTTGCTTCTTTAATACCTTTAATACCACGAACTTTTTTGTATTCGATTTGTTTTAAATCTTCACCAGTAACAATATCTGCTACTGTTCTTAAAGCAGCTTCCATTACACCACCACTGGCACCAAAGATAACACCAGCACCAGTGTAATCACCTAACATTTCATCATACTTACCATCAGGTAAGTGAACAAAGTCAATACCATTTTGTTTAATAGCACGAGCTAATTCTCTTGTTGTAATTACAACATCAGTGTCACGCATTCCCTTTAATGCATCACAACCATAATTAATTTCTGACTTCTTAGCTGTACAAGGCATGATATGAAGTGTACAAATCTTTTTAGGATCAATACCCATCTTTTGTGCTCAGTAAGTTTTTGTTATAGCACCTTGCATTTGCATTGGTGATTTAGCAGTTGATAAATTATCCATGAATTCTGGATAGTAAGCTGTAACATAGTTAATTCAACCAGGAGAGCAACTTGTAATTAATGGTAATTTACCACCATTATTTAAACGATCAAGGAATTCTGTTCCTTCTTCCATGATTGTTAAATCAGCAGCAAAGTTAACGTCAAACACATACTTAACGCCCATTCTTCTTAAAGCAGTAATCATCTTGCCTTCAACATCAGTACCATAAGGTAAACCGAATTCTTCACCTAATGCTACACGAACTGAAGGAGCTGCAGAAGCTACAATAATAGTATCAGGATCATGAACCTTAGCACCTATTTCTAGCAATGATGACTTTTCAGTCAATGCTCCAGTTGGACAAACCAATGTACATTGGCCACAACCTACACAAGCTGTTTTGTCCATCTTTTCATCAAAAGCACAACCAATGTAAGTGTTGAATCCACGTTTATTGGCATGAATAACACCAACAGCTTGTTGTTTTTCACAAACAGCTATACATTTCTTACATAGAATACATTTACTTGGATCTCTAATAATACAATCAGATGTTTCATCTGGTTCATGATGAGATTGAATACCATCATATAAATGGTCGTCAATCTTGTTAAGTTCAGCATATTCTCTTAACTTACAGTTTTCAGATTTTAAACAGCTTGAACAATCTTTTCTGTGATTAGACATTAAAAGAGAAAGGTTACGGTCTCTTGCATCTAATACTCTTTTACTTCTTGTATTAACTTCCATACCTTCAGCAACTGGATAAACACAAGATGCTACAAGATTTCTTACACCTTTAACATCTACTAAACACATACGGCAAGCACCAATACCATTGATACCTTTTAAGAAACAAAGTGTTGGTATTTTAATTTTTGCTTTTTTAGCAGCATCTAAAATTGTTGAACCTTCTTCAACACTGACTTTAACGCCATCTATTGTTAAATTAATCATTTTAGCCATACACAACCTCCTTATTTCTTAATGATTGCACCAAAACGACAGTTTCGTGCACATAGTCCACATTTAATACATTTAGTTTTGTCAATAACATATGGTTTACCAACTGTTCCTGAAATTGCTTGTACTGGACAGTTTCTAGCGCATGTTGAACAACCTTTACATTTTGCTGGATCAATGTAGTAACCTGTAAGTTTCTTACATACACCAGCAGGACATTGTCCTTTGGTGTGAGCAATATATTCTTCTCTAAAATATCTTAAAGTCGAAAGAATTGGGTTTGGAGAAGATTGTCCTAAACCACAAAGACTAGTTGCTTTAATATGGTTAGATAAATCTTCTAGTCTAGCAATATCGGCTTCAGTTGCTTTACCTTCAGTAAACTTAGTTAATAATTCAAGTAAACGTCTGTTACCAATTCTACATGGTACACATTTACCACATGATTCTTCTACACAGAATTCCATGTAGAATTTACAGATGTCAACCATACAGTTGTCTTCATCCATAACAATTAAACCACCAGAACCCATCATTGATCCAATTGCCATTAAATTTTCATAATCAATCGGAGTATCTAGTAGTTTAGCTGGAATGCATCCACCAGATGGACCACCAGTTTGAGCTGCTTTGAATTGTTTACCTTTAGGTACACCACCACAAATATCAAATACAATTTGTCTTAAAGTTGTACCCATTGGAACTTCAATAAGTCCAGTGTTGTTGATCTTACCACCAACAGCAAATACTTTTGTTCCTTTAGATTTTTCAGTACCAATCTTGTTAAATCAACTTGCACCGTTCAAGATAATTCTTGTAATGTTTGCATATGTTTCAACGTTATTCAATAATGTTGGTTTACCAAATAAACCTTTAACAGCCGGGAATGGAGGTCTTGGTCTTGGTTCACCACGATTACCTTCAACTGAAGTCATCAATGCAGTTTCTTCACCACAAACGAAAGCTCCTGCGCCTAAACGTAAAGATAGATTGAAACTAAAGTTTGTTCCAAGAATGTTCTTTCCTAATAAACCAAGTTTCTTAGCTTGTTTAATAGCTGTTTCAAGTCTTTGAACAGCAATTGGGTATTCTGCTCTTACATAAATGAAACCTTGGTCAGCACCAATAGCATAAGCAGCAATAGCCATTGCTTCAATTACTGAATGTGGATCAGCTTCAAGGATAGATCTATCCATGAAAGCACCTGGGTCACCTTCATCAGCATTACAACAAACATATTTCTTTTTGCTTACTGATTTTTTTGTTAGTGCTCATTTAGTTCCTGTTGGGAAGCCACCACCACCACGACCACGTAGTTTTGATTCACTAATTACATTAATTACTTCATCTTGTGTCATAGATGTTAATACTTTGTGTAATGCAAAGTAACCATCTGATGCAATATATTCTTCAATGTTTTCTGGGTTAATAACACCAGCATTTTTTAAAGCAATCTTCACTTGGTCTTTATAGAAGTGAGTTTTATTTAAAGGAAGAATATTTTGGTTTGCATCTAATTGACTTGGTCAAATTAATTGTTTCACTGGATGACCACCAATAATATGTTCAGACATAATATGTCCAACATCAGTTGGTGTTATCTTACGGTAGAAAATACCTTCAGGATAAATAAGAACAACTGGTCCTTGTGCACATAGACCATGACATCCTGTTTCATAAACTTCAACTTTATTTTCTAATTTGTGAAGTTTAATTAATCTATTAAATTCTTTAATAACTTCATTAGATTTATTACTTAAACAACCAGTAGAAGCACAAACTAAAATTTGTGTTTTACCTGTTTGTTCAGCTTTGGCCAAACCAATTCTACGGTCATTTATTCTTTTAGCTAGCTTTTCTTTTATAGCTTGCATTTCTTTAATTGTGATTGCCATAATTATTTGCTAGCCTCCATTTCATTGTATTCATTAATAATGTCTTGACATTGGTCTAGACTTTTAATAGAATATACCTTATCATTTACCATAATAACTGGTGCTAAACCACAACAGCCAACACATCTAGCACTAGAAAGACTAAACATACCGTCTGGTGTAGTTTCACCTAGTTTAATACCTAATATCTTTTCAAATTGTTCTAATATTTGTGCGCTACCTTTTACATAGCAAGCTGTTCCTAGACAAACATTGATAACATATTTACCTTTTTTGTTAAAGGTAAATTGTGCATAGAAAGTAGCAATAGAATAAATTTCACTTGTTGTGGTGTTAAATTCTTTTGCTATTTCAGTCATTGCTTCTCGAGAAACATAACCAAATTCAGTTTGTGCTAATTGTAAGCACATTAATTTGGTTCCGTTATGGCTATGAATTTTCTTAATTTCTGTAGCAAATTCTTGAATAGTCATTTCAACCTCCATATATTATTAAAGATATATCTTTAATAATTATATTAAATACTCATTAAAAAATATATTTTTACATATAATATTGGTAATGTTGAATATACAAGATCTTAAACCTTCTTCTAGTTGGTTATTAGAAGATAGCAATGACTTTTTATCTAAACAATGTGTAAATGCTACATTTCCTTTGGACAAAAAAGATTCATTATTAGTTAACAAGATGGTTAACTATATTGATGCTTGTTATGATGGCAGAGATGAAGAATTAGAAATCCGACCAGGAATAGCTTTGGCTGCTCCCCAAGTTGGATGTAACAAAAAGATTATTTATCTTCACTTTTATGATGGAAAACAAGAAATTAAATATTTACTTGCTAATCCAGAAATAATTGCTACAAGCGTTGCTTGTTGCTACTTAAAAGATGGAGAAGGTTGTCTTTCTGTTAATAAAGATCATCCAGGTCATGTTAAAAGATTTAACAAAATAAGAGTTAAAGCTTTAGACATGTTAAATAACAACAAAGAAATTGTTATTAATGCTGAAGGATTGTTCTCTGTTTGTCTTCAACATGAGATAGATCACTTATCTGGAATTTTGTTTTATCAAAGAATTGATAAGAAACATAAATACCTAGATAAAGATCCATCTTTAATTGCATATTAAAGGAGGCTATATGCCAGACTTAAATAAAAAACCAACAACAGTATTTGCTTTAGGTGGCATTGAAGAAATCGGTAAGAATATGTACATCGTTGAATATGACGATGAATTATTCATTATCGATTGTGGTAATAAATTTAGTGATGAAAATGAATTACCTGGTGTTACATCAGTAATTTGTCCTTTTGATTATTTGGTTGAAAACCAAAACAAAATTAAAGGTTTAATTATTACCCATGCTCATGAAGACCACATTGGCGGTGTTCCTTACCTATTAAAAACTGTTAAGATCCCAGTTGTATATGGAAGTTTGTTGGTTCAAAATATTTTAAAAAGAAAAATGAAAGAACATCCAGATGCTAAGATTGAAAAGTTTGTTGAACTTAATGATGATTTAAAAATTGAATCAAAGCATTTTAAAATTGATTTCTTTAGAGTATGTCACTCTATTCCATTATGTTTCGGTGTTTGTTTACAAACACCAAATGGGAATGTTGTAACTTGTGGTGACTTTAGATTCGACTTCTCTGATAAAATGGAACAAACTAATATTCACAAGATTTGTGATGTAGCTAGACGTGGTGTTGATTTACTATTATGTGAAACAACTAATGCTGAAGCACAAGGTTTCTCAACATCAGAAAAATATGTGCTTGATGAAATCAGAAGACAAATTTCTAAAGCTCCTGGCCGTGTTTTTATTACTACATTTGCTAGCAACTTACGTAGAATTCAAAACGTAATTGAAATTGCAATTAATTTAAATAGACGTGTTTGTATTATTGGTAAAACAATGGATGACAACATTAGAACATCTATTAATACTGGTTTACTAAAAACATTTAAAACTGACTTTGTAGAACCATGTGATATTAAAAATACACCTGATAAAGAATTAGTTATTATTCTAACAGGTTCACAAGGTGAACCAACAGCAGCTTTAAGTATGATGACTGCTGGTAAATATCCACATGTTATTTTAAAACCATCTGATACTATCTTATTCAGTTCAAACCCAATTCCAGGTAACTTTGCTTCAGTTGAAGATTTAGTTAATAAACTATACAAGTGTGGTGTTAAAGTTGTTCAAAACTCACAAACATGTAAATTACATGCTTCAGGACACGCTACTCAAACTGAACTAGAACTAATGATTAAATTAGTTGCACCTAAATATATCATTCCTATCCATGGTGAATACAAGATGTTATCAGCTATGGAACACAATGTTGAATTCTTAGGAATTGAAAGAGAAAGATACATTCAAGTATCTAATGGACAAAAGGTTCATTTAATTGATCATGAACTAAAAGTTACTGATGAATTTGTTGATACTAAAGAAGTTTACGTTGATGGTAAAAAGATCAATGAAGATAACTCAAAAGTTCTTGGTGCAAGAAGAATCTTAGGAACTGACGGTGTTTTCAATGCTACTATCGTTATCGATAGAAGAGCAAAGAAAATTATTGGTTTACCAACATTAATTACTCGTGGTTGCTTCTATGCTAATGCAAGTATGGGATTAATTAAAAAGATTTGCTATTCAATAAAGGAAAATATTGAAAAAGAAATGGCACAATCTCATGCACCTATTACTAATATGACTATTAGAAAGATTGCAGAAAATACCATTACTTTCTTTATTTGAAAAAACAAAAATAAACGTCCATTAGTTAAAGCAACAGTGTTTGATGAAAAAATAGACTAAAAGTCTATTTTTTATATTTCCATTTCACTACCAATAGCAAATTTAATTCCTAGGTTTGTTATTTGTGGTGGGTGTTTTTTATGAATTGCAAAACTTCCCGCAAAGAATGCAACCATTAATGCGCCAACACATAATGTTACATAATTTACTAATGTATTAACATGTTGGAAATCAGCTCATTCAGATGTTCAATATGTAAAGTGGAAATCATATACTGGACCTTTAATAACATTATTAAATACTGATGCAAAGACAATACCAAGAGCCATTGCAGTGTTGAACAAACCAATTGGTGTAATGATTTTAACTTTACGATATTGTTTGTTCAACATAGTACCAATGAAGACAGGATACATTAAACCAAAACCTATACCATTTAGTATGTTTGTTCAGAAGAACACATAAACATTAATAATTTGTTCATTTGTTACCAAATAGAATGTTCAAACAACAAAACCGATTACAATCAAAACTCACTTACCATTATTTCTGTGTTTTGATAACATTAATGCAGCACAAATGGCACCGACCATTTGTCCCATGGCAAACATTAATGATAAATAACCTTCAAAATATTTAACCTCTTGAAGGATATAACTTGGAATTATTGGATTACTAGGCCCTTCATCTGGACCAACTGCAATATATATTAATTGTGTAACAGAGCTTGGACCAGCAGTTACTCATCTTACAAAGATGAAACACATACCTGCTAAACAAATTAGTGCTATTACTCAGCCATCATGTTTATCATTAACTGCTTCAACACCGTCTCTGCTCTTAAACATGTATTCTCTTTCTTCTTTAACAAAGATTGTTATGATAAATGAAGCAATAATGAATACGATTGCAAACAATCAAAGATATTTTAGATACTCTAGATATATTCCTATATCTGGAGTTTCTGGATCAACACCATGTTCTGGAACTAAACCACATAAGACCGCTTCCATACAAGATGTAATAAATTCAGCAATTAGTGGAGGCAAAGCTAAAATAGAAACTGTTGTAAATAGTTTACGATGATGTTCTTGTTCTGTAAACATTAAGTTAAATAATCCAATACCAGATGCACCAATACCAGTTCCAATTGATTGAATAATATTCATTGCAAAAGAATCTGGTCAAACAAACATTGGTCATATTGTTAGTAATTGAACAGCTAAAGAAAGATATAAAACGTTCTTTCTAGATTTCAATTTAAAACTGATAACATCAGTTAATGGTCTTCATAGCAAACCAGCAAAACCATAAACGGTTAGTGGTACTCACAATAATGAACCACCATCATAATTTGGTTGGTGAATATGCATTTGACCTGTATATTCACGGCACATTAATGGTGCCATTCAATATAGAATAAATAAAACAAAAAGTAACACTTTGTTTTTGCTAGCTAGTTTTAATCTTCATAGTAATAAAACTGTTCCGCAAACAACTAAAGCTAATACTAAAGCATTAATAATTAAGGCTAGTGTTTCAACTTCCATATTATTTAAATTATAAATAAAAATAAATCCCATAGGGATTTATTAGTATTAATCGTCCATATCTTGTTGATTACGAACTTTATTTATCTTAATAATTTTAGGCGGATGATTTTTGGTAATTAAATGTGATCCTAAAAACATGGCTCACATTGCAACAATGGTGGCGATAACAGCAATAGTTACTATCCAGTTACGCAACACAAATTCATCTCATGGTAGAACTGGGACACCATGTTCATCAAAGACAAATACATCGTTTTTTATAAAACCGGTGAAGAATTGTGATGAACATATACCAATTGATAATCCTAAATTATAGAGGGTAATTGGTGTAATTTTGTTTGTCTTTTGAAAATATTTATTCATAACTAAACCAACGATAAGGTTGTATGTTATACCAAACGCAAAACCATTTATAACATTCAAAAAGATTTTTGAATAAACATTTAGCATTGGTTCAATTGATGTAACTAATGCATATATAATTCATAGACCAGAGGCTGCTGAAAAGATAATTAGTTTATTAAATTTCTTTACCAATATAAAACCACAAATAAGGTTGGCCGCCATTTGTCCAACAGTAAAAATTACAGATAAATATCCTTCAAATCCGCCTGTGTTTACGTGTTGATAATATGCTATATATCTAATTTCAGAAATTGCAGTTGAACCAGATGTTGAAAATTTAATAAATGAAGTAACTGCTGCTGATAAAATTAATAACAAAACAACTCAACCATCTCATTTGTTATTAATTGGTTCTTTGTATTGATTATCTTTATATAAAAGAGCTGTTTTTTCTTTAAGAAATATAGCAACAATGCAAGTTATCAGAATACATATTAATCCCAATAACCACATATATTTAACAACATTAATATAATCTCAACCCGTTGCTTGGGCTGGTAGGAAACTGGTTACACAACATTGTAATATCGAAGATATAAATTCAGCTATTAATGGTGGTAATGACAATAAAGAAACGGTTACAAAAATCTTTTTCTTCGCATATTGCTCATTAAACATCAAATTGAAAACTGCAATACCGCTCGCACCAATCCCAACAGTGATAGATTGAATAATGTTAGTTGCTACACATGGGCAAGCAAACATTGGTATTGTTCCAATTAATTGTATAAACAATGAAATATAAATAACTGTTTTCCTTGATTTTAGTCTGTGACTGATTAAATCATTTAAGGGCTTTCAAAATATACCAATTATTCCATATACAGTTATTGGCAACCAAACAGGTAATGACGTAATATTAGCTGTTACCATTTGTTGATGGATCGGACCAGTGTACTCACGCAATAACATTGGTGCGATTCAATATAAGGTATAGATGATAAATAATAGACGGTAGTTTTTATCATCAAACTTAATTTTAAAAATTAAAAAAATAGAAACTCCTAGCGATACAGCTAAGATACTAAAGTTAACAATTAGAGCAATGATTTGATTGTGATCTAATCCATTTATCATAGTAAATGAATTATACAACTAATTCACTAAATAATGACTTACTAAAACTTTTGCTTAAAGTATAATATGTATGTATGAAAATGAAAATGATGAAGGACACGCTAGGCACCATAGCTGTTCCTGCAAATGTATTCTGAGGTGCTCAAACTCAAAGAAGTAAAGAAAATTTTACTATCTCTGATGAAAAAATGCCTAAGCATTTAATTAAGTCTATTACTTATATAAAGAAAGCTTGCGCAATTGCTAATGCAAAAGTTGGTAAACTAGACCAACGTAGAAAAAATGCTATTGTTAAAGTTTGTGATGAAATCTTAAAAGGTGGATTAGCAGACAACTTCCCATTATCTATCTGACAAACAGGAAGTGGTACACAAACTAACATGAATGTTAACGAAGTAGTAGCATACCGTGCTAACTATGTAGCTTGTCAAGAAAAATTCGTTCACCCTAATGACCATGTAAACATGTCACAATCAAGTAACGATGTTTTCCCAACAGCTATGCATGTTCTTGTTGCAATGCAAACAAAAGCTAAATTACTTCCTAATCTAGACAAATTAATTAAAGAACTAAAAGTTCTAGTTAAGAAAAACTGAAACATCATTAAAGTAGGTAGAACCCACTTACAAGATGCTACACCAGTTAGATTAGGTCAAGAAATTTCTGCTTGAGTAGCTATGCTAGAAAACTCAAGAGATATGATTAAAGATGCTAGTAAGTACATCAACCAATTATGTATTGGTGGTACTGCTGTAGGTACAGGATTAAATACTCCAAAGAATTTTGATAAGATGGTTTGTGCTGAATTATCAAAGATGTTAGGAATTAGATTTACTCCTCTAGCTAATAAGTTCCAAGGATTAAGCTCTAAAGACTCTATTAGCCATTACCATGCTGCACTTAAGACTTTAGCTGAAAGCTTAATCAAGATTGCTAACGATGTTAGATTCTTAGCATCTGGACCAAACTGTGGTATTGGTGAAATCATTATTCCATCAAATGAACCAGGAAGTTCAATTATGCCTGGTAAAGTTAACCCAACTCAATGTGAAGCAATGATGATGCTTTGCATCAGAGTAATTGGTAATGATACATGTGTTACATTAGGTAATGCAATGGGTAACTACCAACTTAACACATTCATGCCAATGATGATTTACTCAATCAACCAATCAATTAAATTATTGGCTGATGGTATGGATTCATTCACAAGAAAATGTGTTATTGGTATTAAACCAAACCTTAAGAAGATTGAATACAACCTATACCGTGACTTAATGTTAGTAACTGCTTTAAATGTTAAGATTGGTTATGAAAAAGCTGCTGATATTTCTAAATTAGCACAAAAAGAATCAATCACATTAAAAGAAGCTGCTAAGAAACTTGGTTACCTATCTGAAGCAGAATTTGATAAGATAGTTGTTCCAAGTAAGATGGTTGGATAAAAAGAAAAAGAGGCAACGCCTCTTTTTTTATTTTCCTATTTATCTATTTTAGCAAAAGATAATATACATTCAGCTCCTGAAGTAGCAAATGCAATAACTGAAGTAACTATTGGTGCAACACATTTGTATGATAAATCAGCAGTCGCTATATTTTCTATTTTAGGAAACATTGCCAAACTAACACACGATAATAAAGCTGCTACAACAAAAGCAATTAATAAAATTAATTCTATTGTTGCTAAAGAACTATCTTTGATTGTTTTACCGTTTAATTTTACATATCTAACTAGTTTTGTAGCACCAGCGCCCAGTCCAATTAAACATAAAACTAGGAAAGGCGCTCCTGCTGATCAATTTACTTTTAAATGATCACTCAAAGAGTGGTATACATAAAAATTTGAGTCTCACATTCTAGCTGAAACAGATATTATGAATGCTGCAAATAAGCATACAACCATAAAAACAGATAGAACTTTATTTAATGTTTTACTTTCTTTCATTTCTAATCTCCTTACAAAACCATTATATAAAAACAAAAAGAGGCAAAGCCTCTTTTTATTATTTAATTGCTAAGATTATTTCTTGGCTTTTTTAGAAGATTTTTTTGCTACTTTTTTAGTAGTCTTTGTTGTTTTCTTGTGAGCTTTAAATAATTTAATATCAGATCTGTTAGCAACAATAGCTTCAGAAGATGATACACGTTGTTCAGCAGTAACTGCTTTAACTTCAGCTTTGCTAGAAGCAACAATGTTTTCGTTGGCAATTCTTTCAGCTTCTCTTGCTCTTTTCTTTCTAGCTACTTCTTCAGTTCAGCATCTTGCTACTTCTTTAGCAACTATTTCAGCAACGTTTTTATCTAGTGCTGAAGGCATGATGTTGTCAACTGTTGGTTTCTTAACCATTGAAGCAATAGCTCTAGCAGCAGCATGTTTCATTTCTTCAGTAATTTGTTTAGCTCTTACTGACAATGCACCTTTAAAGATACCAGGGAATGCTTGTAAGTTGTTAATTTGATTAGGGAAGTCTGAACGTCCTGTACCAACAATGAATGCACCAGCTTGCTTTGCGATATCTGGCATAATTTCTGGAGTTGGGTTAGCCATAGCAAAGATAATTGGTTTTTCGTTCATTAACTTAATTCATTCAGGTTTTAATGCACCTGGAACTGATACACCAACGAAGATGTCAGCACCTTTTAATGCATCAGCAAGTTGACCTTTAACAGCCTTCTTGTTTCCACCTTTAATAGCAGCAGCAACTTGATATTGGTTGAATTGTCTATCAGATGGATCAACAATTCCAGCACGGTCAACATAGATAATGTTGCCCATACCCATATCATGTAGTAAGTTACCAATAGCCATACCAGCAGATCCACAACCATTAATAACAGTTGTACAATCTTCTCATCTCTTACCAGCTACACGTAATGCGTTTGTTACAGCAGCGGCTACAACAATTGCAGTACCGTGTTGGTCATCATGGAATACTGGAATATCACAGATTTCTTTTAATCTACGTTCTACTTCTACACAACGTGGTGCACCAATATCTTCTAGGTTAATACCACCAAATGAACCAGAAATTAGGTAGATGGTTCTAACTAATTCATCTACATTCTTACTTCTAATACAAATTGGTACAGCATCAACATCACCAAAGGTTTTGAATAGAGCACATTTACCTTCCATAACTGGCATACCAGCTTCTGGACCAATGTCTCCTAAACCTAATACAGCAGTACCATCAGTAATAACAGCAATAGTGTTATTTCTTGCTGTTAAGTCTCAAGACTTATTGTAATCTTTATTAATTTCAATACAAGGTTGAGCAACACCTGGTGTGTACATTAATGATAGATCATGACGATCTTTAATGTTGTATTTAACTTTTGTTTCAATTTTTCCTTTTAATTGAAAGTGTAAGTCTAATGATTCCTTAGCAATAGGAGTCATATTACTTACAACTACTTTTTTATCAGCCATAATAATTTCCTTTCTTATTTAGCAGATTGAATGCTTACTGATCTTTTTGCTTTTTGTCAAAGTAGGGCTTGGCCATAGTTCTTATCAGTTAACTTAATTAATAAGTCATTTAAGAATGGATAGCCAAGGAAGAATATTGCTGCAGATCAGAAGACTAGAGCAGCTTGTCAATTAAGAAGCTTCTCTCCTGCTACCATTGCAAAACCAAATGAGTTTGCATCAGTGCCTGATGCGTTTAACGCTACTTGTACACTAAATTGATAGAATACACAATATGAAAAAGCAAAGTAGCAACCAATAACAGCAATAATTCCAAATGGAATAAATCCTTTAACTGGGTTAACCATATTCTTTGCAGTTGCACGATTAATTAATCCAAACAATACAGTTGTTCCATAAACAGCAAAATAGAACAATACTGCTAATGTACTAAAGCCATCATATATGTTACTTGTATTAATAATACATGATGGAATAGCAACAGCAAAGAAAATTATTGCAATGAAAATTAAATACATTACAAAACCACCTAGGTTTGGTGTTTTATTGCTTAACTTTCCAGCTCATTTATGACCAAACACAACTTTGTCATCAACTAAAGCTTGAGTTGCTTTAATACCAGCCATAGAATATGAGTTGATTACTCCAAGTGTAGCAATAACGATTGATACAGATAGGATAACTACACAAACAACATAAGCTGGACGACAATATACATATTCTCGTGTTAATAAAGCCATTTTTAATAATTCAAATGGGTTACCAGATCCTATTGTTATGCAACCAATTGTTATAAGCAATTGAAAAATTGCTGCAATAATCATTGAAATAACAATTGCTAATGGGACATTCTTTTCTGGATTTTCAACATTTTTTTGAACATTTCCAATAACTAAGAATGAGTCAAATGCAAATAAGATAGCAGGAATAGATTGAAAAATTCCACTAATATCAGGTGCACCTGGCATATCATTAGAAATTATTGTTTCAACTACATTAATGTTAGGTTGATCTGGGTTTGTTCACAATCCACCACCCATAATAATTCCGAAAATTATTCCAATTAAAATAATCATAATAATTGGGATAAATTTAACAAATGTTGCTCCTTTAGATACAACACCACCAAACTTGTTTGATAAGAAGTTGGCTGTCATAAAAATAGCAATTAGTCCAATTGCCACACTCATAACTAGTAATGTAGTATATTTATCATCTATGCCTAACAAAGAAGCAGTAAATTCTTTGTTTTCGGGATTAACTGCGGTGAAATACATTTGGAAAATTGCTACAGAAGCAAATGTTGCCATGGCAACAAACTTAGCAGGATAGTAGAATGATGATTGGGTCAAGCTTACATGTCTACCAAAATTGTAACCAACCATCTTTTCAGATCAACCAGCTAAACCGGCATTGGGGTTTTTTAAACCTTTAACTGTTACTATTTCAGCAAAGCTAAAAGCGGTAAATAAAGCAATAATAATTGCTAGTATTCAACTAATTAGTACACCCCACGCATTAAAGTTATTATTTTTAAAAACAGATCCGTTCTTGAAAAATACACCTACACCTAATACCGTGGCTATGATAATACTAATTGATCCGACTAAACCAATTTTACCTGCAGTTTTTTGAGAAACTGAAGTTTTCATAATTTAATTTTTAATACCTATTTATTAGTTGTGGCACATCTTAGCAGGTACTACGTACTTGTCGTAATCCTTTTCAGAGATGTAACCTAATTTATGAGCAGCTGCTCTTAATGTTAAACCATTACGTTGAGCATATAAAGCAATTTCTGCTGATTTGTGGTAACCAATAACATCTTTTAATGCTGTTACTAACATTAATGAGTTATCAACATAGTGTTTCATCTTTGCAGGGTTAACAGTAATACCAGCACAACAATTCTTGTTGAATGAATCAATGTAGTTAGCAAATCTATTAACTGAATCAGCAAAGTTTGCAAATTGAATTGTACCAAATGTGTTCAATTCAAAGTTTGCACCACCACCTAATCATGCAACAACGATATCTCTACCAACAACGTCTACGCACATCATAGACATACCTTCACATTGTGTAGGGTTTACCTTTCCTGGCATGATTGATGATCCTGGTTCGTTTTGAGGAATGTTAATTTCTCCAAAACCAGATCTTGGACCTGAAGCTAAGAATCTTACGTCCATAGAAATCTTGTATAAGTTCATAGCTAATGCTTTGATTGCACCATGAACAAAGACAAGAGCATCTTTAGATCATGTTGAGTAGAATAAGTTTGGAACTACTCTAAATTGTTTAGCTACACTAAAGTGTTTGTTACCTTTTAATACTTTATTTAAAGCATCACAACAGAATTTAGCATAACCTTTTCTTAATGGACAAGTTGATCCTGTACCTACAGCTGTTGCACCCATTGTACATACATATAATGAGTCAAGAGCTTTAACGATCATTTCTCTTGCATTTTCACAAGCAAATCTTCATCCAGATACTTCTTGACCAAATGTAATTGGTACAGCATCTTGAATGTGAGTTCTACCTAGTTTAACTAGGTCTTTGTGTTTGTGTTCTAGTTTTCTATATGTTTCAATTAATCTATCAAGTGCAGGTAATAACTTGTTTTCTACCATATAGATAGCAGCAAGGTTTGCACTTGTTGGATATGCATCGTTTGTAGATTGAGACATATTAGCATGGTCATTTTCATGAACAAATCCGGGTTTTTTAGCGATAGCGCTTGCTCTACGAGCAATTACTTCGTTAACGTTCATGTTTGTTTGTGTACCAGCTCCAGCTTGGTAAGAGTTAGTTGGGAAGTGTTTGTCTAACTTTCCAGCCATGATTTCTTCACAAGCTTGTCTAATTAATCTAGCACGTACGTGGTCTAATTTACCACATTTTTCGTTTGCTGTAGCAGCAGCGTGCTTAACAGCACCAAATGCATGAATTAAATCTAAACTTACAATTTGATCTGCAATTTGGAAGTTTTTCATACTTCTTTGAGTTTGAGCACCTCAGTAAGCTCATGTTGGTACTAACATTTCACCTAATGAGTCGTGTTCTACTCTATAGCCAGCTTTTGCTGACACTTTTTTATTTTTTGTCATTTAAAAATCTCCTATGGACTAATTATAAGATTATTTGTAGGTTTTATATTTAATGAATTAAATATAATATTTGTAATTATGAAGGTATGTATTACAGGTAAACCTTGCTGTGGTAAAACCACTGCAATGAAATACATAAAAGACGCTGGATATAACACGTTCATTGCTGATGAATATGTTCATGCTATTTATAAAGTAAATCAACCTGGATATAAGGCTATTAAGAGAGCTTTTGGTGATAAATTTGTTACAAAAACAGAAGTAAATCGCAAAGCTCTAGGAGCTTTAGTTTTTAGAGATAAAACAGCTCTAAAAAAGCTTAACAAATTGATGAATCCATTAATTAGATCTGCTATCGAGAAATTAGATAAAAATAAGACATGATTTATCGAGTTAGCAACATACATTTTTTACCCTCAAGATTTTGCCAATTTATTTGACAAAATTGTGCTAATTTTTACTAACAAAAACTGAAAAAATAATTATCAAAGTAAAAAATTTAGTTACTTAAAAAAGATTCCCACAATCTTTGTGGAAAAGTCCAAAAAAACTAAACCTTCTATATTTAATATAGATAATAGGATAGGTCAAGACCCCATCATAAATGTGGATATCTTTGTTAATAACTCCCAAAATAAAAAAATTTTAAAAAATAATATTTTAAAAATTTGTAAGAATATAAATCAACATATTATAAAGTAGTTACATTTAAGAAATTACTTCTTTAAATTAATAAGAATTTTTACTAGGAAAGGATATAGAGATTTATATGTTAAACACTTTTTTCTATACAGTTAAAAAAGTTAACGAATATAAATTAAATCTAAACTCTTTATAT
Source organism: Mycoplasmoidaceae bacterium (assembly GCA_049177155.1). Taxonomy (GTDB): domain Bacteria; phylum Bacillota_I; class Bacilli_A; order Mycoplasmatales; family Mycoplasmoidaceae; genus Hennigella. The sequence goes on along the minus strand of CP185407.1, from coordinate 153,737 downwards.
GATCTATATCTACCTGTAGTTGGTCAAACAGCTACTAACTTTTATGTAATTCTTTCTAATTATGTAGACAATAACAGCAAAAATGCTGCTTTGACATTTAATTCTGATGCTATTTGTAAACAATTACATGTTAGTAATGAAGAATTATCTATTGCTAAAGATAAATTGGAAGCAATTGGCTTAATTTCTACTTTTATATCTACTAACAATAGAAAGGATAATATCCTTATCTTTGTATTAAAACCTGCTTTAAGTTACCAAGAATTCATTGCTAACCCTAAACTTAAAACATTGTTAATTAACCAAATTGGTACAAATAACTTTGAATATCTTGAATATAAGAATGCTCCAGAGAGTCAATTACAAGATGCAATTGAAATTACTAGAACATTTGATCAAGTATTCAATGATACTAACTTAAAGAATGTTCATATCTTAGATTTTGAAAAACTTTACCAAAACATTCAAAAAACAACATCTTTACCATTAGTAATAGATGAAAACTGTAAAGCTATCATCCAAGATATCTATTCAAAATACCAAGTTTCAATAAAAGACATTGAATTTGTTATTTATGATTCAATTAATGATATGGATGGCTTTAACAAAGTTAACCCTAACTTATTAATTCAAAACTTTAATGCTTTAATTAATAAACAAGTAACAACTCCAGTTCAAATGGTAAATAGAGACTTTAGATTATTTACAACTGGACTAAATAAAGAACAAGAAGATAAGATTTATTTAGATTACAGAATGTGTAATGCTGAACTATATTTATCTACTATCTTTAAAAAAGCATTAAATTCTGAAGAAAAACAAACTATTCATATGTTAAGAACAAAATTTCACTTAACTGATGAAGTAATTAATGTATTAGTAGACTTTAGTCTAAATAAAACAAACGGTCAACTAAACAAGAAATATTTAGCTAAAGCTGCTTATACAGTTAATGGTTTAGGATTAATTAATGCTCAACAAGTGGTTGCTCACTTAAAAAATGCTAATGTAGAAAAGAAAGCATCTGTTGAAGCTAAAGTTGATCAATATTTTAATAAAGGATTCTAGATATGTCAAAGAAAGCATTAAAAGATATCTTTGAATATCCTCCTTTTAAAGCACTAAAGCTTTCAGCTGCAGAAAAAGAACAATATAGAGATGTTGCAACACAAATCTATAACAATGAAGTAGCATGTGCTGAATTACCAGCCAATAAATGTACTTCATCTTCTTTCTTACATATGTGTTTATTAAGAGATGAAGATAATGGCAAAATTGTTATCAAAACAAGACCTTGTCCTAAAAAGAAATTACAAGATAACTATTTGGTTAGAGAATTCTCAAGTAATAAATTAACTTTATCTTTATTAAATCAAAAACCCGATTTCCCTATTACTGATGTAAGAGAAGAAAAGATTAATCAAATTTTAATTAACTCTATTAAAGAGAATAAGATTATAGGTTTCTGCTTACAAGGATCAGTTGGTGTTGGCAAAACACATAAAATCATTAGTTATTGTAATGATATGATCTTAACTAACAATCGAACTGTTGCTTATTTGTTCTTGCCAGAAGTAGTAAGACAAATGAAAGACAACTTCTCTATTGATAGTCTTATTAATAAAAAAATTATTGATTATTGTTGCAGTGCAGATATTTTAGTATTAGATGACTTTGGTGCTGAGTATACTAATGCATGATTCTATTTAAATGTCCTATTAGTTATTCTTAACTATCGTTGTGAACAAGAAAAACCAATTATTGTTATCTCTAATTTAAAAATGGATAAACTAATCCATGTATTAAAGAAGAATCTAACAACTAATGAAGGAAAATTAGATGCTGATACTAAAAACATTATGATTAGTAGATTAATTGATCGTTTAGCTATGTTAGTTGATAATACACAATATAGTTATGAAGGCCCAAGTAAACGACTAAAGAAAAAAGCCTAGAAGGCTTTTTTTATTCAATAAATTTTACAAGTTTAGATACTATTTGTTCATTACTTAAGTCAAAGTGGAAGAAATCGCTTCATTCTTCATCTTCTGTAACTCGACAGAATTCTTCTAGCATTTCTCTAGATAATTGAGAATAGTTTGCTTGATATGCCCCAAGCTTTTCATTATTGTACTTAAAGTATTTAGCAAACATTGTGTTTTGGTTGTTGCCAGCAGTAGCAACAAAACTATTAACAACAACTGGAACTAATCTATTTTCTTTTAATCATTGTTCAGCAGGCACTCATTGATCTATTGAATAGAATGTTGAGAAGTTTCTTCCTTCATCATCAGTAATATATGGATCATATATTCACATATTAGGAACATAGTCATATTGTTCTTTTAATGTGGCATCTTCAGGTACATGATACTTTAATTGGTATTCTCTATCATATTTATCAGATGTTTGAGGTTCAACTTCAAATCTAAAGCCATATCATTGTAGTGGTCCAGCTAAATAGTTGCAAACATTTTTACCTTCTTCACGCTCAATTGGATCAAGACAATCAATTGCTGTTCCGCCTTTACCATGATAGTTTTTAGTAAAGTCATTTAGTTTCTTATCACTTAATTCAGTTTGTAATGGATAGTAATCGTGGTTATGAGAATAATTAAATTCTGTTGCCCCAGATAGTAAATAATCAACAATATTAGCTAATTGTCATATTGACAAATAACCATAATACATTGGGTTTTCATAACCTTGTATTGAATATAGTTCTTTTAATGTAACATTGACTCTTCTTTTAGGAACAGGAGGAGGCAACTGAATGTTAACTGTATCGATATTTAATAATGATACTGATGGATATTTCATTTCAGATATATCTTCAAAGTCTTGTTCAAACATAGAAGTAAATCCCATCAATTGACCCAAAGCAACTCATGCACCCAATTGATCACAAATTTGTTCACTACAGAAGTATTCATGACCGATTGCTTTTGTACTACCAGGATACGCAAGACCATCTTCTCGATGAGCAACTACAGTTGCTAGAGAGTTTCTTACCTTACTTTTTTGAATATCATATTCAGCAATAACTTTTTTTACCAGTTCGTGTTGTGGGTTTTCTCTAATTTGATTTAATTCTTGCTTTGCTTCATAGAATGAACTATTTTTAAAGTTAATATGCTTAACTTCCATTTTTATATCAGAAAGTCTATGTCCAACTTCTTTACTATTATCAAAATCTAATGTTGTATCTAAATAGTCTCTTCCAGAAACTCCGGCTTGTCCTAATCAAATAAGTTTACCAGTCTTTTTGTTTTGAACTTGTCCACACACTAATTTATGAGAGTGTCCAGAAATAATAGCATCAACACCATTAAATGTAAGATTTTGAGCTAATGCGTAAGCATCATCATTACCAGATGGTTTTGGTTTCATGTCTTCACTAGCATCTGATTCAACATGTGTTAATAAAATATATGATTCAACACTGTCATATCATTGTTTTTGCTCTTTTTGAAGTAAATGAACAGAATATTGAACACATGGATCATAATCAATAAAACCAAGATCTTTTGTTACTGACTTATTACCATCAACATTAGTTAATTTAGTTGTTAAACCAATAAGACAAACTAAATGACCATTTAAGTTTAATAACTTATAAGGATCAGCTCATTTAACTCTCAGTTCATTTCATTCATTAAAATCAGCTTCAAAACCAGGGTTAGTTGGATCAGCAATCCAAGTTTCTTGTTCTGTTGATTTTTCTTTCATGATATTGGATGTTACAAAGTAACTTCCTCATGTAGCATCTGTTCTACCAGCTGCATCAAATTGAGCAATAGGATCTAAACCTCATTCAAACGCATGATTACCTACAGCACTATATCTAGCACCTAAAGAGTTTAAAACACGATATGTTGATGTTCCATGGACAGATGTAGAGAAACATTCACCAGAGTTGTTATCACCTGCTGTTAATATAGCAGAACCTGGATATTGTTCCATAATAGGAGCAAATTCATTAGCTATTCTTATTGCTCCTGGGTTTTTGCTACTAATATTACTAAAATATTGGTCACCATATCCTGGGCAAGAACCATGATAGTCATTTAAGTTTAGAATATGAAGTTCTTCATTCTTTGGGTGAGTGTAGTCTAACTCTAACTTTAATCCACTAATATTAACAGTTTTTTGATATTGACTTTTATCTTTATATTTAATAGATAAATTAAATTTTGAATTAGTTGAAACACCACTATATTCACTAAAAGATGTACGAATATCAATTACTCTGTTTTTAACCTCAAGAACTTGATGAGTTGTTGATCCTTGATAAGGATAATCTAAAGGTCCTAAAAGTTGAACTTGATTAGTTCCACTTGCTGTATTAATATAAACATCAGCTATATTGTTATATGGTTGTTCATCCAAAACAATCTGGCAGTTTGCTTCACCTGAATCTGGATTAACAATTAAGTCTTTAGTTGAAACTGATGCGCCCGTTCCACAGCTTGTTGTGATAACACATGCCCCAATTAAAACAGTAGGGATTAATGAGCTAAAAAGCACTTTGGCAACGGTTATCTTACGCATATATAAGTTTCGTCCTTTTAATAAGTAAATATTATATAAAAAATATTCCTAAAGGAATATTTTCTTGTCTTTTTTTAATGGCAGGGATTGTAAGAATCGAACTCACATCAAAAGTTTTGGAGACTTCTGTTCTACCATTGAACTAAATCCCTATGGTTGCCTGTATGGGATTTAAACCCATGATCTTCACATTGAGAGTGTGACGTGTTAATCGCTCCACTAACAGGCACAACCGATTTAGTTGTTGTTAATATTGCAACGCCAGATTTTTACTGGTTTTTTTGTTTTCTCACTAAATTCAATAACAACTGAATTAAATTGATAGGTGCCTTTGGCAGGTTCTAAATGAAATCTTTGTGATTTACCTTTAAACATATCAATAATTTCATTTGGTTTAGCACCAATGATAGATTCTTTTGTTCCACACATACCAGCATCAGTAATAAATGCTGTATTTTTATAAATCTTTTCATCAGCAGTTTGAACGTGTGTATGTGTTCCAATAATAGCAGAAACTTTTCCAGCAAATTCCATTAAGAAAGCATTTTTTTCTGATGTTGTTTCAGCATGGAAATCAATAACATGAATTGGTTCTTTTGCTTTAGCAATAAGTTCTTCACAAGCATTAAATGGATTAGTTAAAGTTGTTCTTGATTTGCATTGTAAAGACATTAAATTAGAAATTCTAACTTTAATATTTTTTACTGTAACAACTTTTGAACCAACACCATAATGTGCTTCTTTAGTTGTTGAATCAATATTTAAAGGACGAACAATTTGTTTGTTATTTAAAACAGGAAAAACTTCTGTTGTATCTCATGTATGATTACCCATGGTAATCATATCTACACCAGATTTGATTAATTGATCATAGTGATCTTGACTTAAACTACGTCCATGCGTTGCATTTTCCGCATTGGCTATAGTGAAATCAATTTTTTCTTTTTTGATAATATTTGGTAGATTTTCAATAACTGCTTGTCTACCAGATTTAGCAAAAATGTCTCCTATAAATAATATTCTCATACCGTCTATTATATATTAACTAACTACTCTCTTTATAGCGTTGTGAGTAGCTACAATTGTTTTCTTTCCATATGGTTTTTTAAAAATAACATCAATCATTGTTCCATCTACTTTGGTTACTATTCCTGAACCAAAGATTGTATGAACAATAACATCTCCAACTTTAAATTTCTCTTTGTTAGTATAGATCTTGCTTAAATCTACTTCGGGAGCAAATGGTTTATTTTCTTCTCTAGAATCGTATCATTCAAGATCTTTATCTGATACTTTCTTAGTTTGTCTATAAGCCATTTGATAGTTTTTAATTTCTTTTAAAAATCTACTTGGTGCTTTATTTCTAAATCTAGAAAAACCATTATCTCTAGTGCAAGTAATAATAAGATTATTAATTGCTCTTGTCATAGCTACATAAGCTATTCTTCTTTCTTCTTCCAGCCCATGAGGCATGATTAATGAGTTTGGGCTAGGAATAACTCCTTCATTGAAATCATAGACAATGACAGTGTCATATTCTTTTCCTTTAGCCATGTGAACAGTCATTAAATGAACACATTCAGAATGGTTTAACCTTGTTTTTTCTGCTGCTGTATATAAGTTTATTTCATTAATGTAATCAATGATTGTTCCGTTTGGATTGTTTCTAAAGAATTCCAGTAAAGCTCTGTTTAATTCATCAATATTTTCTCTACGATCTTCAATTTCAGATTCACTTGTTTCAAGATATTCAATATACTTTAATTCTTTAATTAAAGTTGGAATAGCGCTACCTTTACCATTCTTTTCAATCATTTGCTTTAAATATTGAATGTCTTGCAAAAAGAAACGCACTTTATTTTTTGTTGAATCGGGAATAGTATCAACTTCTTCAATAGTATGTAATGCATTAACAAAACTCATGTTGTGTTTTGATGCTCATGCAGAAATATTATTTACAGAATCAATTCCTATAGCTCTACGAGGAACATTAATGATTCTCATAGCAGATATATCATCTGGTCTATAAATCATTTTTAAATATGAAATTAAATCTTTGATTTCTTTTCTAGCATAGAAGTTAACTGAACCAAAAATGAAATATGGTATTTGGTTTTGCATTAATTTTTCTTCAATTGCCTTTGAACAGTAGTTTGCTCTATACAAAATTAAAATATCTGAATATTTTTTGCCTTGATTGATAAAACTTTTTATTGTTGAACAAATAAAGTTTGCTTCTTCATCTAGATAATCAGCAATATACACATTAATATCAGAACGATATGGGTTCATTGGACTTAAATCATTTCTGAAATTAGAATGGTTGTTATTAATTAGATTATTAGCACCATGTAGAATGTTGGCTGTTGAACGGTAGTTCAAATATAGATTAATTATTTGTGTTCCTTTAAAATGTTCTACATAATCATCAAAGATTTCTGGATAAGCACCACGTCATGTATAAATTGTTTGGTTTGGATCGCCAACAGCAAATACATTGTTTTGTCCAGTGACTAGAAATTTAATAATTTCAAATTGTTTAAGGTTTGTATCTTGAAATTCATCAACTAATACATAATCAAATTGATTTTGTCATTTTTTTCTTACATCTTCTCTTTTTGCTAATAAAGAATGTGTGAAATTAATAAGATCAGAAAAATCTAATTGATCTGCAGCATTTAAACGTTTTTGATATGTTTGATAAATTGTTTTAGCAATTTGCACATCTCTTTCATCAGGTAACTCAAATTTTTGTGCTAAATCATAAAATGATTCATTTTCAAAATCAACATCATCTAATTTAATTTGTCCAATTACTTTAACAAATTTCTTAGCTTTCACAGAAGTTGTTAAATTTAAATCTTTAATAATTTGTCTTACTAATGTTACTTGATCATCTTCATCAATAACAGAGAAACTACTATCTCATCCTAAGTTAAGTTTGTCAATATCTTCTTTTAAAATTTTTAGACAGGCTGAGTGGTATGTTCTAATTCATTGAGCAGAACAATGTGGAATCATTTTATTGATTCTTTCTTTCATTTCTTCTGCAGCTTTGTTTGTAAATGTAATAGCAAGAATTCTATTAGGATCAACTCCTACTTCAGAAATTAAATAAACTATTCTGTGTGTTAAAACAGAAGTTTTACCAGTTCCTGCTCCAGCAATAACCAAAACAGGACCTTGAGTTGTGGTCACTGCTAATTTTTGGTTTTGATTAAGCTTAGATAAATCCATACTATAAATTATCTATTTCCTCTAAAGCTTCGTTTGATAAACTACCAGGAACTTTGTCTTCTTGTTGTTTTTTATAGTCATTAACTGAGACAAATTTTTCTGTTAATGGTTTTGTGCTTATTACATAAATAAGACTATATTTATCATGAAAAGCTGGTTTACCATTCTTAATAAATATAGCTATTACAATAGCGATCAAAAAGATAATGGATACTCCATAAAAACAAGAGAAACCTGTTCCTACATAGAAACAAGTTGCATCTACACCTTCTGGTAACTTACTAACAAAAATAGACATTGATCCTTGAATTAATGAATCAATTTGATTAGGTGATAAGAATGATAGTGTCCAACCCATTATCAGAGATAAAAAGACAATTATTTCTCAAACAAATAGTTCATGTTTGAAAATACCAAAGACATAATTCTTAGTGTTGTCTTTTCTATAGTAAGCTAACTTGCAAGCATTCATTCCAATTGTTTTTTTAGTCAATCTTGGAATTACCAACATCAAGCCAAAAAAGATAATAGCCATTAATGTTGTAAATAGGCCATATCTTCATCCTTGTTCTAGAACAAGCGGGCCATCTCACGAAAAGTTTGGGTCAGTGCAAAAAATAGCAAATCCTATTCCTAAAACTAAACAAGAGATTAAAGCTATATCAATTACTTTAGCTAAAAATCTCTTGCCAGCAGTGGCTAATGGAAATTTTGTATTACTACTTTGTTTTTGCATGTCCTTGAATTAATAATTTATTGTGCAAAGCTCGCAAAACATGAATTAGTTTTGGTTTAAATTCTCTTAAATAGTTAAGATATGTTTCATCATTCTTATTCTCTTTAGAATAAAGTCATTCATTCTTTTCTCAATTAGGAAAGTTTCTATCAACAAAGTCTTCAATCTTATTTAAAACACGTTTTTGAAATAAGTAATTTGTTCTATTTTTAACAAAGATAGCATAAACAAAATTTCTAAACAATGTTACGATACATAAATATTCAATTTCTGAATAGTGTTGTTGCATAAACTTTTGATCAAGCATATTTGCAACTTCTTGACATTGATCAAATAAATCAAAAATGTTAAATGTATAAATTGGCTTAGGGCTACCTGAACAAATTTGTCTACCTAATGAATATCATTTTGGTTCATTTTTCATTAACATTACATAGTAAAGTAATGGGTAATGTTTAAATAATGGTTCATATAAATGATTCTTTTTAATAAAGTCAGTACTTATAAGTTTATTGTTAAAGAACACTAATGGTCTATGACAAAAATCATCAGAGAAGGTTTTAACTTCTAAATAATCTTCTTTGAAGTAAATATTAGGAACACCAAAGAAACTAATTACATCAGCATCTTTGTGTTCATCAACAAACTTATTTAAAACTGCTATAAAGTCTGGCATTAATACAACGTTTGAATCAAATCCATAAAAATATTTTGTTTCAAGATTATTTCTTGATACGTATTCAAATGCATAAGAATCACCTAAATTTTCAGAAATTAATACATAATCAACTTTGTTGAATGCATCAAAGTTAAATTTTTTAAATACATCCTTTTCAGATTGAGTTGGACTATTAAAGACAAAAATTAAGTTGCAGTTTTTATCAGTTTGTCTAGAAATTGCATCTAGAGCTTTTGATAGTTCTGCATTCCTTTTGTTAATATAAAAGATAAGAGTAATATTAGCTTTTGTATTTTTTGTCATCAGGAATTTCGTCTTTCTTTGGTTGAGGTTTGGCTTCTTGCTTCTTCCCACCAAATAAGTCTTTTAATTGACTTAAATCGCCTAATTGACCCATTAAGTCTTCGATGTTCATATCTTTTAACATCTCTGTCAAATTTGGTCCTTTTGATACAGTTAAAACTATTTCTTTGCAGAAATCGTCAAAGTTTAAAGCAGTACTAGCACCTACGGGAGCTTTTTTAGCTTGTTCCCACATTTTGCATACAGCATCATACTCTTCTTGTGTTAATTCAAATGTAATTCTTTTGTTCATAGTGATTAGTATTATTATATATAATAAGTGTAAAGTATTTTTATTATAAAAAATATATATTTTATAAGAGGTTTTAGTATGCTTGATATTGCAAAAATTAGAAAAGATCCTGAAGGTGTAAAAAAGGCTTTAGGACGTAGAAACCAAGAATGAATTCCCTTAATTGATAAGGTTATTTCTTTAGATAAAAAGTACCGTGAAGCTCTTGTTCAATCTCAAGAATTAAGTGCAAAACGTAACACTATTTCTAAAGATATTGCTAAAGCAAAAAGCCAAAAAGATGAAGCTAAGGCTGCTGATTTACAAAAAAGCGTAACTGATATTAAGTCAAAAGCTGCTGAATTAGATAAACAAGCAACTATTTATGAAAAAGAATTAAAGGAATTAATGTTAAACATTCCTAATATACCTCACTCATCTGTTCCAACTGGTAGAGATGAACACGATAATAAAGAAGTTCATAAGTGATCACAACCAACTAAATTTGATTTCCAACCTAAAACTCACTGAGATTTAGCTGTGGAATGTGGATTGGTTGACTTTGAACGTGCTGTTAAATTAACTGGAACAAGATTTACTTGTTATACAAAGTATGGTGCTAAATTAATTAGAGCGTTAGTGCAATATACTCTTGATTCAAACTCTGAAGCTGGCTTCCAAGAAATGTTACCAGCAGTTATTTTAAATGCTAAAAGTTTAACAGGTACTGGTCAACTTCCTAAATTTGAAGAAGATTTATTTAAATTAACTAATGGTTACTACTTATCTCCAACTGCCGAAGTTCAATTAACTAACTATTTCTCTGGTGAATTACTACCAGTTAAAAAACTTCCTATTAGATTTACTGCTAACACAAACTGTTTTAGATCTGAAGCTGGTTCTGCAGGTAAAGATACTAAAGGTGTTATTAGACAACACCAATTCTATAAAACAGAAATGGTTATTCTATCTAACCCTAAAACATCTTACGATGAACATGAATTAATGACAAGACAAGCAGAAAAACTACTTGAAGGTTTAAATCTACCTTACCGTAGAATTGTTCTTTGTACTGGAGATATGGGTTTTGGTGCATGCAAGACTTATGACATTGAAGTGTGATTACCATCATACAACTCTTACAAAGAAATCTCTTCTTGCTCAAACTGTGAGGACTTCCAAGCTAGAAGAATGATGCTTCGTTATAAAGATGAAGATGGACAAAACAAATATGTCCACACTTTAAATGGTTCTGGTCTAGCTATTGATAGATTATGAGCTGCTGTAGTTGAAAACTACCAACAAAAAGATGGTTCAATTAAAATTCCTGAACCATTACAAAAATACATGAATGGATTAAAGGTTATTCCACATGAAGATTGAAGAAAATAAGAAACACAAAGGTTTGTTTATAACTTTTGAAGGACCAGATGGATCTGGTAAATCTTCTGTTATTAACCAAATCTATAGATATTTGTTAGCTAAGTTCCCTAACAAAGTTTCAAGAACTAGAGAACCTGGTGGAACAAACAATCCTATTGCTGAAGATATCAGAAATATTATTTTGAATAAACTAGACTACAAAATAATTCCTATGACTGAAGCAATGTTGTTTGCTGCTTCTAGAGCTCAACATATTCATGATTACATCCTTCCACATTTAAACAACAATGAAATTGTTTTATGTGATCGTTTTGTTCACTCTTCGCTTATTTACCAAGGTGTCGCTAGAGGTCTTGGACAAGAAACAGTTAAAAAACTAAATGATTATGCTTTAGATGGTCTATGACCAGATCTAACATTTGTTTTAATGGTTAGACCTTCGGTTGGTTTAAAAAGAATTATGGCAAACAACCAACGTGAATTTAACCGTTTAGATCGTGAAGAGCTATCTTTACACGAAAAGGTTTATAAAGGTTATAAGGAAATGATTAACAAATACCCTAAAGGTATAGTTGTCATTGATGCGGAAAAACCTTTTGATCAAGTTGTAGCAGCAGTTAAAAAGGTTATTGATAAGAAAATCAAAGCCTATGCCAAATAAATTATTTACTACTGACAAAATTCCCCAAGCTATTATTGTTAGGCAAGCACCATTGTCTAATTTTGATGCATATTTAAAAGAAATTTTAAAAGGAATAATTTGTCCACAACACGGTTGTGCTAAATGTGTTTGATGCAAAAAGATTGATGAAAACAAATATTATGACTTACTTGTTTTTGAAGCAAAACAAATGAAAAAACAACAAGTTGTTGATTTAATTGCTCAATATTCAAGGTCTGGTTTAGAGTCATGTAATATTCGTGTTTATGTAATTAAAAATATTGAATATGGTTCTAAATCAATATTAAATAGTTTATTGAAGTTTGTTGAAGAACCACCTAAAGGTGTCTATGCCATCTTTACCACTAAAAACTATAATGCAGTATTACCAACTATTCGTAGTAGATGCTTTAATGTTTATTTGCCAAAAGACGAAAAAGCAATTAATGATTTTTTAAATAGTAAAAATTTGTCTGAAGATAATAAGGCATTAATGAAGAAATGTTTTTATGAATTGGATGCTATGGTTAATTCATATGACAAATTTGTAGAATATTGTGGTTGAATCAAAAAGCTATCTCATTCTGATGGTTTAATGTTTGCAACAGAAGTATTAAATCTATTTAGAAAAATGGATTATGCTGATATTAATCTCTTTTTAGAGATATGTAAAAACTTATATCCAAAAATATCTGCACAAGTTATTGAATTACAAGATAATCTATATTTAAATAGCCCAAAGGCATTAATTTATAGTCAAATTTATGATTTATTAACCGAGGTTAGAGAATAATGAAAACAATTGTTGCATTAGCTACAGCACCATTAAATTGTGCTATTCATATCATCAGAATCTCTGGTGATAAAGCTTTTAATATTGTTAACAAGGTCTCTACTAATAAGATTAGTAAACAAGGGTTTTCTATTCAACATACAACAATTATTGATTCTGACAAATCTCCAATTGATGATGTATTAGTAATGAAATATATTGCACCTAAATCATATACTGGTGAAGATGTTGTCGAGATCAATTGCCATGGTGGATTATTCATTGCAAGCAAAATAATTGAATTACTAATTAAAGCTGGTGGTCAATATGCTAAACGTGGTGAATTTACACAACGGGCTTTATTAAATGGAAAAATTAATTTAATCAATGCATATGGTATTAACAACACGATAAATGCTACCAACTTAACTTCGTTAAAGCTAGCACAAAACTCTGTAAATAACAAACTAACAAAAAAGATTAAAACATATCTTGAAGAATTATTTAAATTGATTGGTGCAATTGAAGTAAATATTGATTACCCCGAATACGATGGTGTAGATAATGTAACTAACAAAGTGTTAATACAAAAGTTAACAACATTAAATAAAAAGTTAAAAGATTTATATGAATATTCACAAATTTCATACAAATTGACACAAGGGTTTAATGTTGCACTAATTGGTGAACCAAATGTTGGCAAATCTAGTTTATTAAATAAACTACTTCATGAAAATAAAGCTATTGTTTCTAACATTCCTGGTACAACTAGAGATATTGTTGAAGGAAGAATTAATTACAAAGATTTAACATTTAATTTTGTTGATACTGCAGGTATTAGATCAAAAGCAAATGTTATTGAATCTTTAGGTATTCAAAAAACATATCAACAATTAAAGAAAGCAGATTTGGTTCTTCTTATTCTAGATGCTTCAAGAAAAAACACAAAGAATGAAGATTTATTAATTAGAAAAATAAAAAATAAAAACCACATAGTGGTTTTAAACAAATCGGATTTAACAAGAAAAAATAAAACAAATGGTTTCTTATTCAGTTGTAAAAAATCCAAAGTATCAAGCTTAATGGATTTAATTGTTAAAGAAGTTAAATGTAAAGACTTTAACAATACTGATATGGCATATTTACAATCTGCTGATCAAATCGGAACATTATTAAAAGCTATAAATGAAATTGATAGTGTTATTGCTAAAGCAAATAAACATCAACCAATTGATTTATTAGTTGAACATTTACATAGTTGTTATGACCAACTAAATGAACTAATAGGCAATGGTGATTTAGACTTCTTAGATAAATTGTTTGCTAACTTCTGTGTTGGAAAATAAATTTCTTATAATTTTATGGGGTAATTATGAAAAAAACAAAACTTTTATTTAGTGGTGGCTTATTTGGTCTTTTGGCTTTATCTTCATGTGGCTACCAACAAAATGCAGCTGAATTATTAATGAAAATTTTTAATTCATACACTGAAGAATACCAAGAATCTTTTTGAGATCATGTGGCAACCGAGGACACACAAAGAAAAATTCATACTGATGAAGGGCTAATTTGTAAATGTACAACTGATGCTGTATTATTATGAGCATATGGTCCTGGTTATGAAAATTGAAATCACTATTTGCATGATGGGCAAGAAAGCAGTCTTGATGATAGAGTAGTATCCGGATCGTGCGATTTTCCTTCAACTAGTGACCCTTATAATAAAGGGCAAAACACAAAATGAAGCCTTAAACTAAAAGATTACAAGTTGTTGGATCAAGCATTTGATTGAGGTGATGGTTCATCGACTCTTGGTATCAACGTTCATGCTTACCACGGTTTTGAACCTGATGAAAGTGACATGGTAAACTTTATAAATAGTACTACACCTGGCCTTGATATAAGTAAAATGACAAAAGAGCAAGCTATTGCAAAAGGCTTTACTCCTAGTAAACTTATTGGAAATAATTATACCGATTTAGGATTCTTAGCAACAGCTATGGATGTAACATCTTCTATGCACTGAATTGAAACTAGAACTGACAATTATGTTGTACCATTTTTAGAAATGGATATAGATAAAAATGTAAAAGGTGCTTATATTTCTTACTCAAACAAAAAGTTCTATGATGGCTTTTTCTTGTCGTGACCTTGAGAGTACCAATTATTATGTCAAAGAAACCTTAAGATTACAGTTACAGGTGCTAGATGGTGTAAAAGTGACACTAACAAAGACTTGCTTTGAATGAATTGTAGTGTTACTTCAGCATAATTAAAACTCGTTTTTTGTTTGCTAGCTTCTGGGTTGGAAATAAAAATAAGGCTTTGCCTTATTTTTTGTTTGCATATACTTCCATGTAATATTGACCAACTTGGGAGTCATCAGGTAATTCAATAATACCCTTGCTTTCTTTGTTTATGTTTAATTCTTTATAACTGCAAAGCATTCCTTCTGACTTATTTCCTAGTAATTGACCAGAAATTATTTGTTTACCAGATGGTAGCATTGTTCCATCAGTTGCTACTACAACTTTTAAACCTTGTCTGGCATTTGGTGCACCACAAACTATATCTAAAATCTTGTTACCAATATTAACTTTACATTTATGTAAATGTGTACCTTTAATATCTTCACAACTTTCTATTAAACCTATGATGAATCCATTAATAAAACAAGGATGAAAATCAATACCTGAAACCTTAATAATTTGATCTAAAAATTCAGGATAAGGAAACAATAAACCTTCTTTTAAATTAGGGAAGTGACTAATAGCGTTTTTAATGTTTGCAAAACCTATTTTTTCTCCCACAAAACCAATTGTAGTATCACCATTAACAACCACTCGTGTAGGTTCTTGATCAATTACATTAATTATTAATGTATCATTTAGTGTTTTATTTTGATAAAATAAGTTTAGCATAATAAAAAAATTATAACTTAATTATGATTGGCTTAAATAATAAAAAGATTGGTTTTATTGTTGATTCTTCATCTAATTTAAAAGATGGACAATTTGATGATGTAAAAGTAATACCACTAGGTGTTACAATTCAAAATGGTAATGAAACTAAAACCTATAAAGATGGAATAGATTTTCATGAAAACGATCTAAAGCAAGCTTTAGAAAATAGTCAAGTTTCTGTTAAAACTTCACAAGCTGCTATGCCTGATATGTTTAAGGCAGCACAAGAAATGTGCTCTAAATTTGATCAAGTTTTTGTTTTTCCAATTCATAAAAACTTATCAAGTAATGTAAATTCATGACAAATTGTTAAAAGCGATTTTCCTAACTTGAATATTGTAATGACATGTGATATTGGTTATAGTTTTGCTTGAACTATTGAAGAAGTAAAAACATATTTACAAAACAATGAAGCTAGCGAAGCTAATGTTCAAAAATTTGTAAATGAACAAGTATTACCTAACCGTGTTGGGTTTTTAATGGTTGAAGAATTAGATCAGCTTAAAAAGGGTGGAAGAGTAAGTGGCGTTAAAGCTGCTTTAGCTAAATTATTTGGTATAAAACCAGTTATTTTGTTTGATGGTAATGGTTTAACAAACTTTGACAAAACTAAAGATTATGAAGGACTATTTAACATTCTAGATAAACATATTTCTTCAAAATATGCAGGTAAGAAAATCAAAAAATCTATTCTGTTTATTCCTTTCCAAGATGAAGCAACAAAACAAACTTACCTATCAGCATATAGCAAACATTATGGCCAAGTTCCTTATGAATTAGTGTCATTCCCAACTGTGGTTGTTAGTCATACCGGTCTAAAGCATGTTGCTATCTATGTAGAGTTGAATTAAAAATTGCCATTTGGCAATTTTTTTCTAATAATATATAATATTTTTATGTTTTCAAAGAAAACATAAAAAGAGGTTTTTTATGAAATTTAGAAAGAAACTGCTTTCTTTTGGGATGATAGGTGCTGTTGCTAGCGCAATAACACCAATTTGTTTAACAACTAGTTGCTCAAGTAATTTGGGTGTGACATTTGATTTGACAAATAATTATTACCCAACAGTTGAAAGATTTATGCCAGAACCAGAATATCCATATTCACCTAATGAATTACATCACATATATCTTAGAAAATTAACAGAGGATGTTAATGTGTTTATTCAAGATTATTTCTGAAGTAAATCGTGAGATGGGGCTGCATTTGATCAATTTGCTTTTTGACGTAAATTGTTATTAGATCAATTATTAAAAACTAATAACACATCGTCTAATGGTGTTGATAAAACAATTTTTGGACCTGCTAAAAACTATTACACTAAAGATTATGAAACGATATCAAACTTAAAGCTTGAAAAAGTTTTACCAGACATTAAATGAGGTGGCCAAGAGTGAAAGGTACCTTTCTTGTCATTTACTATCAAATTTAGATCAAATGTTAAATCAATGTATATTGATTTACATGAATTAATTGAAACTGGTGGATATGCTGCTGTTAGTGGTTATGTTACTGGTGAAATTAACTTTTACAATGTTCCTTTTTATATCATTATCCGAACAGTACAAACATATGACTCTGATCGTCCTATTACTGAAAGAGTAATTTCATTTGAACCTTTTTTTGAAATAATGAGTGGAGAAGTACCAACACCAGAAAAGTGACAAATCAGGACTAATATCAATTCAACCATTTCTGGAGAAGTGTCTTATGACTATAGTACAGTTGAAAGAATTGCTGCAGATTGATTAGTTAATAAAACAGCAAACAATGAAGAACCTGACTGAACATATGACGAACTTTCATTACATGAAACAATAGGTTGTTTGTTCTGCTCACCATTCTATTTAGAACTTATACGTCCATAGGAGGAAAAATATATGAAGAATAAAATTAAAATATGTTTATCTCCAGTTATAGTTAGTGCAATATTAACACCAATAGTTTGTGCTGTTTCTTGTGATTCCCCAAATTGAGTTGAACCAATTGTTATGCATGATATTAATGATGAATGACAAGATCCAACGGACTATAACCCATTTGAAGATGAGGATTGATGAAGTAATGATAAAGTAATGACAGAATATGTTAATCACATGTCAGAACATCCTGATCATTTTATCGAAGATATGCTTTGAGGTGTGTCAAAACGTTATTCTATTTGACATGACATGTATAAGCAAGATGAAGATAAATATTTATTAAAAATAGAAAAGTGCCAATTTGGTTTTTCAGAACCAAAATTTGGCGAAACATATGTGTGAGTTAGAGGTGTTGGTGATACTAGATGTCATACAGTTTCTTTTAAAGAAGAAGTAGAAGTTGATTACATAACACCAGACACAAATGCTAAATCTATTATTAAACAAAAGATTCATATTCATATTGAATACAATGATATTATCTTAAATATAATTCCCCCACATCATGTAGTTGATGAACCTACATCAATTGAACCTATTACAGATATTGGATGATCAATTGGTGTTTTAAATGAATTGTCTGAAGCAGAAGCGCTTTGAAGTTATACATATAATATCAAACCTTGATCTATTACTTATGGTTGTTCAAATCAAATCGTGGAAGAAATGTTAGATGATGAAGGTAATGTGGTTTCAGAATTGCACAACACAAAATACTATAGTGGTCTAGTTAATAACTATTCTGGATTATATGACTTATATGTAGCTCAAAAAAGTGTTGGTCCAGACGATAGTGCTAATGATAGACTAAAAAGAGAGATTATTGTTACTATTTTAAATTTAGAGTGCCAATCATATTTATTAAGTGAAACAAAAAATTTAATCGATATTATTCTTGTTGAGCACCTTTGGGGAAATGCAACTTCTCAAACTTTAACATCTAATATAATGACCTTTAAATTAATTCCTGCAGCAAAACGTGAGGATATTGAAATCACAAGCATTATATTAGGCCAAAATTTTAAGGGTGTAGAAAATGGTGCAAGCGAACCCATTATAATGACTGCCAGTCAAACACAAAAGTTGAATCCATTAGGCAATAATGAATATAGCATGGTTGTTACTTTTTCAAAAAATTTTGAACAAACCAGAGAAACTTTATGGCATTCATTTAACTTAACATCACCATATCTAAACATTAAAATTAATTACACAATAAGCGGTGAGAAACAAGATCCTATAAATGTCCCTGTTAACTTACACTACAACACAGTAGATATTAAACAAGCACCTGATCCAGTCTAATAACTATCAATCAATAAAAAAGACATTTTAGACCACAAGATCTAAAATGTTTTTTTATTTAAAATAAAACAACTATTTCTTAGCTGCTCTTTTTTCAAGAATCTTAGCTTTACGAATTTCTACTTTTTCTAGGAATTCAATGTATTCTTTTTTGCTAGGCATGAATCATTCAGCTGGCGTTGATGATTGTGCATAAGCATTACATTTCTTAGCTCAAGCTTTTCTTCTAATTTCGTTATCTTTTTCTTTTTGAGCAGGTCAAAATCAATCAGGAATGTTTTCCTTATCGTTGTATGTTTCTTGTTTTTGACCTCAACGCATTTTTCTGAATTCTTGTCATTCAGAATCGTTGAATTTCTTAATTTGGTCCAAAGAGTATGTTAGATTGTTTTTCATTTTCGTTGCCTCATTTCTCTTTTTTATACATATTATTATATATATAGATAGGGGGCAAAAGTCAATTATGGTAGAAAATTTTGTCTTACTTACTAAAGTAAGTAATATTACGACCCCTTTGTGGGCTTATGTGTCAATTCAGGTAACTATGTGGCTAGCTGTGGTTAGTCAAATCTTCTTATTAGTGCCTGATATGTTACATGTAGTAAAGACTAGAGATACGCGTGATAACAAGTGGACTAAATGAATAGTTTGATTCATTTGTTCATCTGCGTGAATAGCTTATTCCGTTTTAATGATTTGAGACAACATTCCTTTGGAAGAGATTATTGGATTGGGTGTTTCTGAGGCTGCTAACTTAGTTTGTTTATTTGTTATATATGGAATTAAGATTTACAACATTTGAGCAGCAAAGAAGTATGGATTAACAGAAAGTCGTTGATGCGCCCTATTACACACAGTGTATATTGCCAAAAAAGCTTTGCCTAAACCTATTAGACATAAACTTAAAAAAGCTTGCAAAAACTTATCTAAACGTGAAAAGGTAGAATTATACATTGATGCCTTTAGAGAACACAACGTTGGAACTAAAGTTAGACACACAATTAAAAAGACAGCTAAAAAGGTTGCTAAGACAGTAATCAAATCGGCAAAAGAAAAAAGAGCTTAAGCTCTTTTTTTTATCTTGAACTATCAAAGAAGTTTAAATCATCATCGGTGATATTAAAGTCAACGTCTTCAATAGGTGGTAGTTCTTTTAAAGATTTAATACCAAAAAGTTCAAAGAACTTTTGTGTTACTCCATAAAGGAATGGATTTCCTGGAGTTTCTGCTCTACCAATGTTTTCTATTAAACCTAATTCAATTAAACGATCAACAGCAAATGTTGGGTCAATATTTCTTATTTCTTCAATCTTAGTTCTTGTGCAAGGTTGATTGTAAGCAATAATAGCTAATGTTTCAAGTAATGCTGGTGTTAAAGGGTTTTTTGTTTTAATGTTAACTAGCTTCGCTAAAAACTCATGATTTTGTTCTTTTGTTAACATATAGTATTTTTCACCAAATACTTTTATGCATAATCCACAGTTTTCGTTTTTAGCATAATCATTTGCTAATTCTTTAATGATATTTTTAATATCACCTATTGGTAAAGATAATACTTTCTTCAAAGAAGCTAGTTCAATACCTTCTGATCCAACTGTATATAGAATTGATTCAATCACTGATTTGTTATTCATAATTATCCCCTTATCACATCGAAATATATCTCGTCGTCAAATCCTTCTTGTTTTAAAACGATTTGTCCGTTTTTAGCTAAATCTAATAAACAAACGAAACATGTTACTAAATATTGATCTGTTAAATACTTTTCATCTATTAGTCTAATAAAGTCTGTTAAAGCATATTTAGTAACGTCAGGATATTTTTCAAATATCTCTTGTATTTCTTTTTCAACTTCTTCTGCCGAAACTTCTTGGACAATGATTTGTTTATTAGTAAAGATATTTAGTCTTCATTTTTCGTAAGCATTTTGCATTGCTCTTTGTAAGGCTGAAAAACTTATTTTGTTTGGTATAACAAACACTTCTTTAGCAAATGTTTTGTTTAAAAGCTTTTCTACATCATCTTGTTTCTTTGAATACATCTTTCCACGTTTGTCATAGAAGTTTGATAACTTAGGAACTAAGTCACGATATTTCTTATACAAAACAATTTGATTAATAAGTTTTTGTCTTTCTGCTTCAATTTGAGATTGTTCTTCTTCAGAAAGCTTAACAGTAAAACTTAAAATAGTTTTAGATTTAATTCAAACTAATGTACTAGCAATTAATAAATATTCGCTAGCTTCATTAATTTCTAAATCTTTTTGTCCATACACAAATTTTAAATATTGATCAGCGATAGTTAAAATATTGATATTTTCAATATCCATCTTGTTTTCTCTAACTAATGTTAGCAATAGATCAAGAGGTCCATCAAAATCTGATAATTTTAAATTTAATGCGTCCATATACTAATAACCAATAAAGTTAGTTTGCTCTCTAACAAAGTATCTAATTACAAAATGAGAGTGATCTTCTTTTTTTAATAAGATAAAGTCAGCAAAGTTGATTGTGTCGAAGATGTTAATTTTTGTTGCTTCGATTTCTTCTGTTGTGTAGTCAACAATGAAGTCAATATCTTTTGCAAATCGTTCAATGATATATTGAGTTGTTCCAATGATATATAAATCCTCAGATTTATTTTTGAATGTGTTAATAATGTCTTTGTAGTTGTTATTTACTAACACGTTTGGTAGTTTTTGTGTTTTTCTGTTGCTTTCAGCAAAAACCATATTTACCCTGTTAGGTAAAGCTTTGTTTTTAAAAGCAGTAAAAGTAGAAGTAGGATACAACACTGTTTTGTGAACTGTTAATTCAGAAATGGCTTTTCACAAATGCGTATGTAAATGGTTTTGTGAAGTAATGTATGATAAATTTTTTCTTTTGTTATGTGTTGTAATTAAATAAATCATATTATTTTCCTGCTTCGTTTGGTTTATCTTTTAATTGATTGTATTTAACAAAGATAGATGCTTGTAGTGTTGCCATCAATTGTTCTTGCTTTATATTTATAAAGTTAGTTGGTTGAACTGGTTTTAAGAAGGCAATCTTAACTGGAAGTTTCTTTATAAATTTGCGTTTCTTGTCTGTTCCATAAATTGCACAAGGTTCAATAGCAACAAAATTTTCATAAGCAACTTTTAATGTTGCAGGTTTAAATTCTCCAAAGTTGTCACCTCTAACTCTTGTTCCTTCAGGGAACACAGCAACAGAATAACCTTTCTTTAAGTTTTCTGTTTCTTTTAAATAACAATTGTAAATACTTCTACCATCATCTCTTTGAAGGAAGATACCATCCATTAATTGAATAACACAACGTGTTACTCATTTCTTGCTTAATTCATTCTTTGCTACAAATGAAATTGTACCAATCTTTTCAGCTTCATATAATGCTACAAATAAAACAATAGGATCTAATATTCCTTTGTGGTTAGCAATAAATAGCATTTGCTTTGCTGGTAAATGCTCGATATCATTAACTTCGATTTCTACTCGTTTTAGATATAAGAATTTTCTAAATAACTTATAAACAATTTTTGCTCTATCTTTAGGAAAGATACTGTTTGGATCTTTAAGATATTTTTTTGCTTTTCTTTTAGCAGATAACAAACCCAATAAAACAACAAGTAGAACAAACGGTAACGATAATATATATCCAATAGTTTTGAATATGTTTTTCATGTTTGATTCTTCTATTTAAATTTTCTTCTTTGTGCTTGTTTTGATTTTTCAGCTTTTTTAAGACCCGGTCTTAAGTAGTAGGTGTGTGCTTGTGCAGCTCTACGAGTTTCAGCAGCAATTCTGCTGAATTTCTTCATAGCATCATTTAAGTCACCGTCTTTTACGATTACTTTTTGCATAAATTCACCACCTTTCGTGTTTTAATTGTTAAATTATATATTAATCTATAAATTTTAAATATTAAAAAATTAGTAAATAACTCAAGAGTTATTGATTCTATTTACAACATTTTCTACTTGACTGTCAAATAGAGAAACGACACCAAACAAAGCCAAAGATTCTAAAGGTACCTTAATTCCTTCAACTGCAACTCTAGGAACTAAATAAAAGATTGATCCATACTTTAAGAATGCTTCTGGTGTAACACCAGAAATAAATCTAACATATTCAACAGCAGTTATTGGTCCTAAAGCGATTGAGAACAAAAACATAGTTACTATGACTAGACTGCTTGTATAAACAAAGTTAATCATCGTATGGTGGTCTTTATTACCAATCTTTTTTGTCATTGTTAATATCATTAATGCTTCAAAGACAACAATTAAGAATGATATACCAGCTATAGCTACTCATTTGTAAATGCTGTAGAATTGTTTAAATTCTTCTTCATGTCCTTGAAAATGTTTAGAAGGATCTAGCCAAACAATTAATATTACATAACTTAAGACAGCAAAACCAATAACCAGGATTTGATCAATAACAATATCCAATGTAAATTTCTTATTGATATTTAATTGTCTAAATCTACATCATCCACCAACAAGACCAGATATCAATCCTACAATTGGTTCTTGAATGGCATACATTCAAAACCATATGCCTCCACCGGCCATTAAAAAACTAATGGTGTCTGTCAACATTCCTATAACCAATCCAATTACTGGTCCAAAATATCAACCAATTACCATTAAAGGCAACCAAGCAATAGAAATAGACAAAGCAAATGGTGCTACTCTAATTGTTAATACACCAAACACCAATCGCAAAGCGATAAGTATGGCTAATAACATTAAAAGACGAATAGAACGAAAAGACTTAATAGGAGAAAAAGGAAAGAAAAACTTTCTTACATTAAAACTCGAGTTTTTCTTTTCCTTTTCATCAATCATTAATTATTTCTTTTTATCTTCTTGTGGTGTTTGCTTATCAGCACTAGGCGGAACTGGTGATTGAACTGATTCAGCTGTAAACATATCAATATATTCTTTAATTTTTGCATCAACAGCTGCTGTATCAGGTTTTGGATTCATAATTGAAGCCAATACCATTGGAATAATTGAAGCACCAATAATGCCTAAGGCCACTACATACATTATTTTTCATCCAATGAAAGCAACATATGCTTGACCTACTTTTTCTGTGATCTGAATTCCTGATTTTTCTAATAACCATGTAATTCTCATATCTGGCATGATAATGATTGCTGTTAAAATAATGAAAGTAATTATTAAACCACCACTAAAGTAGTATTTAGTGTTAAGGTTCTTGCTTAGCAAACCTCTTAACAAAATATAAATCGGATAGATAGAGAATAGAGCAACAAAGATGTACAAAACACCACTACCAATTGCTCCAACACCATTGAGTGTTCCTGTTTCTTCTCCATCTGTAATCTTTAAATCTGCGGCCATAAACGCTAATACAGATGTTGTAATTAGCGCTAAAACAGATAATATCATTAAAGCAGCAATAATTCATTTAGCTATAAGAACAATTTTAGGTTTTGAAGTAAAACGATAAAACTTTCCTTGTTTCATATCGTCAGTTAATTTAGCATATGCTTTCCCAACAAAATACGGATTTTCATATGGTGTAGAAGCTAATGGAATACCACCAGCAAAAGCAAAGTTTGGAGATATCTTTTTGCCTTCATCATCTCATTCTGCTTTTGCTCTTAAATCAATTTTAGGATCAGTAGCTGTAATTTGTTTGCCTGCTACTAAATCATCCAAATTAACTCTAAACATATTGTTACAGAATGTGTAAAGATAATTGATAGAATCAATTAAATCTGTATCATCTTCATATTTGTAGTTTGGGTTAACTTGGAAAGTGTCTTTAGTAATTTGATTTAATGTATCAACTAAAGCTTGTGATGAATATTTCTTAGCTAATTTTGCTTTAGGAAATTTCTTTTCACAAATAGCCAAAATGTTTAATTGCGTTTTAATAGCATTATTAAAATCTGGTCTTTTTAAGTATGGAACAAAAGTAGAATTAATATTAATAATCGCTTCTAGTCTTTTGGCATGTTTTTCGTATAATTCTTTTTCTAATTTTTTCATATTAATTGAATAGTATTTTTATTAATTGAGTATATGGTATATTTTTTTGTTTTTTCACATTTATATCAAATTGATATAACTTTTTCAACATCTTATTAATTTCATCTAACTTTTGATCATATGGTCTTAGGTCAGCATAATTACGTTGCTGTCAGAATGGAATACCCTGTCTAGCTATAATAATTTCTGGTGACCATCTTTCAAGTTTAGCACTTAAGAATAATTTTATTTGAACTAACTTCAATATAAAGATTGGTAAGAAAACTTGAATAGTGATGTTCTTTGCTAATAGTTCATTTAAACGAGCAATTGTTTCTTGTTCATCACCTTTTAACCAAGAGTCAACTATATTAAATACAGTTGCATCTCCAGTATCAAACACTATTGTTTCAATTTCATTTTTAGTAAAAGTGTTTTGATTTGTTAACTGTAATTTCAAAATTTCACTTCTTATTAAGTCAATGTTGTCTGGTAATAGGTCAACCAACAATTGCTCAACGTCTGAATCTAATTTAATTTTTGCTTTACTTAACAATTTATGAACAACATCTGCTTTGCTTTTTTTCGTAACAGCTGTTGCTTTGATTGCTTTAATTTTTAACTCACTAAAAATCTTATTTTTAATAGTTGCAGTTTCGTAAGTAAAAATGATTGACTTATCAATTGCGTGTAAATCTTTAATGCATTGCTTTGTTGAATTGTCAGTAAATTTTCAGTTTGTTACATTAACTACATACACTTTATTTTGATTTTCTTCATCAAACAAACTGTATTGACACAATTGGTTAGCAACATCAACTGCTTTTGAATTAGATGGTAAATAATTGATAACTTTATCACTGTTATCAGTAAATATTTTCCAGTTGATTGCATCAACATTTGCACTATGATAGATTGTTACCATTTTCTTAATTATATCTTATTGTTTATAACAATAAGATAAACCAAATTAAATAACCCGATTCCTAAGCCATAATATATGAATTTAACTCAAGCTGGTCATGATGATGAATATATGAAAACATTACTAAAACTTATGTTACCAATTAACACATATGAAGCAACAATAATGCCTCTATGAATTACCGACATAAATGGTAATCATGCAAATAAAAAGTTATATAGAAAAATAAATGAGGAAAAGTAAACAAAAATAAAAGAGTTAATAAAAGTTAACAAAGAAATTTTATGATTCATGTCAATAATAAATGGAATAGTAACAATAAAAGCTGAAGCGCTAATTAACAAGGACATTAGTATTTTGTTATTTAATTTAAATTTGAACAAAAAATAAACAATACTGCAAATAGAAAACGACAGTAACATGCTTACACTTGCAAAGCAAGAGGGGTTTAACAAACATATTGACAACCCAATAAATCCAAGTTGGTCATATTGGTTCATTTCATTTTGTCTAAATCATTTATTGCCAATCTGTTTAATTCAAACTCTTAAACTAGAATATGTAAAATTTAAAATTCATGAGTACAAACCAATGATAATTATGTTTGTTCAATACTGAATGTTTGGCCATTTTTTAAGTAATTTTCTAATAATTCTTGACAATAAAGAAATATGAAAACCACTAATACAAAACAATCAAACAATTCCAAGATCAACCACTTGTTTATAAAAAATATATGTGTTGTTCGATTTAATATTTAACAATATTAATTTGATGAAATCAGATGTTTCTTCATCATAATGTTTATCAAAAAAAGTGGCAATTCCACTTCTAATTGGATTCTTTAATGTTAAATAGTGTACCAAGCTAAAATTAGGTGCAAACACAGTCAGAAAAACAAAAATTACCAATATTCCCACCAAAATCAAAATTTGAATTTTGTTAATATTTACTTTTCTTAATGTAACTGGAATTAATAATAAAAACAATAAGTAAAACGAGTCAATAACTGTTCCTAAATACAAGATAGCACACAAACAAAATAAAGGAAATAAAACTAAATCCTTATTAAATATTTTGTTTGGTTTGTGTTTATAGTTGTACATTTTAAATGTTTATAATGATATTGATGCAATCACAATACGAGATCAACAAATCAAAAGTTAGAGGGACAATCATCTCTATTGCTAAAACATATGTTTTAGCATCTTTTGATGGCAATGTAGGAATTTGTCACATTTCTAATGTTTCAGATTATTTAGTTAGAAGCTTAAACAACTTTTTTAACTTAGGTGAAACATATGACTTCCTTGTCATTGGTGATGATGGACTGGGACAAATTAACCTATCATTCAAAGCATTACATCCTAAATTTTTAAAGCAACACAAGGATGTTATTCCAACACCTTCTGGTTTTAAATCACTAAAAGAAGATTTAGACCGACGATTGAAAAAACTATAATAGTGTTAATGCACCATTAGCTCAATTGGATTAGAGCGTTAGACTTCGGATCTAAAGGTTGTTGGTTCGACTCCAGTATGGTGCGCCATATAAATAAAGCCTTTGGCTTTATTTTTTTAATATATATTCGTAAATATTTAAACTATCTATGATGATATTTGCTTGAATGTAACTCTTTGTTTTATCTACAATTGGTGGTAATGAAATCAAATAATAATTAAAATCTTCACTGGTTGATGAATAAGTAATATGACAATTAAAATATTGTTTTGCATATTGCATTTTTACATAATCTAATTGATGATTTTCTATATAAGCAGAAGACGTCACATCTAATGCTAAATAATTAAAACTATCCACAAAAGTAATAACACCTTTAGTTGCAATGTCAATCTTAATAAAATTGAACATTACTAATCAGAATGTTATTAAAGCTAGAAAAGCTAACAGTGCAATTTTAATATTTTGTCTAATCATTTTCCTCCTTTCCCAAAACAAAAACTGTGTTATTCTTTTTAATTTTGTTTGTGATTTGTTTAACTACAAGTAAATCTTTGTGGTTAATGTATCTAAAAATGTCATCGATAAAAATGATTTTGTTTTGTTCATTTAACAAAGTTAACAAATTAATAATTAAACTATCATAAAAAGATTGTTGTTCTTTATTTAAATCCAAATTGAAATATTGAACATATTGTGAATATAACATTGGGTTGTTTCCTATTTGTTTTATCAAAAGTTGAGTATCTGTAGTTGTTTGTTGATCTAAAACTACAATAGAGTTTCAAAAACTTTTATTACAATCAATCTTTTTACCATTAACCCTTATTTCCTTACTTCCTTTGATTAATTCAATAAATGGAATTGAAATATGATTTGACTGTTTATTGCCAATAACAACACTTATGTTGTCATTAATAAAACTAATAGAATTTATCTTTTCATCAATAGAAAATGATTTTGAATCAACAACACCTCCAACTATTGTTAAATCTTTATACACTTGTCAATAAACGTCAAACTCTATCTTAGATAGAAAATAGTTAAACAAGTCGCTACTTGCGTTTCTATATAAAGCAAAAGCAGAGACAACAAATGTTAGTTTACCAATTGTCATTGTGTTTGTCTTAATAATTAACACTGCCATTAAAGCAATGATACAAATCTCAAAGAAGCTTTTTAGTAATGATTTAAATAATGATGTGTTGCTTTTAAAAATGACAACATCATGATAGTTTTTATATATGTTGCTATAGTTGTCTTTTATTCTTTGAATGATGTTTTTTCTTTTTGTAAATCACACTTCATTTGCTAATGAAGCGATTAAATGCTTGTAATATTGAGCATTATTGTTTTCTGATCTAACTACATTCAGAAAAATTTCTTTCTTTTTTCTGTAGCTGAACAAAAAGAAAATAAGTTCTAGTAATGCATGAAGCATAACAAATATTAGTAAATAATATTGTAACGAACCAATAACACATATACAAGCAACACAAAAGATAATGCTTGTAATAAACTTATTAACTTCTACCACACAGAAATTAGAGATGTTATAAACACACTCATCCACTTTAAACACCCAATTCTTATCAACTTTATGCAAAAAATCTAATTTCTTTGTTTCTAACCCAGACAATATCTTTCCTGTAAATAAAAGAAAATAATTTTTTATATGTCTGGACATATATAAATTTGATACATATGATAAAAGATCATTAGCAAAATATATCAAAACAAAAATAAAACTAATCGTGATTAAGTTATTAATTGAACCTTTTGAAATCGCTAAATCAATAATAAAGTTTAAAAAACTAGCTGTTCCCATTGATAAAGCAAGAATAAGAATAGATAAACCTAAATTTAGTAATACAAACTTCAAATCAAACATTAAAAGCGTTTTGGTTGATCCAAAGACTTTAACAAATGTTTGGTTTGGTTTTTTATTTACCAAAATCACTACATTCATATAGACTTTTTCTAATTCAGCATAACTAAGTTTTAATATTTGCATTGAGCATGAATCATATACTTCAACATAGTTGTTTTTCTTTCTAGCTACAACAAAATGGTTTGATGATCCATTTTGTGTCATCACCAACAAAACAAAATAACTATTTATCTTTAAATTAATAAATTCTGAGAACTTAACTTCATAACTTTCACAGTCAATTCCTAGCTCCTTCCCAAGTTGCTCAAAATCAAAGATTGTCATACCTTCTTGTGAAATATGACTTTGTTCAAGAACTTGTTCTTTATCAATTTGTTCACGATAATAAAAATTATGTAATGCTGTTAGTGCACATACACCACATTCTTGCTCATTTGTTTGATTTACTATTTTTAATCCCATACATAATATCGACACAAAAAATAAAAAATTTAGGAAAAACTTTTAAATTCTTCCTAAACTATGATGAATTGTGGGAATATGACGAAATTATTTTATCCAACTGTGATCTTTAAATAATTGTTCGTGTCGATCAAGTTTTTCTTCTACATTTAAAAGACGGATCTTAATATCGCTAATGTCTTTTTTAATACCCTTAATCTCACTCATAATATCTTCTAGAGTAACTTTGTGTTGTTTTCTTTTAGCAAAAACAACAACTTGGTTTTTAGCATTAAAAGTTTCTAGACACTTCATAATTTCTCTGATATCGTTTGATATTCTAACGATATTATAGTCATTCCTAAAGTCTGTTTTTGAAATTTCATTAGATGGCATAGCCATAATTTTTCTCCCAATACATATCTGCTTAAAAATAATGAAATTTCAAAAATATTCAGATAAATAAATATGCTTGCATATTTATTTAATATTTATAATATGAGTATGAAGATGGATAAAAAACGTTATATTGCTGCCGTTTCAGGTGGACCTGATTCAATGGCTTTGCTAAACATGTTTAGCAAAAACATTGTTGGTGTGTGCCATGTTAACTACCACAAGCGTAAAGATAGTGACATCGACACTAAGATTGTGGCTGATTATTGTTCAAGCCACAATCTAACGCTGGCTATTTATGATGTAGATAAATCGCTTTATAAAGATGCTAAGCAAAAAAATTTCCAAGCTTTAGCTAGGGAAATTAGATATGAGTTTTTTGTTCAATGTGCAAAGCAATTTAAGTGCAATAATTTATTAATTGCTCATAACATAAATGATTTTATTGAAACTGCTATCATGCAAGAAAGACGTAAAAGTCTGAATTTCTTTTATGGTATTAGAAAAGAAACTAAATACAAAACGCTAAATATTTATCGTCCACTTTTAAGTGAGTTTAAAGCCGATCTAGAAAAGTATTGTCATGACAAAGGTATTGCTTATGCGATTGACTCTTCTAATGCTTTGGATATTTACGAACGAAATAGAATTCGCAAAGAATTAGCTAAATGATCAAAGAAGAAAATGTTAGCTAAATATAAAGCAATTATGGCAAGAAATGCTAGACAAGCTATTGTTGAAAAACAAGTTAATAGTCAACTAGCGTCTTGAGCTAAAACATCATATTCTGTTAATGCATTCAAGAACATAAATCCAAAAATAATGAATGCTGTGATTTATGTATATTTAAAAAAGAATAAGATTATTAATGTTAACTATAATAAAATTAAGTTAGTTAGAGACTTTATAGTCTCTAAAAAATCTAATCAATCACTAAGATTAGAAACAAATATTAAATTGTTAAAGAAAAACAAACAAGTTAAGATTGTTCACAGCAAGTAGGAGAAATTATGGCTAAGAAAATTGCAGTAAATGAAATGTTAAAGAAATTTGACTTTAAAGTAGTCAATCGCGGTAAAGCAAGTAAACACTATATCACATCTTCTGGTGTAGCAAGAATTGGTGTTGAATTATGTACTAATGTTAAACCTGCATATAAAAAACAAACAAACCCAGTTTGTTTTGGTGGTTCTGAATTAAACTACTTTAAACAATGTACTCCTAGACAATTAAAAGTAGTTATGAACCGCGTTAAGAAATTAAATCCTCCTATGATCATTCTTAACTCTTCATTTAAACAAGAAGATATCAAAACATTACTTAGAGCATTTGGTAAAACAGATATTACCATTGCTAGTTTACCAATGTCTTCTACTGATATCTATTTTGATATCTCTCCATGAATTGCTAAAAAGATTGCACCAAGTTCAGTTATTCATGGTACTTTAATGTCTATTTATGGTGTGGGAGTATTAATTACTGGTGATTCAGGTACAGGTAAATCTGAAGCTGCTATGGAATTATTAAAAGCAGGAAGAATGTTTGTTGGTGATGATGCTA
This sequence comes from Mycoplasmoidaceae bacterium, assembly GCA_049177155.1. Lineage (GTDB taxonomy): Bacteria > Bacillota_I > Bacilli_A > Mycoplasmatales > Mycoplasmoidaceae > Hennigella. Next base: position 122,274 of record CP185407.1, on the reverse strand, counting down.
TAGAAGTTTACAACTATGGTCGTGCTATCTTTGGTCACCCATCTGATATAGCTAAACAATTTATTGAAGTTAGAGGTTTAGGTATTCTAGATGTAACTAGAATGTTTGGTTGACAATCAACATTACCTGAAACGCAAATTCATATGATGGTTCACTTAGTTAACCCAGAAATTAGTAAGATGAACTTAAATGAATTTGAACGTTTAGGTATTGAACAACACTCTGAAAAAATTAGAGGTATAAAAATTCCTAAATACTTTATTCCAGTTACTGCAGGTAGACCAACAGCTAGTTTAATTGAATCAGCTGTTATTGATTACAAAATGAAAAGAGCTGGTTATAACTCTGCTGAAACTTACTTACAAAACTACGACAAAGTTTTAACTAAAGGAGGAAGATAATGTTCTTCCGTCTATTAGGTGATGTTCCTGCACCGGATGTTCCTTGAACAGAAGATGTTAAAATTGCCTTTTATTTAGGTTCGTTTGGTGTACCTTGGTATGCTATCTTTATCATGCTTGGATTTATTTTAGCTATTATCTTAGCATGTTTAAAGATGTGAAAACGTTACAAAATTTCTATAGAACCATTCTATTGATTTATCTTAATTGGTGTTCCTGTAGGAATCTTTGGTGCTAACTTTGGATCATGTGTATTGGGCGAACCTGCCGGAAAACCTTGATCACAATTCTGATCTAGTTTTGGAAGTGGATTAGCAATTGAATGAGGATTAATCTTTGTTTTAATTGCTGCTGCTATTTACTTTCCATTAGTTTTACGTTCTCCAAAATATAGAGTAAGAGATGAGTTTGGCCCATTACCTGTGGTAAAACAAGTTAGTTGATGATTATATGTGGATGCAATTGCACCATGTGTATTATTAGCTCAATTTATGGGTAGATGAGGAAATTATTTTAACCAAGAAGTTTATGGTGCTGTTGTAACAAATGATAACCTTGCATGATTTCTTCGTAATTGTTTACCATGAATGTGAGTAGAAGGCAAAGGATATTGCCAACCTTTATTCTTGTGAGAAGGTATAGGTAATGCAGCTATGTTCTTTGGTTTATATTTTGGTGCAGAATTTATTAAACAAAGAAAAGCTGGAGATTTAACTGCTGGATATTTCTTATGATATGGTTTATTTAGAATTTGTTTAGAACCACTTCGTGATGCTGGTTTCTATTCACCAGTCAATATGGCTGTATCTGCAATCTTTATTGCTTTTGGTGCTATCTTCATCCTTATTAACCACTTTGTTATTGCTAGAGTTAGAGATAAGAAAATGTTTGCTATCTTTAAATCTAGTCCAATTGAGGCTTGTAAAGTTGTTGCTGCTTCATACAACTTATTTAAAATTCATTTCTGAGAACGAAAAGTTGCTATTAATGAATACAATGATAAGAAAGTTAAATATCAAGATAAATTAACTAATGTACAAAACCAATACAATGCATTCAATGCTAAGTATCAATCAAATGAATATAAACAATTCAATCGTAATGATAATGAATTAATTTATTTCGGTAGGTGATAATATGGGATTAGAAGTAGAAGTAATTGGTGAATCAAATAAATTTGATGTCATTGTTATTGGTGGTGGAATAGCAGGAATGACTGCTAGTTCATTAGTTACTCAATCAGGATTAAAATCTTGTTTTCTTGAAAAAGATGTTCCTGGTGGTAAATTAATGCATATTGCTGCTTTAAATAATTACCCACAAAATCCTGGTATCTCTGGAAAAGATTTTGCTTTATCAGTATTTAAACAAGCAACTGAAGAAGTTAAAACAAAATACATCTATGGTGATGTTCAATCCATCAAACCAAAGAATGGTATGTTCTATTTATTTACTGCTGATGGTCAAACATGAGAAACTAAAGCAATTATTATTGCTATAGGAACAATTAATAAGAAGTTACATGTTGATGGTGAAGATAAATTCTATAATAATGGTTTATCTTATTGTGTATTATGTGATGCTAGTTTTGCTCAAGGCAAAAATGCAGTATTAATTGGATCAAAAGAAAATTTTGATACATTATCTAGCTATGCTAAATCAGTTACAGTATTAAAAGCTGAAGATGTTAAAGCTATTAATGGTGAAGAATATATTACAGGCATTACTAAAGTAGATGGATCACAAATTAACTGTGATTGTGTATTTATTGAAAATGGTTATGAACCAAATACAAGTTTCTTACCAACTGATATTGAATTAGATGAAAATCAACTAATTATTGTAGATGAATCTATGGCTAGTCCTTATTTAGAAGGGGTATTTGCTTGTGGTGATTGTATCAACTCTAAGACAAAACAAGTAACTCCTGCTATGCAACAAGCTGCTACCGCTGCTATGTCAGCAATTAAATACGTTAAATCTAAATCTTGATAATGAACAAAGAAACATTTAGTAAAAGAGTTAAAGAAGAAATATGTGGTCTAGTTTTTGAAGACCATTGTTTGAAGGCATTGCTTTCTTCTTTTATTACTAATAAACTAACTGTTATCTTGAAAGCAAACAACTTTACTTGAAGATTAACAAGCCAATTTCCTTTTATAGTTGAGTTTATTGCTAAAGCATTTAAGAACTTATATGATGTTCATGTAACAACTCATATATCTAAAAATGCTACTAACATTAATGGTCAAACAAATTATGTTGACATTAATGGAAACTTAGAACAAATAGAATATGATTTAGGTTTAAAAAATAAATTCAATGATTTAAGTATTGTTTCGTTGCAATGTTGTAAAAGAGCATACATTGCTGGAGCTTTCTTGGCTGGTGGATCAATTAACTCTTTAGATGCTAAATATTACCATTTAGAAATTAGAAGCAATAACTGAGAATATTTATTCTTTCAACAAAAAATGTTAATTAGTTTTGGTATATATCCTGTTTTAACAAAACATTCTAAGAAACAATACATATTGTATTTAAAAAAAGTAAATCAAATTTCTGACTTCTTAAAATTAATTGGTGCAGGTAACTGTATGTTAGCTTTTGAAGATATGAAAATTTCTAAAGATGCTAATATGTCTGTTACTAGATGAAACAACTTAGACATTAGTAACATCAACAAATCAACTGTTACTGGTGTTAAACAAGTTAAACAAATTAAAAAGTTACAAACTCTACCTATATATAAGAAGCAAACAAAGAAGTTTAAAGCATATTGTGAACTAAGATTAGCTTATCCATCTAGTTCTTTAAAAGAATTAGTTCAACTAATGCAATCACAATATAAGATTAAAACCACAAAACCCGGTTTAAATCATATTGTTAGAAAATTAGATAAACTAAGTAAGGAGTAACTATGAAATACACTTATCAACCTAAAGGTGTTTGTTCTCAACAATTTATTGCTGAGATAGATAACAACATTATTAAAAATTTTAAAATAGTTGGTGGTTGCCCTGGTAATACGCAAGCTGTTTGTAAATTGTTACAAGGACAAACAGTTGACTATGCTATTAAAACATTAAAAGGTATAGATTGTCGCGGTAAAGGAACAAGTTGTCCTGACCAAGTTGCTTTATTTTTAGAATCTATTAAAAAGTAATGCCTATCATTAAAGTTTTTGACATTCCTAAAATATTACCTAAGTGTGTGTTGCCTAAACACATACTTAGTCATTGTTATCTATATAAAGAAGTAAAATCTAGAAAAGCAAGTTTGTTTGCTTGAATATGCTTATCTAAATACATAGATTTAAAAAAAGTTAGATTTGCTGAAAGTGGTAGACCATATTCAATAGATGATCAACAATATTTTAGTTTGAGTCATAGCAATGATAAAGTTGCTATAGCAATCTATAACAAACCAATTGGTGTAGATATTGAATTAGTTAAACCAAATAAGCTATTAGCTAAAAGATTGTTAACCAAACAAGAATATCAACAATATCTGGCTGTAAATAATCCAGATTTGTGATTTACTAAATACTGAACTAAGTATGAAGCACAGATCAAGTTAGGTGTTAGTTCTAATACCAATGAACATATAAAAACATCTAAAATTACTGATTCTAATCATATTTATATTGTTAATACAATATATTATTAATATTATTTTAGTAAGGGTGTTTTCCTCTAAAATATATATATAATATAAATATGAAAGGAAATAAGTAATGAGAAATACAAAAAGTTTAAACGTAGCTCTTTCTGCATCTGCAATTGTTGTTGCATTTGTAATGATGATGGTTTATGGTATCAGTGGAACAAATAATCCTTTTGATTTTGGTGCTGATAGCGTTGCTATTGAATGACAATATGCAACATTCTTATTGATATTATTAATTCTTGGATTCTTATTAATGACAGTTAAAATTGTTTACTGTTCAGTAATGAATTTAAGAGATAATGGACCAGAAGGCTATACAATTGGTGGTATTGTTCTAGATAGTATATATTTAGTATGTATTATTTTAGGAGTTTCACTATTTATTATTGCTGCTTGTACTCATAGCGCTGAAGCTGTAGAAGCTGCTAAGCAAAACATGAGAATTATTGAAGACATTGCAATGCCAACTGCATTAGTATCATCAATTTGTGGTGGTTACCTAACAAAACGTTGCTATGGAAAATAATTTCCTTATCAACTAAATAAAAAAGAGGTTTGTGCCTCTTTTTTATTTTCACGTTTTAGCTCTAGGTACCTTTGGTAGTCCTGGCATTCTAAAGACTTTATCACATAGAACTACTGCTAGTTTACTACCAGTATTTAATAAAATATCTTTTACACCAATTACTGGTCTACCATTTTCTCAACTAGTGGAAATGCTTCCTGGTTTCTTACTCATACATACATAGTAACCATTCTTACTATATTTCTTTATTAGTTGTTTAGCTTTAGGAGAATAGTTAATAATCTTAATGCTATAACATCTATTAACTATTGCTTCAATCTTAGATTTTAAATCTTGTGATGGTTTATATAAGAAAGCTGGTTTTTTAGGTTGCTTTGCTAGAGCAACAACTTGTTTAGCTAATTCAATACCACCTTTTGACCCATTAACAAATCCTGTATCAAATGCATAAGCAACACCTTTATTCTTTAAGAATTTAGCTAACTTATTCATTTGTGTTTTAGTATCATTAGCAAATTGGTTAATAGCTACAACTAAAGGAATCTTATATTGTTGTAAGTGGTTTATATGAATATCTAGGTTTTTTAAACCTGCTTCAAAATTTCCTTCGCCTTTTTCTAAAATAGATTTAATTGTTGATACAAGAACTATACAAGATGGTTGTAAACCATTTTCTTGACAAACAATGTTTAAGAACTTTTCAGCACCTAAATCAGAACCAAATCCACCTTCAGTTACTACATAGTCAGCTAATTTTAATCCTGCTTGTGTAGCCATAGTTGTAGATACACCAATTGAAATGTTGGCAAATGGTCCGCCAGACACAAATACCGTGTTTCCTTCTAACGTTTGAACTATATTAGGATTAAAACAATGTTCCATTATAGACATAATGGCTTTTGATATTCCTAAGTCTTTAACATAGATTGGTTTGTTAGTTCTTGAATAAGCAACCAACATATTGTCTAATCTTCTAGCAAAGTCTTGTTTGTTCTTTGACAAGCAGAAGATTGTCATTAATTCACATGCTGAAGTAATATCAAATCTTGTGTGATATGATATTTCATCATTAATATCTACATTAATTGATCTTAATGATCTATCATTCATATCCATTACTCTAGTATGAACAATCTTTTGCGGATCAATATTTAGTTTGCTTCCTTGATAGATTTCATTATCAATAACTGCTGCAATTAAATTGTTAGCACAAGATATAGCATGTATATCGCCAGTAAAATGTAAGTTTATTTCATTTTCTGGAACTATACTTGCTTTACCAGCACCTGTTGCCCCACCCTTAACTCCAAATACCGGGCCTACAGATGGTTCACGTAGTGCAACAATAGTTTTCTTACCAATTTTATTTAATGCATCAGTTAAATTAATACTAATAGTAGTTTTTCCTTCGCCAGAACTTGTTGGGCTGGTTGCGGTAACCAAAATTAGTTTTCCTTTATTAGTTTTAGGTAAACTATTTAGATTTAGTTTAGCTATATGCTTTCCATATAACTCAATATCTTTTTCTTTAAGATTAAATTTTTTAACAATGTCAATAATAGGTTTCATATCACTTAAATTATATATAGTAAAAAGTAGTAAACTACTTTTTAGTATTCTTATAATTGAAATAGGAGATTATTATGGACTTAATTGAAGCTATTAATAAACGTCATGCTGTTAGGCATTATGATGGAATGCCTATTAAACAAGAACATAAAGAAAAACTAAATGAATTCATTAAACAAATGAATAATGAATCTAAACTAAATATGCAATTAGTTGTTTTTGAACCAAAAGCATTTAATGGTGGAAAAGCAGCTAGATGTAATTTTACTGGTTGTGTAAATTATTTAGCTATAGTTGGACCTAAATCTAAAAGCTTAAAAGAAAAAGCTGGATACTATGGTGAAAAAGTAGTATTAAAGGCACAACAACTAGGTTTAAACAGTTGTTGAGTTCTTTTAACATTTAACAAGGTTAAAGGTGCTTATCAAGTAGCTAAAGATGAAAAATTAGTTTGTGTTGTGGCTTTGGGTTATGGAACAACTCAAGGCAAACCACACAATTCTAAAATGTTTGCTCAAGTTTGCAAAGATCGTAGCAAACTTCCTGATTGATTTATTAAAGGCGTTGAATTAGCTTTATTAGCTCCAACTGGAGTTAACCAACAAGGATTTAAGTTTAAATTACTAAAGAACAATGTTGTTAAACTAACAAATCATTCTTTATGTAATAAAATTGATGTTGGTATTTTAAAATATCATTTTGAATTAGGCGCAGGACATAATAAATTTACTTGATATAAATAATTAATATGGGTGATGTTTCTTTCTCTTGAACAAATTTCTATATCTTTCTAATAGAGTTTGCTTTTAGCATCCTATTTTTAACAGTGTTTAGTTGTATCCATTATGGTATTACTAAATCAACTAAATTAGGAAAGAGAATCGAATCATCTAAATTGTGAAGTTTCTGATACTTCTTTTTCTTTGGATTATTTTTAGCAGGTATTACATTTGTGGTAACACAAGTATCATCTATAGCACTAGGTGCTATTGGTATGCCTTTGACTATTTTAGGTCTAATTTATGCCATGACTATTTTCTATAATAGATCAGTGCAAATTGGTGCAATAGTGCCAACAGTTGTTTGAGTTCTATACCAATATGATGGCTTTTCAGGATTTAACTTATCTTGATTTTTAAGATTAGTTGTTATTCTACTTATGGCAGCTATTGCTATAGCAACTACATATGTTAGATGAAAAGAATGACCAAAATTCTTAATTAGCTGTTTAACTACATTTGTTTTAATTTTAATTTTCATTATTTGTTCAATAGAAAATAATGTCTTCTCATATTGCTTTGCAGCATTCATATCAATCTTATCTACTATCTTCTATTTTGCTGTTATCAAATATTTAAATAGAGTATTAACTAAAATTTCAACATTATCAAAACAAGGTGTTTATATTGATAAACATTATTTAATTCCTAGTGTTGTTGATGAATATTTTGAAGAATTTATTAAAAGAAATAATGTGTCACAAGCTTTAGTTGTAACATTAAGTATTTATGGATTGGATAATGATAAAGAATTAGCGTTGGAATCAATCTATAATCAATTCAAAAATAAAAATGTTTTGTTCATTAAAACGGAAAACGATCAAAATGGGTTAATTTTAACTGGTAATGAATATTACATTCATGATTTGCCATTGTCATATGATGGAAACTTTGTTAAATCAAGAGTTAAAAAAGATCCTTTGCAATCATTACAAAATGTGTTAGAACGACTAACTTCATTAAATGTTAAGATTAGTGCTTTTGTTTCTATCTATGGTGTTCATAGTTGTAATCTAAATTCATTATTAAAGAAAAACGAATATGCTCGAAAACATAGTAGTTTAACTAAAAATAAAAATACAGTTCAACTATTTAACACTAACATGACTAATCAAGAAGTATATGATGATATTGCATATGCTACTTTGGCACAAAGTGTTAATTTATCTGACATAACAGTTGAACTTGAACTAATTCAAATGAAAAAAGACAAAACAGTATATGTTTGTCCAAGATTTTATTGAACAAAAATGTTAACTTGTAATGTTAATGAAATAATGAATCAATTTGAAGTAACTGTTGCTTGTACTCTTTTAAGATATTTAGCAATTAGATCATTAGAGCTATATGCTAACAACAAACAATATCATGAATATAAATTGTTAATTTATTATCCAATTGATCAACTAGCCTCTAATGAATGATCAACTAGAAACTTAATTAATAAGATAAGAATGTATGGAATTCAACCAAAACAAGTAATCTTATCATTTAACACAAACAAATTAACTGTTTGACCAAAACAAGTCATTACTAATTTGCAAGAATTAGAAAGTTTTGGAATGAGTTATTTCTTAGTAGATGTAATTAATCCAACCGGTTTAAAACATCTAAAACCTGAAGCAATAATTATTGATCCGTCTATTATTCACAATAAAACAACCAAAGAAATCATCAAACAATACCACCATAATGTCTTATAGGTTTATTAACATTTTAAAATGTTAATAAATATAATAAATGTATGTCTAACGCAGAATCAAATCATTTACTTTGAACATGTCTAACATTGTTAATAGTTATTGTTGTTTTAATATCAGCAATAATTATTTATTACTTAATTAGAGTTGCTCATTTTAGTTTTAAGAGAAGAAGAAATAAAAAAGTTTCCTTCTTTAAAGATAGAAAGAAAAGAATTATTAATGTTGATGAAGTGGCAATGTTTATTACTAGCTTTGCAACAGCTTTATCTAGATTAAGTAGTAATAAAATTGGTGCTCTAATTGTTTTTGAAAATAGAGATAACTTAGAAAAATATATTCAATTAGGAAACAAAGTAGATAGTCCATTCTTTGCTGAATTTGTTTACTCTATTTTCTTTAACCACGAATCATCATTACATGATGGTGCTATGATTTTAAGAAACTTACGAATTGTTAGTTTGTCAAGTTATTTACCAGTAAGTAAAAGATTGTTACCAGTTAAATATGGTGCTAGACATAGAGCAGCATTTGGTATTGCAGAAAGAACTGATGCTTTGGCCTTTGTTGTTTCTGAAACAACTGGTAACATAAGTTTCATGCATGGAGCTGAATTTAAGACTCTTCCAAACGAAAGCGTAGCTTTAGCAAGTGAAATCACATCAATCTTATTTGATAACTATGCTCCACTAATTAATGCTAGAACAGCAATGGTAGTGGAAAAGATTAAAGAAAGATTAAATTAATAAGTTAGAATAATAAATACTTATTGATGGAAACGTACTCAAGAGGTTAAGAGGACACCCTGCTAAGGTGTTAGATCGGGTTTCCGGTGCATGGGTTCGACTCCCATCGTTTCCGCCATTTAAAAAACTAGGTTCATCGCCTAGTTTTCTTTTTTTTAATAAATTATTCAAGCATGCATTGGGAATGCTAACAATACTATTCCCACAATAAAACAAACTAATGATATTAATCCACAAATTCAGAACATGTAGTGATACATTCTTGAACTAGCTACTTGGTTAATACCTACAAACCAAGTTGTTACTAAATATACTAATGGTATAACACATGGAAAAATACTTATTCAAGCAAACACAATACCTATTGATAACATTGTTTGATAGAACGGAATTCTTAGTGGTCCATCTTCTGGATGACCATTATATGGTCCTAAAATACCAATAAAGGTTGCAGCAACAGCAATGATAACTACCATTGATACTAATTCAATGATTCATGTTCTTCTAAGACCTTTTTTAGTTCTTAGCATCATTGATACTCTTTCACCAAATCTGGTTTTAGCAGCTTTTTCTTGTCTTCTTGTCTTAGTAAAACGTTCGAAGTTAATCTTTTCTGCTGCTGCTTTTTCTACTATTTTAGCATCAACATCCAACTTAACTTCTGCTTGAGTTGTAGCTGGTTTGGCTACGGTATTACCAAAAGAACCTAAGTTCTTGTTAATATCATCATGACCAGCTGAACCAAATTCAATCTTTGATTCTTTAGCTTTTTGAGTTAAATAATCAACAGATGTATCATCTGGTGTATTTGGATTGGTATTATTTTGTTTTTTATCATCCATAGTCTTATTATTATATTTATTATTTAAGATATTGTTTACTTTTTAAGCTTTATCTTTATTATGCATTTGATTAATCAGTTTTTCTACTTCCATAGCTTGATCTATAGATAAATCTTTTTCAAAGTATAGTTCTGGTATCTTTCTTATTTCCAATTGAGTAGCTAAAGCTGTTTTAAAAACGCCTTTAGCTTTAGTTAATGCTTCTACTACTTGATCAATATTTTTTCGATCATATGTATCTACCAGTATTCTTGCTTCAGAATAATCATTAGTTAGCTTTAAATCAGTAAAAGTAGCTAACTTAACTACTGGATCATATATTTCATCTCTTAGTGTATTACATAAAATAATCAACATTGTTTGTTGAATACGATCATGATTATAGTTTTTTCTTTGGTTATGCATAGGAGGCTACTCCTTCCTTATTATTATAGACCAAAAATAATATTGCTTTTTTAACTAAAGATTTTCTAATAATTACTTTGTAATTATTATTGAATCTTTAAAGCTTTATTTTTCTATAATATTTATGAAAGGGAAATAATAATGAAAAAATCACAAAATGATAGAACAATATTAGGATTTGTTATGATGTTAGCTATTTTTGTAGCTTCAATCATGATGATTCTAGATATGGCACAATATGACACTGGATGGTTGTGAAGAATAGATGATGATAGCAAACTTTCAATTGATTGACACTATGCTGGTGTATTCTTCACTTGCTTAATCATCGCTGTTGCTGCTTGAGTAGTAAGAACTGTTAAATATACAGCACCAATGTTTAAACATAAAAGTGCTCTACCTATAACAATTGCTGAATGCTTAATTCCTTTTGGTTTACTAATGGCTTTAATTGGTTTATTCTTACCTATTGGTCTTCAAATGAGCACTATTCCTGGCGGTGGCGATGAATGAGAAATCCCAAGAATGGCTGCTGCATGTACAATGCTAATGGTTGGTCTTCCAATTTCATTCTTCAGCTCAATTGCTAGTGGTATTCTAAATTACTACAGATAATTAACAATTCCTGGAAAGAAAAATAATAACCTAATGGTTATTATTTTTTTTTATAATAAAAGTGAAAGGAAATAATAAAATGAAAAATAACAAAACATGTAGAGTATTAGTTGCTACTTTAGTAACAGTATTATCATTTGTGATAATGATGTTTCTTATTAATGATGCCAATATTGGAATGCTAGGAACAGGAGAAAACATGAATTGACATGTTGCTGGCGTATTCTTAACATTGATCATTCTTGCATTAGTTAGTTGATTATTTAAAACTTGCACATATACAATAACAACTATCAAAAATAAAGAAGAAAATTACTTAGTCAAGTTAATTTTCGAATGTTTAACTGGATTAGGAATAATCTTTGCATTGGTTGGATTCTGCTTATTAACTGTCAAAACTGATGGTGGTCAAGAATTTGAACACATAATGCACATGGTAAGAGACTTCAACATGGTTGGTGCTCCTTTAGCTTTCATTTCTTCTCTAGTAACTAACGTTCTAGTAATTAAGAAATAGTAAGTGAACATTTAAAAAATAGGCATAAGCCTATTTTTTATTTTCTACTATTTCCTTTGCTGTCTTATCTACATTCTTATAGATTTGGATAGTGTCTCCCACTTTTACATCATTAAAATTTTTAATAACTATTCCACATTCGTGTCCAGAAGTTACTTCATTAACTATTTCTTTGCCGTGACGTAATGAAGCTATTTCATTATGATATACTTCTTTACCATCTCTTATAACTCTAGCTAAAGCATTTCTTAATACTTTACCTGAAGTTACTGCTACTCCAGCAATAGTACCTACTGCAGAGTGTCTTCAAGTTTGTTTAACTTGTGCTTCACCTATATCTTCTTCTACAGATACAGGATCTAGTGAACCATATAACATGTTAACTACATCTTCTTTTAATTTGTAGATAACATTGTAGAAGTAAAACTTAACCATTTGTTCTTGGGCTAGATCTTTAATATCTTTATTTGGTCTAACATTAAAACCAATAATGTAAGCATTAGATGCTTTAGCTAATTGAATATCTGATTCAGAGATAGCACCAATTGCTGCTCTAACTATATCAATTGTTGCTCCTTCAATCTTAACTTTTTCAAGCATTCCCTTAATTGCTTCTAAAGATCCTTGAACATCACACTTAATAACTAAGTTTAAACGTTTGCTAGTATCATTTGGATCAAATGTCTTCATTTGACTTCTAAAGATATTAACATTCTTTTCTTTAACTTTTCTAGCTAATTCTTTAGCTAAGTTTTCGTCTTTAATAACTAATCATTTAGTTCCTGGAACTGGAACTTCTGATAAACCAATAATTTTTACTGGTTGACCAGGAATGGCTGATGGTAGTTCTTTACCTAAATCATTAAAGATCGCTCTCACTCTTCCATATACTTCACCAAGAACAATAAAGTCTCCTTTTCTTATTGTTCCGTTTTGAACTAATAATGTGGTTACAGGACCAAGTCCTTTATCCATATTAGCTTCAATACATGTTCCCATACCATCTCTGTTAGGGTTAGCCTTTAACTCTAACATTTCAGTCAGAGTTAAGATAGCGTCTAACAATTGATCAATACCTTCACCTTTTAGTGCAGATCCTTTAACTACTAAAGTATCTCCACCTCATTCTTCACATGTTAAACCATGTTCAGATAAATCAGATAATGCTTTATCAGCTTTAGCTCCTGGTTTATCCATTTTATTAATAAATACAATAATAGGAACTTTAGCAGCTTTAGCATGGTCTATAGCTTCTTCTGTTTGTGGTTTAATACCATCATCAGCAGCTACAACCAAAACTACTACGTCAGTAATGCTTGCTCCTCTAGCACGCATTTCTGTAAAAGCTTCGTGTCCTGGAGTATCAATAAAGGTAATAGGATTATTATGTCTAACTATTTGGTAAGCACCAATATGTTGAGTAATACCACCAAATTCAGAAGCAGTGACATGGCTCTTTCTAATGTTGTCTAATAATGTTGTTTTACCATGGTCAACATGGCCCATGATAGTAACAACAGGTGCTCTTTTTACTTTATCTTCTTCTTTGTCTTCGACAATAAGATTATCAATTACATTTGTTTCATCAAGTTGTAATTTCTTTTCAAAATCTAAATTAAACTCTAAACAAATTTCTCCCATTTCTTCTTCTGTTAGTAATTTATTTAGTGGGCAAGCTTTTCCTTTTAAAAAGAAATATTTAATAATTTCTGTAGCAGGTTTGTTAAGTTTCGTAGCAAATTCAGCTACTGTTAATGGGCCAGTAAAAACAAATACACCATTTTGAACTCCTGTCTTAATGGTTTTCATTTGTTTTCTAATATCTACTGATTTTCTAGTATCTATTTTTTTGTTTGGTTTAGCCATAACAAACCTCCTATCTATTATTTATCCACGAAGTGAATAATTAAATTTGCAAGACCTAATAGGCAAGAACAAATAGAGAATGTTGAAGCAATTAATCATGCTTTAACATTAAATTTGTGTTCTTTTTCAAGAGCTTTTCTTTCTTCTTTAGATATGCAATTATTTTCCTTTTTCATATTTAGTTAATTCCTTTAATATGTCTTCATCTACTGAACAATGTGTCTTTTTAGACAATATTGTTAATAGTTTAGGATCAGTTAAGAGTTGCTTAGTTATTTTCAATCAATAACCGCGACCTGGTTTGTTTTGTTGGTCATCAATAACTAATTTATTCCCAACTTTAACTAATCTAATAAGTTCTTGTCTTTCATAATGTTTATTGGAATAAAGACAAGTTCTTAATCCCTTATTTTTTCTTGACATCTTTAGTTAATTCATCAAGAGCAGCTAAGTCTTCAGCATAAGAACTTAGTTCTTCGTTGCTGATTTCTACAGTCGGTTCTTCAGGAATTTTTTCTTCTACTTCTCCAATTGGTGTAGATTTTGTTGCGTCATCAACAATTTCATTACTCTTGTTGATAGAAGCAAGAATATCAGCATTTGAAGAGTGGTACTTGTCATAAGTTGAACCAAATTTGTTGATTGGTTTTTCTTTCTTTGTTGCATCAACAGCTGTTGGTGTAACAATTCTTTCAACCTTAACATAGTCAACACTTTCTTCTTTAGCTGTATCTACAGAGATGACATCTATATCTGCTTCTAATAATTGGCTTAAAATCTTAACGTTTTTACCTTTTAATCCAATTAATAGAGCAACACGATAATCATCAGCAGTTACTAGAATAATTTTTCTTCCACTAACTTCTTTCTTCTTACCAGTTTCTGGATCTTCTTCAAAGACTGGTTCATCAATATGATAACCATAAACTGGTACTGGATTACAGATGTTAACAATGAATTTACCCATTTCTTCATCAAAGTTAGCAAATTCAATTTTTTCAGATCCCATTTCTTGTAGAATTGGTCTAATTCTATCAGCTCTTGCACCAATACAAGCACCAATAGCATCAATACCTGGTTGGTTAGATTTAACTGCTACTTTAGTCTTATAACCAGCAACTCTACCAACTTTCTTAATTTCTACAACTCCCGTTTGAATTTCAGGAATGTTAGTGTGTAATAAATCAGAAACAATTAAACCACTAGCTCTAGATAATTCAACTGGTCAACCTCTAGTTTGTTCTTTAACATCTTTAATAACAAACTTATATTTTGCACCAGGAATTAATTTTTCATCTGGGTTAGCATCTAATCTTCTAACAACACCATATGTTTTTCCTAAGTTAACTAAAATTAGTTTACTCTTTGTATCTACTTTTTCTACTTCAGCATAAACAATAGTACCAATCTTTGGTGCTCATTCTTTATAGATGTTTTTATTAGACTCAATAGATACACCTTGTTTGAAAACAAGTAACATGTGAGTAACAACACGTTTTGGTAATGTGTTGATATCAACATATTCTTTTACAACGTCTCCAACCTTAACATTCTTATCCATCTTGATAGCTTCAGATAATAGTTTTTGGTTGTAGTCATTGTAATCTTTTTCTACTTTACCAGTATCTGGATCTGTTCAGTCTGGTGTAGTAGCGTCATCGATAACTGTATAAAGTTTATATAAAGAAATCTTGCCTGTTTCTTTATCAATCTTTACTTCACACTTATCTCCCGCATACGCTTCATGAACTTCATCAATTGATGCAGTTTCTTTTTCATACGCTTTCTTCATAGCATTTTCTAAAGAAGCAATAACAACATCTTCTGTTACTTCTCTAGCATCTGCTATTTCCTTGATAATTTCAAGTAATTGATTATTTTTTTCCATATTTTATTCCTTTATTAAATAAAAGCACTCAGGGCGTTGTCGCCTTGAGTGGTATGTTTATTATACACAATAATTATTTTTTCTTGAAAATAAATGTGTGACCAGCTGTTCCAGAGTTAGCAGCGTGGCTAACTACTTCTCATCCTTTAGCTGTTCAAGTATCTACAGTTTTTTGCAAATCTTTAATTCATGGTTTAGATTTAACAACTTTGTATTGCATATTATTTATTTCCTTTCTTGGCTTCAAAAATAGCATTAGCTAAGTCAATATATTGATCAGCTTTAGCTAAAGCTATACCTCGTTCTAAGTCACCAAAAAGCAATAATCCATCCCCAATCTTTAAATTGAAAGCATCTCGTGCTTCTTTAGGGATAACGATTTGACCTTTTGGTCCAATCTTTGCTGTTCATATTCATCTTGTTTGCTTTTTCATAATTCCTACTTTTCCTACTTTTCTTACTCATTATATATTATATATAGAAAAAATATACAAATAATGTAGTTTTTTTTATAATTAAAGCAGAGGAGAAAAAAATATTATGGCATATATGTCAAAACAAGAACGTCAAGACAAAACTGAAGACATTCATCAAACGTATGCTCTTAGAAAATTCTTAATTTTCCTAGACATTATTTTATTGATTGGCTTCATCGTTTTAACGTTCGTAAGTACATACTTAAGTGATGTTGTCGGATTAACTGAATGAAGTTTCTGAAAAGGCGACGACCAATGAAAACACATCCAAGACTTATCTGTATTCGGTATCATAATGTTAATTTATGCTATCGTAATCGCATTGTTAAGTATTTGAGTAATTGTGTTAACATTTGGAATGCACTCACCTAAGAAAACAACTCAAACTGTACTTGAACTTGAAGCTACTCCTATCGCTGGTAGAAAGAAAGCTGAATCAAAATCTGCTTCTCAAATCAACGAAGAAAGACTTGAAGTTAAGAAAACAAAGAAAAGATAGGGTCGCTCCCTATTTTTCTTTTGAATAGATGCAAAAAACAGGGTATTTAGCCCTGTTTTTTCATTATGGTGGAGATGGTGGGAATCGAACCCACTTCCATCTAGTACCCAAGATAAGTTTCTACAGTTTAGTTTCAATTCTAAGCTTCATTAATACTCTTGTGTATTGAAACTAACACGGTATTAACATAGCTAATGGAATTCATCTATTTTATTAGCATCAATAGGTATATTTATCTTGTAACAGTACCAATAAATACAAAGATAACGAATTATTTATTGTTGGCTAGTTTAAACTAGGCTAATGCGTAGTTGTAGTTAGCTTGTTGAAGTTTGTTAGCCATGAATGCTTCTTCAAGGTTAACATTTTCAGAGTCTGCACGTTGACAGCCTTGAGCTATAAGGGGCTAACCCCACTGCCACTTAAGTCAGATATACTAGATGTCGAATCCAGTGCATCCCCATTTAGTGGTAGCAATATTATACACTAATGGCTAATTTTTAACCAAATCTTGTAATTAAACATCAATTTTAACCTGCAAAATACGTTGTATTTTGATCGTTTTAAACTAAAAAGAGAAAAAATTCAATCTTTTTCTTTATGCGCGTTAAATAAAAAAGTAATCTGGTTTCTTATACCAATATATAAATATATTGGTATAAAATTTTTTATTAAGTTATAATTTGGTTATGTTAAAAAAAGAAATTGTTATCACTTCTGCGTATATAACGCTTGCGCAATTACTGAAATTCGCAAATGTTATAGATTCAGGAGGGCAAGCAAAAGATTTTTTGGCGAAAAACACCATTTTAATCAACAATGAGCCCGATAACAGACGAGGTCGAAAGCTTATGCCTGGAGACCAAATTGTGATCAACCACGAGCTTTATTTAACATTGAAAAAATAATTAATAGGTAAAAATATGGCAGAAGAACAAAAAGTTAATAATTCTGCGGAATATGACTCTTCCAATATTAAGATATTGGAAGGTCTTGAAGCAGTAAGAAAAAGACCAGGTATGTATATCGGTTCAACCGGTATAGATGGTCTACACCAACTTATTTGGGAAATTGTGGATAACTCTATCGATGAATGTATGGGTGGTTATGCTACAAGAGTTATCGTAACCCAAAAGAAAGATGGTGCCATTGTCGTAGACGACGATGGTCGTGGTATTCCAGTAGATATTCACCCTAAAACAAAGAAGTCTACGGTAGAAACAGTTTTAACAGTATTACACGCTGGTGGTAAGTTTGATAATACATCATACAAAATCTCTGGTGGTTTACACGGTGTTGGTGCATCGTGTGTTAACGGTTTAAGTAAATACATGAAAGTATGAGTTAACCGTAACTATGAAACTCACTATGTAGAATTTAGAGATGGTGGTCATGCTGTTGAACCACTAAAAGTAATTGGTAAATCAAAAGACAAAGCTCATGGTACAACCATTGAATTTGTTCCAGATTTTACTATTATGGAAAAACTTCCTTATGAAGATGAACGTATTATTTCAAGAATGAAACAACTTGCTTTCTTAAATAAGGGAGTTAAACTTGTTTACATTAATGAAAAACTAGATCAAAAGTATGAATGATTATATGAAGGTGGTTTAAATGAATATGTTGCGGAATTAAACCGTGATAAAGAACCATTAGTACCAGATATCATTTACGGTGAAATCAGACAAAAAACAAAAGTTCCTAATGTTCTAGAAGAAACTTACTATGACATTAATGTGGAAGTTGCTTTCCAATATAACAAAGGATATGCAAACTCACTATATTCTTTCTGTAACAACATTAATACTACCGAAGGTGGTACTCATGAAGAAGGATTTAGATTAGCATTAACAAGAGTAATCAATAAAGCTGCTATTGAAAAGAAATTAATGAAAGATACAGACGATAAGTTAACTAAAGATGACGTAACTGAAGGTCTTGTAGCAATATTATCTATTAAACACCCTAACCCTCAATATGAAGGTCAAACAAAGAGAAAACTAGGTAACACTGAAGTAAGACAATTAGTAAACAGTGTAACTTCAGCTATCTTTGAAAAGTATTTACAAGAAAACCCTAACGAAGCAATCATGATTATTAAAAAGATCATGCTTGCTGCTGAAGCTAGAAAAAAATCACAAGAAGCAAGAGAAATTACTAGAAGAAAATCTCCATTTGAAACTGGTGGTTTACCTGGTAAACTTGCTGATTGTTCATCTCGTGATTCATCTATCTGCGAACTATATATCGTCGAAGGTGACTCGGCTGGTGGATCAGCTAAATTAGGACGTAACCGTGAATTCCAAGCAATTCTACCACTACGTGGTAAGATTATTAACGTTGAAAAAGCAAAAACAGACAAAATCTTTGATAACCAAGAAATTCAAGCATTAATTACTGCTATTGGTATTGGTGTTATGCCAGAAATTGACATGACAAAGATTCGTTACAACAAAGTCATCATCATGACAGATGCTGATGTCGATGGAGCTCACATTCGTATCTTGATGTTAACATTCTTCTTCAGATACATGAAACCATTAATTGAGCAAGGACATGTCTTCTTTGCAAGACCACCTTTGTTCAAATATCAAGCTGGTAAGAATGTTAAATATGCATTCTCTGACCAAGAATTAGAAACCTTTAAAAAAGAGGGTGGCAACCAAAGATACACTATCCAAAGATATAAAGGTCTTGGTGAAATGAACCCAGAACAATTGTGAGAAACAACAATGGATCCAACAAATAGAACTATTGTTAAAGTAACAATTGCTGATGCTATTGAAGCGGATAAACAATTTAGCTTCTTAATGGGAGATGATGTTGCTCCTAGAAAAGACTTCATCAAGAATAATGCTAAGTTCGTTAAGAACATTGATGCATAAGGAAAGGAGTTTAGATTATGGCAAATGAAAATAATATTCGTGAACAACTAGAAAAATCTAAAGTTGATGAAAAAGAAATAGCCAAGGAATTACAAAACTCTTTCCTTGAATATGCAATGAGTGTTATCGTTGCAAGAGCATTACCAGATGCTCGTGATGGTTTCAAACCAGTACATAGACGTGTGCTATATGCTGCTTGAAACTTAGGAATGACTTCTGGTAGTCAATATAAGAAATCAGCTAGACTTGTCGGTGAAGTAATCGGTAAGTTCCACCCACACGGTGATACTGCTGTTTATGAAACAATGGTAAGAATGGCACAAGATTTCTCAATGCGTTACCCATTAATCGATGGACACGGTAACTTTGGTTCTATCGATGGTGATGGTGCAGCTGCAATGCGTTATACTGAAGCTAAAATGTCAAAATTAGCTGACACTATGTTAGCTGATATTGAAAAAGATACAGTTGATTTAGTAGATAACTATGATGGTTCTGAAAAAGAACCTACAGTTCTACCATCAACTTTCCCTAACATGTTAGCTAACGGTTCAAGTGGTATTGCGGTTGGTATGGCAACTAATATGCCACCACACAACTTAAATGAAATTGCTGCTGGTGTTGAATTGGTTGCTAAACATCCAGACTGCACAATTGATGAAATTATGCAAGTATTAAAAGGTCCTGACTTCCCAACTGGTGCAAGCATCATTGGTGGCGCAGGTATTAAAGAATACTTTGAAACTGGTCATGGTTCAGTAACAGTTAGATCTAAAACTGATATTGAATACATGGACAATGGTAAACCACGTATTATTGTCCATGAAATTCCATATGTAGTTAACAAGTCTCAATTAATTGAAAAAATTACTCAATTAGTTAAAGATGGCAAGATCAATGGTATTACTGACCTACGTGATGAATCTAACCGTTTAGGAATTAGAATCGTTATCGAATTACGTAGAGATGTAGTACCAGAAGTTATCTTAAACCAACTATACAAGATGACTCAACTACAAACTAACTTCTCAGTAAACATGTTAGCTCTAGTTAATAATGAACCTAGAGTTCTAAACATGAAAGAAGCACTTCAAATTTATATTGATCACCAAATTGATGTGCTAATTAGAAAAACTCGCTTTGACTTAGATAAAGCTAAAGCAAGACTACACATTCTAGAAGGTTTACACATTGCTAGTCAACATATTGATGAAATCATCAAGATGATTAAAAATGCTAAAGATGATAAGAAACTTCTAGAAGATCTAATGCACAAATTTAAGTTATCTGAAGTTCAATCAAAAGCAATTCTAGAAATGAAACTTCGTTCATTATCTGGAATGGAACAAGCTAAGATTGTTAACGAAATTAAAGAACTTGAAGTTGCTTGCAAAGAATATGAATCAATTTTAGCTGATAGAAATAAACAAATTGATTTAATCATTGCTGCATTAAACAAAATTGTGGACAGATTCGGTGATGAAAGAAGAACTGAAATTGCCTACAACCAATCTTCATCAATTGATGACGAAGACTTAATTCCAATTGAAGACATTGTTATTACTATGTCAACAAGAGGATATTTAAAACGTCTTCCTATTGATGAATATAGAAGCCAACACCGTGGTGGTGTAGGTGTAACTGGTACAGCAACACACAATGATGATAACGTTGCCAAGATTGTGGTTGCTAATACTCACACTGACATCTTAATCTTTACAGATTATGGTAAAGTTTATCGTTTAAGAGGACATGAAATTCCTGTTGGATCTAAACAATCTAAAGGTATTCCTGCCATTAACTTTATCCAAATTGAAAAAGATGAAAAGATTATTACAATGTTACCAATTGATGATTATGAAGAACAAAAATCATTGATCTTCTGTTCAGCAAATGGTATTGTAAAACGTACATCACTAATTGAATATGAACACATTAACAGAAATGGTAAGATTGCCCTTGGATTAAAAGAAGGCGACAAACTATTTGATGTTAAGATTGTTGGTGAAGACAACAATGTATTCATTGGTAACTCTACTGGTAAACTAGTAAGATTCAAAGTTTCTGATGTAAGAAACATGGGTCGTACAGCTGCTGGTGTTAAGGGTATTAACATTGACGGTGGTACAGTAGTAGGATTTAGTACTAGCTTAGCTGGTAACAAAATTCTATCTATTGGTACACGTGGTGTTGGTAAGATTACTGATGTAGAAGAATATAGAGAAACAAAACGTGGTGCTAAGGGTGTTACAACTCTTAAAGTTACTCCAAAGACAGGAAAACTTGTCTTTGCTGCAGCTGTAGAGGGTAATGAAGATGCTCTGATCATGACAAAGAAAAACATGATTATCCGTATGTCATTATCTGAAGTTAGAGATATTGGTCGTGCTACACAAGGTGTTAAGTTAATCAAACTTGATGAAGAAGATAGAATTGCTTCTATTGCTATCTTCAAGAATGACGAAACTGAAGGTGGCGAACCAACAACTGGTGGATCTTCTGCTCCTGAAGAAGCTGTAGAAATGTCTCCAGAAAATCCTAACAAATAAAAAGAGGTTAACTCCTCTTTTTTTGTTGTTTTAGAGAAATTTTATATATTAATATAAAAAAAATATAAATAGTGATTATAATATCATAAGAACAAATATGGGTGTTTTGAAAATTCAAAATTTTTGTACAGAAAAAATAAAAGATAATTTTTTGAATTTCATAACTCAATTCCCAGACTTAAACTCTAACAAATATATTCTTATCCCGGCTTTCATTGATGTGCATGTGCATTTCCGTGAACCGGGTTTTTCTTATAAGGAAACAATTGCTACTGGCTCTAAGGCAGCGGCTAAAGGTGGATATACTACTGTAGCTACTATGCCAAACTTAAAACCAGTATCAGATACAGCAGAACATATTAAGCAACAATTAGACATTATTAATAAAGATGCTGTTATCAATGTTTTACCATATGGATCAATAACTATTAATCAAGAAGGAAAAGAAATTTCTCCACTTGAAGATGTTGCCAAATATGTAATTGCTTTCTCTGATGATGGTAAAGGCATACAAGACATCAATATAATGCAACAAGCTATGCTTAAAGCTAAATCACTAAACAAAGTAATTGTTGCCCATTGTGAAGATAATAAATTAATTCATGGTGGGTATATTCATGAAGGCGAATATGCTCGAATACATAAGCACAACGGAATTAGTTCAGCAAGTGAATTCGAACAAGTTAAAAGAGATATTGAACTTGTTAAAGAAACTGGTTGCAAATACCATGTATGTCATGTTTCAACAAAAGAATCAGTTGAGGCTATTAGAAAAGCTAAACAAGAAGGTGTAGATATTACTTGTGAAACTGCACCACATTATTTAATCCTTGATGATATGATGCTAAAAGAAGATGGATGTTTTAAAATCAATCCACCAATTAGAAGTAAAGAAGATCAACAAGCTTTAATTGCTGGAATTAAAGATGGAACAATTGATATGATTGCTACTGATCACGCTCCTCATGCACAAGAAGAAAAGAATAAAGGTTTAAAAGATAGTGCATTTGGTGCTTCTGGAATAGAAATAGCATTCCCATTACTTTACACTTACTTAGTAAAACCAGGAATTATTAGTCTAGATAAGTTAATTGAATTACTGGTAACTAATCCAAGAAAACGTTTCAATCTTCCTGAATCTAATGACTTTGCTATTTGAAATTTAAATGAAGAAGAAACAATTGATCCAAATAATTTCATTTCAAAGGGTAAAAATACACCTTTTGCTGGGTGGAAAGTAAATGGAGTAAATTATCTAACAGTATGCAATGGAAAGGTGGTTTATAAAAAATAATTATGAGAGAAGTAGTAACTAAGATTATTAAAAATAAACAAATAGCACCAGATGTATATGAACTAGTGTTACAAGGTGATGTTCAAGATTGCAACCGTCCTGGAACATTTGTTCATATTCAAATCGATGGTTGCTACTTACGTAGACCAATTTCTATTTGCAATCAAGATAAAGACAAATTAATACTTTTATATAAGGTAGTTGGTGTTGGTACTGATAAACTATCTAAAGCAAAAGGTAAATTAAATATTTTAACTAACCTTGGAACTGGTTACAACCTATCCAAAGCAAAGAAGCATACATTATTAATTGGTGGAGGAATTGGTATTCCACCATTATTTATGTTAGCTAAAGAATTAATTAAAAAAGGTATTGAAGTAACTATGATAATGGGCTTCAACACTAAAAAAGATTTGTTTTATGTTAATGAATTTAAAAAGTTAGGTGCTAAAGTAATTATCACAACGGTTGATGGCAGTTGTGGCATTAAAGGTTATGCAATGGATGCAATGAATAGCCTTAAATATGATTACCTATATACATGTGGACCAATGCCAATGTTAAAAGCAATCTTTGCTATGACAAATGGTATGGGTGAATATTCTCTAGAAGAAAGAATGGGTTGTGGAACAGGAACTTGTATGGGTTGTACTCTACAAACAAAGAGTGGACCAAAACAAATTTGTAAACATGGACCAGTCTTTCCAGGAAGGGAGTTATTATGATAGATACTAAAGTAAAGTTATGTGGCATAACATTAGATAATCCAATTATTCCAGCAAGTGGAACATTTGGATTTGGTTATGAGTTTGCTGAATTCTATGATATTAACATCTTAGGTTCATTCTCATTTAAAGGCACAACTAAAGAAGCTAGATTTGGTAACCCCGGCACTAGAATAGCTGAAGGCAAAAATGGAATGCTAAACACTGTGGGATTACAAAATCCTGGTGTAGATAATGTTATTAAAAACCTAATGCCTAAAGTTAAAAAGGTATTCAAAAAACCAGTAATGGCAAACATTAGTGGGTTCTCAATTGATGAATATGTTTACAATTGCAAACAAATAAGCAAATGCAAACAAATAGGTTGAATTGAATTAAATATTTCATGTCCTAATGTTCATGGTGGTGGTATGGCTTTTGGAACAGATCCACAACTTGCAGCTAAAGTTGTTAAGGCAGTTAAAAAGGTTGCAACAAAACCAGTTATTGTAAAACTATCACCAAATGTAACTGATATAGTTAGCATAGCTAAAGCTGTAGAAGAAGCTGGAGCTGATGGTATCTCATTAATTAATACAATTCCCGGAATGAGAATTAATTTAAGAACAAAAGAACCAATCTTAAAAAATAAGTTTGGTGGATATTCTGGAGATGCTATCTTCCCAATTGCTGTAAGAATGGTTTACCAAGTAGCTCATGCAGTTAAGATACCAGTAGTTGGTATGGGTGGAATTTCTAATGCAGAAGATGTAATAGAAATGATGCTTGCTGGAGCAACTGCAGTGGAAGTTGGATCAGCCAACATAGTTGATCCATTAGCATGTAAGAGAATAATTGAAGATTTGCCAAGAGTAATGAAGAAGTATAAAATTTCATCACTTAAGGAAATCATGGGGGGATGTAAATAATGGGTAAAGATGTAATAATTGCTTGTGACTTTCCAACAAAGGACGAAGCATTAAACTTTCTAGATAAATTTATTAAAGAAAAACCATTTGTAAAAATTGGAATGGAATTATTTTATTCTGCAGGTCCAAGTTTCTTAAGAGAAATAAAAAGACGGGGACACAAAATATTCCTTGATCTAAAACTTTATGACATCCCTAACACTATAAGAAGATGCTCAAAAGTTTTATCATATCAATATGTTGATATGTTTAGTATTCATGCTAGTGGTACTAGAGCAATGATGAAAGCAGCAATGGAAGGTGCAACTAGAGAAGATGGATCTAAACCATTGGTAATTGCTATTACTCAATTAACATCTACTGATCAAACAAGTATGGAAAGAGACATCTTAATCCATGAACCAATCGATAAGGTTGTTATGCATTATGCAGAAATAGCAAAAGAAAGTGGATTGTCTGGTGTTGTTTGTTCAGCACTAGAAGCAAACAAAGTACATGGTGTTTGTGGCAAGAAGTTTGTAACTGTGACACCAGGTATTAGATTTAATATGGATAACAAAGGTGATCAAAAACGTGTTATGACACCTAAGCAAGCTAAAAAAGCTGGATCTGACTACATTGTAGTAGGTAGACCTATTACACAAGCAAAAGATCCAGTAGCTGTATACAAACGTTGTGTTAGAGATTTTGTAGGATAGGAGAAATTATGGGTAGAAAACAAATTCAAGAAATGGTAGCAAAAGATTTATTAGGAATTAAAGCAGTGTTTTTAAATCCTAATGAACCATTTACATGAGCAAGTGGTATTAAGAGTCCAATCTATACTGATAATAGATTAACATTAAGTGATCCTAAAGTAAGACAAGATATTGAAAATGCTTTAGCAGAAACAATTAAAGCAGAATATCCAGATGTTGAAATAGTTGTAGGAACATCTACTGCAGGAATTCCACATGCCGCTATTGTGGGACACATTCTAAATCTACCAATGGGATATGTTAGATCAAGTTCTAAAGACCATGGTAGAAAGAATAGAATCGAAGGAAAGGTACCAGCAGGATCAAAAGTTGTAGTTATTGAAGACTTAGTATCTACTGGTGGATCATGCATAGATGTTGCTAACCATTTAAGATCATGCAACATTAATGTTTTGGGTATTGCATCAATCTTTACGTATGGAATGAAAAAAAGTGTAGAAGCATTCCAACAAGCAAACTTAAAGAATGTTTCATTAACAAACTTTGATGTTGTTGTGGATATGGCTGCTAAAGAAGGCTATATAAAGGAAGAAGATAAAAAGAAACTTCTAGCTTTTAGGGCAAACCCAAGTGATGAAAGTTGAATTAAGGAGTAATTATGCGAAGTTTAATTGATATTAAAGATTTATCTGTAGAAGAAATTGACAATCTAATTAAAAGAGCTCTAGATATTATTGAACACAAAGATCAATATGCACACGTTTGTGATGGAAAGAAAATTGCTACTTTATTTTATGAACCATCAACACGTACAAGATTAAGTTTCACATCTGCTATGTTGGAACTTGGTGGAACTGTAATTGGATTTAGTGATGCTACATCTTCAAGCGTTGCTAAAGGTGAAAGTGTTGCTGATACATGTAAAACTGTAAGCAACTTTGCTGACATTATTGCAATGCGTCATCCAAAGGATGGGTCAGCATTATCAGCATCATTTGCCACAGATATTCCATTAATTAATGCTGGTGATGGTGTTCACTGTCACCCAACACAAACACTAACTGACTTGTTAACTATCTATCGTGAAAAAGGTAGATTAGACAATTTAACTATTGGTATGTGTGGTGATTTAAAATATGGAAGAACTGTTCACTCACTAACAATGGCAATGTCAAGATATAAAGGCATTAAACTTGTTTTAATCTCTCCTGAAGAATTAAAAATGCCTAACCATGTTATTAATGACATTATTAAGAAACACAAGATGCCATACAAAGAAGTAACAACTCTAGAAGGCAATATAGCTGATCTTGATATTTTATATATGACAAGAATCCAAAGAGAAAGATTCTTTGACCCCAAAGAATATGAAAGACTAAAAGATAGTTACATCTTAACTGTTGATAAATTAAAAGAAGCTAAACCAGATATGCGTATCTTACACCCATTACCTAGAGTAAACGAAATTGAAACAGCGGTAGATAAAGATCCTCGTGCTGCCTACTTTAGACAAACATTAAATGGTAAGTATATTAGAATGGCACTTATTCTACAATTATTAGAATGAGCAAAAATCAAACCAAAACGTGATCATTATTATGATGGTTCAAAGGCTAGATACGATTTAGTGTGTAAAAACCCTAGATGTATTTGTAGTATTGAACCAGGACATAAACACATATTCATACCTACAAACAAAAAACACATATGGAAATGTGCTTATTGTGAAATGGAAATTGATTTAAAGAAAGCAAAAAAATAGTTTATTACATTTCTTATAATTAAATAAAGGTGATAACATGAAAAAATTAAAGCTAATTTTACCTATGATAGCTGCTGGATCCGCAGCGTTACCATTAACGATGGTTACATCGTGTGGTAATTCATTGGTTGTTAAGGGTGGTATAACTAAAATCCACACCTTCCCTGGTGATGTGGGTGCTGATCCTTACCAATGGCAAGCTTTTTATAATGGTAAACTTATTAATCCGTTGTGAGAAATCGTTCCTATTAGTGCTAAAGCAAAAGATATTGTTTTTGTTGATGATGGGCATGTGTGCTGAACATCATTAATAGCAGACGAAGAACCAATAAAATTTAAAATAAGGGCAAAATATTTAGATTTTGTTGGTTTGTCACCAATCATTTCAATAGATTGTGAAATGAATACAGAAGATTTTAAATGAAAAATATTATCGGATACGGAATGTGAAATTGAGGCATATCAACCATCTTCTATTATTAAAAAAATTGCTATCCCTTCAAAATATGTTAAAGATGGAAAAACATATACTTTGACAAAAATTGGAGCTAAGGCTTTTAGTGGAAATAATGATATAACTGATGTCTTTATACCAAGCAAGGTCACAACAATTGGAGAAAGAGCTTTTTCTAGTTGTTCAAAATTAAAACGTGTTGTCACTAACAATGACTCAGAAATTACAACAATCGGAGTTCAAGCTTTTTCTTCTGATGATATGTTGTCTGTTTTCCCATTTAAACAAATAAAAAATTTAACCACAATCCAATCTTCGGCATTTTATGGAACTGGCATTAGCGAGGTATTCATTGGCCCAAATGTACAAAATATTGAAAACAATCCTTTTACTAACTGTTTATCATTAGGAGAAATATCTGTTGATCCATCAAATAAATATTTCGTTGATAAAAATGCTAATTGTGTTGTAAATGTAGCAAGCGGGAAATTAATTATTGGTT
Source organism: Mycoplasmoidaceae bacterium (assembly GCA_049177155.1). Classification (GTDB taxonomy): domain Bacteria; phylum Bacillota_I; class Bacilli_A; order Mycoplasmatales; family Mycoplasmoidaceae; genus Hennigella. Next base: position 93,996 of record CP185407.1, on the reverse strand, counting down.
GCCCAAATACCAACTTCGAAATATTGTCTAAAGAATCTGATGTCAAAATTATAGGCCGTGATGCCTTTGGTAAATACCGCGGACAGATGACACATTATATTGAAATTCCGAACTCAGTGGTTGAAATTGAAACAAACGCTTTTCAAGGTTCGCAAATTTTTAGTCTAACTTTCCATAACACATTGAAGAAAATGGGGACTTATGTTTTTGATGGCGTTGACATCACAGAAATTATTTTCAAAGGTTCAAAGGCTGAATGAATACAATTAGCTAATAATAGTGATCCTAGATGGTATGGCAATAACGTCCCACAAACAGAAGTACAATGTGATGATGGGCCAACACCGGTTGTTCCTGTATAAAACAAAAAACCAAGCAATGCTTGGTTTTTTAATTATCTGTTATATGATTTTTGTGCATCAGAAGTCATTAATCTGTATTCATCAAATGCTTTAACATCTTTTAGTGTTCTACATTCTGTATAACTCATAGCAGATGTAAAGTATGCTATAAAGTTTTCTGTTCATCCTTCTATAGTGTAGGAAATAGGTATTTCTTTAACTACACCTTCAGATGTTTTAAATTTACAGTTTTCAATACAGTTAGCATTAGCAATTTCTTTTTGAGCTTTCTTTGTACTCATTCCATAGAAGACTTTTTTATAGTCAAATAAGTCTGGTCTAAATAAGAAATTGTCATGCTTATCTATATTGTGTCAATTCTTCTTTCTATCTTCATCAGTTTTTAATTTAGATCATCTTTCACCAGGAGCTTCTCATGTTTGACTAAATAATCTACCACACATTACATAATCAGCACCCAAGAATAAAGCTTTAATAATGTAATCGTAGTTTTTCATTCCACCGTCAGCAACTATTGCTGCTGGTTTTGGTGATTTGTTTAATTTATAAGATTGCATCATTTGTTTTTGAATTTTCTTACAATCTAAAATTAAACTACCCATAGGGTAAAAGATACCAGTATTACTTGCTGTTAAACATCCACTACCACCGCCAATACCAACTCTAATATAGTCAGCACCAGCTTCAGATAAATATCTAAATGTTATGGGGTTAGCAATGTTACCGCACATGATTTCTATTTTAGAACCATAAGCTTTTCTTAAGTTTCTAATAGAATCTTGCATTGATTTCATATGACCATTGGCAATATCAATACAAACAAATGTTTTGCCACCTCTTTTAATTTTAGAAGCATTCTTAATAAAATAATTGTTTGCTTCAGATAAACTGATAGCAATCATATATTTGTGCATTAATTTACATCTTTTTTCAAAACTAATGTTTCTTGGAATAATGGGATTAATTTTGTTTTTGTAATAGATATCAGCAGATTCTTCATCAATTACTGAGCTCATTGGTGCAGTAAATAATGGAAGCATCTTACCATGACATGGATTGCATTCAGAACGCGAATTAATTGTCGTAAAAGGTCTAGGATAAATAGCTACTTCTCTAATTCCAAATAACTTAGTATCTTTATAACTCATATTGATCTCCTATATAAAGTTTAATAACCGACTTAATTATATTAAACATATTGGATTCTTTATAACAAGAAAGTAACATGAAATATAGTGCATGTTTTATAATATGATTATGAAAAAAATAAAATTTGTTCAATCATTCAAAGGACAAACCAAAACTTACACTTGACAATCTTTGTTAATAGCAACATTAGTTGTTGGTTGTTTTATGGTTGGAACTACATTATTCCCCGATTTTATTGCTCATAAAGATGGCGTTCAAATTCATCAATCATATTTAATGTTTTTAATAAACATCATTAATGGATCAATTACTACAAGTACTGGTACATTTCAAGAAGTAGCCCCTATTGGTTTGAGGGTGGGAGCAACGTGATTTGTAGTTAATTGATTTATAAGCATTATTTTTACATTTTTAACTACATTTGTTTTTGCTAGACTTACCATAAATTGAATGACTTTTAAACCTTGGTTCAAAAAACACTTACAATACTCTGCAGAAATTATTAATGCGACCAACAAGAACAAAATGAATGACAGGGTTGCTTTAATAATTGCTACATGTAACGATTTATCACCAAAAACTGCATTACAAACAGCTAACCAAACATATAACAATGTTGATGTTTGGTTGTTAGACGATTCATCTAAACCCGAATCAATTAAAGCTGTGAAAGAGTTTGCAAACAAAAATGGATTCTTTGTTTGTAGACGTCCTGATGAACATAGACAACAACACCCATCTGTTATTGGAAATATTTATTATTTCTTATCTCAATACGGAAAAGATTATGACTATCTTTTAGAAACTAATTCATCTTCCATTCTAACTAACACTTTTGTTGAGAATGGATTGGCAGTTTTTAATTCTCCAAAACTAAAAGGTCACAAGGTCGGTGCGGTTTGTGGCTGTGGTTGTTTTTATCATACTAAGTCACTTTTTAGTTGAATAATAGGTGTTTCTAGCCAATGTGCACAAGCGAATGGTGACGGTTTAAAACTGACTGGACACCTGATAGCGCTGCAAGGTTGGGGTGGACTTTACAAAACAGATGTTTTATTATCTATTCCACTTGAAAAAATTGAATGTCCTGGTTGTGACACTGCTCGTGGTTTTTATTTGGCACAACTTGGTTATGAAACATTTCAAATACCATATGATTTCAGTGGGAAAATTACCGTTCAAAATATTTATAGATTTGCACTCCAAAAATATAAATGAGCGGGTGCTGATGCATTTATTTTAAAAACTTATTTTTTAAAAAGGGCTCAAATTAACCGCGCTCAATTTTTTATTACAACTCAATATTTTATTGGCCTTTTTGCATTCATTATTGGTTTTGTCACAAATGTTACTTCTGTTGCTATTTTGGGTGCTTGTCCCCAATTATCTGTTGACTATTCAACTAATTACACAGCAATATTAATTGCATTGGCTGGTGGAGTCGTTCTAGGAATGATTTGTTTAATTTCATTCATCGTATATAGACCCAACTTAAAAATCGGGGTTGCAATGGCTCTATCTTCATTATTTGATATGGCTATACTTTTAAAAAAAATGCCAAGATTTTTATGAACAAACTTAATTAGAGGCAAATGGTCTGCTAAAGCAGTAACAATTAAATCTGCAGAAAAATTAACCGCTAAAGACTGATTTAAGATTAGTAAATGAGACTTAATTTGGTTCTTTTCAATTACATTAATCTTAACATTATTAACCGTTTTTTGCCCAGACAAGATTAATGTTGGTTGATTGTGAGGTGGTTTTTACTCCCTAACTGTTATGCCTTCCATCTTATGAATAATATTATCGTTTATACCATTAATTCCAGTTAAAAGTGGTTGAGATAATAATATGGATTGATTTGACATCGCTGGAAATGATTTTAGGTTTAAATACGTTAAAGATACTCAATTCTGGAAAGAATTACATAAAGATGGCAAATGATAATCAATTACAATTTTTAATATATATTAAAATATTATAATTAATGTGAAAAGTGAGAGATGATATGAAAGACTTTGGAGTTATTTCAAGAGGATTAATTATGCCTCTAGTACAAGAAGGTGATGATTTAGCTAAGATTGTTGCTGACAAGGTAATTGGTTTACACCATAAGGCAGCAATCACCCTTCAAACTAAAGATGTTTTAGCGATTACAGAATCTGTTGTAGCTAGAACACAAGGTAACTATGCTAAGTTATCTGATATTAGTGATTGTATCTACAATACATATAAAAATCAAGAAGTTGGAATTTGTTTTCCAATATTATCTAGAAATAGATTTGTTAACTTATTAAAGGGTTTAACAAAACACGCCAAAAAAGTATATTTACAATTATCTTTCCCTGCTGATGAAGTTGGCAACCACTTTATTACAGAACAAGAATTGTTTGATAAGAAAATAAGCACTACCGATTCATTTACAGAAAAAGAATTTAGAAAAGTATTTCCTAACATTAAACATAAATTTACTGGTATAGACTACATTAATCTATATAAGCAAGCTGTTGGTAAAAAATGTGAAATTATTATGAGCAATAATCCTTGTGAATTATTAAAATACACAAAGAACATAATTGCTGCCAACATCCATGAACGTTTTATTACTAAAGCTATCATCCTTAAAAAAGATAAAAAAGCAAAAGTAACTTTGTTAAGTGATATTTTAACTAAACCAAACAAAGGTTCTGGTTTCAATAAAGATTATGGTATCTTAGGATCTAACTTCTCTACAGATAACAAGATTAAATTATTCCCTAGAAACTGTTTTGAATTCTGTAAACGTGTTCAATCATTAATATATAAAGCTACAGGTATTAAGATTGAAGTTATGGTTTATGGTGATGGAGCGTTCAAAGATCCTGTTGGTAAAATCTGAGAGTTGGCTGATCCAGTAGTTTCTCCGGGATATACACCTGGTTTAGTTGGTACTCCAAATGAATTAAAACTAAAAATGTATATTGATAATGCTAAAAACCAAAAAGACAAAGCTAAGTTATTAGCTGAAGTTCAATCAAACATTAAAAATAAAGCTAAGAACTTAGTTGGTACTAAAACGGCATTAGGTACTACTCCTAGACAATTAACTGATTTACTTGGTAGTTTGTCTGACCTAACTAGTGGATCTGGAGATAAGGGAACACCAGTAATCTTAATTCAAAACTACTTTAAGAATTACACAGATAAATAAAAAAAGAGCTTTTGCTCTTTTTTATTTTGTAATGATTGTTCCAATTTTACCTTCAAGTGCATCAACCAAATCTTCTAGTCTGGCAATAATAGCTGTTCTATTATTACTTTTTTGTACAAATTCCATAGCCGCTTGTACTTTTGGTAACATACTACCAGCACCAAATTCTTTGTTGTCTATATAATGTTGCATTTGTTTAACTGTCACTTCTTTTAATGATTGTTCTTTATCTGTTCCATAATTAATGCAAGCATGAGGAACATTAGTTAAAATAACTAATATGTCTGCATCAATTTGGTCTGCAACAATAGAAGCAACATAGTCTTTATCAATTACGCCATCAACAAATTTAAATTTACCATCGTCATTAATAATAGGTATTCCACCACCACCACCACAAGTAACAATCTTGTGTTCTTTTAGTGCAGATTTAACTTCTTCAAGACACAATACTGTTATTGGTTTAGGGCTTGGAACAACTCTTCTAAAACCTTTATTTGGAACATTAATAAATTCAGAACCAAAAGGGTTGCGTTCTATTGCTTCTTTTTTTGTTTTGTAATATGGACCAACTGGTTTTGTTGGATTAGCAAAGGCTTTATCGTTTTTATCAACAATAGTTTGAGTTAAAAAGTATACTACTTCTTTTTTCAAACCTTTAGCATTTAAGGCATTTGCTAATGCATTGTTAATATGAATACCAATATATCCTTGGCTCATTGCCCCGGCTTCTGCAAAAGGCATATAAGGAATTTTAGGATCTATTTGGTGAGCTGTATTAAAAGCGTTAAAGATGGCACCAACTTGCGGACCATTACCATGACCAACAACGATGTCATAACCTTCTCCAGCTAATTTTGTAATAATCTTAGCTGGCTTTATAACTTTAATTTTTTGTTCTTCAGGTGTATCGCCTAAAGCGTTGCCACCCAACGCAATTACTATTCTTTTACCCATTATTAGATACCAATAGTTGCTAAGATAATGGCTTTAATAGAGTGCATTCTGTTTTCTGCTTCATCAAAGACAAAAGAGAAACGAGAGTTAAATACTTCGTCAGTCACTTCTAGTTCACCATTCTTAACTTCTGGATATTTCTTTCCAAATTGTTTAGCTACTAATTTACCAACTTCAGTGTCTAAACCATGGTATGATGGTAAACAGTGCATGAAGATAGGACCAAGTTTAGATGTTTTTTCTGCATGTAGCATAGTTTTCATATCTACTTGGTATGGACGCATTAATTTAATACGTTCATCTCATACTTCAAATGGTTCACCCATAGATACTCAAATATCTGTATAGATAACGTTAGCACCTTCAACTGCTTTCATTTTATCTTCAGTCATAGTGACAGTGCCACCAGATTCTTTGCAGCATTCTTTACAGTATGCAACAAGATCTTTCTTTGGTCAATATTTCTTTGGACCACATAGTACATAATGTAATCCTAATTTAGCACATGTAACCATTAATGAGTTACCCATGTTAAATCTACCATCACCAAGGAATACTAGTTTAATTCCTTTTAGGAAACCATAGTATGCTTTGATTGTCATCATGTCAGCAATCATTTGTGTTGGGTGTGATTCGTTAGTTAAACCGTTTCATACTGGAACAGATGCATATTTAGCTAATTCTTCAACATCCTTTTGTGCAAATCCACGGAATTCAATACCATCATAGAATCTAGATAATACTCTTGCAGTGTCGGCAATAGATTCTTTTTTACCAAATTGACTTGAACTAGAGTCTAGGTAAGTGCATCCCATGCCTAATTCAAAAGCGGCTGTTTCAAATGAACATCTTGTACGTGTAGATGTTTTTTGGAACATGATACAGATTGATTTACCTTTTAATCTTTCTGTCATAATTCCTGTGTGGTTTTGTTTTGCTAAGTGAATAGATAGATCTATCAAGTACGTTAATTCTTCTTTTGTAAAGTCTTTAATTTTTAATAGATCTCTTGCTCTTAAGTTAAATGCCATAATTATTTGCCTTTCGTTTTACGTTCTCTTTTTTCTTTTAGTTCTTTAATTCTCATGGCAGCAGCACCTGAGAATGCGTTAAATGAAATTGATTCTCTGAATAGAGGCATAGACATACATCTTGCTGAACCCATACCTAATGATAATTGGTTACCATCGAATGTTAATACTTCAACACCTTCGTTTCTTAAAGCTTGAATTGTACGGTAGTTTCTGTCATAACCAATTACAAGTCCTGGTTTAATTACTAAGAAGTTAGTTGCATCGAAGTGTGTTTCAATATCTACTTGTTCTTGACTGTAGTTATCTGCAACTGGGATTAATACTGGTCTTACACCAATAATTTGTTCAATCATTTCTTCCAAAGTTGCATTGTGTTCAACCATCTTTGGATTTTTCTTTGTCATATCGATCTTTCAGAATTTAAGATCTTTAGAAATGTTTGGTGAATATAAGAACTTGTTGTGATCAACCATTGTTAATCATGTATCTAGGTGCATTAAGTTTCACTTATGTGGAACATTTACACCAATAATTGTTTCGCAAGCCCCTGGAGCTATTTTATTTATTTCTTTAGCTACTTCCATTACAGATTCTTTTTGTGTTCTGTCTGAAACACCAATAACTAATGTCTTGTAGTTATAAATGAATACGTCTCCACCTTCAATAGTTGCTTTTGTTTTTTGACTATCAAAGTAAACAGGTGTGTGTTTATATTTAGGGTGATATTTAAAGATTAATCTACTAAAGATAGTTTCTCTTTGTCTTGTTTTATATTTCATTTGTGATAAGATAACACCATCACCAATAGATGAGAAATTATCTCTTGTGAAATATAAGTTTGGCATTGGTTGTGTAACTAGTAAGTCTCTTTCTAGTGTTAAACCAAGATCAAATTTAGTAATACCTTTGATCATTGCTTCAAACATACCTCTTACACTTCTCTTTGATAAGAAGTTAAAGATTTTCATTTCTAACATTGGTTCTTTAATGTCAGCTTCTTTAATGAATTGGTGAAGGAAAGCTAATTTATCTTCTTTCTTCATCACTCTTCATGTTTCTACTAATAAATCTTCAAGATAAACTACTTCTACTCCGTTTTCTCTTAAGATTTTAGTAAATTCATCGTGTTCTCTTCCCGCTCTCTTTCAGTCTAAGATAGCAGAGAAAAGTAATTCTTCCATGTTACTTGGTGAAATGTGAGAAAGTTCAGCACCAGGTCTTTTAACCAATACTGTTCTTAATCTACCAATCTCACTAAAAACTTGGATAGGTGATTCTACTTTTGCCATATTTCCTCTTTTCTTTTTAATAATATTATAAATAAAAAAGATAGCTATGCTATCTTTTTATTTAAGTTTTCCCTCTAAATCAATAATCATGTCACGATAATGAGCTGCTAATTCATATTCTTGGTTGTTAGCTGCCTCATTCATCTTCTTACGTAAGATCTTGATTGCTCTTGAACCAGACTTCTCAGACACTTTGGCATTTTTGTGGAAAATTGCTTCAAGAGTCTTTGCATCAGATTTACCATGTAGATCATCTCTAATAGGTTTAATAATGGATTGGGGAACAATCTTGTGCTTTTTATTAAAGTCTAATTGAATCTTTCTACGACGGTTTGTTTCATTGATAGCTTCTAATAAAGCATCATTAACATTGTCTGCAAACAATAAAACATGAGCATTTTTATTTCTGGCAGTTCTACCAAATGTTTGAATTAGTGCATCTCTAGATCTGAAGATACCGGGTTTATCTGCATCAAAAATTACTGCACAAGATACTTCAGGAACATCTAAACCTTCTCTTAGTAGGTTAATACCTACTACAACATCATAAATACCCTTTCTTAATGCATTAATAACTTTATCTCTTTCAAAAGTTTTTAATTCATTGTGAAGATAAGCGACTTTATATTTTTTCTCTTTTAAGAACTTAGTTAGGTTTTCTGCCATCTTAATTGTTAAGACGGTAATGATAGTTCTTTCATTTCTTTTAATTTGGGCATCTAATTCTTCACACAAACTTAAAATTTGGTTGGTTGTTGGTTTGATTTGAATAACTGGATCTACTAGTCCTGTTGGACGAACAATTTGTTCAACAATAAGATTGTTGGATTTTTGTTTTTCATAATCTCCCGGAGTAGCAGAAACATAAATTGCTTGTTTAACTCTTGATTCAAATTCAGTAAAGTTAAGTGGTCTATTATCTAGAGCCGATGGTAATCTAAAACCATAATCCACAAGCGTTTGTTTTCTGCTTCTGTCGCCAAAATACATTCCTCTAATTTGTGGAATAGTCATATGAGCTTCATCAACAACCAATAATCAATCATCACCTAAATAATCAAAAATTGTGTATGGTGTTGAACCTGGTTGTCTAAGTTCAAGATGCATAGCGTAGTTTTCAACTCCAGGGCAAAATCCCGTTTCTGCTAATGTTTCTATATCTCTGTTAGTACGTTCAGTTATTCTTTGCAACTCTAATAATTTATCATGCTTTTTAAAATAAGCTTGTCTTGTTTTAAGTTCTTTAGCAATTCTAGCTAATGATGTTCCAAACATGGTTGCATCTGCTACATATTCATTTGCTGGATAAATAACATATGCTTTTCAAATTTCTTTAACAATATTATTGTTAACGTCTATTTTAGCTATTTGTTCTATTTCGTTGCCAAAGAAGGAAATACGAATCTTTTCTTGATTGTTGCTTCCTTCCATAATTTCCACAACATCACCTTTAACTTTAAAACAACCAGATTGTAAATTAACATCATTTCTTTTGTATGCTAATCTAACCAAATCGTATTGAAGTTGTTTCAAGTTGTAAGTTGCACCAGTATTTAATATGATTCTATATTTATCAAATACTTTTGGATCTACAGCAGGATAAATTGCTGCTACTGAGGCAATAACAATAACTTTATCTTCTGTGGATAATGATTGAATAGTTGACAATCTCAACATTTCAATCTCTTGATTTACTTTAGAAGATTTTTCTATATATGTGTCACTTGTTGGTAAATATGCTTCTGGTTGATAAAAATCAAAGTATGAAATATAGTATTCAACTTTGTTGTTTTTAAATAATTCTTTAAATTCAGAATATAGTTGACCTGCAAGGGTTTTGTTGTGAACTATAACTAATGTTTTCTTTTGTGTTTTAGCAATAACATTAGCAATAGTAAATGTTTTACCAGTACCTGTTGCACCTAATAAAACTTGATGTTTAACACCTTTATTTAAATTAGCAACTAGCTTGTTAATGGCTTGTTGTTGATCACCTTTAGGTGTCATATCTGTTGTTAATTCAAATTTTTTCTTAGGTGAATGCTCTTTCATATTACTTCTTAGAGTCAGTCTTTTCAATTTGCATTACTTCATCGGTAATTCTAACAGTTGGATTATCCCCTCTAGATTTAGCATCAGCAATAGCAGCTTTCTTGTCTGCTTCTTGTTGTTTTAATAATCTTTCTTTAGCAGACCATTGAGCTGGAACTGGTTTTTTAGCTTCTGGAGTTTGTTCTTTTTGTCTAATCAAATCAGCAAAATTAATACGAATAGATTTATTAGCTTCATTAGAGAATTGAGTTTTCAATTCTTCATAGTGTTTATCAGAGATAAGTTTGCTGTCATGTAATCTATCATTAATGATACCAGCAATCTTAGGAATGTATAGTCTATGAATAGAGATAACAACTTTATGAGCTACATTTTGTTTTAGCTTATTAAAGTGTTTATCTGCTTCTTCAACATAAATGTTAAGAGGTGATTTTTGTTCAAGTGAACGTAGTGTTACACCTTCACGTATCTTACCCATAATATCTAGATGCGTTGTTCATTCAGCATCAAAGTTTTGAATAATAATACTTCTTAATACTTGTTGAATTTGGTCTTGGTTGTATGTAGCGATTCTAGCTTCGATAGAACCTCAAATAATTCTTGTTACTATTGCAACAACATTTTGTGTGTTTTGTTTTTCAAATAATTGTGGTTCAATAGCATTAAATCCTAACAATTTAGTATTAATAGCGGTAGCTAATGCCGGAGCATTAACATAGTTAGGATTTTCTTTAGATAGGAATATTTGTACTAAATCTTTAGCAACAATATTAACCATATTTCTAATAATTGGAATGTTACGTTCATTCTTTAAAATTTGATCACGTTGTTTATATACAACTTCACGTTGGTTAGATAAAACTACATCATAGTCAGTAAGGTTTTTTCTTGTATCAAAGTTAAGCCCTTCAACTTTCTTTTGCATTATCTTAACCATACGGTTAAAGAATCATGAATCATAAAATTCTTGATCTTTAACTTTCTTTTCACTTTTATCTTTCTTGTCAATACCAAAACGTTTAAATAAAGGGTCTTCAATAGAAATGAAGAATCGTGTCATACCTGGGTCACCTTGACGACCAGATCTACCACATAATTGGTTATCTACACGTCTAGATTCATGTCTGTTTGTTCCAATTACAAATAAACCACCAAGTTCCTTAACACCAGGACCTAATTTAATATCAGTTCCACGACCAGCCATGTTTGTAGAGATGGTAATAGCACCTCTTTGACCTGCCAAAGCAACAATTTCAGCTTCACGAGCATGGTTTTTAGCATTTAATAATTCAAACTTTAATCCTTTGTTACGAAGTAAAGCAGCTAATTCTTCTGAGTCCTCAACAGAAGCTGTACCAACTAGTACTGGTTGTCCTTTTGTGTGCAAGTGTTCAATTTCAGCAGCAACGTGAGCTCATTTGGCTGTTTTAGTTTCAAACACGTAATCAGTTAAGTCTTTTCTAATAACTTTTCTATTTGTTGGAACGGGAACAACAATCATGTTGTAAATTTTTATAAATTCATCAGATTCAGTTAAAGCAGTTCCTGTTACACCAGATAATTTTTTATAAAGTCTGAAGAATGCTTGATATGTAATTGTGGCAACAACCACATTTTCAGGATCAATCTTTACCATTTCCTTAGCTTGAATAGCTTGGTGAAGACCGGCATTGTAACTTCTTCCTTCTAGAATACGACCAGTGAAGTGGTCAACTAATAAAATTTTATTATCTCTAACTATATATTCAACACCATATCTAAAGATAAAGTTAGCCATTAAACTATTTCTAATCTTATGAACTAGATCTGAGTTTTCAATGTTGTATAGGTTGTTAATTTTAAAATATTTTTGTGTTTTATCAACACCACTATCAGTTAGGAAAATAGTGTTTGTTTCATCATCAATTTTGTAATCATCTTTTGTTAAAGTTTTTACAAATCTATCAACATCAATATATAAAGAAACATCTTTTTTAGGTTGACCAGAAATAATTAATGGTGTTCTAGATTCATCAATTAAAACAGAGTCTACTTCATCGATAATAGCCATGTTTAATTCTCTAATAACTTTATCAGAGTATTCTTTAACCATGTTATCTCTTAAGTAGTCAAAACCTAGTTCAGAGTTTGTTGTATATGTAATATCACAAGCAAACATTCTTTGCTTTTCTGAGCTATCCATATCAGCTACGTTGTAACCAACAGTGATACCTAATGGATTTAATGCTTGTGCGCAGAATAAAGCATCACGTTTAACTAAATATTCATTAACAGTCACAATATGAACACCTTTTTTAGTTAATGCGTTTAAATAAGCAGTAAGAATAATGGTTAGGGTTTTACCTTCACCAGTATACATTTCTGCTAAGTTACCTTTATGAATTACAATTGCACCAATAATTTGAACAGGATAAGCGTATAGACCATGCACTCTATATATAGCTTCTCTGGCTGTGGCTAATGCTTCGGGTAATAATTCATCTAAAGAAACACCTCTTTTAAGTTCGTTTAAAAAGAATGGAGTACGGGCAGATAATTCCTCATTACTCATTTGACGATACTTATTTTTTAGTGCTTCAACAACTTTTGCTTGTTTGTATGCGGCACGTAATTCTCTACCTCTAGGGGTGAAGACATTAAATCTTTTTTGCATGTTTTATTTTTTGTTTTTTATTTTTTTTATTTCTGATTTTACTTCTTTAGCTATTTTGTAAATAGATTCTTTACCACCAGATGTTTGTTTAATTAGATCTTGTGATTTTTCTTTTAAAACAGAATCAAGAATATCAATAAAGTTAGAAACTTTTGTAGCTGAATCTAATAAAGGAGTTAGTTGTTCTGATTTATATGTTAAATCTTCAACTAAGTAATCTACCTTTTTAGCCACAATATGTATTTTTCTAAAAGTAATGATTAGATAGATGCCTAAAATAATGGCAATACATACCAAAATCGTTACTAAAACAACAAGAGTCGTATTCATATTAATTCCTTTTTTAATTTAAATAATTATATATATTTTAAAAAATATATAAATAAAAATCAAGTATATTTTTAGGCTGTTTTTGCAACCTTATAAAACTTTCGAGGTTTATATGGAAGCTGTAACAGAAAAAGAATATAAAATGATAAAAATTTATAAGAAAAATAGAGATCAAAGTATATCACTTTATTTCTTTAATAAATTTAGAGATGATTTAATGAGTATTGTATTCTCAAAAATAAATAGAAAATACTCATCTATTCCTTATGAGAAGGGTGATTTAATTCATATTATTTGAGAAAGTGTTAAAAAATCGTTGGATGATTACGATTCAACAAAAAATTTTCACGCTTTATTAGTTAATAATTGTTATTGTCAAACAGTTAGAGAAATAAAGAAGTTTATTAATAATAAAGAGTTGGTGATGAATACAATGATCTCATTAGAAAAGTTTGAATTATCACCTAGTAGATGTTTAGATAAAAATCAAATAGTAAATTTTGAGTTGTCTAGGGGTGAAGTTTTAGATAATTTAATAAAAACAGCATGTGAATATGTGTCAAATTATTCACAACCAACAATTAAAAGAGTAATTTATTTAAAATCAATAGGTTATTCTATTTCTGAAATTAGTAGAAAACTTCGTGTGAGTAGATATCACATTGAAGATTTGTTGAAAAATATAGAGAAAATAATTAAAAAATATTATCTATAAACTTCTGATTGGAACTATTAAATTTAAGAAATAAGGATTGTTTGATGAAATAACAATTGGGGCATTAGTTGAATTGAAATTAAATGTTATAGTTTCAGTTTTGATTGTGTTGATAATTGATGAGAATAATTTTTGATTTAATTTAACTTCAAAATTATCAATATTTGATTTTATTAAATCAACTTGTTCAAAAGAATTACCAGTTTCATTAGATATAAATTTAATATTTAATTTATTATTTTCAATTTTAAAATTAGCGATTGGTCTGGATTCATTTAATAAAACTGCAGATCCTCTATCCAAAGCATTAATTAAATCAGGTAATTTAACTGTGAATGAATATTTTTGTTCTGAAAGAATAGCTTTAATAATATTTGGGTATGTATCTTTATAAAGAGTGAATTTAACAATTACATCATCAGAATTTAAGATACATTCTTTTTCACTTAAATAAAAATCAATAGTTTTAGATTTGTTAGAAGTCATAATATCTAAAGCCATATCTATAACTTTAGGTTCAATTACAAATCTTGCAGAATCACTTGAAAAATCAAATTTGTAATATGCCATTCTGAAAGGATCAGATGCTACACATTCCATTTGTTTTTCATCTATGGGATTGAATAAAATACCAGCTGTTGCGGGATTAGAGTTAGAGAAAATAGAAGAAGTAAATGGTTTAATTCTTTGAGAAATACTCATTAAGGTATCAAATGTTAGTGTTATTTTTTTTCAATTATCATGATCGAAATTTAAAATAGGGAATGAAGAACTATCAATTAAATTAATTTCACATGAATATTTTTCAGAGTGGATTTGTAGTATTTTTTCATCGATTTGATTAATAGTTATCATTTCTTGATTGATTTTAGAAATATAAGAATAAAGGATTTTAGGTTTAACTAAAATGTCGCCCGCCTCTTTTATTGTTACATTAGAAATAATTTGTTGATAACAACTAGAACCATTTGTTGCGATTAATGTTAATTTATTATCTCTAGCTTTAATGAATACACCAGATAAATTTGGATTTAAATTATTTGCATCAATTAAATTATTTATGTTTTTCAAACTATTTGATAAAATACTTTTTTTAATTTCAAACTTCATATTTTCACTTCTTTTTATTTAATTTATTTATATTATTATAGATTGTGGAAAAGTTGATTTTTTCTTATTTATATAAATATAACATTTCCACATTTTCTCCACATTACATCTTTTTGTAAATGTTTTCAATTGTCATATTTAAATCAGGATCAGATTTAATTATTTTTTCTACTTTTTCAATAGCAGACATTACTGTTGAATGATCTCTTCCTGAGAATAATTGACCAATTTGTGAATATGTCATATTAAATTTATTTCTTAATACATACATACAAACATTTCTTGGTGTGATTAAATATTTTAATTTAGATTTAGATTTAACCATATCTACTTTTACACCATAACTATTACAAACTTGTTCAATAATTATGTTTGGGTCAATATCATACCCAAATAAATTAATTTCTTCTTGGTTAGATGGTGCAAGAATACTTCTAACTGTGTTTAAATCTATAATTGAGTACTTAGGTAGATTGTTAGCTGCAAAAAAGAAAATTTGATTAATATCACCAATCAACCTTCTAATATCATTTGTATTTCTTCTAGCTATAAATGAAATTGCGTCTGGTGAAAAAGTATAAACTTTATTCGCTTCATCAACCTTTTTATTAATAATTTCCACTACATTTTCAATATCTGGTCTTTGAATTGTTAATGTAATACCAGAGTGAAATCTAGATTTAATTCTTTCTTCAAACCCAACTAATAAATCAATATTTTTATCTGATGTAAATACTATGTATTTATGATTTTTAATTGCGTTATTAAAAATAACAAATAATAATTCATTTATTTTTGTTCTACCAGATAAAATTTGGATGTCATCAATTAATAAAAGATCATAATTAAAATACTCATCTTTTATTTTTTCAATTAATAATTTATCATCTGAAATTAATGCATTATAGATTTGTCTACTAAAATCATCTGAAGATATATATTTAACTGATTTATCAGGAAAAGCTTTAACAAATTCATTTCCAATAGCATGTAATAAGTGTGTTTTTCCCAAACCCACATTTGCACTTATAAATAAAGGGCTAATAAAGTGATCTGTTACAACTTGTTTTCCAGCTAAACACGCTGAATTATTAAATGGGCCAATAACCAAATTATCAAAAGTAAAATCTCTATTTACACCTATAACTTTACCAATTGGTTGGTATCCAATTTTAGTTGTTAAAACCTTGCCCTCATTTTCTGAAATAATATTAAATTCATAATTTGTGTTTTCATATGAATTAAATAATTTTGTTATGTCGTTTAAAAAGTCATTTATGATAACTTGCTTAGCAAAATTATTTTTTGCTATAGCTGTAATTGTGTTTCCACTAATGTCTTTTATTTTTAAATTAGAAACAAATTTATCAAAAAACTCTTTATTAGAACTTTTATCTCGTAAAGACGTTAAAGTTTTATCAAAATTTTCTTTGATTTTATCTAAAATAATAGGTTGCATATAGAGTTTTTTGTATTATAGATTAATATATATTATAATTATAAAAATAGTTTTTTATTTAGAGAGGTCCAATATGCAAAGAACATATCAACCAAACAAAGCTAAACGTGCTAAAACTCACGGCTTTTTAGTTAGATCTAAAACATCTAAAGGACGTAAAGTTTTAAAAGCTAGAAGACACAAAGGCAGAAAAAGACTAACAGTTTCTGATGAAAAATAAAATTTCAACAACTTTAGTCTCTATTAAAACCAATCAAGAAATTGTCCAACAATTAAGAAAAAGTAAAAAACTAAACTTACCATATTTAACAATTTGAGTAGGTAGACAACCAAACAAATCTAGAATTGATTACGCTTTATTAGTGAACAAAAATCAATTTAAATTAGCGGTTGCAAGAAATAAAATTAAAAGACAATTAAGAAGTATCTTAATAAATAGCGATTTAACAGGTGGAGTAAAATTATTACTTAAACCAAATTCCACTTGGTTAAAAAAAGATTACACAGAATTAAAAGAATCTATTATAAAAACAATTAGTAAATATCAAAATGGGAAATAGTTCAGCACTAAAATATTCAAGTATTATGGGTAATGACACTACAGCATCTGCTGGTAGTCCATTTTGAGCTGATAAAAACACAAATCGTAAAACATTATTTAAAACCATAATGAAACAAGTATGAAAATGGACAAAGATTGCCATTTTCTTATTTATGATGCTTATGGGTCTATGAGGATGTTTTCAATCTATGGGTGATGGAACCATCAACCAAAACCCAGCTTTGGGTAATGGATTAGAGTTTGGATTCCCATTTGCTACTACAGGGGATTACCGTTTTGATTTACAAATGGCAATAACCGCTAGTCAATATAATACTTTATCATTTGATTGGTGAATATCTGGTGTTGGCTGTCATAGTCCATTCTACGCACTATTCGTTTGACCTGCTGCAGCATTAGTAACAATCTTTATGTGAGCAACTAAAGACTGAGTTGGTGGATTAAATGCATTGTTAGCCATCTTCTTACTATTGTTATTCATTAGAATTTTAACGATGGCTATTTCTTTGAAATCTAGTTTCCAAAGTGAAAAGATGACAGAGTTACAAGGGCAAATAGCCGATATTAATGCAAAATATAAAGATTTAAATGATGCTCAATCTAAACAAATGAAGCAACAAGAAATCATGGCTTTATATAGCAAAAACAACGTTAAACCATTTGCTGCATTTGAACAAATGTTCTTAACACTACCTATTTTCTTGATTATTTACCGTGTTGTAACTATTGTTAGACCAATTAAAGTTACAGTATTATTTGGTATCTGGAACTTTGCTGCATCACCATTAACACAAGTATTCTCTAACTTCTCTAATCTAGGATGAACATACTTATTCTTCCTATTATTAGTAGCTGGTAGTCAAATCTTCTCTATGAAGATGCCACAATTCTTTGCTAGAAAGAGAAATAGAAGCGCATCAACAACATCTGATGCTGGTAAGAAACAATACAAGAAGACACAAAGAACTCAAAACATCTTTATGATTGTAATGGTTGTTATCGTTGCATTCTCTGCTGTGGGTGTTGGTGTATATTGGTTCTTGAACTCATTATTTACTGTTTTACAAGCCTGAATTATCCATAAGTTAATTGAAAGAAAGAAAACTAAGGATAAACAATCTGGTGCCAGAATTGTTAACTTTAATATTTAATGAGTAACATTAAACAAATACTAAAAAATAAGAAGTTTTTGCCCTCTAAAAAAATGGGGCAAAACTTTTTATCTAATCAAATAATTATTGATGAGATTTGTGAACATATCCCAGATTTATCTAATTATGATTGCATTCTAGAAATTGGTCCGGGGTTGGGTGCTATCACTCAATATTTAGTACAAACCAACAAACCTTTAATTTGTATTGAATTAGATAAAAGACTTTATGCAGATTTAAAAATTAAATTTAAACAATATAACAATCTTCAATTGATAAATAATGATTTTTTAGAGGTTGATTTAGACTCAATAACTAAACAATATAAACATATCATTGTTATAGCAAATATACCTTATTCTATCACTACACCAATAGTGTTAAAATGTTTGTCTTTTAATAAAATTAAAACACTTTACATTATGGTGCAAAAAGAAGTTGCTGACAAATGGGTTTATACTAAAACATCAAATAGAAATGCAGCAACAAATATTATTAACTACTACTTTGATATGAAGAAAGTTATGTTGATAAAAAACACTAATTTTGTTCCCGCACCGAAAGTGGATTCAGCTATGGTGTTATTGAATAAAAAGATTAATGAATCTTATGATCCAGAATTTTATAAATTCATGAGACCATTCTTTTTAGCAAAGAGAAAAAAACTATTAAATAACCTACCTCCCCACATTACTAAAGCTAACATTCTTCCAACATTGCAACAACTAGGTTTTGATGCTAATGTTCGTGCTGAAGAATTAGATTACAAAGACTGAAAGAAACTATATAACATATTTAAGAAGTAATATGAAACTAAAAGCATACCCTAAAGTTAATTTATGTTTAAAAGTTTATAAAGGCTTATCAGAAGGAAAACACAGAATAGATTCTGTGATGTTGTTGTATAAAAAAATTCATGATAGTATTTACATCAACAAATCTGATAGACTTTATGTTTTTTATAAAGATAACGGTAAACAAGTTTCTATTCCTGATTGTTTAGTAACTAAAGCACTACGTTATTTACATAATCAACATGATGTGGATGTAAATTATAAAATTTGAATTATTAAAAAGATTCCTTATGCAGCTGGTGTTGGTGGGGCATCTGCTGATGCCGCAGCAGTAATGAATTATGTTTTAAAACACAACCCATCTATTCAATTAAATTTAAAAGAAGTTGCTTTGGAATTGGGTAGTGATATTCCATTCTTTTTATCTAAATATAAAATTGCTAGAGTTAGAGAACATGGTGAATTTGTATCACCAATTTATGACTGAGATCCAAAAGTTCAATTACATTTTAATGGTATTATCGCTTCCACAACAAAAGTCTATGCATCACTTAACAATGATCCGGATTATGAATCAAGAGTTAATGTAGATAAGATAATTGAAAATCACTTATATAAACAACATTCTATAAATGTTGTTTATAATGATTTAACTAAATATATAATACAAAATTATAAAGAGCTACAAGAACTATATAAGAAGTATCCTAATAAAAGTTTCTTTACTGGAACAGGATCGACTATTGTAACTTTAAAGGAATAAACATGAGAGTAAGAGCCAGATATGCACCAAGTCCAACAGGATATTTTCATGTTGGTGGAGCAAGAACAGCATTATTTAACTACCTATTTGCAAAGCATATGGGTGGTAGTTTTATTCTTCGTATCGAAGATACTGACACTGAAAGAAATGTTGAAGGTGGAATTGAAAGTCAAATCGATAACCTTGAATGAATGGATATTAAAATTGATGAATCAGTTAGAAATCCGGGAGAGTTTGGTCCTTATCAACAAACACAAAAACTAGAACGTTACAAAGAATTAGCATACAAGTTATTAGATGAAGGTAAAGCCTATAGATGTTTTTGTACTAAAGAAGAACTTGATGCTAATAGACAATCTGCAATGTCTGGTGGTCAAACACCGAAGTACAATAGACACTGTTTGCATTTAACTAAAGAAGAAATTCAAGCAAAGCTTGATGCTAAAGTTCCTTTTACTATTCGTTTAAAGATTGAAGATAATATTGATTACTCTTGAGAAGATATGATTAGAGGAAAAGTAACTGTTCCTGCATCAGCATTAACAGATCCTGTTATTTTAAAATCTAATGGTATTCCAATGTATAACTTTGGAGTTGTGGTAGATGATCATGATATGCAAATTACCCACGTATTAAGAGGGGAAGAACATATTTCTAACACTCCATATCAATTAGCAATAAAGAAAGCTTTGGGTTGAGAAAAAGATGATATTCATTACGGACACTTATCTGTTATTGTTAATGAACAAGGAAAGAAATTATCTAAGCGAGATAAGACATTAAAGCAATTTATTTCTGACTACAAAGAAATGGGATTTATTCCTGAAGCAATTGATAATTTCTTAGCTCTGTTAGGATGAGCACCATCAAACAACAAAGAAATTATGTCATTATCAGAAATGATTCAAGTTTTTGATATTAACAAAGTTTCTAAAGCGCCAACATTCTTTGATTACAAAAAAATGTTGTGAGTTGGGAATAAATACTTCATTGCGTGTGATGACAATAAATATTTAACATTCGTTAAGAAGTTTATAAATCTTGATTTTGGACAATTCAAAAATAAAGAAGATGATATTTTATTATTATTTAAAAAACAAATTAGCTATGCACAAGAATTAAATCAATTAGTAACTGACACATTCTTAAAACCTATTGACACATCAAAAGAATTCAGAATGACACTAGCTAATGATGTTTGACAAAAAACATTACACGCTTTCTCTAATACTATAAGTAAAGCTGGTGATGACATTACTCCCGACCAAGCAAAAGATATGATTAAACAAACACAAACTTTATCTGGTAATAAAGGACAAGATCTATTCATGCCAATACGTTTAGCTATTACCGGTAGTGAGCATGGACCAGAATTAAACAAGATTATTGCTATTCTTGGTAAAGCAACAATTCACCAAAGATTATCAAAAGTGCTACTTTTCAAATAAAAAGTGAGAAATATATATAATAGATATACTTATTTAGATAGGAACAACTATGGAAAATAAACAAATTATTACATTAGCATATGAATTAGCTAAAACTAAATATCACAATAAACCATTTACTTTTGAACAATTGTGAGCTGATTTAATTAAGAAAGCAAGACTAGATGCTGAAGAACAAAAGATTGTTGGTCATGTATATACTTGTATGTTACAAGACCATAGATTCATCTTTATTGGTAACCACCAATGAAAGATCAGAGAATTCTTAAAAGAATCTGAACAAGCAGCTTTAAGTCATGCTCTATATGACTTTAAACAAGAACAAGAAGCTGAAGCTAAACGTTTAGCAGAACTTAATGATAAAGCAATGTTTGAACAAGAAGCTTTCTATGATGAAGAAGATCTTGAAGCAATGCATAAAGAATACAAAGAAAAACTTATGCATGATGTTGATGAAGAAGAGGAAGATGTTCCTGCCGAACAAGAAAACTCTGAATCAGAAGAAGATGAAGAAAGTGCTGAATAAGCACTTTTTTATTTTGTTATAAATAACAAAATAAAATAATAAAATATAAGTAGGAGAACTTATATGTCTTTTTTTCGTAATTTAGGTCGATCAAAACATCAAACAGTTAATATGCAAGATATGTTAACTAAAGCAGCTGCTGGACACTATGCTGTTCCAGCTATTAATATCAACAATTTAGAATGAATTGGTGCAGTATTAGACGCTGCTCAAGCAGCTCATTCGCCAATTGTTCTAGGTGTATCATCTGGTGCATCTAAATATATGTTTGGCTGAAAGAATGTGGTTGATATGGTTGACAACACCATTAAAACTAAGAAGATTACTGTACCAGTAGCATTACATGTTGATCATGGTTCATATGAAGCGTGTATTGCAGCATTAGATGCTGGATTTAGTTCAGTTATGTTTGATGGTTCTAAATTACCATTTGCTGAAAATTTAGCTAAAACCAAATCAATGATTAAGTATGCTAAGAAGTTTGGAGCAACTGTTGAAGCTGAAGTTGGTGGTATAGGTGGTAGTGAAGATGGAAAAACTACTGCGGGAGAAATTGCTAATGTAGGTGAATGTGCTTGTATGGCAGCACAAACAGAAATTTGTTGTTTAGCCGCAGGTATAGGAAACATTCATGGTATTTATCCTAAAGGTTGAAAAGGATTAAACTTTGATAAGTTACAAGAAATCTTTTCTGCCGTAAATAAAAAACCATTAGTGTTACATGGTGGAACTGGAATTCCTGAAAAGCAAATTGCAAAAGCAATTGGTTTAGGTATTTGTAAAATTAATGTTAATACAGAATGTCAATTAGCTTTTGCTGCAGCTGTTAGAAAATATATTGAAGCAAAAAAAGACTTAGATAAAAAAGAAAAAGGATTTGATCCAAGAAAACTTTTAAAACCTGGTGTTGAAGCTATTAAAGCAACAGTAACTGAAAAAATTAAAATGTTTGGATCAGAAAATAAAGCGTAATGAATTTATTTGTAGGAATAGTTGGATTACCCAACGTTGGTAAATCAACATTATTTAATGCTATTACTAATTCACAAGTAGAAGCAGCTAACTATCCATTTGCAACAATTGAACCAAATGTTGGGATAGTGGCGGTACCAGATAAGAGATTATCTGCTTTATCTGCTTTAATTAATCCTACAAAAACAACACCAGCTATATGCAGATTTGTAGATATTGCTGGTTTAGTTAAAGGTGCAAGTAAGGGAGAAGGATTGGGTAATCAATTCTTAGCTAATATTAGAGAAGCTGATGCAATATGTCACGTAGTTAGATGTTTTGCAAATAAAGACATTACACATGTTTACAACTCAGTTGATCCTAAAAGAGATGTAGAAATTATTAACTTAGAATTAATAGTTGCTGACTTAGATGTTGTTAATAAGAAAATTGAGAAAGTACATCGCAAAGCGATGTCTGGTGATAAAGAAGCTAAATTCTTAGATGATTTATATGCAAGAGTTAAACAACAACTTCTAGATAATAAATTAGTTAAAGATTTAAGTTTTAATGATGATGAATTAAAACAAATCAAACTTGATAATTTCTTAACATTTAAACCAACATTGTTTATTGCTAATGTAGATGAAGCAAGTATTGCTCATCCAGAAAACAATCAATATCTTAAACAATTAAAAGATAGTTTAAAATCAAATGATATTATTGTTCCTATATCTGCACAAATAGAATATGAAATATCTAAACTATCAGATGAAGATAAGATTCCATTTATGCAAGATTTAGGATTGAAAGAAACTGGATTATCATCCGTTATTGTTCAAGCTTATAAATTATTAAACTTATCTAGTTTCTTTACCTTTGGTAAAGATGAAGTAAAAGCATGAACATTCATTAATGGTATGTCAGCACCCGAATGTGCAGGTTTAATTCATACTGATATTCAAAAAGGATTTATTAGAGCTGAAGTAATGAATGCTAAAGATTTAATTGAATTGAAATCTGAAAATGAAGTAAAAGCAAAAGGTTTACTTCGTGTAGAAGGCAAAGACTACATTATTAAAGATGGAGATGTAGTTTACTTTAGATTTAATGTATAGGAGATTAATATGGCAAAGATTAATGCATTTAGAACACAAAAAGGATGAATAGAAGTTATCTGTGGACCAATGTTCTCAGGTAAATCTGAAGAATTATTAAGAAGACTAAATCTTCTTAAGTTTGCTGATGTTAAATATTTGTTATTTACTCCTGAAACTGACACTAGATCAGGAACAAAGAAAGCTAAAAGTAGAGATGGAAGAGTAATTGAATCCGTTACTGTTTCTAGTTCAAGAGAAATTATTGATCAAATTAATAAACGTGAAGATGTTCAAGTAATTGCTGTTGATGAAGCACAATTCTTTGATGATGAATTACCAGAAGTTTGCAACTATTTAGCAAACAATGATTACATAGTAATTGCTGCTGGTCTAGATATGGATTCTTGGGGTAGACCTTTTACCCCAATGATGAAATTATTAATTTATGCTGAGAGCGTAACAAAGCTTAAAGCAATATGTACAAACTGTGGGGCAGAAGCATCATTTACTGCCCATACAAGACCAAGACCAATGGATTCTCAGATCCTAGTTGGTGATAAAAATGAATATACAGCATATTGCAGACATTGTCACGCTTCAAGTAAAATGAATTATAATAATTTTACTAAAGTAAAAAAAGCAAGAGTTTAGAAAGGATATTTATGAACTTTCCCGCACAAGGATTAGCAATTATAGGCCCAATACTATTTATTGTGCTTATGATAGCATTTCCAGTAATTGGAGTATTTGGTGGCTGAAAAAGAGCAGCTTACTGAGGTGGAGGTAACCTAGTATTTTACCTATTAGGCCTTGGTATTTGAGCCGGAGCACATGCCGCTTTAGGCAATGCAATGCTAGGATGATTATCTAGTGTTATCCCAGATTTCCCAGCAGATAAGTTGAAGGATTTTGCGTCATCAATTACCGCACCAATCTTCTTCTTAATAGTTGTAGTAGCTGGTAACTTATTCTTATTACTTAACTACTACTTCTGATTTAAGAGAGTAGCTAAGATTAGAAGAAAAGATGATCAAGCTAACTTAGACAACAATACTTTACCTTCTAAGAAATATAGAATTATAAGTATGGTAGCTGGCGGTGTTGGTATGCCAGTATTAATGCTTCCAACAACACTATCTGCAACTCAAGCAGCTATGTTTGTTACAACATCAGCAGCAACAAGAAAAAACAACGCCTTTGCTAATGGTTTATATAATGGTTTAGCAAAACTATCTGAATCATTTGGTGGTTTATCATATTATGGTATTACTAAATCTGCTGAAGACTTTGATGCTTTATGAGCAGCTCAAGGATTAACAAAAACCCTAGATGAACCAATCCCATCACCTTCAGGCGGAACACCATTAACAGGAACAGTTCAAGAAGTAATGGGGCAAGTTTTCCAAGATGGAATTGGAAATATTGTTACTAAAGTCACAACGCCAGGAACGAAGGAAGAAACTGAAACAAATGTTGCTAATAGTATTAATGGATTAACGGGTTCTTGAAATGCAATAATTGAAGCAGCGGGGTCAACTTTAATTCCATTATTTGAATCTGAAAGTTTTACTAAAGTAATTAAAGATGTTTTTGGTGATTATCCAACATCAGAAATTACTAAAGATGAAATTAATAATTATTTTGGTGAAGGCAAAATTTTTGATGTAGTATACACAGCATACATTGAAAATGGAGAAATTCAAGGAATACCATTTGACGATATAAATCAAGTTTCTGTTTCAACAAAATGTATAGATAACATTCAAGATGCTTTAGAAACTTTCTACACATTTAGTGCAGATGTTACTTCAGATGAACAAACATTATTTACTTCAAAAGTAAGACTGATAATTGAATTAATGTTTAAAGCAAAATAAAAAAAGAGGTTTTACCTCTTTTTTATTTTACATAGTTAGCTACATGTTCGTTGTTATGATCGACACGTTGTGATCGTTCATCAACTTTAGATTGACAGAATCTTTCATCAAAAGATAAGTATCCTGTTATTCTAGATATTTCACAAATATGTGTAGATCCACAAACTGGACATTTAGTTTCGCCTGGACGTAAATATGTTACTTTCCCCATAATATAAGACTCCTATAACTTGATTATATGTTTATTTGAAATTTTTATTAAGAATTACCTTGTTTGCTTTTAATGATTCTTGCACATTAATGATTCTTTGGTTCTTTGATCCTCTCAGCTCAATGTTTTCATCCATTAGTTCTTTAATGAATGGACCATCAACCAAGACATCAAGATTTTCTAATAATTCTTTAATGTGAATGTTGGTCTTAGATAATTCTCTTAATTGTTCTCAGGTATAACCCGTGTAAGACCACACATTTATTTTGTGTTTTTTGAATGCTTTGGCCATATAAGCAAACGGTTCTGGTTGATCAAATGGATCACCACCACTAAAGGTTACTCCAGCCAAATATGTTTCATCAACTACTTTAGCTATTTCTTCATCACAATCAACTAAAGCTCCGCCCTTAAAGTCCCAAGTATGCTTATTAAAGCAATCTGGACAACCATGGCTACATCCTTGGGAAAAGAATACTCTTCTTAACCCGGGGCCATTAGCATTGGATTCTAATATACTTGCTAATCGAACTTGCATATTATCTTGATTTACAATCTAAACAATATCTAATATGGAAGTTGATACCAATATAGTTAATGTTAGTTTTGTTGTAAGCATATGACACAACTCTCATAATATCTTCTGGAGTTGGGTAGCTATCAAATTCTACATATGAGATGTGTCCACCATTACATAGTTCGTGGTAAGGTGCCTCAATTTGTAGCTTTTCAGCTAAACTAATTGGATAGTCTACAGGAACGTGGAATGAGTTAGTGTAGTATCCTTTAGTTGTAATTCAAGGAATTTTTCCAAATTCTTTTTCATCCAATGGGAAGAATTTACCACTTAAACCTTCAGCTGGTGTTGCATAGCAAGCGAAGTTTAATTTATATTCTTTTTTAAACTTATCACAGTTGTCTCTAATTCTCTTAACAATAGAATATCCTAATTCTCTTGCTTCTTTAGATTCGCCATGGTGTTTACCAGTTAATAGTTTTAATGTTTCAGCTAAACCAATGAAACCAATACCTCATGTACCATGTTTCAATACTGGTTCAATTGAATCATCTTTCTTTAAGCCTTCAGATCCAACAATTAAACCTTCACCACAAACAAATGGCATATCTTTTACTTTTAATCTCTTTAAAGTATCATAACGGTGTTTAAGTTGTAATCTAACTTCTTCACATAATTCATCTAATGATTTAAAGAATGTTTCAACATTACCATTAGCTTTCATTGCTAATCTTGGTAAGTTCATTGTACAAGGAGCAATGTTTCCACGTCCTTCTACACACGGTTTACCATTAATATCTGATAATAGGTATGTTCTACAACCCATAGTTGCTGGTAAAACACCTTTATCATAATATTCTTTATTAAAGTTAGCATCCATGTTCATGAATGTTGGATTCATACGCTTACTTGCAACACGGCATGCTAATTTAAATAAGTAGAAGTATGGATCACCAGGTTCTCTATTAACACCTTCTTTAACTCTAAAGATAATGTTAGGGAAGATTGGTTGTTCACCACAACCCAAACCTTTTTCATATTCTTCTAGGAAACATTGACAAACTAATGCAGCATCTTCACTTAATGGAATACCAATGTTGATAGATGAGAATGGAACTTGACTACCAGCACGAGAGTGAAGAGTGTTAAGGTTGTAAACCACACCTTGCATAGCTTGACATACTCTTCTTTTTAAGATTTTGTCAACAAATGCTTCGTTTTGTCAATCTCCACCAGTTGCTTTAATATCAGCAATGATTTTCTTTCTTGTGTTAGGAATAGTGATAGCAATATCATTATCAAAGTTTGGATGAGATTGTCCACCAAACATATCGTTTTGGCTTGCTTGCAAAGCAATACATAGAATTGCTCCAGCAGTTTCAATAGTAGTTGGTGGATTAATTGTTCCATAACCAGTATTGAATCCTTTTTCAAGTAATCTTCTAGTTGGTAAGTGTAAACAGTTAGTAGTTAGGTTGTAACTATCTAAGTCATGAATATAGTAGTCACCAACTTCGTGGTGAGCAGCCATATCTCTTGGCAAATGCTTTAGAAGCATGTGTCATTTATTTGATTCAGAAGCAATTCTTAATAGCTTAGCAGAGAAGTTATTACCAACATTGGCATTATCTCTATCTGTTTCAATACCAATCTTGTAGATAGTATTCATTAATCTACTACCACGTTCACGTACTTTATTACGTTCAGCACGGTAAGCAGAATATTTTCTTGCTAAAGCAACATAATCTTGTTCTCTTAATGTGGCAATAACAAAATCTTGGATTTCTTCAACATCTACTGCATCTTTTTTAGTTTTTTCAATTTTAGCTATAACAGATTCAGTAATTTTAGTTAGAGCACCTTCTTTTAAGGCAATATTACTTGCTATAGCCGCAGCTATGATTGCATCATTAATTTTTGATGCATTAAATTTAACTTCACGTCCATCTCTTTTAATAACTTTCATCTTATTTACTTCCTTGATTAACTTTACTTATTGCGATATTGATTGGTGCGCATAAACTTAATTTAACAAATTCAATACATTTATTAATAACCGGTTTAATTGCATCTAGTTCTTGTTTGGTCATTTTTCCTAAAACATAATCGATAACATTTGTTTGTTTTGGTCGACCAATACCAATTTTGAATCTTATAAACTGGTCCGTGGCTAGTTTAGCAATAATATCTTTAATACCATTGTGACCACCAGCCGATCCTGAGGTTCTTATTCTAAACTTGCCTGGTTCGATATCCAAATCATCATGAATGACGATAATATCTTGAGGCTTAATCTTGTAGAACTTGGCAACTTGACCTACACAATTACCAGATAAGTTCATTAATGTGGTAGGTTTTATAAACATTACCTTCTCATCGTTGATAGTTGCAACCACATAATCTCCGTCAAAACTATTAGATTCAATCTTAAGGTTTAAATCTTTTAATATTGCATCTAAGGCCATAAAGCCGATATTATGACGGGAGTTTGAATATGGCTTGCCCACGTTACCAAGCCCTACAACGAGTTTCATTTGTAAAATCATTATATATAAATATAAAAAAATAAAAAATAAATATAATTTATTTTCTTAATTTTTATATTTGTATTCAAGTTTTGTGTAGAAAAAACAGGCTTTGAACCTGTTTTTCTTTAACTATTTTGCAATTTTAATGCTTGGTCCCATAGTTGAAGAGATGCATATATTTTGAATATAGTCACCTTTAACTGTAGCTGGACGTTTTGACTTAATAAAGTCTAAGAGAGCATTAATGTTTTCAACGATATCTTCTGTTTTAGCTGAAACTTTACCGATTTTCATGTGAATGTTTCCATAAGTATCAGTACGGTAGTTATATTTTCCTTTTTGGAATTCTTTAACTGCACCCAATACGTTTGGAGTAACAGTACCTAATTTGGGGTTTGGCATTAAACCTTTAGGTCCTAATACCTTACCTAATTTAGATAATGGAATCATAAACTTTGGACTAGTAATGATTAAGTCAAAGTCTAATCAACCATTTTTAATTTCATTAATTAGATCAGTTGTTCCAACTTTAATTCCCAATTCTTTAGCTTGAGCATCAGAGATTGTATCTGTAATAGCTACAATTCTAATTTTCTTACCAAAGTAGTGAGGAAGAGCAATAGTACCTCTAAGTTGTTGTTCTGCTTTTGTTGTATCAAGATTTAACTTGATTGCAATATCAATAGAACCATCAAACTTAGTAGTTGCTGTTTTCTTTGCTAAATCAACTGCATCTTGAACAGAATAGAATTTTGTTCTATCTACTAACTTAGCGTTAGCAGTATATTTTTTACCACGGAAAGCCATTATTTCTTACCTTCCTTAGCAGTTTTATTAGGTGATAAGTCTACACCTTTAATCTTAATGCCCATTTGTTTTGCAGTACCTGCAACACATCTTAAAGCTGCTTCTTCATCATATACAGCTAAATCTGGCATTTTGTATTTAGCAATCTTCATTGCTTCTTCTTTAGAAATTGTTGCAACATTGTCTGTAAGTTGGTTATGACCAGCTTTTTCAACTTTTGCTGCTTTCTTTAATAAAACAGATACTGGTGTAGTTTTAATAATAAATTTGAATGATTTATCACTGTAAGCAGTAATTTGTACTGGTACAACTTCACCCATTCTATCTTTTGTTTTATCGTTGAATTGTCTAGTAAATTCAGCCATGTTAATACCATAACTAGCTAATGTAGTTCCTGGTTTAGCTTGACCTCCAATTAAGTGGACAATTGCTACTCTCGTTATAGTTTTTTCCTTAGCCACAAGCAACACCTCCTATAAGTTGTTCTCTACGTGGTACGATTTAAAAGTAAATCTCTCCCACATGCTAATTTGCATAAAAAGAATTTATGCCATTTAATTGTATAGGAAAATTATTAAAATATGTAAAATATTTATATATGAGAGTTTATGCTATTATTTTAGCTGCTGGTGAAGGACTAAGATTTGGTGGAAAAACACCAAAATGTTTTTTAATGGTTAAGGGTAAACCTTTATTCTTATATTCTCTTGATGTTTTTCAAAAAATTCACATTATTAAGAAGATAGTTTTGGTTGTTCCAGAAGCATATAAAAGCAAACTTATTATCAAAGATAAACGGATTAAAGTTATAGCTGGTGGTAAGACTAGAAATGAATCATTTGAAAAAGCAATGAGATCATTAAGAAATTTAGAAAGAAACGATAAAATTTTAATTCATGATGGTGCTAGACCAAATGTTTTACAACAAGACATTCTACGATTAATCAACAGTAATGAAGACTTTGGAACTTTATGTTATATTGGTGGTCCAAATGACAGTGATTTAAGATACTTAAATTACAACATTCAAACACCACAAATTTGTCGAAATTTTGTTTATAAAAAAGCTAAAAAAGATAAAGAAAATGGCAAAGATTTATTTACATATTTAAATTTGAAACCATCAGCCAAAAACTTCATAATTTCTAGTAATCAAGAACAAAATTTTAAGGTTACTTTTCCACAAGATTTAGAAAAGTTAAAATCACTATAATTTCACCATATAAAATAGTATAATTTTATCGTAAGTATGCATATACCAAAAGATTACGAAAAAAGATTTAAATCTAGATGTGTTTTACACAAATTTAAGAAGCAAAAAGAAGCCAATTGCATAGCTGTTGGTGGAATGATTTCTGCGGGTAAATCTACTATAGTAGAAAGAATAGTAAAAGACTATGGATTTGAACCAGTTTATGAATTAAGTAGTGACCCTAATGACTTAATGAATCTTTTACTTGACAAAATGTATCAACGTGAACAAATTGCTGAATCAGTTTGTCAACTTCAATTTTTATTAAATAGATTTACTAGATACAAAAACTGTATTTACAATTCTAAAAACCCAGCTGTCAAGGTTTTTGATAGAACAATTTTTGAAGATAGATTGTTTGCTTTTCATAACATGTTAGACCAACCACAAGTTTATGAATATTATGAAAAATTATGAAGAGACCAAATTCTTGAATTAATTTATGAAGTTGGTACACCAAAACTTTATATTATTCTTAAACTAGACTGAGATAAATTCGTAGAAAGACTTTATAAACGAAATAGATCTGTTGAAATTAAAAATTTCAAAAGAAATGAAACATATTTTCGTTTATTAAACAAAGGTTATATTGAATATTTAACATCAGTTTGTGCTGCTTATAGAATTCCATATATTGTCATTGACGTAACAGATAAAACTGTGGATCAAGAGATGGAAATCATCGATAAAGAATTAAGAGATAGAGGAATTGTAAAATAAAACCAGTATAACTGGTTTTTTTATATAGATTTATATTTTTTCCATTAAAATAATATATATTTATATAATTTTGGTGAATAAGAAATATGAAAAAAATTAAACATCTATTACCTATTATTTGTTCAACATGTGCATTGGCTGGGTCAGTTCCAATCATAACAAGTTGTACATTTTTTAATCATTCTGAAGAGAAGACTTTAGTCTTTACTGGCGGTGACACTTATTTATTGGGTGGAATGGAAAAAGGTGTTCCAGTTGCTACTAAAGCATATAAGTCTTGAGATGTGACAATTGATGGTGAACCAGTATCACCAACCAACGTTGAAATGGTTATGTTAGATACTTCTTCTCCGGCTGACATTCATTTAAGCGTGGTAGAAAACAGATGTTATATTAATTGAGGTAAGGAAGTAAAACCAGGACTTCATAAATTTATGCTTGTAGCATCTTATAAAGATTCTGAAAGCAAGATAACATATCAAGCCACTACACCAGCTATTACGCTTGAAATAACATCAAATGAAAAATTAGTTTTACTTGATGCACCAACACCATATTTATTTTCACCAACTCCAAACCGACAACCCGAATGAAAAATAAGTGTTCCAGAAATTGCTTTTGTTAATGGAAACTATCAAAATTTAGAGGTAACGGCTAAGATCACGACAAAAACCCAAGAAATAAAAACATTTAAATCTGGAGATTGTTTTTGGGCAGGAACAAACAAAGTACTTTTTGATATATTCTTCAATATGGAGGACGATTACCGTAGTTTAACTCCAGGAATATATGATATAAGTTTATATGTTAGCGACGAAGAAACTGGTGCGACACTTTTAAATGATGAACCAATTCATGTTGAAGCTGGATTTCAAACCGATTCATGAGAAAATGTAATACACTATTCAAAACAAGGATTGAAATCGTTACAACAACATTACGGAATAGATGATTTTACTGGTTTGTATAGGGGTTTGTATGTTAATGGTGCTCTACACAAAGTAAGAGTTGTTGGACAAGAAGAAGACCTAAATGATAAAGGTAAACCTATAACATTAACTTTTGAATTTTATAATGCCATTTCAACTGGGAATACATCTCAATACTATGAATCTGGTGCGCCGCTAGTTTTCCCGTGAGAGATAGACGAAAGTAAAACAAACTTTAGCTACATAGATTCAACCATACCTGAAGCACTAAATAACGACACTTTTACTGACTGATACATTAGTCAAAAAAGCGATATTATTGAAACCGATATTAATTCGGGTGTTCTAAAAATGATGGATATTGAGGTTGCTGCCGCCCTACAACCAATACGTAGAAAATATTTTTCTACCAAGCCAGATGGAAGCATTGAATGAACAACACGTGCATATAAATTAACACAACCTTGTCTTCATAATTATTACTCACTATTCGGTATTGTTAATTCTGAAGATTTAAGTGAAACAGAAAAGTATTGTTGTTTACAGGAAACAAACCATCAATATAGCGTTTATCGAAAGTATTGAGGAGATCACATCTATAAAGATCGTGAATGAGGTAATGATTGGGAAATATTCAATAGATATTCTATATGAGAGGGTGGCTTTGCGGCCCCTATGATCTCTACTTCTTGGTTTGATGACCAAAACACCCGAAAATGTTGGGGAGTTATGACATCATTTACCTCTAGTACAACTTTTTCACGATTTTACAAATATAAAGATTATGGATATGTAGGAGTCGCCCCAATCTTCGGGATTTAAGGATTAATTATGAAAAAGAACAAATTATTATTACCAGTATTAGGAA
Organism: Mycoplasmoidaceae bacterium; assembly: GCA_049177155.1. GTDB lineage: Bacteria > Bacillota_I > Bacilli_A > Mycoplasmatales > Mycoplasmoidaceae > Hennigella. Next base: position 60,692 of record CP185407.1, on the reverse strand, counting down.
TAGGATCAATATTAGCGGGTTTAACATCGCTAACATCTTGTGTTTTTGTTCAACCACAAATACAAGAGCCAGAAATGAAACTTTATGGTGGTGACACACAATTGTTGTGCGACTTACCGTCACAATATGATATTGCTGAAACATATTTCTATAGTGGCAAAGCATGGCATGTATCTGTTGATGGAGATGCAATAGACCTTTCCCGTGTTACATTTACATATGAGATTATTCAAGGCCCAAAAAATTTAAACACTTTAGCCCAATTTGAAATTTGATATGATTCAACTTTTAGATGAACCCCGTTCTATTTATCAAGAGGTGTTTATAAATTTAGAATTATTGCATCATATAGGGATAAAAAAAGTGCAAATACTTTAAAAGCTGTTTCTGATGAAATAACACTAACAGTGTTGGGTCATGGTCAACAAGGTGGAGTGATTCCTGGCGAATTTAAAGTAACTAACACAGCACACACCATTAATCACCAATCTATTAGATCTTATAAGTTTGATTATTTAAGAATGACAAACATGCAATGTAATCCTTATGAACTAGACATTGAAGCTAAAGAAATTGTTGAAGAAGGACAAGAACCAGTTTTAAATATTTATGATGTATATTGTGAAAGAGTAAGCAGTGGATATTCATACTATTCACTATATATTGACTTGTATTTAGAAGATGGATATATTCCAGTTGGAGATCATAAGATTTCTCTAACTATTTCTGATAGTGAAACAGGATATAAATTCTTTACAAACTACGAAATAACTATATCAACAGGGTTTGAAGAAGATTCATGAGATAATGTTGCACATTATGCTAACCAAGGTATAGCAGCATTACAAGAACATTATGGTGTAGAAAGTTTTGTTGGTTTAACAAGAGTAGTTAATATTTTGGGCGAACCTCATTATGTTAAAGTTATTGGACAAGAACATGATATTGATGCAAATGGTAAAAAATTACCATTGACATTTGAATTTATGACACCAATTGAAATTGGTATTGATGCTTTAGATGATCAGTATAAAGATTCTCCATTTACAACACTATGAGACTTTGATGGTTCAAACGGCAATTATTGACAATCAGATATTAATCAAGCACTAAATGGTGACACATATGATTATTGATTTCAATTAGACGCTAAGGGTCATCATGATAAATCTACTGAAACTCAATCAGTAAGTCAATTGTTACAACCATCTGTTGCTAGAGCAATTAAGCCTGTTCAAAAAACAGTTACAACATTTGATCAAAACTTACAAGAATATGTTTCAACAACTAAAACTACATACTTGTTCTTGCCAACTATAGCATCTTTATTTTCTAGAAAAGCTATTCTAGAAGATGAAGTATATATTGTTAGTGATGCCCAAAGACGACTAACATTAGCTGAAGATACTCAATATGAGTATTACACAAGAGACAGTTTGAATACATTAGAAGGTAGTACATTATTAAATAAATACAATAATTACAATGCTCCACAACCAACAATATACTGATTAGCTTCACCATATTTAGAATCAACAACTAAAGAAGGAAATTATAGTTGAGTTATTACATATACAAACAGTATCGATGTTGGGTATTATTCTTATCCAACTCCTTATCTAACAACTGAGTTTATGACTATCGCTGTTGCACCACGTTTCTGTATTTAATTTAAAAATTAAAAATACATGTATAATTAACTTTTTAATTTATGAAAAAACTAGGATTTGACACAAAAAAATATTTAAAGATTCAAAAGAAAGCTATCATCGATAGAATCAACAAATTTGACGACAAGCTTTATCTTGAATTTGGTGGCAAACTAGTGGATGATATGCACGCAGCTAGAGTGTTACCTGGTTTTGATAGTGATGCAAAATTACAATTACTTCAACAATTTAAAAAAGATGCTGAAGTAATTATTGCTGTTAATGCGCAAGATTTAATTAATAACAAAGTTAGAGTTGACTCTAACTTATCATACCAAGCTGAAGTAGAAAGACTAATTGGTGTTTATTCAACAATTGGTATTCCTATTTGTGGTGTGGTAATCTCAATGTATGAAGAATCACCCAATATTAAAGAATTTACAAGATTATTAAAGAATTTAGGTGTTAAAGCATACAAGCACTATAAGATTGAAGGATATCCAAAAGATTTACCTAAGATCTTATCTAAAGATGGTTTAGGTAAAAACGAATATGTTGAAACACATAGAAAGTTAGTCATTGTTACTGCTCCAGGTCCAGGATCTGGTAAGATGGCCACATGCCTAAGTCAACTTTATCATGCTCACTTACATGGTAAGAAAGCAGGATATGCTAAATATGAAACATTCCCAATTTGGAACTTACCATTAAAACACCCAGTTAATATTGCTTATGAAGCAGCAACATTAGATTTGAATGATGGAAATATGATAGATCCATTCCATCTTGAACACTATAAGGAAACAGCAACTAACTACAATAGAGATATTGCAAGTTTCCCATTATTAAAAACAATTTTTGAACAATTATATGGACGAAGTCCATACCACTCACCAACAGACATGGGTGTTAACAAAATTGGTTTTGCTATTACTAACAATATTGTTTGTAAAGATGCAGCTAAAAAAGAAATTGTTCGTCGTTATTATCATGCATTAAAAGATGTATTCTTAGGAAAATATGATGATGGAATAGTTACAAAAGCTGAATACTTAATGCATGATGCTGGTGTAAAAGCAGAAGATAGAGTGTGTGTTAAAGCTTGTTTAGAAAAGCAAGCAAAAGCTAAAACACACATTGTTGCTATTGAAATTAAGCGTGGTGTTATTGTAACTGGTAAGAAATCTAAAGATTTAACTGCTTCTGCTGCAGCAATAATTAATGCTTTAAAAACATTGGGTAAAATAAAAGATGATATTTACTTAATGTCTCCATATGTTCTAGATCCAATTAAGAAAATGAAACATGATTCGTTTGGATATAGTGGTAGATTAAACTTATCTGAAGCATTAATTGCATTAGCGATTCAATCATTAACAAATCCACTAGCTGCTATTGCCTTGAAACAACTTCCTTTATTAAGAGGAGCACAAGCTCACGCTAGTTGTATTTTAATGCAAGCAGAACAACAAGTATTTAATAAGTTAGGAATAAATATTACTGAACAAGCAGCATCATATATTTCAACATTAAAAATACAAAAAGAAAAAGAGGAATAATCCTCTTTTTTATTTCTTGATGTTTTTAACAACAGCTTGAGCAGCTGTGATGTAACTTACACCAATAATATCTTGAACTGTTGATCCACGACTTAAATCATTTACTGGAGCAGCAAGACCTACTAATACTGGACCAAATGCATCATATCCACCCATTCTTTGAGCAATCTTACATCCGATGTTACCAGCATTAATGTTAGGGAACATGAAGATGTCTGGTTTGCTTGTTCATGTACAAGCTTTAGCTTTCTTAGCTCTTACACGATCATCATATGCAGCATCAAATTGCATTTCACCAAAGATATCATAAGCCTTGCAGTTTGGATTAAGTTTAATTAATTCATAAGCAGCTTGAATCTTTTGAACATCTTCACCTTTACCACTACCACAAGTTGAATAACTTAATAGTGCAGCTTTTGGTTTTTCAATTTTTAAAACATCTTTAGCAAAAGCACAAGCCATTTCTGTCATGCTAGCTAATTCATCAGCTGTTGGATTAATATTAATTGCACAGTCAGAGAAAATAGATAAGTCATTACCTTTTTCTAACATAAATACTGATGACACAAGTTTAGCACCAGGAGCAGTTCTTAAAATTTGAAGTGCTGGTCTCAATGTATCAGCAGTTGTGTAATCAATACCACAAATTTCACCATCAGCTTGTCCTAATTTAACAATTAGCGAAGCTAGATAGTTTGATTGCTTGGCCATTTGAATAGCTTGGTCTTGCGTTACACCTTTAGCTTTTCTTAATTCATAAAGTAAATTAGAATATGGACTAATATCAATTGAATCAATTGCTACAGTTTTAAATTTACAATCTGCAGGAATAGCTGCTTTTGTTTTGAAAATTAAAAGTGGTTCAATTTCATTACAAACAGCTTTTGCAGCTTCTTGAATATATGCGTTTTCACCTTCTGCATATACAATAGTAGGTTTTTTTGATGCTGAAGCAATAACTTGCTTCATAGTATCAATAATTTTACTCATAGGTAATCTCCAAAAATATATATAATCTTATACAAGATTATATATTGTTTATTATGACAAAGCAAATAAAAGCAATGTTTCCTGGTAGTTTTAACCCTATTCATAAAGGACACATTGATATCATTAAAAGATGTGCAAAACTATATGACAAACTATATGTAGTTATTTCTTGTAACTGATATAAAGATGATCAACCATCTTTAAAATCAAGATATGAAAAAACTAAAAGAACTATAGATAAACTACATTTAAAAAATGTAGAAGTAGTTATTAATACTGGTTTAACAGTTAAGTTTGCTAAGAAACATGGAGTATCTGTCATTATTAGAAGTTTTAGAAATGCACAAGATGCTAAATATGAATTAGATATGGCACAAGTTAACAACAATCTTAATGATAAAATTGAAACAGTATTAATGTTGCCTAAAGAAGAATTACAAAATTTATCTTCTACTGCCATTAGACATCTGCAAGATGTTAAGAAAGCTAAATAATGCCTGAACTACCTGAAGTTAGAACACTTATTAACAATTTAAAAAAGAATCATGTAATTGGCAAAAAGATTGTTGATGTCAATTACATTGATTCTAAAGTTTTAAAGAATAGTAATAAAGTTTCATTTAGTAAATTTGTTATTAATGAAACTATTAAGGATATTGATCAAATTGGCAAACTAATTATTATTACTTTATCTCATGACAAATATTTAACAATCCATTTAAGAATGGAAGGTAAATTATTTTTTGTTGATAGTAAAAATAAGCCAACACCATTTACGATGGTTGAATTAATTTGTGGTGACAAGAAATTAATATATGAAGACTTTAGAAAGTTTGGTACCTTTTATATATATAAAGATAAACAATCTCTTGAAGAATCTGAAGAGGTTAAGAAACTGGGTTATCAACCTTGAGATAAAAAGCTAACTGCTGATTATTTGTTAGAACAATTTAAGAATAAATCAACAGCCATTAAAACAGCTCTTTTAGATCAATCTATTATTGCTGGTATTGGCAACATCTATTCAGATGAAATATGTTTTGCTTGCAAAATTAATCCTAAACGTCCAGCTAAATTAGTTTCTAAAACTGAATGTGAAAACATTATTAAGTCTTGTCGTAAGATAATGACAAGCGCTATTAATCATTATGGTACAACAGTATTTACTTATAAATTTGCTCCTAACCATTCGGGAAGCTTCCAAAAACATTTAATGGTTTATTCTCGTGAAGGACAAAAGTGTAAGGTTTGTGGCTCAACTATTAAGAAGATTAAACTAAATGGTAGGGGAACATCATACTGCCCTAAATGTCAAGCGAAATAAAAAGAGCTATAAGCTCTTTTTTTAGTGGTTTGAAGATCAATCCAATTGGTTTACTGTTTTACGGTTTTTGTTTTCATAGTTATGAGCAATTAAACCTGAGTTTACTTTTATAACCCTAGTTGCTAAGTCAGCAAAGATTGGGTTGTGCGTAACAATAATAACTGTTGTTTTAAACTTTTTATTAATATCAACAAACAATTGAAGTATTTGTTTAGACATCTCTTCATCAACAGCTCCTGTTGGTTCATCACCAAATACAATAGTTGGGTTCTTAGCCATACTTCTTGCAACAGATACACGTTGTTGTTGTCCACCAGATAATTCGTGTGGGAATTTATTAGCGTGTTCAGACATACCAACAGTTTTCAATAATTCATCTATATCAAGACGTTTAGTCTTATCTGATTGCAAGTTTCAACCAATTTCTACATTTTCTCTAACTGTTAAATTTGGTAGTAATCCGTATTGTTGAAAAATATAACCAATGTTATTTTTTCTAAAGTTAGTCAATTGTGTATCATTCATTTTAATTAAGTTACAGCCATTAACTAATGTTTTACCATAAGTTGCTTTGTCCATACCAGACATAATGTTTAGTAAGGTTGTTTTACCTGAACCTGATGGTCCAAGAATAACAACAAATTCTCCTGGCTTGATTTTTAAATCAAACCCCTTTAATACTTTAGTTGCCATTCATTTGTTGTAATAGTATTTAGTTAATTGTTCAAAATCAATGACATATTCACTACTTATATTTGTTGTTTCTTGTTTACTTGTTTTGTGCGATAGCTTATCAAACTTTTTAATTAACTTAGCATATTGCATAGATCTAAAAGTTTCATCTAAGCTACCTTTTCTATCTTTACAAGATAAAAGTTTCTTTTCTAGAATACCTTTATGTTTCTTTCAATATGACATTGATTTATTAACATTAGATTTGTATTGACCAGATAAAATAGCATTAACAACTTCCAATTCAAATTCAAACATACGGAAGTTGTAATGATTTTTATTAATAGTTCTCAACCTTGTTGCTGGAAAATAATTGTCATTAAATTCTTTATTTTCATAAGCACTAACTATTCTATACAGTTCATCAACTGTAATTTTGCTTTTCTTATTGCTTGCACAGTTGTGAGCATATAGCAATTTATTAATATATTTAGAAAGTTTAGATTTGATGGTAGTTAATCGGTTTTCAGCAAGAGCATATGTTTTACATAATACTTTTTTAGTTCTTAATGTTTCAAGACTAGTAATAGGAGCAGCATTTGTATATTCATCTCTAGCACGAGTCATTTCTCCTCATGCTTGTTTGTAAATAGTTAAATATGAAGACAAAGAAGCAATATCTCTTTCCATTGCTATTTTCTTTTTACCTTCTGGTATTTGACTCAAATCTTTTAAGTCGTTTACTGAAGTAAATATTTTATGTTTCTTATTTGTCATAACTCCTCCTATTTAATTTGGTCTACCAATCTATCTCTCTTAATTGAAACAAATCCGATACCATATGTTCCAATAAGGATAATACCAATTCCTCCAACTGCAGCCACATAGTATCATCACTTTTGTGTTACATCCACAAGGATGTTGGCAGTATTAAAGATAATTGATTGATATCCTATCGTTAATCCAAACGATAATGGTACGGCTAAACCTAGACCAAGAATGATTGTTGGAACAAATAATGCTAGGATTGACATTAGGTTCTTAGCATCAGAGTATCCTAATGCTTTCATCATAGCTGCCATCTTTTTAGAGTCTGTAATGATTAAGTTAGAAATTACAGTAACAATAATAATTGTTATTGGGATGATAATTGACATAATTGATGTTTGAGCCAAATCAAATGTTGCAATTAAGTTTGAATAAATTAAATCACTTGCTGCAACATCATTAGCACCAGCAATTGATGTTATCATAGTTGTCTTACCATAAGCATCAACTAATTTTTGTATGAATTGGTCAATATATCCTTCATACTCGCTTCAACCTTCAGGCCCTGCTTCTAAATTTCGTTGACAAGCTTGGTAGAATGTTAATTCTTTTCCGGATGGTACACCTTCAACACCACCAACCATTAAGTTAGCAATAGCTAAGTTTGCACCATAACTTAATGTTTGAGCAAATTTATTATTTTTATCTGCTGTTTGTCCACCACCAGATTCAAATACTGATGAACCTGGATACATACCAGTATATGAATATAATGATAAACCACCAGTAATTGGTTTACCGGTATCATTTTCTGTATAGATACCATTAAATCCAATTGGAACTCTAACACCAGATAATTTCTTTTCTGAATCATCACAGATAGGTGCTCCTAGGAAATCTGTTCCATCAGAGAATTTATATATTCTCATACTATCGTCAGCAGCACCAACACCACCAAGGTCTGCTAAAGCAGGTAAACCTGAAGCTGTAGTTGTTCATGTACTAGGAGCTCACATCATATATTTGTGTGTTTTATTTCAAGAAATACCATTTGGTAATCCTAATATATCATTAGCTCTTTTTTGAGCAGTATAGTAAGCTTCATTGTTAGTTCCTTGAGAAATACCAACCACCTTAAATTTAACTTCATTAGCATCTTCTGCATAGTTTTCTGGATGGATTTTTTGGATATATCTATCGGCCATATTAGTTACATCTAATGTAATAATAGAGCCTTTTGATAAGCTATACTTATGGGCTGCATAAGCATTAATAATAATTGGATGAGTATCATCAGTTACTAGACTATCATCAAACAATCTTTCATTCAGACTCTTACCATTCTTATCTGTTAGTTTAATATAGTCTGAATGGTTAGCAATACCCTCAATTTTAATTTGTCTTTCAGGATCAAATGAATGATGGTTAGATAGTGCTTTAATTTTTCCTGAAACATAAGTATATGTTTCATCAGGCTTACTACCCTTATGAACATTTCAGTTTAATGGAACATTACCATAAGTAATTGGGTATTCCATTTTTAATAAGTCAGCATCGGTATAAATTGTTCTTAATAAATGGATAAAGTCTTCATTGAATCCTTGTAACAATTCACCAATAACAAGAATGTCATTGTTTAATGTATATGTATCGGTATCTTTATCATAGATAAAGAAGCCAGCAAAGTTGTTGTATCAATATTCATCATCAGAATTAAACTTTAAGTCCATCCATTTGCCAGTTTCCTCGGCTGCTTCATGTACAGTTTCAGTTCAATCATCTTCATCACTTCATACCACATGTCCTGTATCAGTATGTACTAATGATTCGGGCATACCTTTATCAACACACAATTGTTGTCACTTAGTAATACCATCATGAACACGATGTCCTGCAACATTAATCATTTTGTTATAACTATCAGCCGCCATGTTTCTTGAGTTGGCTGGCATTAATGCTAAAGCAATTTCTCAAGGGTTAGATGAAGCTACACCAGGTAAACCAACACTATGGTCTAGAGATAATCTAGAACAGAATTTATTTTGTAAAAATAATAAGTCAATATCTTGACCGGTAGCATCAGATGTTGTTGGCATCATTAAGTTACCGTTTTTATTTGCAGCATCTTTATACCACGTTCCAAATGGAGAAAGAGGTTCTAAACCACTAATTACATTGTGAGAATATCATTTAGTGAATTCAGGATAGCTATCATATCCTCTAGTTGTTCTTCATTCGTGTTGACTAGGATCAAGGCTTGTATCACAAGTATTTCATGATAAGTTGAAAATATAGTTTTCAGGATCAGAGTAGCCTAACCCTTGAATTCTATCAGCATCTTGTGTTTTAGAATAATCATAAACAGAGAATACAGAACCACTTACAGTTGGTGTCGTTAATTCAATATTAAATTTGTAATCAAATTGTGATGAGTTAACTGTTTTGGACATGTTTAACTTGTCAAATGTTGTCATAGCAAAGACAAGTGATGACATTGTTAAACAACTCATAGCAGCTAACATTAATAATCTAGTAATAGAGTTAAAGGCTAAAGAAACTCTAAATCTAGTAATAACACCGAAGTGTTTAAATGGTTTCTTAGCAATTCTACTAAAACTATTAGTTTTAAACTCAGAACCAGATTTCATTAGTTCAACAGAATTAACTCTTAGAACTAACATTGTTGTGAAGAAACAAATAATACTAAACAATGCAAATGGTAGGAAAATACACGCCAGGAACGAAACTCAATCGAAAGCAATTAAAGGCGTTGGCAGCATTCAATAATTACTAAACAAGTGTAATGCCGCTGGTTGTAATAATAATCCTGTGATATAAGCAGCAATACCACCAATAACAGCAGGGAACAAAGCAAATGGAGATAATGATAAAGCAATTTTTAACTTGCTTATACCATTAGCTCTCATAATACCAATATTGATTCTGTTATTTTCAACATAACGTTTAATAATAACAAAACAAATAATAAAACATAATATTCCAATGAATGAACAAAGGATTGTTGATACTGTATCAACAACTCTTACTAAACTTGGCAAGTAAGCAACTCTAAAGCCAGAACAGTTTAATACGTTGCTTGTATCATTAGCAAAGTATGCACATCTAACGTTTTTAGGGAAGATCATTCCACCACGGTTAGCAGCTCAATCATTAATATCATTGATGATCTTATGCTGTCTATTAGTATTAACATTTGGTTTAAACTTAGCTAATAGATATTCTTCTACTGTAGCAGTAACAAATGCTAATTTGATACTGTGGTAACCAACATCATTACAATATACAAGACATTCTGTCTTAGTGTTTGGTGTTGGACGAGAAATGTCCACAACCGGATACATAAAGTCTGGTGATAAACCACAACCTCAAATAATTTGGTTGTATCCACCACAAGGAGCGATGTATGACTTATTAATTCCGTTTCATTGTTCTGGATTATCACCACGAACAACAACTACTGGTTCACGTCCAGGAACATCATAAGACATTGTTGCTCAATCTTCTTGTTTTGTATATGGATCAATTCAGAAACCAAATTGGTCACTATTTAATGTATTAAATCATTGAGCTGATCTAGTAGCATTAATTTCTCCTGTTGGATATTCTCCATATACTGCTTTATGTCATTCAGCATATGGTAAGAAGTTATGCAATGTACTTGGACTAATAACACGTTTAGATGTTTTTTCTAAATGTTGTGGGTTAACCACAGAGAACTTAGATGTTCAGTTGGAAATAGTGCATGTTTGAGGTGTACCACCCAAACCATATCAAGTAAAGACAACGTTTCCGTTGGCACTCAATGTAATTGACTCAACACCCCAATCATATAAATAGTTAGCATAATCACGTCTAAGTTGAGTATCAGTAGTAACAAAGTCTTGATAATATTCATTACGAGAAAGATTTTTAGCTGCAACAGGAACAATAGATGCTTTTATTGTTTCAGACCCATTAGAGAAATCACCAGCCATCATTCTTTTAAATCTAACTTGAATGATTTGCGAATATAGAAATTTAGCTTCAGGGTTTGTTCAACTATCTATTGTATTTAATGAATACAATTGATTAGAAACAACATCATTATAGTTTGTGGGTATAGGAATAACTGTACCGACACCAGTTTCAATAGGATCATGATCTGGACTATACGGATTACCTGCTAAGTCATAAAAAATGGTTTGTGAGTTATATGGTGCCCAATCATTTGCATTAAACAAACCATTACCAGTTCGTTTATTAGGATCTTTAAACATTACAACCTTATCAATTGTATCTGTTGGGTTAGAATCAATAATTTTATAGAAGACGTTGTCTTCTGTACCAGTTACATTAATAGATTTAAAGAAACGATGTTCTACTTCATTCTTGTAATTGGTATTTAGATAATTGACCAACTTAGTATTTTGGGTAGTCATCACATCATAAATGACTTGTGATTGATTACCAATAAAAGCAGTATAGTCAGTACTATCTAAAGAAAATAAGTTACCAGTAACAAGTTCTATTAATTGTGCTTGAGTTAAATTATCTCAGTTTGCTTGATAACTATTTCAAGTTGTTATGATTTCAGGTAAAGGATAAGGGTCAAGAAATGTAGATTGGTATGATCTATTAATACGAACAGCAAAATCTTTAAGAGAACTAGAAGATTCAGCAAAATCTTTATACATTCCGGTAGAAGTATTAGGATCAAGGGAAACATCATATGTTTCTACTACTTGAATTCTTGGATATTCAGCTTCTTCTTGAAATATTTGAAGATTTGGTAGTGGAATAAAATATGTTCCATCTTCGGTTGGTAGTGTTTGGTTAATATATAACCATTGTGTAGTTACATATTGTTCAGGATGAGTAGTTAAATAATCAGCAGCTAAATCATCATACTTTTCAATACTACTAATATATTCATTACTTATGGTATATACAATACCACGGCTATGTGGTGCATAGCTAGCATTACCTGTTTCATATAATTCAGCAATAGTAGCATCATGTAGGTTTCCTTCTTTAGCTAAAGAAGTATATTCGTTTTTAATGTTGTTGGTAGTATTACTCATCAAACAGAATACTCCAAGACCAAAGAACAATAAAAAGACTAACCCAATGATGGATATCTTATTATTTTTAAATGATCTTCAGACATTCTTAATAAGATTTTTCATACTGCTTTTTAATATTGTAATACATTTATATTATTTAAATATAAATAATATAAGTTAAAATTTATATAATCTCTTATATTATGAATGCAATAAATGTTAAAAAAACACATAATCCATTTAAAAAAATTCCTTGATGGGGCTGAGTTGGAGCAATAATTTTTATTATTTTCCAAATAGGTTTATATAAATTAGCATGCTTTTTTGCTATGCAAATAAAGGATGCTTTTCCAAATTATCCAATATGTCCAAAGATTGATCCATTAGATAATGGCATTAAATTTTGTCCATATTTCTTTATAGAAATATATTTCTTAGCTTATGGTTTCTGATTTATAACCCCATTATGAATTTCAACCACTAGAAACAAACAAAACTTTTTAAACTTTATGATCTATTCAACAATAGCATCATTTGTTGGCTTCTTTTGATTAATAGCCATGCCAACATATATGGATAGAGTTGCTGAAGGTCTAATAACACCAGAGGGGGGGGCAGGGCCACTTGTTCAAAATATTAAGACTCCTGTTACTAAGTTCTTGGTTCAATTGATTATTGCCATGGACACAGGAACAACTGGTTGAAACTTATGTCCTTCATATCATTGTATGGCTTCAGCATTATGTTTCTTTGCTGTATTAAAACAAAAAGAACATAAGAAAGCAACACAAATTGGTTTTGGTATTATGGCCTTATTAGTTTGTATGGCAACTGTATTAGTTAAACAACATTACTTCGTAGACATTCTTGGTGGTGTAGGTGTAGCAACTATTCCATACTTAATTACTGTTCTTGCTTGAAAACCAGGACAAAGAATAATGATTAACAACCCATTATTCTTACAAACTAAAAAGTTAACAAAACGAGATGTTGAAAAAGCAGAAGATGCTAATGAAACAACAACTAAAGAAAAGAAAGAAAAATTAGTAGAAAAAAAGTAGGCAATGCCTACTTTTCTTTTACTTGAAGGAATAGATCATCTAATCCTTCTGCGCTAGCTGCACTTGGCGCATCTAACATTAAATCGATTCCATGTGAGTTTTTAGGGAATGCAATAACATCTCTAATAGTTTCAGCTTTAGTTAAGATCATAATTAAACGATCTAAACCAATAGCGATTCCTCCATGAGGAGGAACACCATAATCAAAGGCATTTAGTAAATAACCAAATTTACTATTTGCTTGTTCAGTTGTTAAACCTATTGCCTTGAACATTCTTTCTTGAACTTGTTTGTTAGTAATTCTGATAGAACCACCACCAACTTCATAACCATTTAAAACAATATCATAAGCTCTAGCTTTTGCTTTAGCTGGTTTGGTATCAAAGTCCTTTAGACTTTTAACTGCTGGAGAAGTAAATGGGTGGTGAGCTGCAGCATATTTACCTGTTTCTTCATCAAATTCAAACAATGGTCAATCAATAACTCATGTGAATGCTAATTCATTTTCATTAGCAAATTTATAGATGTTGTTACATGCTATTCTAGCAGCACCTAAAGTTTCATTAACTTTATTTAATTTACCTGCACATAGGATTAATGTACCATTAGTAAATCCAAAGTGAGCAAATGCTTTGTTTGCTTTTTCTTCTTCAATTACATTAGTAATTGATCCACCAATTTTCTTACCGTTTTGGAAGGTTAAATAAGCAATTTGCAGACCTTTATCTGTAGCATATTTTTGGATTGTTTCAAAGTCTTTTTTATCAACAATTTTTTCATTAATTGCAAAGCCTTTTACAACACCTTGCTCTGCAAGAATGTTAGCAAAGATTTTGAAATTTGTGAAGGCAAAAATACTTGATAAATCAGCTAATTTTAGATCATATCTTAAGTCTGGTTTATCAACACCATAATAGTTCATGCAGTCATCATATTTCATGACTAGGAAAGGTGTTTTAATATCGATATTAAGAGTTTTCTTAATAGCTTTTTTGAACATTCGTTCAACAATTTTCATTATGTCTTTTTCTTTAATAAAAGACATTTCCATATCTAATTGTGTGAATTCAGGTTGACGATCAGCTCTTAAGTCTTCATCTCTAAAACATTTAGCAATTTGGAAATATTTTAGAAATCCAGCAACCATTAATAATTGCTTAAAGATTTGTGGACTTTGAGGTAATGCTCAGAAATGATTTGGAGCATTTCTGGTTGGAACAATATAGTCCCTAGCACCTTCGGGTGTTGGCTTTGCCAAACATGGAGTTTCAACATCAATAAAATCTTGAGAAATTAAATATTTTCTTAATTCATTGATGAATGTAGATCTAAAAATAATTTTGTTTCTTACTGTATCTCTACGTAAGTCAAGATATCTATGTTGCAATCTGATATCTTCTAAAGCATCAGTTACATCTTCAACAATCATAGGTGTTGTTTTAGATAATGAAAGAACATTAAGTTCTTTACACTTAATTTCTATAGCACCAGTTTTTAATTTGTCATTTGGTGTTTTTCTTGCTACAACTGTACCAATAACTTCAACAACAGACTCTCTAGTTAGGTTGGTGATATTGATTAATTCATCAACAATAACTTGTACTAATCCATAACGGTCAGCAACATCTAAAAATGAGATTGAGCCCATTTTTCTAATTTTCTTAACTCAACCTTTTATATTAACTTCTTTGTTAATATATTTTTGCGTTACTTCACCACAATATAACTTTTCCATACTATTCTTGTCTGCCTTTTCTCTTGATAAAGTAGTCAACTAGTTTAGCAACCTTAACTTCATCTTGTTTCATTGTTAATTGGTTTTTAACAATTACCGCTTGTTTCTTAATTTCTTTAGGACCAACAATAATGACATATTTAGCATTTTGTCCTTCAGCATATTTAAAGTGTTTATCCAGCTTTGTTGTATTTCTGTTAGTTGTGCAACTAAAACCAGCAATTCTTAACATTTTACAAATCATTGAAGCAACAATGTTTGTTTGTGTATCAAGGTTAGCTACAACCACATCAATGTGTTTGTATTCATCTACTGTTTTTTTAATAATCTTATTACCAGTTAAAGCCACTAATAATCTTTCAATTCCTAGAGCAAAACCTACACAGTTAGCATCTTCTCCACCAAGTTCTTTAATCATGGTGTTGTAACGACCACCACCAACTAAAGTTGGTTGACCTTTTAATAATTCAGATGTAGATTCAATTTCAAAAATGAAATTGCAGTAGTAATCTAATCCTCTTACTAATGTTTCATCAACAATATATGGAACATGCATTTCATCTAATGCATTTTGAATTTGTTTAAAGTGTTCGATTTCATCGTTTGTTGCAAACTTAACTACTTTAGGAGCATCTTTAACAAAATCTTTTTTACCATCTATTTTGTCATCTAAAATACGCAATGGGTTTCTTTCTAATCTAGCTTGACTATCAGGAGTTAATTGATCTTTGAAAGGAATAAAATATTCCTTTAAAGCTTCGATTCACTTAGCTCTAGTGGCTGTTGAACATATGTTATTGATTTTAATAATGTAATCTTTTAATCCGAAAGTATCTAGTACTGATGTAGCAAGTAAAATCATATCTACATCATCATAATATGAATCTGTACCAATACATTCAACACCAAATTGGTGGAACATTCTTAAACGACCACTTTGTGGTCTTTCATAACGATACATTGGTTCAATGTAGAAGAATTTAATAGGATGAGCCATTCTGTGTAATAGTTTGTTTTCCACTACCGCACGACAAACACTAGCAGTTAATTCTGGCCTTAAGACCATGTCACGATCACCTTTATCTTTGAATTCATAGAATTCTTTATTAACAATGTCGCTTGTATCACCAACAGTTCTAATAAATAATTCTTTGTATTCAAAGGTTGGGGTTTTTATTTGATAAAAACCATTTAATCTTGCAATAGCTTTGCAAGCATCGCAAACTATATCAAATTCAGGTTCTAATTCAAAAATATAATCTTGTGTTCCTCTAGGTTTTGTTAGGTTCATAACTTAACTCCTATAAATTAGTAAATATTATAAATAAAAAAAAGATATCAATATTTTTTAATAATATTTAATTATTTATATAATTAAAAAACTATGGGAATCTTTAAAAGAAAACCAAAGGCTTATGGAATGAAGTCAAAACGATTGTCTATTGCACCAATTGTTTTTTCATCTATTTTAGCTGGTGGAGCTTTAGCTGGTTCAGGTGTTAGCATTTGACAAGTAGCTAAAAATTTTAAAGAAAGTCCTGAATTTACACAATCTGTAACTGGAAGAATTAAGATTGATCCAGCTTTTGCTGAGCCTAAAAATCATAAGAATGAACAAAAACTTGAAGAAGCAGAAGCCATTACAAAAGAGTGTGCAGAAAAGCTTTCTAGATGATTAAAAGATCAAGGCCAAACATCATATGATGTTTCATATGAGGTTTATGAGAAAACAGCTGAGGAAGATCAATACTGAGGCTATTTAAATGCAAAGTTTGAATTAGACAAGGTTAAAATTAAACGTCCAATTTCTGAGGAAGAAGAAGATAAAAAGGTTGACAACGATCCATACTTATCTTATTTTCAAAATGATGGTTTCAACTCTAATGAAAAAACATTAGTATACCGTTGATATTGTGGTGAAGGTATGTTGGACGATAAGTATATTCCAAGATATACCATTATTCCCTTCAGAGATGTATTTAGAATCCCAAAATCATTAGATGCACCAGATACCAAAACAAAAGTTTTAGTTGACAAAGATGGTAACAATGGCGTTATGTATGCTGTTGAAAATCAATCTTTAATGAATGATATTTTTAAAAACTTATCATTAGCTAAAGATGATAGTCAAGATGAAGACAAGAAAGCGATAAAGGAAGTATACAATCAACCAAGATTGTATATTGTTAACAACCTTGAAGGTTTATATAATGAAGCTAACTATCACATTTCTAATTATTGAGCTGAAGAGGATGAATATCGTTGATGATATGATTCTACTAACTACCAATTATTCTCTGAAAAATATAAAAATAAAACTTGAAAAAACGAAGAGAGGAAAGCAACTGATAAACCTAATGCAATTCATTTAGACAGTGTTGATTTATACAATGGCGAAACTAAACCAGATCAAAAGATAGTCAATGCAGACATTTTTAACTACATTGATAATCAAACTGCAGGAACTGTAGCACCTGATGCTGAGTTCACTCAAAAATATATTAATGAAATTGTAACAATGGATGAAATTGACAATTTCATGCCAGCTAAAATTACTGATGACTATAAGAATGATACAGATAAACAAAATCCAAAAATTAGTTATTTCTGATATCAACAAGCAACTAAATCTATAGCACAGTCAGTATTATCAAGACAAGTAACATATGGTTTTAACAAAGCTAGAGTAGCGGGTATTGATTTTACTAAAACAACCACAAAAACAGGTAAAGACGGTGCTATAGACATTCTTAACCAATTTAGAGATAAGGATTGTCAAACAACTTATATTGAACCAACATTTGTTGATTCTATATTTGGTGGACAACACTTAGTTGGTATTTTAAGTTTAGGTTTCTTAATCTTTTTAGTTGCTCTATTAATTATTCTTGCTGTTTTATATAGAACAACAGGAATTATGAGTTGAATATGCTTAATGTTTGCATTATCAATGTCATTGTTAATAGCAACTTCTGGATCAGCAGTAATTAGCATGTCAATGTTATTTGGTCTATTTACAATAGCTATTGCTGGATTTATATCTTGTTTAGCTATTTGTGGAAGACTAAGAAGACGTCTTTTCTCAAGAGAAGACACTCAAGTAATGATTAATAAGGCATTTAAAAAGTCATTATTACCAGTACTTGATGTTTCAATCATTTCACTAATCTTTGGTGTTTGCTTTATTTACATTGCTCCAATTTCATTGAATGCTTTAGGCTTGATGTTAGTAATTGGTGCCTTTGCAAACTTTATTAGCATTTACTTATTCAATGGATTGTTACACGGATTATTCTTTAATAACAGAAGAATGATTAATAAATATCAATTCTTTGGTAAACCAAGTAATATTGCTAATGAAGCATTAACCCAAGGACACAATGTTGTTCCAACAACAATGGATGCAACATCATTGCAGATTCCTTTCTATAGTTCAATGAGTCATAAGAAGATTGATACAACTGGCAAAAAAGCATTAATTGCTGTGGCTATAGTTGGTGCACTATTAATAGCAAGTATTGTATTATTTAGTGTTCTAGGATTTACAAGTTCTAGTATGTTCCATACTGAAAGTTGTATTGTAATCTTTACTGATAAAGATGTTCCTTCATATTTAGCATCATTGAATATACCATTCATTTCTTATCGTCACGATGTAGCTAATGAGTGTTGATATATTTACACTAACTTAACCGGTATTAATTTAACTGATGCATTAAACAGATTAGCTGCAAGAGAAGCATTAGATTTAACTGTCGGTGTTGATATATGAGGTCAACACATCTATGGTTTTACAAACCAAGACATCTTGAATGGTGCACTTATTTCGGTAATTGTCGCAACCATTTGCTGTGCAATTTATAGTGGCTTTAGATACAACTGATTATCATTAGTTCCAATGTTTGCTGGTGCTTGTGCAATGCCATTAATTACATTAGGTATTGCTTCTGCTTGCCAAATTAAATTTGATCAATTTGTTGTCATGGGCTATGTTTTAACAATCGTTGTTAATACAATTTACTGTGCAACAATGGCTCAAACAATTAGTGAATCATGAAGTAGAAAAGATGGATACACAAAACCAGAATTCAAATTCATTGTTAATACTGCTTTAGCAAACAACTGACAATTTATTTGAACTACAGCACTTGCTAATGCATTATTCATTGTTGCATTTGCAGTAACTGCTCCACTTGGACTAAACTCATTAATTTACTTATTAGTAATTGCTTGTGTTGTATCTATGGTGTTAGCACCATTTGTTATGGCATTCTTAATTTACCAATTCATGAAAGTTAGAAATGCTGTGTTGTTTAGACGTTTAGACAAACTAACACACAAAGTAGAAAAGAATTGGGATGATATTGATGAACAATCAATAGAAGGTATTAATAAATTTGCTAAGAAAGTCCCAATAGTTTCAGATAGAAAGTAGGTAAAAAATATGAACAATATTGAAAGAATTAAAGCAACATTAAAAGTAGTTCCAGATTTTCCAAAACCAGGTATTAGCTTTAAAGACATTACTCCATTACTAGCTAATGCAGAAATGTTTAAGATCACAATTGATGAATTAATTAACTTAGTTAAAGATGTTAAATTTGACGTTGTAGTTGGTCTTGAATCTAGAGGTTTCTGATTTGGTGTAAGTATTGCACAAAGATTAGGATTACCATTTGTTCCAATTAGAAAAAAAGGTAAATTACCTAGACCAACAGTTGAAGCATCTTATCAACTTGAATATGGAACAGACTACATTCAAGTTCATAAAGAAGATATTCCAGCAGGAGCAAATGTTTTGATTGTTGATGACATTATTGCCACAGGCGGAACAATTCTTGCTACGCAAAAATTAATGCAACAATTAAATGCTAAAGTTGAACATGCACTTGTTTTAGCATATTTGGAAGAATTAGCATTTGGTCCAGAAAACATTGAAAAAGCTGGTATCAAAGTTCATAGTTTACTAAAACTTTAATCGAACGAAAAAATAGGGAAACCTATTTTTTCTTTTTATTAATTTATATTATTTAAGATTAAAAATAATTATTTGTATAATAAATATCTATATTTATTATGGATTTTATTGGATTTGGTAAAGACATACATAAAATATCTAAAGCTAAAACTAAAATAGTTTTAGGTGGTTATGAATGTCCAAGCAATTACAAAATTGTTTCCGTTTCTGATGGCGATTTAGTATTACATGCAATAGCCGATGCAATACTAGGTGCATGTCAAGGTGGAGATATTGGTATTGCTTTTCCAGACACTGACATTAAATGCAAAAATATGGATTCAAAACTAATTCTTAATTATGCATTGTCTATGGCTAAACAAAAACAATTAAAAATTGGTAATTTAGATTTAGTTATTGTCTGTGACAAAATCATGATCAATTCAATCCGTAAATATATAGTTAAAAGTTTGCAAAAATTATTGTCAACAAAAAACATTAATGTAAAAGCAACACGATTTGAACAAAACTTGAACATTATTGAATGCGATGCAATTGTGTTAATGAAGGGAAAATAGTATGAAACAATATAAACCAAAATATGTTGAAAAAATTCTTTTTTCTAGAAAACAAGTTGAATCTGCTGTCAAGAAAGCCGCTGCTTGAGTTACTAAAAAATATAAAAACGCAAAGAAACGTCCAATTTTCTTATGCGTTCTAAAGGGTGCAACACCTTTCTTTAGTCAACTACTATTAGATGTTGAATTAGAATGTAACTATGAATTTATAACATTAAGTTCATTCCGTGGACAACTTAAAGCTGTAACCAAACCAAAAATTATTTCTACAACTTTAACAAATATTAAAAACCGTGACATTATCATTGTCGAAGATGTAATAGATACTGCTAGATCTTTATCAGCTCTTAAAAAGTATCTAAAAGATAAAGGAGCTAAAAGTGTTGCAACAGTTGTCTTAGTTGACAAACACGACATGAGACAAGTTCCATATAATGTTGATTACTGTTGTTTTAAACTTGCAGGTAACCCATTCATTATTGGCTGGGGACTAGATGTTAAAGAAG
Organism: Mycoplasmoidaceae bacterium; assembly: GCA_049177155.1. GTDB lineage: Bacteria > Bacillota_I > Bacilli_A > Mycoplasmatales > Mycoplasmoidaceae > Hennigella. The sequence continues at coordinate 39,830 of CP185407.1, read as the reverse complement.
TTGCTAGAAACTTGCCTTACATAGCATCATTTGATAAAAAATATTTTGATAAATTATAATATATAGGCAAACAAGGAGTACCTTATGCAAAAAGAAAAATTACATATAAATGCTGCTGAAACGGTAGATACTGAACAACCAAAGCCAGCTGGAACTAGTCCAGATGACAAAGTTGTTTATCAAAAACAATCAACCGATCCAGAAACAAAAGAAAGAAGAAAAAGATCAATCATTAGATGAGTTATTTCATTAACTATCATTGGATTGTTAATTTTCTTGATTGTCTGAAGTTGTACTCCTAAGTACAGACATTTTAATCCTAAGAAGGTTACTGTTGATGGAACAAGTCTTCAATTGTACAGTAAACAAGATGCAACGCAACCTTCATATGTAGTTAATATGGCTAACTTAAATAATTCATGAGCATATTACTATGCTTCAGGCCACGATTTTACAAAATATGCTGTTCATGCTAATCCAACAAACGCAGATGTAGAAATTGAATTCTATGTTATAGTTCAAGCTGGTGAAAGTGGTGACATTTACAATATTGGTGGAACTATATTCGACACAGGCGCTGACTATGATGCAATTAAAACATGAATGAATGTAGTTGCTGCTAATGCTTCTGTTCAATCAACTCAAACAAGTATTGGTGTTGTGTTGTTAAACATGTTACCAACAATCATTTTCTTAGTTATTATTATTTGATACTTCTCAAAAATTACTAAGATGAGTGGAATGATGGGCCAAGGCGAAGATTCTATCTTCGGCATGGGTAAATCTTCTGCTAAGATTGCAAAGAGTGCAGTTAAGTTTAGTGATGTTGCAGGTATTGAAGAAGAAAAGAACGAATTAATTGAAATCGTTGATTACTTAAAGAATCCTGAAAAATATGCAGCTATGGGTGCTAGAACACCTAGAGGTGTTATCTTATATGGTCCTCCAGGTACTGGTAAGACATTATTAGCTAAAGCTGTTGCTGGTGAAGCATCAGTTCCATTCTTCCAAGCTAGTGGATCTAGCTTTGATGACATGCTAGTAGGTGTTGGTGCTAAGAGAGTTAGAGACTTATTTACAAGAGCTAAGAAAGCTGCTCCATCTATCATCTTCATCGATGAAATCGATTCAGTTGCTGGTAAGCGTGGAAGAAATGATATTGCTGGTGGTAGCGGTGGTATTGCTGATCAAACTATCAACCAATTACTTGCTGAAATGGATGGTTTCAACACTAGAACAGGTGTTGTTATCATGGCAGCAACAAACCGTCTAGATTCTCTAGATGAAGCTATTTTAAGACCAGGTAGATTTGATAGACACATTCAAGTTAACTTACCTGATATTAAAGAACGTGAAGCAATCTTAAAGATTCATGCGCGTAACAAAAACTTATCAAGCAAAGTTAGTTTAGGTGATGTTGCAAGAAGAACTCCAGGTTTTTCTGGTGCTCAACTTGAAAACGTATTAAACGAAGCAACTTTACTTGCAGTAAGATTAGGCAAAACTGCAATCGGTATGAGTGAAATTGATGAAGCAATTGATAGAGTAATTGCTGGCCCAGCAAAACACTCAAGAGTTATTACTGATGAAGAAAAGAGACAAATTGCTTACCACGAAGCTGGTCATGCATTAGTTGGTCTTCACACTAAAGGTGGAGATGTGGTTGAAAAGATTACTATTATTCCACGTGGTGTAGCTGCAGGATATACATTATCTACACCCGAAAAACAAGAATTAGCAATTCAAAAGAAATCTGATTTACTAGCTATTGTTAGAACAACATTAGGTGGTAGAGCAGCTGAAGAAGTTGTTTATGGCAAAGATGCTATTTCTACAGGTGCAAGCAACGACCTTTACAAAGTAACTAACATAGTTAAATCTATGGTTACACAATTAGGTATGTCTAGTGTTGGTATGACACAATTCATCCCAACAGAAGGATCAATTCCTGCTTATGCTCCAAAGAGCTTTAGTGAACAAACAAATCAAAAAATTGATAAGGAAATTGAAGAAATTATCCAAACTCAATATGCTAAAGCTAAGGATGTAATTAAACATAATTCTAAAGAATTAGATTTGATTGTTGAAACACTATTAATTCTTGAAACTATTGTTAAAAATCAAATTGACTATATTCACAAAGAATTAAAACTTCCTCCTGAAGCTATCGAAAAGAAAAAAGCTTTAGAAGCAGAGAAAAAAGACCATCCACACAAATAATATAAAAGAGTGCTATGCACTCTTTTTTATTTTATAATCAACATATATGAGAAAAGAAATTCCTACTACTTATTATCGTTGTGCATTAGTTGGTACTTGAATTTTTGCAGTAATCTGCATTGTTGGTGCATGAGTCTTTTTTATGATTGGTGGTAACCCAGCATTTTCATTTATCCTAATGTCAGATATTTTCCTATCATTAACCATGCTATGGTTAACTGTGATGTTATTTATGTCACCAAGACCCGATTTTAAGAAAAAAGGTATTGTTGCTTTAATCTTATCATTAGTACACATCTTCTTCTTTGTTTCTTTAGTAATTTATAAGTTTGTCGTTAAAGATGCTAATAGAAATGAAGGTCTATGATATTTAGGCCCTGGTATTCATACTTTAATTTTATTAATTATCATTGGTGTGGGCATTTACTTAACAACAAGAGACAAGTATGTCTTCAAACAAAAAAGAGCAGATGCTGCTGCAGCCTTTGGTGGCAAAGTTGAAGATGATACTAAATCAGTTGTTGCTCCAACAGATCCACAAAAACCAGCAAGAGATGAAAAAACAGGTATTGTTAGTTTGTAAAAAGAGAAAGAGGATATATCCTCTTTTTCTTTTATTTTATTTCTCATCAATAATTAATATATTTTTTATAATTAAAATACTATGAACAATAAATTTGATCAAGCAACAATTGTTAATTATTTAAAGAACTATGGTTTTGTATTTGCTAGTAGTGAAATCTATGGTGGTCTAGCAAACGCTTGAGACTACGGACCACTAGGTGTTGCTTTAAAAAACAACATTAAGAATTTATGATGAAACTATTTTATTACAAGTCAACCAAATATGGTTGGTCTTGATTCATCAATCATTCTTAACCCATCTGTTTGAAAAGCATCAGGACACCTAGCTAATTTTGCTGATCCACTTATTGATTGTAAAGAATGTCACCAAAGATTTAGAGCAGATAAGTTAATTGAAGAAAAGTATCCAGATATTAAGATTAACGAAAACACTCCTAAGGAAGAATTATTAAAAATAATTAGAGACAAAAAGATTGTTTGTCCTAATTGTGGTAAATCTCATTGAACTGACATTAGAAGCTTTAACTTAATGTTTAAGACAAGTCAATCCGTTATCGAAGATAAAGCTAACGAATTATATTTAAGACCAGAAACAGCTCAAGGTATTTTTATTAACTTTGCTAACATTCAAAGAGCATTAAGATTAAAAGTTCCTTTTGGTGTTGGACAAATTGGTAAAGCTTTTAGAAACGAAATTACTCCAGGCAATTTTATCTTTAGAACTAGAGAATTTGAACAAATGGAAATTGAGTTCTTTACTTATCCAAAAGATGCTCCAAGTAAGTTTGATGAATATTTAAAAAATATTCAACACTTCTTATTTGATGTTTTGAAACTTAAAAAAGAAAACATTAAAACATCCGAACATGATAAGAAGGACTTAAGTCACTATTCTGCAAGAACGGTTGACTTCCAATATAACTTCCCACATGGTTGAGCAGAACTATGAGGTTTAGCTAATAGAACAGATTTTGATTTATCAAACCATGAAAAATTGTCTGGTAGCACATTAGGATATTTAGATCCTGAAACAAATGAAAGATTTATTCCATATGTTATAGAACCATCTGTTGGAGTAGAACGTTTGTTCTACGCTATCATTTGTGATGCTTATAGAATTGAAACTATCAAAGATAACGAAACCAGAGAAGTTCTAGGATTGCCTTATGATTTATGTCCATACAAGGTTGCAGTCTTGCCATTAAGTAATAAACTTAATGAACATGCTAAGAAAGTATTTGATGGATTAATTGCTAAAAATGTTCCGGCTGTGTTTGATGTCACTGGTTCTATTGGAAAGAGATACAGAAGACAAGATGCAATTGGTACTTACTATTGCATAACATATGATTTTAATTCAGAAAAAGATGACTGTGTAACGATTAGAAATCGTGACACAATGAAGCAAGAAAGAATAAAAATTTCTGAAATTTTAAAATTTTTAGGTAGATAGTATATAGGAGTACTATGGCAAGTTTTGTAGAAGAGTTATTAGAAAGGGCTGATATAGTAGACATTGTTGGTCGGTTTGTGTCACTACACAAATCAGGTGCCAACTTTTTTGGCTTATGTCCTTTCCACCCTGACCAAAACCCTAGTATGTCAGTTTCTCCAAAGAAGAAAATCTTCAGATGCTTTTCTTGTGGAGCGAGTGGTAATGTTATAAACTTTGTTCAAAAGTTTAAAAAGATATCTTATGGCGAAGCTATCAGAGAAGTTGCAAAGATGGCTGGTTATTCTGAAACAGACATCAACAAATATCTTTCTAAGCAAAACAAGAACTATTCGCCCGCTAATATGAAATTATTTGATCTCAACGCGGATGCGAATGATTTATTTAAGACATTGCTATTTAATGAAGACAACAAACAATATCTTCAATATTTATATGATCGTAAACTATCTGATAATACTATCAGAAAGTTTGAGATTGGTTTTTCAGGTAAAGGATCAGCTAAAAGAATCATTTATGACATCTTAACCGATACTAGTCTTCCACACAAGCAAATTTGAAATGAAGATGACTTATTAAAAGCATCATTAATAAATATTAATGAAAAGACATCAGAGATTTCTGATTACTTTCATAACAGAATTACTTTCCCTATCAAAGATAGAAATGGATTTATTGTTGCTTTCATAGCTAGAGATATTAATAAAGATAGTGAACTCAAATATCTCACATCACGCGAAACAAATTTGTTTAGCAAGTCAAACACACTTTACAACTTTGATCGAGTAATGTTAGATAAACCAAAAACACTTATAGTGTTAGAAGGCAATGTTGACTTGATGTCACTTTATGAAGCTGGTATGGACGAAAGTCAATATGGTGCCGTAGCATTAATGGGAACTGCTTTCACACAAAATCACAAGAACATGATTCTCAATACAAAATGTATTGACAACATCCTATTATGATTTGATAATGACAATGCTGGTCATGCCTCAACATTAAAGAATGGTTTACAACTTCTTTCATTACATAAGAACATGATTGTTGTAAACAATACAACACAATATAAAGATGTAAACGAGATTTTAATTAAAGAAGGAAAACAAAAAGTTCTTGACATTTTACAATCTCCAGACAACCCAAGATTTGTTTCCTACTATATTACACACACATTAAAGAATATTACAAGTCTTAACTTAGATAGTAAAGTAAAAGATGTATTGAATGTGGTAAGAATTGAAAACAACCCTTCTCACCTTGATTCTTACCTTCATCTGATAGCAAGTATGACCAAACTGTCTATCAACGATTTAAAGCACACTTATGAATTAATTAGACCAACTAGCAGATTTGAACAACCACAAAAAACAAGAGTTGTATATCCGCCAGTAGTCAATAATATGATTAATTCATTTAGACAATTACTAACTATGTTATTAATTGATCCTTCATCTGCTGAAGAATGTTATGATGAATTAGAAATCAAAACACCTGAAAAGATCAATATTATTGAAATACAAGATTATATATATTTAATAAAAGCACTAGCAACAACTAACTTTGCTATGGATGACTTACTAAAACAAGAGGTTAAGCAAGTTGAGGACCTATATAAAGGAAAGAAAATAAGCACAGGTGCATATAAATTTATGCATGACGCTATTGCTGAAATTCAATCTAGTCATCAACATTCTTTTGCAATTAGAAGCAGCAAAAACAAATGTTTATCTTTAGTTGCCCACATTAATGCTTGTTATGATGAAATCATAATGAATCAAATTAAGCATGATATTGATAACAACAAATATGAAGGTGCAGCTTTAGAACAAGCTAGACAAGATGTTATCAAGCTACAAAATAAAATTAATTTATTTAAGAAGCACAAAAAAACAAAATATCATATTGCTTAATGTATAATCTTTAAGCATCACAACGTGCGGTACGAACCGTGTTAGGCTAGAAATAGAGCAGCACTAAGTTAAAGTACGTGTGTGGTGCTTTTTTATTTCTTACACAACTATGTGTAAGGAGCAATAACACAATTTTAGACCAATATATAGAATAATATATAGTTGATGATAAAAACAAATAAAAAACCAAGATTAAATCTTGGTTTTGTTTTTTAAAGCATATTTTAGTGTGTTTTCATCAGCATAATCTAAAGCAGAGTTAACTGGTAGACCAATTGCTAATTTATATGTTGTACATGCAGGTAATATATCTTTTAGTAATTTATTTAGGTAGATGTTAGTTGCTTCACCATTAATAGTTAAGTTAGTAGCAATAATGATTTCTTTGAAATCTTTATTAGCACAATAGTTCATTAAGTTTTTAATGATTTCAGGATCAATTTTCTTTTTGGCTTTAACATTGATCTCATCATTTAAAACAAAATAGATACCATTGAAACAACCGGTTGATTCAATCTTATTTAATTCATCAATTGTATTTACAATACAAAGTTTAGAGTTATCACGTTCTGGATTTGAACAGATTGTACATAAATCATCTAAAGCAAAGTTACCACATTGCTTGCAGAACTTAATGCTACTTTTAGCATTAGTTATACGTTTTATAAATTCATCAATGTAGTGTTGATCTTGGTGAATCAAATGATAAGCAATACGTTCAGCAGCTTTAGTTCCTACCGAAGGTAAAGACTTAATTGCATCAACTAGATATTCAAATTCCTTTGGTCTCATTATTAAAATAATCCACCCATACCAGAAGGCATCATTGAACTTTGAATAGCTTCGGCTTTAGCTTTTACTTGTTCAGAAGCAGAGTTAATGGCTTCAGTAACCATTTCTTGAAGTGTAATAGGATCTTCAGGATCAATAAGTGTCTTATTGATTTCGATAGATTTAATGACTCCATTACCATAAATGGTAACCATTACTGATCCATTTTGGTAATCATATGTGAAATCTTGTTTGTAAAGTTCTTCAAGTTTCTTTTGCATTTCTCTTTGCAATTTTTGAGCTTGAGCCATTATTTGATTCATGTTCATAGTTATTACCTCTAAACGCTTTTAATATTATAAAATAATATTAACACTTATGATAGTTAAAGTACCACAAGCAAAGACTAAATTACAAATATTGGCTACGCCAATTGGTAATTTAGATGAAATAACATTTAGAGCAATTAATGCTCTAAAATATTGTGAATGTATATTGTGTGAAGATACAAGAGTTACTTCTAAACTGTTAGCAAAGCTAAATATTCATGGTAAGGAATTAATTAGTTACCAAAAATTTAATGAGAATGATAAAGTTGAATTAGCTCTAAATAAAATAAAAAGTAAAAAAACTATATTATGCTCAGATGCAGGATATCCTTGCTTATCTGATCCAGGATATGCACTTGTAAACAAGTGCTATGAAAACAATATAGCTGTTGAAATCCTTAATGGACCTAGTTCAGTATTACATGCAGTGGTAGTATCTGGATTAAACCTAAATAATTTTTATTTTAATGGTTTCTTGCCTGCTAGTAAAGCTCAAAGAATAGAGAAATTAAAAGAACTATGTTCTATTAATGTACCAATTGTTTTCTTTGAATCTGTACACAGAATTAAACAATCGTTAGCTGATATTAAAGAAATCTTTAATGATCCATACTTTGTAGTTTGTCGTGAACTAACAAAGTTAAATGAAACTATTTATCGCGGTAAATACGATGACATCATTAATGATGTAATAGATAAAGGTGAGTTTGTTGTGATAGTTCAAAAACAAACACAACCCAAGCCTTCTTTCTTTTCTAAACAAGATATCATAAATAAAGTTAATCAATTAATTAAAAGTGGTTCTAGTTTAAAGCAAGCAGCTAAGCAAGTTGCTAGAGAAAACAATTTACAAGCATCATTAGTTTACAACACTGTGGTTGAGAGCAAGAAGGTTAAGTAATGATTAGATATAGACTATATGGTAACTTAGCCGTACAAGGCGTAAAAAAAGCATTTGATGCAATATGTGTGTCTACATTCAAGCAACTAAAGCTATGTGAGAACGTAGTATTTGATGTCAACATTGTTAGTGCTACACAAATAAAGAATATTAATAATAAATATAGAAAAATAAATAAAGTAACAGATGTTATTAGCTTTGCTAATAGAGATAGTAAGGAAGTATATGTTCCGTTACTTGGTGAAATTTTTATCTGTTTAGATCAAGCAAAAAAGCAAGCTAAAGAATATCAATACACATTGCAACGCGAACTTATCTTTTTATTTACACACGGGTTATTACACTTATTAGGCTATGACCATCAAAACAAAAAAGATGAGAAGGTTATGATGGACTTATCTAGAAAGATAATTAACAAAGCACAAATCACTACTAAATATATAATTAAATAAATATGGAAAACAATAGTTTGAAAAAGAGAAAAACCAAAGGAGCTTTCTTTAGAAAGTTCCTATATGCCTTTAGAGGTATTGGTTCAAGTTTAAGAGAAGAATCTTCTCTAGTAGTACATTTTATTTGCACTGCAGTAGTATTTATCCTTGGTGGTATTCTACACAAAGGGATGCAATACTATGACTGAATCATTTTAGTTATAGCTATGCTATTACTAATTGGTGGAGAATTAATTAACACAGCTATTGAAAACTTAACAGACATGGTTAGCTTTAAGTTTAGCTATAATGCCAAAAAGATAAAAGACGTTGCTGCTGCAGCTATGTTAATTTTCTCTATCTTATCAATCATTGTTAGCCTAATGATTTTAATTAAAGCACTACTAGTAGTGCTTGGGGTAGTTACCCTATAATGAAAAAGCAATGCACAGTTGCTATTGTTGGTTTACCAAATGCTGGTAAGTCAACTTTTTTAAATAAAGTAATGAAGCAAAAGGTAGCTATAGTTAGCTACAAACCACAAACTACCAGAAACCAAATCAAATCTGTTTATGAAGACGATCGGATTAGAATTTGTTTTATTGATACACCAGGGTTTCACCAACCTAAAAACAAATTAGATACATTCTTAAATTCACAAGTTAAACAAACGTTTAAACAAGCAGATATTGTATTGTTATTAATTGATGCATCTAAAGATGATGTTGAAGGAAACAAGATACTAATTGATGTAATTAATAGCTATAAGGTCAAAGACCTTATTGTTGTATTTACCCATAAAGATTTAGTACGTGAACTACAAGTAATAGACAAACTAAACCTTTATGGTTTAAATGGTATTAAGCACAAAATTGCTATTGATAATAATTCAACACAAGATATCAATAATGTTATTTCATTTATTTATGACATTGCTCCGCAAGAAGGAATGTTTGAGCCAAATGATATGAATGATGATTTCTTAATAAAAGAAATCATAAGAGAGCAAGCACTATTCATTTTAAAACAAGAAGTGCCCCACTCAATGGCGGTAGTTGTAGATAGTAAAAATTATGACAAGGAACAAAACTTATTTACAATAAACTGTTCTCTGGTTGTTGAAAAAGAAAGTCAAAAACCAATAGTTATAGGTGCTGGTGGCAGAATGATTAAACTAATTGGCTCTAAAGCTAGACAAGAACTTTTAAAGTTCTTTGATTGCAGGATTATGTTAAAACTGTTTGTTAAAGTTAAAGATGATTGAAGAAATGATGAACAATTCCTTTCATCAATAGGTTATTTTAAAAAATAAAATGTCAGAAGTTATTACCAAAGGTTATTTAATAGCAAGAAATGATTATCAAACATTTGATGAGATCATTACTTTTATTAATGAATTTGGTAACAAATTCGTATGTATAGCACAAGGTACAAAAAGGATTGAAAGTCATAATGCTAGACATTTACAACTTGGTAACTTTTGTGAGTTCCAATTCTTTTTAGCAAGAAACGAAGATAAAGTCTCTAAATTAATGAAGGTAACAGCTATTGATAAAGTAGAATGACCAAACTTTAGACAAAGTCTAATAACTTTAAATTCATTAGCTGAACAACTAATTTATCCTAATGTGAACAATTATAAGTTTTATGAAAAACTAAGACCTTTTGTTATTGATAAACAATTTAATGATGCAAAAGCTGAATTAATAGTTTTAAGAAACTATTGTAAGTTAACAGGTATAGACTTACATGTTCAAGATTGTGTTATTTGCCATAACCATCACATTAAAACCATTTCATTTGAAAAACATGGTTTATTATGTGGTCAATGTTATGAAAAAGAAAAAGGATATAAGTTTAGTTTAGAATTTTCTAAACTAGTTTATCATTTATTCAAAGACCAATATGATCAAATGGATAAATATGAAGATTATTATTTACCACTTATCAAACACTTAAAACAATATATCACCGATAATAACGGAACATATTTTGCTAAGAAGAGAAAAAGAGGTTTATAACCTCTTTTTTATTTAATGTATATAATATAGATACATTGAAAAAGGATTAATAATGACTCCCATTGCAATAGTAATGTTTGTGTTTGGTGGAATAGCACTACTAGTAGGGCTATTATTATCTGGTAGTGGAACAGGTGCTGGACTTAATGCGCAAGCTGGTCAAGACCTTGAACTATTCAAGAAAACTAAAGACAGAGGATTTGTAAAAATTTTACAAATCGTCATGTTTATCATTACATTAATATTATTAGGTTTAGGTATAGCATTATTATTTGTTAAATAGTTATGCAAAACAAAAAACCTGATTACTATAAACAAATATTAGAAATTGTTTCTAAAGAAGGAAAAAGACCAATACCTATTGGTATTATTCTTCGTAAATTATCAAATAAAGAAGCGGGAGTAGATAAGAATGTTTTCTTTAAAAATATTCAATCATTAGTTAACTCTGCTCAATTAGTAAAACTAAGAAATGGTAAATTAGTATTAGGTTATCCTAAAGCTGATGTAGATATGTCTAAAATCTACAAAGGTGTGATTAGAATAAATTCTAAATTAGCAGGATTTATTACTGAAGAAGGCAAAGAAGATTCTGAATATTTTGTTCACAAAACAAACTTAAATGGTGCACTAGATGGTGATACCGTAGAGTTTGCTTTGTTAAAAATGGAAACAAAGGACAAAACACTAAAGGATGCTAAAGTACTAAAAGTACTTAAACATGCTAAAGGGTTTTATGTTGGTTGCTTTAAATCTGATGGTGAACACTATCAAGTTGAAACTGACGATAAGAAAATGTATCTACCAATAAAATTGGAAGATACAACTGGCTTAACAAATGGAACTAAGTTCCTATATACAGTTACAAAGTTTACTGAAACTGAAGCTGTTTGTAAAGTAGCTAAAATCATTGGTCACATTAATGATGTTGGTACTGATATCTTATCCATTGTTTATGACAATGGAATAGAACCAGAATTCCCTGAAGAAGTTATTAACTATGCTAATAACTTAAAGTTAGATATTAATGAAAAAGAAAGAGCATTAAGAAAAGACTTAACACATTTAGATATTGTAACTATTGACCCAGCAACATCAAAAGACTTTGATGATGCCATTTATACAGAAGATCTACATGATGGAACATATAGACTATATGTTTGTATTGCTGACGTTAGTCATTATGTAAAAATGAATTCATGTTTAGATGAAGAAGCATTAAAAAGAGGATGTTCTACTTATTTAGTAGATCGTGTAATTCCAATGCTTCCACACAACTTATCTGATGATCTTTGTTCATTAAATCCAAATGTTGAAAGATTGGCATTAACATGTGAAATGGTTATAGATAAGAAAGGTTCTTTCTTAGATATTAAAACTTATCCATCTATTATGAAGAGTCATCGTAGATTTAGTTATGATGAAGTAAATGCTTTCTTTGAAGGCAAAGATAAATTAGAAAAAGATACTCCAGAAATTAGAAAGATGCTAGAAGCATCTAGAAGACTTCATGACATTCTTTACACAATGAAAAAGAATAGAGGATATGTTGAATTAGACATTCCTGAAGTTAAGATTATTGTTAATGAAAAGTGTGAACCAATTGAAATTAAGTTAAGAGAAACCGGCATAGCTCAATCTATGATTGAAGACTTCATGGTTGCTGCAAATGAGGCTGTAACAATTGAAGCGCAAAAAGTTAAATGACCTTTTGTTTATCGTGTTCACGATGAACCTAAAGCAGAACGTGTTGAAATGTTTAAAGTGGAAGCTAAGAAGTTAAACTTTAAACTTCCTGCTGGTGATTTGTCAATTACACCTAAGTCAATGTCTAATTGATTAATTAATAATGCAGATAATCCAAACTTAGACCTTGTTAGCATCTTAATGCTAAGAACAATGGCTAAAGCTGAATATGATACAAAAAATATTGGTCACTTTGGTTTAGCAAGTAAAAACTATACACACTTCACTAGTCCAATTAGAAGATATCCAGACTTAGCTGTTCATCGTATCTATTGAATGTATCTTTTCAATAGAAAAGCATATACGGATGATGACAGAAAGAAATTAGTTGAATCATTAAAAGAATATTGTAAGAAATCAAATGAAGCAGAATTAAGAGCTATTCAAACGGAAAGAGATGTTAATGCTTTAAAGTTTGCTCAATATATGAAAGATCATATAGGAGAAGAATTTGATGTTAGAGTTACAGCAGTAACTAAGTTTGGTTGCTTTGTTGAATTGCCTAACACAATTGAAGGTTTAATTAAGTTAGCTAATTTAAAAGATGATTTCTATACTTATGATGAAAAGAATTTCCAATTAATTGGAAAACAATCTAATAAAATAATTACTTTAGGAACTAGATTTAGAGCTAAATGTATTGCTTCTAGTATGGCAGAAAGAAGAATAGAGTTTGAAGTAGTAAGAAGATTGTAATTATGAAAATTCTTGTGAATAATAAAAAAGCTTTATTTAATTACAACATTCATGATAAATATGAATGTGGTATTTCTTTATTAGGTGCTGAAGTTAAATCTATTATTCAATCACAAGCTAATTTAGATGAAGCATTTGTTACATTCAGAAATAATGAAGCATTCATTATTAATATGCATATTACACCCTGAAAGCAATCTGGTTTAAAAGGTGATGATGCAGTTAGAACTAGAAAATTATTATTACACAAGAATGAAATTCTTAAGATACAAAATTATGTAAAGAAAAACAAAGCAACAGTTATAGTTCTAAATATTCATTTACAACATGGCAAAATTAAATTAACTATTGCTACAGCCAAAAGAAAAAATGCATCTGATAAACGAGAAACAAAGAAAACAAAAGATGCACAAAGAGAAATTAAATGGTATATTTAATTATGAACAAATTTAAAATAACCACAACAAATTCGCGCAATTATTTCATAGATTTTTTAAAAACTTTAGCTATTATTTTTGTCATAGTAGTAAATTGTAGTATGGTCTTTGCTGAAGCAAAGGGCGAAGATTATTTAAAATATTGATGTGATATAGGTATTCCTTTTTGGGCTGGACAAGGAGTCCCCATATTCATGTTTGTTTCTGGTTGGTTATTCGTTAACTGAATAGAAAAAAAACAAATAACCAAAATTAGTGAATGCTATAAATTAAAAGATTTGTGTTGCAAATTTTTAAGGTTTATAGTTCCTTTTTTTATCTTTATTATTTCAAAAATTGTGGTTTTGGGTTGTGTTTATGGATGAACCATACAATCTTTTACTAAAATTAGAAGCGGTCCGGGATTTTATTATATTAGCCTTGTTTTTCAAATAATTTTAATTTGCCCGTTAATTTATTTTTTGATAAAAAAATATAGGTTTAAAGCATTAGTTGGAATTTTTGTGTTTGTTACTATGTGTGATGTAATTATTTATTTTGCAAACATAGACGACTCTGATTACAAATATGTTATTTTTAGATTTGCTTTTATGATTTCATGTGGAACTTATGCTGGTATTACACGAAACGAAAAGCCACACATATATACATATATTTTTAATACATTTTGTTTTGCAGTAGGAATAACTTTACTTGCACTAACATACTATGCAAATGTTCCTATGCATGTTAATAGTCAATGATTTAAGTACTGCTCCATAGCAAATTTATATCCTGCACCATTGCTTTGAGTATTAACTAGAAACTTTAATATGAAAAAACAAAAATTTTGAAGTCTATTTGGTCAATCAACATTTAATGTTTTTTTGTGCCAAAATATTTGATTTACTTTTACAATTGAGGTGTTGTTTTTTCCCGAGTTATTATTTGTTCAAATTATGGTTGATGAATTAATATTAATATCAATTGGAATATTATTCTGAATACCCGAACACAAACTAACACAATTGATTTGCTATCAAATTCAAAATTTTAAAGTAAGTAAAAAATAAAAGTATCCATTTGGATACTTTTATAATAATTACTTAGTAGCTTTTCTTTTTTTAATTGCCTTATAAATATCAGGGATTGTCATGTCAGCAATTCTTGCTCCAACTTGGTGTCTGTTTCAAATTTTTTGACCAATATGTAATCTACTAATAGTAATGTATACTACCATAAGAATAGCCATTGCTAATACAAAGTCCATAAAGTAGTGGTGTTTTGTATAGCAAGTTGATAGATAAATTAATATAGATCATACAACAGTAAATAAATGTAGACCTCTATTTATTCCTTTTTTATTATAGCAACTAGCCATAATTAGTCCTGTAGATAAACAGTGGAATGACGGAGCTAGATTTATATTTTCATAATTATGAAGGCTAAATAAACCACCATACAGTTTTGCTCAAAAATCATTTTTAGCTAAACGATCAAGAACCCTTTCTGTTCCTCTATGCATATAAGCCGGAGCAAAAGCCATAATTAGGAAGCCTATAAACCAACACGAAAAGCTAGTGATAACAAATTCAGTAAATTTGTTTCTACCACTATGAGCAGCTACTAATGCACCAAATGTTATAAATATTGCAAACGAAACATATGGTATAATCCAGAATTCAATTATTAAAGGGAACATATTATCATCAATAGCCGTTTTTGGTGTTCATCCTAATCAGTACCAATGACCAGCAGCTTCAGGATCTCAAATAGAGGGGTCACCGAATGGTCCTCATCCATATATATGTCCCATATTTCTACCTATTGCTTCAGCAGCCATATAGAAGCAATGTTGAAAAACGAACATTAATCCCGCAAATACATAACCATATCATGGAATATCCGCAAATCAATACCCCAACCTTGCATATCAAGTTGTACTTCTTACTTTATCATCAATTTTTCTTTGTTTCATGACTTCATTATAGTAAGTTAAAAAATATAAGTGAATTATTTGTTATCTTTTCAGCCAAGGCTTCTTTTTGTATATTTAATCTTTGAGCTATATTATCTACCACAAATTCTACATATTGTGGATAGTTTGTTTTTCCTCGATAAGGAATAGGCGCTAATCATGGTCCATCAGTTTCAACCATTAGTTTATCTAATGGTATATATTTAATAGCTTCATGTAAATCTTGTGCATTTTTAAAAGTAATAATACCTGGCACAGATATCATATATCCTCTATCAATATATTTTTGTACCCAATCTTTACCTTTTGCAAAGCAATGAATTCAAACCTTAGATGGATTTTTAACCATCTTTAGAATTTCAAAACAATCTTCTTCTGCGTTTCTTACGTGAATGCATACAGGTAAGTCATATTTGTTAACTATTTCTAATTGCTTTTTAAAGAATAGTTGTTGCTTTTCTTTATCAAAATTTTCATAATGATAATCTAATCCAATTTCACCTCAAGCAACAATTACATCTTTATTTTCCAAATAAAGTTGTTCAAGTTTATTAATGTCATTTAGATCATGACAATTATCTGGATGAATACCAATAGTTGCATAAATTTGTCCTTTATGTTCTTTTGCTTGTTGGACAGCAATTATGGAATCATTTAAGTTAGTTCCAACACAATTAAAAATGATTTTCCGATCTGAACAGATTGAAAGAATGTTATCTAAATCATTAATCATTGGGTCCATGTTTGTGTGAGTATGGACATCGTATAAAAATATATTCTTCATATCTTATATTATTTATATAATAAATAATAGATGGATTAATAAGTTAATAAATTTTTGCGCAATAAAAATCGATTTTTAACTTAATAATTTATTAGCCACGAACAAACAAATATGCTCGAGTGGCGGAATGGCAGACGCGGTAGACTCAAAATCTACTGAAGGTAACTTCTTATGGGTTCAAGTCCCGTTTCGAGCACCATTTAAACAATTTAGGTATTTATAAAATGACAACTGAAAAAGTTCCAACATTTAGTAACAAACCGCAAAGAGTTAAATGACCTATAAAGAAATTTTTAAATAAATTCTTTATTTACAATGTATTTGAATGTATTGGTATCACGATGCTATTCTTGTCAGTATTCTGTCAAGATGCATTCCATGGAGACCAAACAAAAATTATTGGCAACATCGTAGCTTCGCTACTTGTAACAGCAGCAGGTGTCGGTGGTGGAATCATTTACTCGTTGTTTTTAACCTTTAAGGGAGAAACGCCATTAGCAAGAAAATTTGCTAATTTAACAAAGTGGTTCTTCTGAGTACCTATTCTAGGTATTGTGTTTGATAAAATGTGAAAACACTATGAACTTAACTATCGTTATGCTCTTAAGTTAAAAACAAATCCAAATTTTGAAAAACCAAAAACAGCTCTACCAAGTTCAGTAGCATTAATCTTTGCTGCTTTAGTTGGTGTAGTATTTGTAATTTGAATTCTATATCTAGGTGGAATTGTTATTCCAGATGAATCTAAGGGAGAATATATCCCTGGTATTCTTGATATCTTCTTAAACCCACTACGTGGATTTGCTGGATATCAAGCTGGAGACGTATTCAAACCAGGTATTGCTTCTATTGCAATATTCTTACTTCTATTCAATGGTGCAATGACATTAGTTAATGATGCTCATGCTATTGAAGCAGGTATTGGTGGCTTATTAAAGAAGATGAAAGGAAAAGAAATTATTCTTATTCCAGTATTAATGTTCATCCTAGCAATCTGTGGATCAACATTCAATATGTGTGAACAATTACTTCCTATCTTCTTAGTAATCATTCCAATTATGTTTGCTGCAGGTTATGATGCCATGACTGGTTTCATAATGGTAAACATGGGTGCTGGTGTCGGTGTTATGGCCTCAACCGTTAACCCAGTATTAATTGGTACTTGTGTAACTATGCAAGACGTACCAGAAGAATTAAAAGTTGGTATGATGGACGGTATTACATGAAGATTAGTAATGTTTGCTGGTCTTGTAACTGTTTCTATCCTTTGCACAATGATTTATGCAAAGAGAGTGAAAGCAAAACCACAAAGATCATGTGTATACATTTCAGAAGAAGATTTTAAGAAAAAATATTCTTTTGATAAAGATGCACTTCCTCCAATGACACCAAAACGTAAATGAACACTAATTGTGTTTGGTTTAGCGTTTGCTATGTTAATTGTAGGATTTGTTGACTGACAAGCTATTACAGGTTATGGCGGCTTCCAAAGCGCACACGACCTATTAATGAAAGTGTTCCCATTCCTAACATCAATTGATCCAATTGGTAAATGGGGAATGATTGAAGCTGGATTATTATTCTTTGTTGCATCATTAATCATTGGTGCAATCAACTGAAAGGGTGCTGGTCACTTCTTTGGTACATTCTATCAAGGATGCAAAGACTTCGTTCCTGTAATCTTCATTGTTGCAGTAGCTAAGGGTCTATCATTAACTTTAATGAACTCTGGTTTAAACCAAACAATTTCACAAGGATTAGGTGGAATATTAGGTAAGATGCCTGCGATTGGTGCGATAGCAATGATCTTCTTAGTAATTGCATTACTAACAATCTTCATCCCATCATCATCAGGATTATCAGCCGCAATGTTCCCTGTTATTAGTAGTTCTGTAGCTCAAGCAGGAACAGTATCTGTTTCAAGTGCTATAACTACATTCGCTGCAGGTATGGGTTGAACAAACCTATTCACACCAACAGGTATGGCTTTACCATTCTGTGAAATCGCTAAGATAGATTATGGTGATTTCATAAAAGGTAGCTGAAAACACATTGGTATTCTATTGATTGCTGGTTTAGGTTTAATGGCTGCCGGTACATTCACTGGTGCAGGAATGTTCTAGTAGTTACAACCAAAAAACAAGATAAAAGTATGGTAAACCATACTTTTATTTTTTATAATAAATATATACTTAAGGCAAAAACTAAAAAGGATTTTTTGTTATGGAAATAAGAGAAATTGAAAACATTGAACCAAAAGAAATAATGTCTTGATTTAAAAAGATATGTGCTATTCCCCATGGATCATATCATGAAGAAGCTATTTCTAAATGATTAGCAGAAGAATGCAAGAAGGCAGGATGTGAAGTTAAAGTTTACCCTAGTGGTATGATTTTAGCTAAACAAAAAGCAACACCAGGATGTGAAAACTGACCAATTGTATTATTACAATCTCACATGGACATGGTGTTAGCTAAAACAGAAAACACAACTAAAGATTTATTAAAAGATCCAATTGAACCATACTACGATACAGCAACAGGTATGATCAAAGCTTTTGATACAACACTAGGTGCTGATAATGGAATTGGTGTAGCAATAGAACTTGCTATTATGAACAACCCATCAATTGTTCATGGACCAATTGAGCATTTAATTACAGTTAATGAAGAGGACTTACCAGGTAAATGTGTAGCGGATGAAATGAAGCTTGGAGACATTGACGCTAAATATTATTTAAACCTTGATGGTGAAACATTTAGTGAATTAACTTATGGTGGTGCAGGTTGCACAACTATGAAATACAATGTTCCTATTCAATCTGTTCCTAATACACAAAGAGCTTTTTCAATTATGCTATCTGGTCTAAAAGGTGGACACTCTGGTGTTAACATTGTTAGACCACACATTAATGCCATTGAATTTATTGCTGAATGTGCAACAGACTTTGCAAGTTTAAACAAAGCAGAATTTTCTATTTCTAAATTTGAAGGTGGTCCAATTAACAACTCATTACCAATTTACTGTAAATTGGATATTGTAATGGAACAAAAACTATGTGACAAATTCAAACGTTTCTTAGTTAACCAATTATTGATTGCTAAAAAAGTATGTCAAGGATTTGAAGAAGGTGCAGTATTAGATTTTGATTATATTGATGCACCAACAAAGGTTTATCCATTTGAAGTTGCTAAGAAGATTTTCTTATTTGCTTCATTAGCACCAAATAAGGTATTTACTGCTGACCCATCAAGTCACTCAATGTATTCATCATCTAACCTAGGTTTCATTTCTATTGAAAATGACACACTACGTATGGACTTTAAAGTTAGAAGTTTCCTAGATGGTGAAATTCAAAGAAAAGTTAGAAAGATTAAATCATTAGGTGAATTGTTAGGATTTACACACTTTGAACAATCTGGACAAGTTTATGCCTTCATCAATGATTTAACTCACAACCATGCTGCACATGTTTATTCTCAAGCATATGAAGAAATTGTTGGTAAACCAATTAAACAAATGGCAGTTGCAGGCGGTCTTGAATGTGCTTCAATTTGTTTAAAGAACCCAGCTATGACTCAAAACACAGTATGTATTAGTACAACATTGCATAACTGTCACTCACCTTCTGAATCATTAAGCGTTCAAGATACAGTTAAATTCTGAAAAGTATTAAAATTAACTCTTGCTAGATTAAAAGATTAGGAGGATAAATGAAAAATTATTCATTTGAAAGATTAGAACCAAAAGGCGTTTTAAAATGATTTAAAACCGTTTGTTCTGTTCCTCATGGAACACATAATGAAGCACAATTATCTAATATCTTAATGAAAGCTTTAAACAAAGCAGGATGTTGGGTAAGACAATATTCATCAGGTGCTATTTTAGCTAAGAAAGCTGCAACTAAAGGTTTTGAAAAGAGACCAGTTGTTGCTTTACAAGCACACATGGATATGGTGTTAGTAAAAGAACCAAATGTTAAAATTGATTTCTTAAAAGAAGCAATTAAACCATACTATGACACTACTGACGATTGCATTAAATGCGATGGTACCACATTAGGCGCTGATAATGGTGTTGGAGTTGCTGCTATTATGGAAATAATGACAGGCAACTATGAACATGGACCTCTTGAAGCTTTGCTTACTGTTTGTGAAGAAGGAGATATTCAATATTGTATGAAATCTCTTCCAAACAAACTATTAAAAGCAAAACACATGTTTAACTTGGATAATGATATTCCTGACAAAATGTATGTTGCAAGTAATGGTACAATGCAAGTTACTTTTGAAAAGAAACTTAAATACTTACCAGTTGCTAAAGGAACTAAAACTTTTCATATTCAAGTATCTGGTTTAGATGGTGGACACTCTGCATTAATGGTTCACAACCCATTAAATAATGCTATTCAATTTTTATCTGAAGCATTATATTCATTTACACAAGACCACAACAAGATTAGATTAATTAGTATTGATGGTGGATTAGCAATGAATGCCATTGCTCATAAAGCAGATGCTATTATTCAAATTGATCCTAAAGATGCACCAGAACTTAGAAAACACGTTCAACACGCATGAGACAATGCACAAGTTTTAGCTCAAGGATTAGATAAAGGTGGCAAGATTAGTGTAAAGCCACTATCTAAACAAGCAAAGGTTGCATGTTCAGTAGAAGAAACTGAAAAGATATTGTTCTTCTATGGATTCTTACCTAATGGTATTTATCGTATGGATATTACAATGAAACACATCTTTGCTGCTGGAAATATTGGTGTAGTTAAAACAGCAAATGGTGTTATCTATACTGTTTGCTTACCAAGAAGTTTTAACATGCCAGATTTAGACAGACAATTTAATATGCTTAGATATTTTGGTAGTTTAGCTGGAATGACAAACTTCAAACGTGATATTCACTGTCCACCTTGATTGACACAAAAACCTGAAGAATCACCAACAATTCAAGCATGAATAAAAGCTTACCATGACATCACTGGAAAATATTCATTCCCAGTAAGAGACCCAGGAGGTCTTGAACCATCTGAACTTATTGTTAAGTGTCCACAATTAAAAGAACATGTTGTTTCTGTTGGACCAAGAATTAGAGAAGAACACACTTCTAGAGAAAGAGTAGAAGTAGCAACAATTAAAGATTTCTTTAAAACTTTATTGTTAGTTCTTAAGGAAATTAAATAATGCCTCGTAAACATTTAGTTGCAAGTCAAACAAATAAAAAGCAACAAATGCAAGCAAAAATATGACTTAAGCTTGCAAAAGAAATTAAAGCGGCCGCAAAAGTTGGTGGTCCAAATATTGATGCCAACCCAAGATTAAAAGCTGCTGTTGATAAAGCATTAGCAAACAATTTATCTCGTGAATCTATTGAGAGAAATATTTCTGGTGCTGCAAAAGATCCAGCAAATATGACAAGCATAACATATGAATGTTATGGTCCAAATGGTACTCAATTTATTATTACAGCACTAACTGATAATTCCAATAGAACAGCAAGTAATTTAAGAGGATATTTAGGAAAAATTAATGGTCAAATTGCACGACCTAATTCAGTTAAAATTTTCTTTAACAATTATGCTGAATTTATTTTGTTAAAAAATGCTAAAACAAACGATGATAGCATTCTTGAATCCTTACTTGCTTTTAATGTCATTGACATTAAAGAGCACGAAGACAATTATGAAGTTTTAGTTGACCCTGACCAATTTTATGACGCTAAAAAGGCACTACTTGATGCAGGATTTAGCATTCACTCTGGTGAAGTTAAATTAGTAGCTCAAGATAAAAAAGATATTACTGATGAAAAGTTATTAGAAAAACTAGAAAGATTCCTAGATTCTTGTGAAGATGATGACGATATTCAATCAGTAGTTCATAACCTTCTATAACAACAAAAAGGCCGTTGGCCTTTTTTAATTATTATCTTTTTTAATATAAAAAAATTTTATTTATATAATAAATAACTAAATATGAATATAGTGTATTTTAATTTCGTATTTATTAACACCATCAAGCGTAAACCAATTTGGATCACTTGACTTTTATTCTTATTTACTTGTACATGTTTTATTATCATTCTTCCTTTAGCTGCAGAAATGAATACACTACAAGTTTGAGCAAACACCACTATGGCTGTTTGCCAAACATTCATGGGAATGGTTGCATCTTTATTCACTGCAATATTAGCAATTAACATCTTTAAAGATAGTAACGAAGAAGGAACTGAATTAATTATTATTTCAAAACCTATTTCAAGAACAAAGATTGTTTTAACTAAGTTCTTTGTTTTTGGAGCTTATTGTTTATTAATTAACTTAACAACAGTTTTATTAAGTGCATTTACAATTTTCTTACCTAAAACTGAACCATATTTCTATGGTGGATTATTAATATCCATGTTCATTGGTAACTTAGTTACTTTTGCAGTCTTTGGTTCTATTTCAATTTTATTAACAGTTAAGTTTGCAAAGATGGGTGTAATTATTACAAACATAATTATTTCTTTGATTTTCTTAATTTATCAAGCATTAACTTTGTTTGTATTTTCTACACCAGCACAAGCGCTAGACCAAAAATCTATGTCTGCACCAAGTTATATTGTGGTAAACAGAAATACTGAAACGGGTGAATACAAAGAACAAGAAGTCGTTAAGTTTGAACCAACAGAGGTTGCAGTCGGAAGACAACACCCTTGTCAAGCATCAACATGGCAAGAAATGGAAGCTTTTTGAAAAGACAAAATTCAAGCTGTTGATCCAACCCCAATTTTAAATGCTACAGACTTTGCTGGACAGATAGGTTTAACTTATATGTCATTTAAAACTGATGAGTTTGCAGCTAGACAAGCAAACAGAATGTTTGCTATTTCTAGATTTTATAATTATGAATTAACTTCTCCCGCTAGTCCTGAAATAGTTAATGATCCCGATATAGAAACTAAACAAGATTTACAATGAATCTATTATGGATTTAAAGATTTAACTGAATTTGGTTTAAACATTCATATTCCATCAGCCTTTGGTTTTGCAGGCATTGAACCATTAACTGGAACAAGACTAAGAGGATATGCAAACAAAATTCCTGTTGCAAGTATTAGATCTAAGAAATTGTTATTCTCAACCGAAGTATTTTATGAACCTGAAGACTGAATAAAATATGCTGAAGGTTTTGAAGAGATTTATAACGGTATAACTGTTTATACGAAATATGATACAAATCAATTGCCAGTTGAAGAACGAGATGATCCAATATACTGAGGAAAAGCTTTTGGTGTTGGTAGTAATCTTGCCACATATTATGATTTAATTTGACAATATTTGACAGGACATCAAGGCGGACACCAACAAGAATACTATGACATTACGAATGTTAATGATTTAAATCACAGATTTATGCAATTTAAAAACTTTGCATATTGAAAAGCTTTAGACGAACAAAAAAAAGCATTAACTATCGAACCAACAGGAGATGAATTGACAGCAAAGAATGCTGTTAAATCAAACGTGGCCACAGCATTAGCTCCATTAGCTGTTACACTAACAGACGCTGGATGATTTATGGCAAATGAAGATAATATATTAAGTTTATTAGTACCGCATACACAAGCACCTTGTTTAGATTGATTTATACAGGCATGAGCAAATCAAAGTTCTTCTTATACTGAACAAGAGAAGAAAGAAGAAGCTGTTAAAACAGCATTCTATACTTTAAATAAAACTGCACAAATCTTTAAAACTATAACTGCTGCTGATGAAGATTGATTGTATTCAAGTTTAGATAATTCAAAACGAGCATCAGATTTTACTGGTAGACCATACGTAGTAACTGATAATTGATATCCATACTTGAGCGGCATCCTAAAGAAATTTTTAAAAATTGATATGCCACTTGGCCAAAACGTTCAATATTTCTTTTATAAATCAACACCGATGGTAAATTATTGAATTTATGCGGTCATTTGAGGGACTATTTCTGCAGCATTATTTGCTGCTGGAACAGTGGTATATTTCAAATACGATGTTAAATAGGAGTGATGTTATGAAAACAAAAGCAGATAAGATTATTAGTCAAAACAAGAAAAATATTAAGACGTATAGCAGAACATTTAAAAATGTTCATATGAACAAACAAAATACAAAGCTAGGAATCGCTCATTATAAAAAGCTAGATCCTAAGCCTATTTTGTTTGTTGAAAATTTATATAAAAAATATCCTAGAAAAAAAGCTCCTGCTATTAACAACATCTCATTTAATGTTTATCCTGGACAATTCCATGCATTCATTGGAGCCAATGGTGCTGGTAAAACAACTTCTATTAAATCAATCATTGCTGCTTATGCAAGATGATCTGGTACAGTTTTAATTAATGGCGAAAAGAATACTTCCGTATTAGCTAAGAAATATTTAGGTTACATTCCTGAAAATGCTAGATTTCCAACAAGAATGAGTTGCTTCTCATACTTAGTATGAATGGCAAGACTTTCAGGTTTAGGAAGAATGGAAGCAAGAAGATTTGCTAAAACAAGATTAACACAATTAAATATGTGAAATCTAAAAGGCAAATCACCTAACTCATTCTCTTCTGGACAAAAGAAGAAAGTATTATTAGCACAAGCATTAATTAACAATCCTCATGTATTAGTTATGGACGAACCCGCTGCTAACCTTGATCCTAAAGCAAGATTGGAATTATTTGATACTTTAGGTAAGTTAACAAAAGAAGGTAAAGCTATTTTAATTTCTAGTCACGTTCTTGCTGAACTTGATAGATATGCAAATGCTGCTACCATCCTTGATGGTGGTAAGATTGTTTTCACTGGTACAACAAAACAACTATATGAAAAATATGCTGATAGAAAGTTAAGTGTTAGTGTATCTAACCCAGCCAAATTAAAACAATTCTTAAAAAAGAATGAAATTGATTACAAAATTGATGAAATATCTCAAAACTTTGTTATCAACTTTCAAACAAAAACTCAAGAAATGGAATTTTTACAATTAATTCAAAAATCAAACATTCAACTTTTATCATTTAACGAAATAGGAAATAAGTTAGATGATATCTATAAAAAACTAATTAAATTTGGTTCAGTAGATACTATGGAGAAATAATGAGACAAGAAACGCAACAAAAAGTTAAAACTCCAATACTAGCTTATGCTGGCTATTTATTTCAAACGTTCTTAAAACGACCGTTTGGATATATTGTTGCGATTCTTTACTTAGTTTATTTAGCTGTAATCTTAGTTATTGTTCCATCATCATTACATTTTGAACCATTATTTATTTGAAATATTGGTGGATTTAATATGCCAATCTTTAACTTGTTCTTTATTGCTGCTTCTGCTGCAAGTATTGCAGTGGCAGTGTTTAGAACAGGAAGAGATGATGGATCTGATTTAACTATATCTGCTAAGCCATTGACAAAAGGTATGACTGTATGAATTAAAACAGCAGTTTATCTAATAATCATGGCCGTTATTTCTTCTATTTCCTTAATTATTGTAGCTATTATTTGACCAATCTTTGGTCCTTATAATGAATTAACTAATGTTACAGGTATTACTTGAGCAAGATACCAAGCATTATTGCTTTCAGTGTTTATTGGCAACTTGATTAACATGTTATTCTTTGGTGGAATATCCGTGTTTATATCAATGATAGGTGGACAAGTTATGACTATTGTCTTAACTGTTGTCATTGTCTTTGTAATGTGTTTAATGAACTTTATCTTCCCACAAGTTACAAAGTCAGCACTAGAAGTGTTGTCAGATAAATATGATACAGAAATCATAAGTACAAGTTGTAACACATTACATCAATATAAAACTGGCGAAAATGCTGGAGAACAATTAAATTTTGCAACAATCCAATGCATCACTGATGAACAAGGCGAAGAAAGTATCCACTTTGATACTAAAGAATATTGGGACAAAGCCAATAGAGAAGCCGGAAGGAAAAGAGTTAACTATATTGACTTTGGAAAACAATTATCTTCTTTATATAGTAGTTTTGGATTAGAAAAATCAAGATTGCAAGAAGCAAGTAAGTTATTTATTGGTGGAAATAACAGCTATGATTATCTAATAGATAAAGATACACATATAACTGAACAAGTTGACGAAGAAAATTATCCTATTAGTTATTATGATGTTGTAAACGAAAAAGGAATGGAATTTACAACTGAATACGTTGTTGGATCAGATATGTCATTAACAACAAGTAATTGGTATTTACTATCAACTATTTATCAATTAAACTTTAATTCAATAGTTGTTGGTAGCGAAGATGAAAAGAGCATAGTCATTAGTGATCAACTAAGAAATCATTATGAACGTGTGTGAAATAAAATGGACGCTTTATTGCTAAATGATGTAGTAACAGAAGCAAAAGCAAGAGAAGCATACGAGTCAGCATTAGAAGCTTATACAGATGATTTTAGTGAAACTTCACGCACTGCCATTATTAACTCATTAGGCTCAGATGTTTGAAATGCTATGAGTAGCAATGAAAAATTCATCGCAGTAGGTCAATACCTTTTAGCATGATCAACATTTGCTCAAGAAGCTCAAAACCAATGAATTGGAGCACATTGTATTGCTGATTTTCCTTTTAATTCAAAACAAGTTATGTCTTGATATAAAGATAAATTACTAACAGATGAGCAACAACAAAAACAACATAAATTTAATAAATGTATTTTTGATTTAGGTATTCATGTTGAAACCATTGTTACTGATGAAGTAGAATCTTATGCAAAATTAGTAACAACTAAAATGTCATATGCTGAAACATTAGCTAACATGTATCAATATACATTGAGAAGCTTCTATAAAATAACTGATATTATTGCTATTTGATCAGTAATTTCATGTTGCTTATTTGCTGGCTCAATAATTGTTTATAAGAGAACCGACTTTAAATAGTTATCTTGTAAAGAAGATATCACCAATATTAATATTTAAAAAGCTAACTGTATTTTTTCTAACAATTCAGACATTAAAGAAGTCTGAGTTGTCTTTTGGTTGTTCATTAATAGCTATTACTCTGTTGGTTTTACTATTGGTAATAATGTAATCAGAGTTTTTAACGTTATATCATTTAGCTCTATTTAACAAAGGATCAATATGATATATAAAGAAGCAGATATTTCTTGGAGGTTCATTAAATCCTTGAATTTCATTAGTAAATTGTTCATCATTCTTGATTCTGATGATTTGCAGATATGTTTCTTCATGATTTAAATGAACATTTCTACGGAAGTATTTAGAATGTCTAGCAAAAACATTTTTTGCTAGTTTATCATAAAACTTAATTTCTTTTTTGGTTCTAAGTCTTTCCATAAAATAATTATAATAACAATATGAAAAACTTTTTTCAAAGACCAAAATCTGCTAACTATGAAAAAGATTACCTACCAAAGGTAATTAAAGTTGTTAACATGACTAATTTGGATACTATTAAAAAGCAAAAAGTTTTGTCTTTATATAAATCAAGTCAAGAAAAAGATTTCTTAGCTTTTAGATTTGATTTACTAACTCAATGGATGAAAAACAACAAAGAATATACAAAAGAATATATTGTTGAATTAGATGATATGATTGACAAGTTGTTCTTAGCCAATGAGTTAAATAGTTATGAACAACAATATCTAAAGAACGTTCAAGCAATTGTGTTTGCTAAGATAAGAAACCTAAAGCAACTTATAGTTGACTTTTCAGTTAATAAAAATGAGTTAGTGTTCTATCGTTACGATTTAGATGCATTTAAATTAGTAAATGATAAAGGCTTAATTCAACTTATTAATAAACCAGACTTATATATAACAACACAAAGAATAATTGTTTCTAAGGATATTGACATTATTTCCTTATATTATGATCAAATCAAGAATTACCATTACTCACGTGGCAAACTAATCATTTATTTACGTAATGGTAATCTATGTTATGTTGATAGTGATATTAATCGTGCTATCAATGAATCATTAAATAGAGTTCTTGTAAAAGGCAAGATCCTTTTAAAATAGTATGACTGATAAGATTAAGTTTAAATTAGCATCAGCACCTAGAAAACCAGGTTGTTATCTATGAAAAGATGAACATGGCGACATTATTTATGTTGGTAAAGCTATCAACTTATTTAATCGTGTGAATCAATACTTTAATAAGTTACATGATTTTAAAACTTCACAATTAGTAGCTGATATAGCAGATGTTGAGTTTTACATAGTAAAGAATGAGAATGAAGCATTAATTCTTGAAAATAATTTAATAAAGAAACACCGTCCTAAATACAACATAATGCTTAAGGATTCATCTGGATATCCTTATATTGTTGTAACTAACGAAAAGAACCCAAGAATTAAATATACACATAGCAATAGCAAATTTAAGGGAACATATTATGGCCCATTTGCTAGCAAGAACTTTTTTAAAAAAGAATTGTTCATGTTACTAGGTGCTTTATTTCCTTTACGTAAGTGTGATCAATTGCCCAAACACAAATGTTTATATTACGATATAGGCCAATGTCTTGGTCCTTGTATAAATAATGTTAGTCAAGAACAATATGACAAAATTAAGAATGAAATAAAACAATTCTTTAGTGGCAACACTAGTCATATAGAAAAGGATATTAAAGCAAAAGAAAAAGCTTTAGTTGAACAATTAAAATTTGAAGAAGCTGATCAATACAAAAGATTAAGATTAGCATTAAATGAAATTAAAGAAAATCAAACAGTTCAATTTAATAGTAAAGAAAATATAGATTTTCTTGGATATGCAACTAAAGGCAACCTTATCTCTTTAATCTTGTTTAGTTATGTTAATGGAAAACTAATAGCCAAGATTCAAGAAATTCATGAATACTATGATGATATTAACTCAGTAGTATCATCTTGACTTTATCAATATTATGTTAAGAACCAAAACAAACCAAAACATTTATTTGTATCTTTACCAATCAAAGAATTTAAATCTTTAAGACAAACATTAGATTTTGATATTTCTAAACCATTAAAAGGTAAAAAATATGAAATATTAATGAATGCTATTGATAATGCAATTTCATATTTAAAAACAAACTATTTGGTATATCAACACGCAAAGAAAGCGAAGCTATCAGCAATTTACCAATTAACTGACATGCTTCACGCAAAGAAAATCAAAACCATGGTTTCATTTGATATTTCTAACTTATTTAGTGAAAACAAAGTTGCAGGAATGATTTATTTAAATAATGGTGAATTTGTTAAATCTAAATATCGAAGATATTTAATTGATGATAAATCTTTAACATCAGATTATGATTGTATGAAATATGTATTAACCAAATTTGTGCAACACCATAAAGACGAAATGCCAGATTTAATAATTATGGATGGTGGTAAAATCCAAGTTAATGCAGCACTAGAAGTGTTTGCTACACTAAATGTAAAACCACCACACATTATTGGTTTGGTTAAAAATAATAACCACCAAACTAATGGAATTGTTCATAACAACACAACTATTAAATTAGATAGAGAATCAAATTTGTACAACTTCCTTGCTAATATCCAAAATGAAGTTCATAATACAGCCATTTCTTTCTATAGAAAGAAACATGAAACTTCTTTATTTGATACATCAATTATTCCAGATGTAGAAGGATTAAGCAAAGCAAAGAAGGAAATGTTGCTAGAAAAGTTTAAGACTGCAACAAACATTAAGAAGGCAACTTTATCAGAGCTTTCACAAATAATTGATATTAAAGTAGCTAAAGCTCTTAAAAAGGCTCTTTAGTTATAATAAATACAATGAACAAGAAAAATATAAGAAATTTTTGTATTATTGCCCACATCGATCATGGTAAATCAACTTTATCAGATCGTATTATTGAATGTGCAAGTGACAACAAGATTCATAATATGCAAGATCAAGTTCTTGATAGTATGGAACTTGAAAGAGAAAGAGGGATAACAATTAAGTTGAATGCAATTCAACTTAAATATCATTCAAAAAAGCATAACGAAGATTATATTTTTCACTTAATTGATACTCCTGGACATGTTGACTTTACATATGAAGTATCTAGAAGTTTGGCTGCTTGTGAAGGTGCTATTTTAGTGGTAGATGCCACACAAGGTGTACAAGCACAAACTATATCTAATTTATATTTAGCTATTGATAACAACTTAACAATTTTTCCTGTTATCAATAAGATTGATTTACCATCTGCTGATGTAGAAAAATGCAAAAAGCAAATTAAAGATATATTAGGGTTAGATGCTTCAGATGCTCCTTGTGTTTCTGCCAAGACAGGACAAAACATTACAAGCATTATCGAAGCAGTTATTGATAAAATTCCTGCACCAACTGAAGATGATAACAACAAACCATTACAAGCACTTATCTTTGATAGTTATTATGATTCATACTTAGGTGCTGTATGTTACATTAGAGTTAAAAATGGAACAATAAAAGTTGGAGACAAAATTAAAATGATGGCTTCTGGAGCTGAGTTTATTGTTTCATCTTTAGGAGTTAAAACACCATTTGTTGTTGAAAAGAAACAATTAGATGCAGGAGAAGTAGGTTGAGTTGCAGCAAGCATTAAAACAATTAAAGATATTGCTGTAGGTGATACTATTACAACAGTTAATAATCCAGCTGCTAACCCACTGCCAGGTTACCAAAAGGTTTTACCTATGGTATATTGTGGTTTTTATCCAATAGATAATTCTAAATATGAAGAATTAAAAATAGCTATTGAAAAAATTAGCTTATCTGATGCTGCCTTAGTTTATGAATATGAAACATCACAATCATTAGGTTTTGGTGTTAGATGTGGTTTTTTAGGCTTATTACACATGGATATTATTCAAGAAAGAATAAGCCGTGAATACAAAATAGATTTAATTGTTACTGCCCCATCAGTTAAGTTCCTTATAGACTTAACAGATCATACAACCATTGAAGTAGACAACCCAGCTAAGTTCCCAGAACGAACTAGAATTGACCAAATTAGAGAACCATATGTGAAGGTTTCAATCTTTACACCAGATGAATATATTGGTGACCTAATGGCATTATGTCAAAACTCTAGGGGAAAATATATTGATTTAGAAACTATTGATAACAATCGTAAGAAAATAGTTTATGAAATACCATTAATAGAAGTTATTTATAACTTCTTTGATCGTTTAAAATCAGTTAGTCGTGGATATGCAACAATGGAATATGAATTGATTGGATACCAACCATCTGATTTAGTTAAAGTGGATATTTTATTAAATGGTAAGAAAACAGATGCATTAAGCTTCATTTGTCATCGTTCACAAGCATATCACAAAGCTCAAAGAATATGCGTTAAGTTAAAAGAAAACATTCCTAGACAACAATTTGAAGTACCAATTCAAGCTGCTATTGGAAGTAAGATTATTGCTAGAGAAAACATTAGAGCTATGTATAAAAACGTATTAGCTAAATGTTATGGTGGTGACGTTTCTAGAAAGAAAAAACTTCTTGAACAACAAAAAGAAGGAAAGAAGAAACTAAAAGCAATAGGTAATGTAGAAGTACCACAAGATGTCTTTATTAAAATCTTAAATGAAGATGAATAAAAAAAGGCTTATGCCTTTTTTATTTTCTCCAATGCGTTCTTAACAGCATTCATTTCATTTGCATTTAATGATGAAGATTCAGATAAGAACATTAGTTGACCACGATGTAAGATTAATTTATCATTGAAATACATTTGCTGTTTAGAGTTATTTAGATTTATAGATTGGTAAACAACATATTTCTTAGATCTAGGACGATAGTAGATAACATGGATAGGAACCATTACTGTTCCTCTATGAACACTGAATCCAGGTTTCATAATTACTTTGTGATCTGGTCAGAAATAATTACATTGAACTGTAACAGCATTAAAGTCAATTTTATTAATAGTTACTTTAGTAGATTGTAATGGTTGGAAGATAACATCAGTATCAAATTGAGATCACAATTTTGATAAATTAAATAAGTGAGTAATGTTTTCTTCTGCTTGTAATTTACTTGGTACCTGTTTACCGCTTGCTGGACTTATTCTTGTTTTAAATTGTGTATATAAAGGAATATTAGCAATTGGTAAACTTAACAAACCAATTGAGTGAACAAAGTTATAAACTCACTTTGTATATTGTTGTTTTCATGTAACAACATCGTAGTTGCAAGCTTCGTTGTCTGTTGTATCTAGAATAGTTGCTTGATTTGGTAAGCTTACTATAGTAACATCACCATCTTTTGTTACATGGTATTGTTGTTGTTTAAACAGATTAATATAGTTCTCTTGTGCTAATGGTGTAAAGACAACACGGAAATCTTTTTCATCACTTCTTGTAGCAGGAAAGATCTTATCAAATTCTCTATTATCCATTTCTGCTTGTTTGTTCTTTTTAACCAATTTCTTCATTTCATGTTTTGAAGAATTGTTAGCAAAACATAATTTTGATGGTTTATCAAAATGATAAGCAAGTTCTGTTCCCTTAGATCATTGAGGCGCAGGTAATGTTTCTGTTGCTACAACAATTTCTGTTCTAGTTACATGATGTCCTTGTCCATCTGTTGTTGAATATGTAACAGGGATAGAACCAGTATAAGTATGCATATATCATGTTTGAGCTTTGAAATTATAAATCATGAATGGATTATCAAAGATTGTTCCTGATAACAATTCAGTAAAGCAAGAATCTTTACCTAGAATTTTATCCATTAAAGGAAGTCATGATTTAAATGATTCAACATCTTGATATATATCAAGTTTTACATCTTTTCATAGTGGTTCAATTACCTTTTTGAACATTAAATCATATGATAATTTACTAACAAAAATTGCTAATTGTTGGTCTAATTTTTCTTTAGCATCTTTTTCTTTAATCAAACCACTATCCAATGCTTGTTGGTTCTTTTTTGCAGCACTAGTTAATAAGAAAAAAGGAAAGATTAGAAAGATGATTAAAATTCATCTTCAAACCCTTTGCCTTTTGATTTTCTTTTTAAGTTTATTGTTTGCTTTTACTAATGAATAATATTCATTAGATCATTGCTTATTTGTTCCTAAATTGATGTTACATTCTTTAATTAATGAATCAAATTCTTGATTAGCTTTTTCACTAATCTCTTTACATAAAGAATCTAGTTCATTCAAAGATGAACACTTAGGATGCATTGTCATTTAAAATTAATTTAAATTAAGACTTACGTCTTGTTTTTGTGTTTCAGTTGCAGCAAATAATGCAAAAGTTGTTAATTTTAAACTTACTGCAGGAATACATGCTGGTCAAGTAAAGATTTCTTGGTTGAAAGCAGTAACTTGAGAGTTGTATAGTCTTCTAGCTGCTGATATTTCTCTTTCTTGATAATCAGCATTTGCCATTAAGTTTTCAATACTTTGAGTAGCTTTAATGTCTGGGTATCTTTCAAATGTTGCTAATAATCTACCAAAGCCACTTTCAATTTTTTCATTAGCTTCAATAGCATTTGATTTATCAATATTCATTGATCTTAGTTTAACAACATCTGTTAATAGATCTTTTTCATATTTCATTGATGATTTAGTAGCATCAACTAATTTAACTAAAGTATCTCTTCTTTGAGCAAGTTGAATTTCGATTCCACTTGCAGCTTGGTTAATTTGAACTTGCTTTCTGTTGAAGTAGTTCTTCTTAACTGGTAAATATATAGCTAATAATCCAATAGTTAGAATGCAAAATATAACAAATATTACCATTCCACCAGTTGATCTTTTAGCAGGAATAACTTGGTTTTGAACATTTGGGTTAAAACCATTAGGAGTTACAGATTTATCTCTTGTATCAAATAACATTTTTTACCTCTCTTACAATTTTATTTTATCATATAATAACTTTACATAATTAAATAAGATATTATTTAATTTATGAACTTAGATTAAAGAGGCAAATGATATGGAAAAACCAAATTTTAAAGAGTGAGAAGGTTTTAAACCCGGAAAATGAATGGAAGGGATAAATGTTAGCGATTTTATCCAACAAAACTATGAACCATATGAAGGTGATGATAAGTTCTTAGTTGGTCCAACAGATGCAACTAAACACTTATGAGACCAAATTCTTGATTTAATGAACCAAGAAAAGAAAAATGGTGGTGTTTTAGGTGTAGATCCTCGTCCAAGCTTCATTAATGCCTATGGTCCTGGTTATATTAACAAAGACCTAGAACAAATTGTTGGTTTACAAACAGAAAGACCTTTAATTCGTGCCTTTATGCCTCGTGGTGGAATTAAGATGGCAGTGCAAGCTTCTGAACAATATGGCTTTAAAGTAGACCCAGCAATTGTTGAAGCTTATACTA
The DNA here is from genome assembly GCA_049177155.1 of Mycoplasmoidaceae bacterium. GTDB lineage: Bacteria > Bacillota_I > Bacilli_A > Mycoplasmatales > Mycoplasmoidaceae > Hennigella. The sequence goes on along the minus strand of CP185407.1, from coordinate 5,213 downwards.
AACATGCTGTAACTCATAACCAAGCTGTTTTTGATTGCTATACTAAAGAAATTATGGATGCAAGACACTGTCATATTATGACAGGTTTACCTGATACATATGCTCGTGGTAGAGTAATTGGTGATTATCGTAGAATTGCTTTATATGGTGTTGATTATCTAATTCAAGAAAGATTAGAACAACAATCTAAACTTATTGGTGAAATGACTGATGAAAAGATCAGAACTAGATATGAAATCACTCAACAAATTAAAGCTTTAAAACAATTAAAAGAAATGGCACAAAAGTATGGTTATGACATTTCTAAACCTGCTGCTACTGCTAAACAAGCTGTTCAATGAACATACTTTGGATATTTAGCTGCTGTTAAAGATCAAAACGGTGCAGCTATGTCTATTGGTAGAAACTCAACTTTCTTTGATATCTTTATTCAAAGAGACATGAAAAAAGGTGGTTTAACTGAACAACAAGCACAAGAAATGATTGACCACTATGTAATGAAATTAAGAATCATTAAATTTGCTAGAATTGCAAGTTACAATGAAATCTTTGGTGGTGATCCAGTTTGAGCTACTGAAACAATTGGTGGTATGGGAAAAGATGGTAGATCTTTAGTCACTAGAACATCATTCCGTATTCTTCACACTTTAAAGAATATGGGTCCAGCTCCAGAACCAAACTTAACTGTTTTATGATCTAAAAACTTACCTGCAAACTTTAAAAAGTTCTGTGCTAAATATTCAGTTAAATATTCTTCAATTCAATATGAATCAGATGAATTAATGCGTCCAATTCATGGTGATGACTATGCAATCGCTTGCTGTGTTTCACCAATGGCAATGGGTAAAGAAACTCAACAATTTGGTGCAAGAGCTAACCTTGCTAAAGCATTGCTTTATGCTATTAACAATGGTCGTGACGAATTACACCAAAGCTATAAAATGGGACCAGAACTTGGCGAATTAGATCATAATAAACCATTAAACTATGATGAAGTTTGAGAACGTTACAAAAAAGTAATGGATTGATTAGCTGGTTTATATGTTAATGCCCTAAACATTATTCACTACAACCACGATCGTTGATATTATGAAGCATTAGAATTTGCTTTACATGATATTAATGTTAAGAGATTCTTTGCTACTGGTATTGCTGGTTTATCAGTTGTTGCTGATAGTTTATCTGCAATTAAATATGCAAAAGTTACTCCAGTTTGAAATAACAATATTGCTGTTGATTTTAAAATTGATGGCGACTTCCCTAAATATGGAAATGATGATGATAGAGTAGACTCTATTGCTCAAGAAGTATTAAAATACTTCTCTAACGCGCTAAAGAAACACAAGACATATAGAAATGGTGAACACACTCTTTCTATCTTAACAATTACATCTAACGTTATGTATGGTGGTGCAACAGGTGCAACTCCAGATGGCAGAAAAGTTGGAGTTCCATTTGCTCCTGGTGCAAACCCAATGCATGGTAGAGATTGTTCTGGTGCTATTGCAAGTTTATCATCAGTTGCTAAATTACCATTTGATTATGCCCAAGATGGTATTTCTAATACATTCTCAATCATCCCATTTGCATTAGGTCATATGAGAGATGAACAAGAAGATAACCTAGTTCAATTACTAGATGGTTACTTTGAAAAAGGTGCTCAACACCTAAATGTTAACATCTTAATGAGAGAAACTTTAATGGATGCACAAAACCACCCAGAACTATACCCTCAATTAACAATTAGAGTTTCTGGTTATGCTGTTAACTTTGTTAAGTTAAGCAAAAAACACCAAGACGAAGTTCTTGCTAGAACATTCCACGAAAGAAAATAATGTCAATAACAGCCAAAGTTTTTAAAACAGAAACATTTGGAGCTGTAGATGGACCTGGAGTAAGATTAGTAATTTTCTTACAAGGCTGCAGTTTTAGATGCCAATATTGTCACAATCCCGAAAGCTGGAATTTAAATAATCCAGAAGCTAAGGAAATGTCGGTAGAAGACATTATTTCTCTATTTAAAAGGAACAAAGCTTTTTATTCAAAAGGTGGTATCACCCTATCGGGTGGAGAACCAATGTTACAAGCAGATTTTATTAAAGCTTTAGCCAAAGAGTGTAAAGCTCAAAACATCCATTTAGCTATTGATACTTCAGCTTGTAATTTTGAAAAAAATAAGCAAATTTATGAAGATCTTTTAGATGACATAAATTTATGGATTGTCGATATAAAATCACTAGATCAAAATGAGCATCAAACCATAACTGGCTCAAGCTATTTAGCAGGTGTAGAATTTGTTAAATTTTTAGAGGAAAAAAATAAACCATATTGAATCAGACAAGTGGTAGCTAAAACTATTAATACTGACAACAAACATTTAGATGCTTTAGCTCAGTTTTTATCCACCCTAAAATCATGCGAAAGATATGAATTATTGTCTTTCCATAAATTAGCTATGGATAAATACAAAAAAATGGGACTTGAATATCCTTATAAGGATATTCCCCTCCTATCAAATCAAGAATTTGAACAGCTAAATATATATTTATTTAATAAACTTAATAATTAGTATATTTTTTGTATAATAAATAAGAAACATCAAATATTTATTAATATTATCAACCTATGGATTGAAAATTTGAAACGTATGTAGAAAAGATTAAATTTGACGTATTACGCGAAGTTGCCAGAGCATGTTATGCTGGTAATTTTAAGGATGTCGAAGCTCAACTTCCTGAAATTCTAGTTCCAGGAAGAAAAGCTAATTATCGTTGCTGCGTTTATATGGAACGTGCAATCATGGCTGAAAGAGTCAAAATTACCCGTGGTGGTGAATGAGACGACTTCAACATTATTGACGTTATCCCTATTGCTTGTGACCAATGTCCAATGGGTGGTTACACAGTAACTGAATCATGCCGTGGTTGTATCGGTCACGCTTGTAAACAAGCTTGTCCTAAAGGTGCTATTACTGTAGATGGTCACCACCGTGCACACATTGATAAAGAAAAATGTGTTAACTGTGGTCTTTGTGCTAAAGCATGTCCATTCGGTGCTATTTATAACTTCCGTAGACCATGTCAAAAAGCATGTCCAGTTGGTGCTATTACCATGGATGAAAACTTATCAGCAAAGATTGACTACACAAAGTGTATTACTTGTGGTCAATGTACACAAAAGTGCCCATTCGGTGCTATCGCTGCTAAGACATTCATGACATTCGTTATCGACCATATTAGAAACAATATTTTAGCTACTAAGAAACGTCCAATCATCGCAATGGTTGCTCCTTCTATTGTTGCTCAATTCCCAGGTGTGAGAATTGAACAAATCATTGAAGGTATTAGCCAATTAGGATTCTCTAATGTAGTAGAAGTTGCTTCTGGTGCTGATGTTGTTGCATTCAACGAAACAAAAGAATTAGCAGAGAAGAAAATGCTATTTACTTCTTGTTGTCCAGCTTTCTTTGACTATGTTCAAAAATTCCATCCAGAATTAAAAGACAAGATTAGTCACCAAGGTAGTCCAATGGCAACTACTGGTAAAATCATTAAGCAAAAATACCCAGATGCTTTAACTGTTTTCATTGGTCCATGTACTGCAAAGAAAGCAGAAAGATCTAGACCAGAAGTTAGACCTTACATTGACTATGTTTTAACATTTGTAGAATTACGTGCTATGTTCTCTGCAAGAGATGTAGAAGTAGAAAAACTTAAAGGTGTATCTTTAGATGAAGCTTCTCCATTTGGAAGAAACTTTGCTCGTGTTGGTGGTGTATCTGAAGCTGTATTACAAGGATTAAAAGAACTTGATATTAAAGACTTCAAACTTTCATCACTAGCTTGTAGTGGTATGAAAGAATGTATTAGAGCAATTGATGCAATTGCTTCTGGTAACAACAAATACAACTTAATTGAAGGTATGGCTTGTGAAGGTGGATGTATTTGTGGTCCTGAAAGTTTAAACCACAACTATTCTGTTGGTCGTGCATTTGTTCAATCACATGGACGTCAAACAACAGCAAAGACTATAGCTGAAGTTGCTAAGAAATATGGCGATCAAGCTTCAGCTGCTACACCAACTAACCCATTTGTAATGCCTAAAGTTAGTCAACCAGGTTTACATTTTGGTATTACTGAACCTAAAAAAGAAAATGTTGATGTGAACCAAAATTATCGTCCAATGACTGATTTTGTAAGACAATCATCAACTAAAAGAGAAGTTTTACCTGATATTAAGTTAGATCAACCAGGTGTTAAAAACTTAAAAGCAGCCAGTGCTGAAATTAAAGTTGAACCATCAACTTCTACTGCTAAAAAGGTTGAATTACCTCAACCAGACAAAGTTCCTCCTAAAAAAGAAGAGGTTAAACCTGCAGACAAACCAGCTGAAAAGAAGCCTTTCACTAACATTGAACAAGATAAACCACAAACAACAATTGACCCAAATAAAGTGGTTCAAAAATAAGTAGTATACTTATTTTTGAAATAGATATATAATATATATACATCCTAGCAGGATGTATATTTTATTAAAAGAAAGAATTTTATATGTCAACGAATAAAAAATATATTTCAGTAGATGGAAATACCGCTGCTGCTTACATCGGATACGCATTAAGTGATGTAGCTTGTATTTTCCCTATTACTCCTTCAACACCAATGGCTGAATTGTGTGATGAATGAGCAGCAAAAGGACAAAAGAATATCTTTGGCAATACTGTTAAAGTAACTGAAATGCAATCTGAAGGTGGAGCTGCTGGTGCAGTTCACGGATCTGCTTCAGTTGGTGCATTAACTACAACTTATACAGCAAGTCAAGGATTATTACTTATGATCCCTAACATGTACAAGATTGCTGCAGAATGTTTACCAGTAGTCTTCCATGTATCAGCTAGAACACTAGCTGCCCAAGCAATTAACATCTTTGGTGACCACCAAGACGTTATGGCTTGTAGACAAACAGGTTTCTGTATGTTAGCATCAAACAACGTACAAGAAGCTATGGATATGGCTTTAGTTGCACACATTGCTGCACTAAACTCATCATTACCATTTTTACATTTCTTTGATGGTTTTAGAACAAGTCATGAAATCAACAAGATTGAAGAAATTTCATATGACGTTATTAAGCAAATGCTTCCAATGGAGAAGATCAATGCTTATAAGAAATCAGGACACAATCCTGCTCACCCTAAACTAATGGGTCCATGT